>SFGA01000079.1 GCA_004556705.1 Ruminococcus sp. | reverse complement strand
GTCCGCAACAAATTACATATAAAATCAGGGCAACGGACAGCCGCAAGGGCTGTCCCTACGGTCGCATATATTTTCAGTTTTGATAAAACAAGGCTCCCTTTACAAGGGAGCCTTTGTCGAACAGCCGTATAATAGCCAAAAATGAAAACAGGTGCACGGAAAATGAATAAACCGTACACCTGTTTTTCGTTATATGAAGTGTGTTTGGGGGGCTTGTTAATCCTTGAAAAGGTCGGTTGACAAATATCTCTCGCCTGTATCGGGGAGAAGCGCAACTATCGTCTTGCCCTTGTTTTCGGGGCGTTTTGCAAGCTCTGTTGCCGCATAAATCGCAGCGCCCGAGGAAATGCCTACCAAAAGTCCGTCGGACTTTGTAACGGCTCTGCTCGAAGCAAATGCCGCCTCGTTCGGAACGTCGATTATCTCGTCATAAATGCTTGTGTCAAGGGTTTTCGGAACAAAGCCTGCGCCGATACCCTGAATTTTATGAGCACCGCCGTGACCCTGTGAAAGCACGGGAGAGGTTTCAGGCTCAACCGCAACGATTTTTACATTCGGATTTTTCTCTTTAAGATATTTGCCGACACCCGAAAGCGTACCGCCTGTGCCTACGCCTGCGACGAAAATATCAACCTTGCCGTCGGTATCCTCGTAAATTTCGGGACCCGTTGTATTGTAGTGCGTTCTCGGATTGGCTTCGTTGACAAACTGTCCTGCAATAATACTGCCGGGAATTTCCTTTTGAAGCTCCTCCGCCTTTTGAATAGCGCCTGTCATACCCTTTGAGCCGTCTGTCAGGACAAGCTCTGCGCCGTATGCCTTCATAAGCAAACGCCTTTCAATCGACATCGTTTCGGGCATTGTGATTATAACCTTATATCCTCTTGCGGCAGCAACCGAGGAAATTCCGATACCCGTATTTCCGCTTGTGGGCTCGATTATCGTGCCGCCCTTTTTGAGAAGGCCCTTTTTCTCGGCGTCCTCGATAATTCCTTTGGCAATTCTGTCCTTTACGCTTCCTGCCGGATTGAAATATTCAAGCTTTGCGAGAATTGTCGCCGAAAGCTCGTTCTCTTTTTCGTAGTTTGTAAGCTCAAGCAGCGGTGTTTTGCCGATAAGCTCGGATAAGCTCTTATAAATCTTTGACATAATGTTGTTCTCCTCTTATTCTTCAATTGCTTTGAAGGCATTTTCAAGGTCACCGATAATATCGTCGATATGCTCCGTGCCTATTGAAAGTCTGATTGTATTCTGCTTAATTCCCTGATCCTCAAGCTCCTGCTCGGTAAGCTGTGAATGTGTTGTGGTCGCAGGGTGAATTACAAGTGATTTCACATCCGCAACATTTGCAAGAAGCGAGAAAATTTCAAGGTTATCGATAAATTTGTGAGCTTCCTTCTGTCCGCCCTTTATTTCAAATGTGAAAATACTTGCGCCGCCGTTCGGGAAGTATTTTTCATAAAGTGCGTGGTCGGGATGGTCGGGCAACGACGGATGATTTACCTTTTCGACAAGCGGATGCTTTGAGAGGTATTCAACAACCTTTTTCGTGTTCTCTGCGTGGCGTTCAAGCCTCAAGGAGAGGGTTTCCGTGCCCTGTAAAAGCAAGAATGCCGCAAACGGCGAGATTGTTGCGCCCTCGTCACGAAGAAGTATTGCCCTGATATATGTTACAAAAGCAGCAGGACCTACCGCATCGGCAAAGGAAATTCCGTGATAGCTCGGATTCGGCTCTGCAATGGGAGCGTATTTTCCGCTCTTTTTCCAATCGAACTTGCCCGAGTCAACAATTACACCGCCGAGCGTCGTACCGTGACCGCCGATAAATTTCGTAGCCGAATGAACGACAATATCCGCACCGTGTTCAATAGGTCTTATGAAATACGGAGTGCCGAAAGTGTTGTCAACGGCAAGCGGAAGTCCGTGCTTGTGTGCGATTTCGGCGATTTTGTCAATATCGGGAATATCGCTGTTGGGATTGCCGAGGGTTTCGATATAAACCGCCTTTGTTTCGGGCTTTATGGCACTTTCGAGCTCATCAAGGTTGTGTGCGTTGACAAAGCTTGTGCTGACGCCGAACCGGCTCAAAGTGTGGGCAAGAAGATTGTATGTTCCGCCGTAAATTGTTTTCTGTGCGACAATGTGATCGCCTGCCTGTGCAAGTGCCTGAAGCGTATAAGTGATAGCCGCCGCACCCGAAGCTACCGCAAGTGCCGCAACTCCGCCCTCAAGAGCAGCAATTCTCTTTTCGAAAACGTCCTGCGTTGAGTTTGTGAGTCTGCCGTAAATGTTTCCTGCGTCTGCAAGTCCGAAGCGTGCCGCCGCATGCGCCGAATCGTGAAAAACATAAGATGTTGTGGCATATATCGGAACGGCTCTTGAATCGGTTGCCGGATCGGGCTTCTCCTGTCCTACGTGAAGCTGTAATGTTTCAAATTTATAGTTTTTACTCATTTTAATTACCTCTTTATAAATAAATTTTTAGTATTGTTTTCATTATAAAGAGCAACACATTCGGCTGTTACGCCAGTTACATTGTTGAGCTTTTATTCTTTTAAGTTTATTCATTTCCATACCTCTGAAGCGTTTTTATATATTTCCTATCGGTTAAGTATGGAATTACTATATCACGTTTTATTTTATATGTCAACACTTTTTTATAATTTTTTTCGGATTGTTTTTGATTGCCCGTGCCCCTGTCCGAACAAACCAATAAAAACAAAACTGCTTTTGGGTGATATCAAATTGAATTTAATATGCGACCGTAGGGGCGACCTGCGGCTGTCCGTTAATTTGATTTAATATGTAATTTTTTGCGGACGATACGCTGCAAACGACGACGTACCGTAGGGACAGCCCTTGCGGCTGTCCGACATAGGCTCTCTCTGACGAGGGAGCTGTTGAGCGAAGCGAAACTGAGGGAGAGATAACGAAAATTTGATGTTTATTGCTTTCTCTCCCTCAGTCATTTTTCAAAAGAAAAATGACAGCTCCCTCGTCAGAGGGAGCCTGAATATGCGGATTGAATTTCACAATCCCTCCGAGTTGCCTTGCGGCAACCCACCGTCTTACCTGCCGGTTCGGTCGGTGCTTCTGCATTAAATGCAGAGGTCTCCACAGGAGACAC
>SFGA01000078.1 GCA_004556705.1 Ruminococcus sp. | reverse complement strand
TCTGTATCATAGGAATTTCACCTCTGCCGGGTACTCCGCCAGCTCCGTAGAGAAGTATCATTATCCTTCTGACTGTCATCGCCGTAACAGGGGCAACCTTTTACTTATACCGGGAGTTCTCGCTGTTCTGCAATGCAGAAGTCACGGCGTACCCGATAAGGTGGCTAAAATCATCAGAAATAAAGTCTTAGTGAATGATTTATTCAGTTGTCAAAGTACAAGTGAAAGGCTTCCGTTTTCGTGGTTCGGAATTAACCCCTTCACTTGTTTGAAATGGGAGAGCGTTTTTGGGGGGTGTTTTTCAAAAATTTCTTGAAAAATTTTTTGAAAATAAAAAAAGCCGCCTATTTTCCTCGTAACTGAGGTCAATAGACGACGGGTAGAAATATTCATAACTTTGATTTACAATATGTTGTAAACAGAACGGAGAACTTGAACCTGCTGATTTCTTGAATGCAAATTATATTAGTATGTAGTGAACATTTTCAGCGATAACTTGCTTTTTCTGATTGATTTAAGGAATCGCTGTTTATGGTAAAGACATTTACTGAGCTAAGTGATAGACTAATACCATCACAGAGGTGGAGGAAGATAAATGGATATGGTAAAGATGGGAAGCTTTCTTGCAGAGCTTCGCAAAGAACAAAAACTTACACAGGCTGAATTGGGAGAAAAACTCGGTGTCACAAATAAGACTGTTTCAAGGTGGGAAACCGGAACTTATATGCCGCCCGTAGAGATATTGGAGGAACTTAGCCGTCTTTATGGTTTAACCATTAACGAAATCTTGAGTGGTAGAAAATTAACCACGGAGGAATATAAAGAAATGGCGGAATCAAATATTAGAGAAACACTGAAAGCAAGTACATTTGAACTGAAAGAGAAGCAAGAGTTCTTTAAGAAAAAATGGCGTAAGGAACACATATCAACAATTATTGCCTGTACCGTTGCTTGGATTGTTTTAATAGCAGCCCTGATAATTCAAAATGTTGAAGCATATCTTTGTGGTACTATTGGAAGTCTGCTTGCAATTATATATTATTGTGTACTGAATAATCGTATGTTAGCTTATGTAGAAGACCATATTTACGGCGGTAAATGGAATGAATATAAAAGCGATTCTGATAATAAATAGGGAAAGTATCAATATCAGTTTGTCCAACAAAGTCTAAACAATCAAAGACCGCTGAGCGAAGAAGTGCATCCAGATTTGATAATGGCTCATCTAAAAGTAAAAGCGATGGGCTTCTAACCAAGGCCCTACCAATTGCAACACGTTGCTTTTGGCCACCTGAAATTTTATCTACCTTCTTTCCTAAAATGTCTTCTATTTGCAACATTTTTGATATAGTTATTACCTTTTCCTTTATCACCTCTTTCTTTTCACGCCTATTAACCAATGGAAAAGCTATATTGTTTTATACATTCATATTTGGGTATAAAGCGTAATTTTGGAATACCATCGCAATATCTCTGTTTTGGCAAGAAACTGTATCACAATTTCTTCCATCGATAATAACACTACCATCATTTTGCTTTTCAAAGCCAGCAATAATGCTTAAGATAGTTGACTTACCACATCCCGATGGGCCCAGCAGTACCAAAAACTCTCCGTTCTCAACAGAAAAAGAAACATTTTTTAAAACCGGAACGTTGGTATCGTATGATTTGTTTATGTCAATTAATTCTAATTTTTTCATTTTATTTAATGTGTTATATATGAGAAGGTCTGTGTTTTTTATTGTATGCACCATTTTTCTTTGTCTCTGTCCGAGATAAGTGTTGGTATGCATAACTGACCTGTTTATTCATTTTCTATGAATGCCCTGGGTAAACGAAAAGGAACAAGGTATATTTCATCCTTGTTCCTATCGGTCAGTATGTGCTATTCAGTTCAACAAATTGGAATTTGTTGCTCCGTCAAACTGAAAGTTTCAAGCGTTATAGACTTCCCACAAATATCTCTGCATCAATCGTCAAAGTTTTTAGCTTTTTGAAATCAATCTCAGTTTTATCTACATGGAAGAGCAGTGGGGTCATGTCTGCAAAAATTTTAATATCCTCTAACGGCATTTCATATGATTCTGAAACTCTTTTTTGGTAAATAACAGAATACTGCTTCTTGAATAAGTTAATCACATTCTCATTGGAATACTCTTGATTTTTCAAATGTTCTTTTGCAATGTTTCTGAACTCCATCAGATGTTTATTCCCAGGAATAACCTTTACAATATAGCCGCTATCCGTCAGAACTCTATTGAACTCCAAATAATTAGCTGGTGTAAATATGTCCAGTATACAGTCTACTGAGTGGTCTCTAATTGGCATATTTTCCAAATCACCCACAAACCACTTTATAGACTTACTACCGTCTCTTTTTGAAGCAAGGGAAATGGCATCTTTTGAAATATCAAAAGCAACTATATCTGCTTGAAATAGTTCTTTGATTTTTCTAGAATAATATCCTTCACCACATCCGACATCAAGAATAGTTGTTATGTTTTCAAGCTTGCTCAATATATGTGTTATCTCCGTAAGAATATGTGAATAGTATCCCTTTTCTAAAATATCCATTCTGCTTTCAAAAGAAGTTCTGCTATAATGCTTAGATTGCTTTTGATTTAATGCAAAATTCACATATCCTAATTTAGAAATATCGAAACAATGCTTATTACTACACAGCAAACTATTGCCTACCATCTTTAACTTTCGTTTACATATTGGACAACGAAAAAGCTTTTCGCTGTCATTAAATCTAATAATTTTATTCATGACATCCTCCATTATTACATTCTTGCCCGAAAGCGAGTTATGTAATACGGATGTACCGCAACACAACTCGCGGTATTATCTTAATCTCATATATGCTGTCATCTTATCACCTCCTCAAATTCAAGTTTGTATAACTATTTTATTGCATTATAGCATACTTTGGTCTGCTTTTCCCACTCCAGAGAAAATTTCTTTGTCGATAATTATCCTACCTATAGGAATATTTTTATTCACCAATACTTATCTCGGACAGAGATTTTTCTTTTGCGTAGAAGAAGACTTATTATTGTTTTGTTTATTCTTAGAAAATTTGTGAGAATTAAAGTCTGTTGGTTTTGAGCTGTTTTGTTTATTCTTTTTGTTTGTGTTACTAACTAACTGACCGCATGCAGCTTTGATATTATTGCCTCGTGATTCTCTCATTTTTACTTCTAAACCAGCCGCTTCAAGTCGCAATTTAAATGCAACTAATTGTTGTTTGTTTGGCCTGTTAATATTGCAATTTGCGGTATC
>SFGA01000077.1 GCA_004556705.1 Ruminococcus sp. | reverse complement strand
TATAGGTTTCGAGGGTGTGCTGCGGGAAGCCCACCATAGGAACTCTCTCGCTCTCGCTTATCGCACGGGAGGTCATCACAAGGTCAAGAGCTTCAGCAATCTTTTGTGCGTCCTCGCCGTAGGCTTCATAAAAATCCCCAACCTGATACAATACAAGGCTGTCGGGGTTTTCGGCTTTTACCGCAAGATACCCTCTGTACGGCTCTCTTATACGGTCATAAACCGGCAATGCGTTCGGCTCATTCTGCCCAGCCATTCTGCTCAGTTCGTGAACTCGGTATAGTCGCAGTCCATCTCATAGTCGTTTTCCGCTTCCATAAAGAACGGCGTGTTGATGTCAGCCAAAAACTGATCCGACATTTCTTCAAGGTCGGCAACAAACCTTTCCGTGTTTTCGGGATGATTCGCTATATCATACTGATCGATGAGTTCCTCAAAAACAGAGAAGCTCAAATCACCTGATACATACTGACCTCCGGCATTTGCGTCGGGATTAAAATATATCCAATGAACAAGGTCATTTCCGCTATCCAAAGATATTCTCACCTTTGTGTTGTCCGTGATTTCTTTGGCTGGAATATCTTTGACTTTCAGGTGGTCGTTCATCGGGTTTTCCTGCACCTTTCGGTCGAACTCTGCACGGCTCATTTCCTTATTGAACAACGGGAACTGTGTATCATAGAGCATTACCCGGTCATTGTCAAAGGACAGAATTTCATACTCGTTTGCACCGAGATAAACGGTGTTGCCAAGATGATATTCATATATTTCGTTGCTCGGTTCAGGCTCTTTCTTTTCGGGAGGTGCAGTAGAAAGGATTTCTCGCTTTCTGCGTTCCTCTGCGGCTTCGGCTCTGCGTATTTCGTGTTGCTCAAGCCACTTGGGATAGAGTTCCTTTTCTTTCGGATTGAGGTATCTATCCAGTTTTATAAGTTCACCGATGCGCTTTTCAACCTGATTCCAATTCAGAAGCACTTTGACTTCTTCGCCGTTTACATTCTTCGAGATTTTGATGCCTTTGCCATCGTGCTGCTCGTCAATGCCCGTTCCGGTGATAACGGGATAAGAACCGCCCCAACCGTATTCATTTTTCAGGAAATCCACATTTTCCTTCTTTGAAAGGCTCTTTTGGAACTGCTCATAAATGCGGAACTTTCCCTCCGACACGCCGCTTCCACGGGTGAGAACAGCGTCGATAATCTCCTGAGAAAAGGAAAAAGCAGAGGGTTTCGTTACCTCTGCTTCGTAATTGAGCATTAAGCTCATCTGCCCGTCCATAGAGGGCAGGGGTTTCATTGTGTCCTGAAGCTCGCCCAAAAGTCGCATTGCTTCAAAATGTTTGGCTATCACACCCCAGTCGTAAAAGCTCTGCTTTGTACGGCTAAGATAATTACCTTCCCAAAGCTGAAGCACATTCTGATAAGTCTTGTAGCCGACTCGTCTGCCGTCACCCAGTATCACTTCGGTATAATCATTATTGAAAATGCCCTTGATATACTCGGTGCGCTTGTCCTCGTCGGCTACACTTTCGTAAAATGCACGGATTTCGTCTTTGGTGGCTTTCAGGTGGGGTGTGGTTGCAAGGATTTCTCGAATAGTATCATCGTGACCGAAAAACGGCAGGCTTCTGTCCTCGTTACTTCGGTCGTAATACTCTAAGCGAAGATTACTTCCTTCATCACGATTTCCTGAACCCGGTTCTTCAGGTTGTTCATCTGCCGAACCCAACTCATCATATCCGTCGCTTTCAGGCTCTCGGTCAAGCCTTCCTTCACCGCCATCTCTTTCGTCAGGCGTTCCTCCATTTCGGTCGCCGTCTGTTCGATCTGCGTCAGATGCTCGCTCAGCTTGCAGCTCGTCAGGAGATTGTAGTACAGCACCTTGCGGTTCTCCTTCAGGTACTTCGCTCTCATTCGGGAGTACCGTCCCATCGGCGCTTCCGGCTGCTCCGGCAGCTCCAAATTGGGCAGTCTGTAATCGCCCTGCATCGTGTATGTCAGCTCGTTCATTTTGTGGACTCCTTTCTGTGTTTTGATTTCTGCCTATATTGTAATCAGGCTTTCTGTTTTCCGCAATTATGCGATTTTGCCTTTCAAGGGACATCACTGTTTTTGCAATCTCGGTAAGTCCCATTTCGGCAATGTCGCTGGTGGCAAAGCCCAGGGCATTAAGCGTACCGGGCGTATTGAAATTGATAATATCCTCAAAGTCCTCACGCTCGAAATAGTCCTCCGTATCAATGCCGAGCCGTTCCATCATCATATATGCCACGCTGTTGGTAACAACTTTTCTGTATATGGAGGAAATATTGTCATCGTCCAGTTCCTCCAAGAAGCTGTCGTTTACAGAGTATAGCAAATCACGGGTATAATCGGGAAGATTGTCCTCGGCGGCGTTTTGTGCCGCACTCATAACTGCGTCCGCAAGGCTTTGACTGGTATCTAACGTTCCAAAGGTGCTTTCAAGGGTTTCGGTGATTTCCTGCTCATATTCCGGCTTCATTTCCCAAATAGGAACGGGGCGGGAATACTTGCTCGGATGGGTGTCGGAAATGTCAAAGTAATGGATAAGACGCTGGCGGCTTCTGCTTGCATCATCAAAGACCGCAATACCGGTTGCACCTCGATTAACCCATCGACCGAAAGTGCCGTTCCAACGCTCAATTTCAAGAACTGCGGTAGCGTCCGGTCGCTGTGCGAACACCAAAAGCTGTTCATCGAAGCGCAGCTTATAGTTCCGGCAGGCAGAAGTCAAAAAGGCTTCCCAATTCTGCGGAGAAGATACCACCGTCTTGCAGGTACGGTCGTACAGTTCGGAAATAAGGTCATATTTACGAGCCATCGGGAAACACCTCCTTATCTTTCATAATCTTTGTTCCGTTTTGGCTTTACAGGTTTTCCGTTTTCGTCATAGTTTTTCGGATCGGCGGCAGGGACTTTCCACCCAAACATAGAGCCAGTCTTCATTGCTTCGGCTTGCCCCTTTGTAACACCGAGCTTATGGTTCATTGAGTCGGCAAGCTCTTTCATTTCACCGGGAACGCCGTCTGTCAGGTCTGTTTTGTAATATCCGGTTTCGCCTTTTTGGATAATGCCGATTTCATTGCTCGTCGGCAAGTACACATAGCATTGCTCCGGCAGAGAGGAGCGAAGCGGAATAACGGTATTGCCGTTTTGCTCCATTCTCTCGGCAAACTCACAGATATGATAAAGATTGTCGCCCACCTCAAGGTGGTAATCGTCGATATATCTGCACTCTCTGTCGTAATGCTCACCGCTGCTTAAAGTTATGCGGATTTTATCTCCGTCAGGGATAGTGAACTGTTCTTTGTAGTGCGGATCAATAAAGCGGATACCTTTTTCGGCTTTTTGCAGATGATTGTCAAGCCAATCTCGCTGATAGCAATAGCAATACAGATTGTACTCTCTCGTAGCTGCTTTCGGGGTGTTCATAGCAGAATTTTGACATAGCGCTTCTGCCGCTTAAAAACTCGCCGTCCCCGAAACGGTAGGAGTTTATCACCAAGTCAAATTCCTTTTTGAAATCGTCGGTCTTTAAGTCCTTTCTGAAATCGTTCCAAGTGGAATAAAACTCTTTGCCTGTACTGCCGAAATCTGCTCTCAAATACCCGATAAGTCCCGTCTGCATAGAAATCTGCTGGCTTTGACGGAAGGTATATTTTCTTTCGGCAGGGTTCATAATTCGGTAATCCATATTTTCACCTCGCTCTCTCGATATTTTTCTTTTGCCGGGGAATATCGAACCCGTAAACGGCGGCAATCTCATCACCGAGCCGCCTTGTCACTCTCGTTATATCGGCTCGTGTTGCCTTGCCATCGTAAATCTTTGCTTTGAGATTTTCAATCTGACTGTCTGTTGCGGTGTCCTTATACACACGGTAGAGGTAGTGATTTGTCCCGTCGTGATGAACGGCGTCAGCACGAAGATCTCCGTACTTATCCACATACCACTCGCACATATCCATTTCGGAATACAAACAGTCTTTGATATTTCCTGTCTTGATTTCCGCATATCCGTCATAACGACCGTCCCAACGCCCGATGTCCGCCACAACCAAGATGGGCTGTGAGAGTTGAATATTCAGGTTCATACGCTCGTCACCGAGCAAATGATATGACGGTCATTCTGTTCCTGCCTGCTCATCAGTGCCACCTCCCAAATAAGAGAACAGCTTATTGGCTTTGGTCTGCTTCTGAAGCTCGATGATCAGGCTCATATCCTGAATGGTGATACCGGGAATTTTCAAAATGCTCTCCATATCAAGCTGCTGCAATTTCTTTTCCGTGTTGCAGCCTGCGTCAAACAGCTTTGTCAAAAGCTTTGTTTTCTGCTGAAAAGTAAATTTCTCCTTCATTGCATTGTCCTCCTTATCGTTCTCTGTCTTTGTTTTTATGGCTTCGGCTCATAGCGGCAATTTTTTCTTTTGCCCAGTCCGGCATACATTCGGGCTTTACTTCACCCATTACATCCATTCGTTCATATCGGGTGTTTTTCCCGGTATGAAGATTGGTGCAGAACACAGCACTTCCACGGCTGTTTGCCGAAGCACCGAAACCGCCTGTTACCAGGTAGAGCTGTCTGTCGGCTCTCTGAAATTCAGGCTTTAACACCTTCGGATCAATGGCAATAACCTTGCCGTTGATGTCTTTTGAATAATGGTCGGGAATACAGTCTGCTTCGGTAATGACCGTGATGGGAATATCCAGCTTTTTGACCTGCTCTTTGAACAACTCCGCTTCATTTGCCACACGGCTGCCGAAAGTGTGGGCAATATCAATATAGTCATCGCTTACCACACATTCCTTGCACAGTTCAAAAAGGTCGTTTCGCTCCACAAAGCCGCATAAAAATTTATCTCCGTTTGTGCTTTGCTCATTGGAAGCAATGATGATTTCCTTTTCTCCCACATTGACCGAGCTGAGTACCGTATAATCTCCGATCATTCGTTTTTCCTTGCCCATTGCCTTACCCTCCGTTAATGTTGATTACGATTACAACAGAGCCGTCCTGCTCATTGGCGCTGTTGCGGGAAAGCTCTGGAAACAGGGACTGTACACGCTGCCTTGCTCTGCGGATAGACTCAAAGCACGGCAGTCCGTATGCCTTGTAGTTATATGCCAAATCTTCAAGCGGCAGCTCTCCGGCACGGAGATAGTCGGCATATCGGTTGTAGTAGCGGTAGAAAAGCAGCATATCCTCATTTCTCGTTTCGGGACAGTCCCGAAGAATTTCCAAAACCCGGCTTTCAACTGTTTTCATTGTTTTCATAGGCTCCTCCTTGAAAAGAATAAGGGGACGGAGTATTTCATCCGCCCCCCGTAGGTTATTTCTTCTTTCTGTTTTTTACCTGAAGAAAGATAAAGCCGCCAATGATAAAGGCGACCAAAACGATTGCGATAATTGTTTTCGGCTCCATTATTCAGCATCCTCCTTTTTCTTTTTTCTAACACCTGCATAGACTGTCACGCCGATACCGGCAGCGGAAGCACCGAGCAGAGCAAGCCACAAGCCGAGCTTGCTGTTATCTCCGGTTTTCGGAGTGTCGATGACAACATTGTGCATTTCCACAATCGTGGTGGAGTCGGTCATAACATTTGCCTTTTTATCGGCAGGTCGTGAATACGGTGCAGACACCTCATCGGCTACCTCAGACACGGTGTATTCACCGATGCGGAGTCCCTCGATGAAGATTTCGCCATTCTCATCGGTTTTGAGCGTTACATCATAGCCGTTTGCTCCGGTAATACGGAAAGAGAAGCCTTCCACCTTGCCGTCAGAAGATGTCTTGACGATTTTCAGGTTTCCTTTCATTGCCTCGTTGATAAAGCCAACGCCCGCCTTGTTCTCCACGGAATAGGTCATACCGTCCGTTTCAATGAATACGGGATAAATGCCTGTATCAAGCAGGAAGCCTTCCGGCGCTTTGGTTTCCTTTATGAGATAGTGACCGTAAAGCAGGTCTTTCATCTCATAAATTCCTGCTTCGCTTTCGATAAGAGTACCGATCAGCGTATCACCGTCATCCTGCTTTCCGTCAGCGTTGTTGTCGTGATATACTTCAAAGGTCGCTCCGGTCAACTTGTTGTCGGGGAAGTCTGCATCCACTTTGGTAAGCGTGATATTGCCACGAACAAACTCGTTTACGATTTCGATTACGACAGCCTGTTCATTTTCGGCAATGTTCACTTCATATACGGTTTCGTTCAGGACAAAGCCTGTCGGCTGCTCGATTTCTCTTACATACCAAATACCGAACGGAATCTGCTCAAAAGAAAAACTGCCATCTTCTTTTGAAGTGACAGTCATCAAAGCGTTTTCCTTTGTAAATTCGGTATCGTTGTACTTAAAGAGTCCGATCAGCGCACCGCCGAGAGGTTCGCCGTTTTCATTGACCTTCCTGCCGGAAACAGAGCCGTAGATAAGGTCGTTTTCGATTGCTTCGCCGTCATTGACCGCAAGCTGAACCTTTGCGGTTTCCTGTCCCGCATACTCAAAGGTTACGGGGTACTTGGTATCCGGGAGGATATAATGCTCATCGGTGGCAAGCTCTTTTACATAGTAGCCGCCCATAGGCAAGTCGGTTTTAACCGTGCCGTTTCCGCTTTCATTAAGGGTAACGATCTCAATTAAACCGTCAGCAGGGATAGAAGTACCGCTTGCAGATACAAGTTCCTCGGCGGCAAACAGACCGAAGCTGATGTTTTCAGTTCACCGTTCTGTCCGATACCGAAAAGGTTGTTTGTTTCAAGCGTTTTCTTCAAGCTGATTTCAACCTTCTGTCTTTCATTCACGAAAGAAGTGGCTGTTTCCGTCACGGAAACATTCTGTCCGGCATACACAAG
>SFGA01000076.1 GCA_004556705.1 Ruminococcus sp. | reverse complement strand
AGTAGTTCCATCGGGAAGCTTTTCCTCTACGTACGAAGAAGCCGGGCAAAACTCTTTCATCAATTGACTTTGAACTTCCATATTGCCAATGGTCAAAACTGCAGTAGCTTTTTTCTTCCTCTTGAGAAAGTTTTTTACACTTCCGTATTGTCGTTCAGCATGACCTTTTTCTCTTTGATGTTGGTCGTGCTGTTCCACGTAGTTATGGAAGTGTTGCTCATTCCAATCGTCAATAGCTTGACGGGTGGCAGTTGATTCATCATATACGTTAAATTGAGTTTCACTGAATACAATATCCTTGTTTGAATGGTTAATACTCTGGTCATGTTCCACGTGCTTTTGAATACCAGAATAACCATTAGTATCTTTTGCCTGTAAGTCTGTTGTTACTGTACATTTCAATGCCATTATTTCATCACCAGCGTTCATAGTTTTACATTTTAATTGTAGCACGTTCAGTAATGAGTAAAGTGGATAACTTATCCAATTTACTAGCTCCCTAGTCAAAATGGAGTTACTCCATTTTGACGGTCGCTCTTCCGAGGGAATTAGGAACACATTTCCTAATAACCATTTATTTAATTTTCAAGATTACATTTGAAAATTAAATGTTACCTTTTTTACTAAAAAGGTAACGCCAAAATAAAAAATTCCCAATGCCTTTTGGCAAAGGGAATTTTTTAACAATCACGATTTAACTTACGTTAATCTTGATTGTTCCCATTGGGTAATCCATTTTGCATTAATGGATTATTCCCCAATGGTTTTACATGATTTTGTTGTGGCTGTTCTTGTTTTACTTTCGTCATAAATGCATCCACAAAATCATGCAAATCTTTTTTCGTAAATGGCTTCTGCTCATTGCCAATTTGCGAATCAATAATGCTGGTTAAACGTTGCTTTAATTCATCATTATTGATTGCCTCAGTCATCAATGCTTCGGCCAGTTCCGCTTTCCATTTTAGCTCGTTTAAAGCTAAAACATCAGCGTCATGCTTCATTTGAAGTTTCTTATATTCCATATCTTCTGGAACAGTGCGACCACTTAATTTTTTTGCTTTCAGTTCTTGCCAACGGGCAATACTTTTCGGAGACATCATTATAAAAACCTCTTTTGATAATCAAATAATTATTTTAGCGTACTATGGAACAATTCATTATGGCTACCTACTCGAATTAATCGAATTGATGGGTTCGTTTTATGGGGCATATAAATTACTAGTACATCAACCTTGCCGTCAGATAAATGGTACTCGTAACTACCATTATAATTGCCACCACGATTATCTAAAATATGTGGTCGGTATTCAGCGTTAACAATTCCGTTAAGGTGCAACTGATTTAAGGTATTCATAAGTTCATCAATTAATTCAGGGTGATGGTGCTTTAAGCGTTGATAGTCTTTCTTAAATTGGGGTTCAAGTTTTAATTGGTACATTATTCTTTATCCAAATAGTTCTTTAGTTCATCTACATTGTTAAAGCTAGGGGAATCATCGGGAATAATACCGAGTTCCTTTGCTTGGGCTGTTACGATGGCCTTTTTAGTGGTTTCTGTTGGTTCGTCAGATTCAGCTAACACTTCAAAAGGTACTTTCTTCTGAATAACTAATTGACGAGCAGCTAAGTTGAAGTACCCATTAATACTTAATCCCATAGACTTTAATTCCTTGTTTAATTCTTTCTTGAGATTATCATCAAGACGAATTGTAGTTGGCGTTGTTTCCATATAAATCACCTCTATTTGTATATCATTATACCATACTATTGAAATACATAAAATGTTAAGCTACCGCGCTAACGCTTGCTGAACTCGTTAATCAGACCGGTTTATGCCTAAACCTAACCTGATTAACGAGTGAAATTTAGAGGATAGAGCCTAATCGAACTTTACCTCATCGAGCATTTGTTCACGGCTGACTTGGTCTAAGCCTAAATATTTGAGGGTCATTGCTTCTGACGAATGATTGAGCAGTGACATTACTAAACCGATATTGTAATGAGTTTGTGTGTAAACCCGATAAGCACCTGTTTTTCTCATCGTATGAGTACCGAGGTAGTTAATATCGAGTAAATCGCCCGTTTTTGCCATGATTTTATAAAATTGCTTTTCTGTAATATGGCGGTCAGGGTGCTTAATTGAAGGAAAAAGCCACTCTGATTGAATATTTTTATCGTTTAGCCATTGAAAATAGTCAGTTAGGTCCTGTTTAACTGGTTTTAGGTACAATGTATTCGGTTTTCCGGTCTTTTTATCTCGAATGTGCGCATTTTTAGCAACCGTCCCATCGCCATTGAAGATTTCAGAGTGTCTGAGAGCCAATACATCACTCACTCTGAGCAGAGTTGCCTTGCCAACCTGGAAAATGGTGTAATTCCGCCGGCCAGCTTTAAAGTTGTGTAATAGTGTATCTTCAACTTCGTGTAGAACATTACTGTCTTTGATTGGTAGTACAAGTTGCTTCATTAATGATTAGTCTCCTTAAATTAGCTGAAATACAGTGTTGTATTTCCAATTTTTACTTGGTCTTGTGGTAAATGAATATGAAAAGTTTTACCCTGTTGTTGCATATTAATAATAGTAGGAACAGTTGTAGGACTAAGAATAACCATTTCGACAGTATTTAAATCTATTGGTTCCAATTGAAAAGTTAAATAGTCGCCGTTCAATAAAACTGTATGCTTACTAGTATCATAAATATTAAAATTCATAAAAATCGCTCCTTTAATATCGTTGTAAGAGAATAAATTATCTCTCCTAGTTTAATATAGAGAAGTCATGATTCTATGAATGTTGGGGTGAATAATTCATTATAGTAGAATAATAACCCCTAACTAGGCATTACGTCTAGCTAGGGGTTTATTTTTCGGGATTCGTTAGGGGGTATTTAATAGAAATAGACCCTACTTTAAAAACAATGAAAATTAATCTTTACTTTTTAGTTTCCCAATCTTCTGAAACATATAGCGCACCTTGTCCAGGCGGCTGTTTGGACGGCGGGGCTGGATGACTGGCTTGCCGTCAGCGGCCTGATACCCTTTCAGTTCTGTAAGGCATACGCTCTGCCCGTTGGTGTAAGAGGCCAGATCAGTACGGTATGCCTGTATACAGCGGGCGGGAATCTCGCCAGTAAAGACAACTTCATCCTTTTTTACCTGGACCGTTTCGATGGTGGCACAGTATTTCGGTGCATCATGATAAGCCCTGGAAAGATATTCCCGGGGCGCATAGAGGGTGAAGGAGAGATAAGGTTCCAGCAGTTGCGTCCCTGATTCCTTCAATGCCTGTTCCAATACAATCGGGGCCAATGAGCGGAAGTCCGCCGGCGTGCTGACCGGACTGTAATAAAGCCCGTATTCAAAGCAAATC
>SFGA01000028.1 GCA_004556705.1 Ruminococcus sp. | reverse complement strand
CATAAATTTTCGAATTTGATGAAACACAGGCTCCCTCTGACGAGGGAGCTGTTGAGCGTAGCGAAACTGAGGGAGAGAAAGCAATAAATATCAAACTTTTGTTATCTCTCCCTCAGTCATTTTTCTTCGAAAAACGACAGCTCCCTTTACAAGGGAGCCTTTGTCGGACAACCGCAAGGGCTGTCCCTACGGTCGCACAAATCCGCCTTTGCAATCTTGCCTAAAATTTTTCTGTGAACAAACTTTTAATTATAATATTTTTATGGAAATTTTTAGTTTGTTGTGATACAATAATTAAGTATATATTTTTATGGCGAAAGAGGTTTGCAATATGGCATTTATTGAGGTCCGTAATGTAACAAAAACATATAAAACAGGCGAGGTTGAGATTAAAGCGGTTGATGAAATCGGCTTCGGTATCGACAAGGGCGAATTTGTCGTAATCGTCGGCCCGTCGGGCGCAGGCAAAACCACAATTCTTAATATCTTGGGCGGTATGGACACGGCGACTTCGGGTACTATTTTCGTCGATAACGCCGATATTACAAAATACAACGAGTCACAGCTCACCGCTTACAGACGTGACGATGTCGGCTTTGTTTTCCAGTTCTACAACCTTGTGGGCAACCTCACGGCGCTTGAAAATGTAGAGCTTGCGTTGCAAATTTCAAAAAATCCGCTTGACGCTTCCGACGTGCTCAAAGAAGTAGGTCTTTCCAACAGACTTGACAACTTCCCCTCACAGCTTTCGGGCGGCGAACAGCAGAGAGTTTCGATTGCCCGTGCGCTTGCGAAAAATCCGAAGCTTCTTTTGTGCGACGAGCCGACGGGTGCGCTTGACTACATAACGGGTAAATCAATCTTAAAGCTTTTGCAGGACACTTGCCGTGAAAAGGGTGTTACGGTTGTCGTAATCACTCATAACTCGGCACTTGCGCCTATGGCAGATAAGGTTATCAAGGTTAAAAACGGCAGGGTTGATAAGCTTTTGCTCAATGAAAAGCCGACCCCCGTTGAATACATTGAATGGTAAAGGAAGAAAGAAATGACAAAATCGTTAAAAAAAGACTTCGGACGTGAAGTCAAAAGCAGTTTTGCGAGATTTCTTTCTATCCTTTTGATAGTGGCTCTCGGAACGGCTTTCTTTTCGGGAATTAAATCGGCAACGCCGGCGATGAAATCTTCAGCCGACAAGACCTATGACTCTGAAAATATGATGGATATTTGCGTTCAGGGTACGTTGGGCGTGACGGCAAAGGACATTGTCGAGATACTTAAAATTGCAGGTGTTGCTGACGCAGAGGGTGCGTACAGCGGCGATTTCCTTTGCTCGGGACACGACAGCGAGCTTGTAACCACCGTGCTTTCGCTGACTGACAGGATAAATCTTGTTAAGGTCACGGAGGGCAGATACCCAGAAAAATACAATGAGTGTATCGCAGACAAGCTCTTCCTTGAAAAGTCGGGCTATCAGATAGGCGACACCATAAAGCTCACAATGGGTACGGACGACGAGCTTTCGGACACGCTTGCGACCGATGAATTTACAATCGTCGGCGTGGGTAATACCTCATATTATTTGAGTGATGACAGGGGCACGGCTTCTATCGGCAACGGTACTGTTGACGCTTTCCTTGTCATTCCGAAGGAAGCGTTTACACTCACCTCTTTCACAAAAATATTCGTAACGGTCAACGGTGCTTCGGCGCTTAACTGCTTCTCGGGTAAGTATGAAAAGCTTGTTGACAGCGTTGCTTCAAACATCAATACAATAGCGGAAACACGCTGTAATATCAGATACGACGAGTTCAAAAATGAGTCGGGCGAGTTGATAGACAAGGCTGAAACACGTTTTGAGGAAAAGAAGCAAAAGGCTATGTCGCAGCTTAAGAGCGCATATCAGCAGCTTTCAGATGCAACGGCGGAGCTTAATTCCGCACAGGCTGAAATCGACTCACGCAAACAGGAAATCGAAGACGCACAGGAGCTTCTTGACTTGCAGGAGGGCAGTCTTGACGAGAATAAGCAAAAGGTCGAGGAGGCTAAAAAGACTTTAGCCACGCTTCGCACTCAATACAATACCACCTCGGCACAGCTGGATCAGGTTTCGGGCGCAATCGCCAATATGGAGGAGGAGCTTCGTAAAAACGCAGGCAATATGACAACCGAGGAATATGCCGACGCCGCCTTTCAGGTGTATAGCTACAAGGCTATGGCGCAGCTCTATCAGGGACAGCTTGCAGCGCTGAAATCGGGCATAGAGCAGGCTGAAGTTCAGATAGCAACCGCAGAGCAGATACTCAACGGCAGCCCCGAGGCAATCGCAGAGGCAAGGGAAAAGCTTGCACAGGGCGACGAAGCTGTCAGGGAAGCGCAAAATATCGTTTCCGACAAAAAGGAGCAGCTTGACGCAGCTACCGAGGAATACAATCTTTCAAAGGAAGAGCTTGTTGCGGAATTCGATTCGGCACAGGCAAAGCTTGATAAATATAAAGAGAAAATCGCAACCACGGAAGTCCCCGTTTGGTATGTAACGGACAGGGAAGCGGTAGCGTCTTTTGCTTCGTTTGAGAGCGATGCAAAGGGCATAAACGCAATCGGTACGGTGTTCCCGATAATCTTCTTCCTTGTTGCCGCATTGGTAAGCCTTACGACAATGACAAGAATGGTTGAGGAGAGAAGAACGCAGATAGGTACGTTCAAGGCGCTCGGCTATTCAAAGGAAGCTATCGTCTCAAAATATGTGCTTTACGCTTTCATAGCAACGCTTGCAGGCGGACTTTTGGGCGTTGTTTTGGGCGAGGCTCTGATTCCCGAGCTTGTTGTCAAAACGTATAAGATTATGTACGTAAACCTTACAAAGATAGCAAGCTTTGTAAACATTCCGTATGCGGTAACGGCGGTTGTAATTGCGGTGCTTTGCACAACGGGTGCGGCATTGATTGCTTGCCGTCGCTCCTTGAGAGAAAATCCCGCTTCACTTATGCGACCGGAAGCTCCCAAGACGGGCAAAAAGATATTCCTTGAAAAATTCAAGGGCTTCTGGGCAAGGCTCAGCTTCTCGCAAAAGGCTGCCCTCAGAAACCTTTTGAGATACAAAAAGCGACTTTATATGACGCTCTTCGGCGTTGCGGGCTGTATGGCATTGTTGCTTGTTGGCTTCGGTATTCGTGACTCTGTTTCTTCAATGACGAGAAATCAGTTCAACAAGATTTGGAACTATCAGGGCACAATTACCGTTGACGAGAGCCTTACGAGGACAGAACGCCGCCACCTGCTTTCGGAAGTCCAGAAAATAGACGGCGTTGACGATTATCTTCAGACCTTCAGGACGCTTACCTACGCAAACGCAAACGGAAAACAGCAGAACGCATATATCCTTGTTCCGCAGAACGTCGATTTCCTTTCGGAGTACATAACTCTTAAACCGAGAGTCGGACACAAGCAGGTAAACATTACCGACGACGGCGTTATCATAACCGAAAAGCTTGCGAAAATGCTCGGCGTAAAAGAGGGCGACACCATTTCCTTTAAGACTGAAAAGGACGGAAACTCGACAGCCGAAACAAAGGTGCTTGCGGTTGTCGAAAACTACATTTACCACTATATTTATATGACTCCGACGGCATATAAAAACCTGTTCGGAGACTCGGCGGCACTCAATACGCTTCTTCTTCGCAGCAGCGCACAGGACAACAGCGAGCTTTCAAAGCAGCTTTTGAAAATTGACGGTATAACCTCGGTTACAATGAATGTTGACACTCAAAAGCAGGTTGACGAGGCTATGAAAAACCTCAATATAATCGTCGCATTGATGATTATATCGGCAGGACTTTTGGCGGTTGTCGTGCTTTATAACCTCAACAATATCAATATCACAGAACGCAGACGTGAGCTTGCAACCTTAAAGGTTTTGGGCTTCTATGACGGTGAGCTTGAAAGATATGTTTTCAGGGAGAATATCATTCTTACGGTTGTGGGTATGATACTCGGTGTAATAATCGGCGTGGTGCTTCACTTCTTCATAATGCGAAGCGTTGAGACCGATACGATGATGTTCGGCAGGCAGATCAAATGGTACAGCTACATTTTCAGCATTGTGCTGACTGTCGCTTTCACGATTTTGGTCAATGCCTTAATGTCGATAAAGCTGAGAAAAATCGATATGATAGAATCACTCAAGAGTACAGAATAACAAAGGAGAAATACAATGTTAAAGCAGTTTACGGCAGTTAAAGAGGGCGAAACGGTTGCCACAATGAAAACAAATATGGGCGACATTAAAATTAAATTTTTCAAAGAGGACGCACCCAAAGCGGTTGAAAACTTCCTCACTCACGCAAAGAACGGATATTATGACGGCTTGATTTTCCACCGTGTAATCAAGGACTTTATGATTCAGGGCGGAGATCCCAACGGCACGGGCACAGGCGGAGAGAGCATCTGGGGACATCCCTTTGAGGACGAATTTACCCCCGAGCTTCACAATTTCAGAGGCGCTCTTTGTATGGCTAACGCAGGTCCCTCGACAAACGGCAGTCAGTTCTTTATCGTTCAGGCGAAAGAGGTTTCCGACGATATGCTCGATCAGCTTCGTTGCGCAGACGAGAGATATTTCCCCACAGAGTGTATCGAAATGTACGAAAAAGAGGGCGGCACACCGTGGCTCGACTATCATCACACCGTTTTCGGTCAGGTAATCGAGGGCATGGACGTTGTCGATAAAATCGCAGACGTCAAGGTTGACTACTTTGCAAACAAGCCGTCAAAGGACGTAGTTATTGAAAAAATCGAGCTTGAAACGATATAAGAGGCACTTATGTTATTTGAAAAAATCGGTGTAATCGATGAAAATTTCGATTACCAAAGCGATATGTATGTTTTAACGCAGGGCGACAGGATAACCTATGTCGGAAAAACAAGACCGGACGGCGAGTTTTCCGATATTTACGACGGAAAAAACAAGGTTTTGCTGCCCGGCTTTGTCAACGCTCACACCCATTCGACTATGACGCTTTTGAGGGGATATGCGGAAAATTTGCCGCTTGACCGTTGGCTAAATGAAAAGGTTTTTCCGTTTGAGGACAGGCTGGATATCGACAGAGCCTATTACGGCACGCTTCTTTCGGCGGCCGAAATGCTCGCCTGCGGAACAACCTCGTTTTCCGATATGTACTTTTTTCAGGACGGAGTTATCAAGGCTGCCCGTGAAAGCGGAATGAAAATCAATTTCGGACGTTCGATTTCGTCATTTTCCGATGAAAAAAGCTTCTTCGACAGCTACCGTGTTAAAGAGGCTCTCGACGGCGTAAGGCAGTATCATAACACCGAAAACGGCAGAATAAAAATCGATATGTCGCTTCACTCGGAATATACAAATATGCTTTCAATGATTGAGCAGTTCGGCGAGTTTGCAAGGGAAAACGACTTCGGACAGGTCAATCATATTCACGTTTCGGAGACAAGGGCGGAGCACGAGAATTGCATAAAGAAATACGGCAAAACTCCCACAAGGCTTTTCTATGATGCAGGCGTGCTTGAGAGACCGACGGTTTTCGCTCATTGTGTATATATAAGCGACGAGGACAGGGATATTATCAAGGAAAACGGCGTCAGCGTTGCACATTGTCCTGCAAGTAATTTGAAGCTCGGCAGCGGCGTTTGCGATACAAATGCCTTGCTCGAAAGCGGCATAAACGTTGCAATCGGCACGGACTCCGCTTCAAGCAACAACGGACTTGATATGCTCCGTGAAATGTACCTTGCGTCTATTCTTCCAAAGGGAATTACGGGCAAACCCGACGTTGTTTCGCCGAAAACAGTGCTTAAAATGGCAACCTATAACGGCGCACAGGCACAGCAGAGGCTTGACACGGGACTTATCAAGGAGGGCTACAAGGCTGATATTACGGTAATCGACACCGATAAGCCGAATATGTACCCGTCGTTTGACGTTGTGAGCAACATTGTCTATTCAGCCGAAAAATCGGACGTCGTTTTGACTATGGTTGACGGCAAGGTTTTATATAAAAACGGCGAATATACGACCATTGATATTGAGAAGCTCGGCTACAAGGTAAATAAAATCGTGGCAGAGGTAGTCTCGGAGGTTCAAAATGGATAAAATCGAAAAAATGCTTGATTTTCTCAAATCAAAAATCGATATTTCCCCCGAAACAGGCATAATTTTAGGCTCGGGACTCGGCTCGCTCGGTGAGAAAATCGAAAATCCCACCTATATTGACTATAAAGATATTGACGGTTTTCCCGTATCCACTGCACCCGGTCATAAGGGCAGGTTTATCGTGGGTACTATTTCGGGCAGACCTGTTATTTGTATGCAGGGCAGATTTCATTTCTACGAGGGCTACGATATGAAGGATATTGTGCTCCCCGTAAGGCTTATGCACCTGCTCGGCGTTAAAAACTTGATTGTAACCAATGCCGCAGGCGGTATAAATAAGGATTTTAACGTCGGCGACCTTATGCTTATCAACGACCACATAAATTTTATGGGTACGAATGTGCTTATAGGCAAGAATGATGAGCGTTTCGGCGTGAGATTTCCCGATATGAGCTATGCCTACAACCCCGATTTGCGTGCGCTTGCGAAAAAATGCGCAGAGGCTGTCGGAGTTGAGGTCAAGGACGGCGTTTATATCGGATGCACAGGTCCGTCTTATGAAACTCCGGCTGAAATCAGAGCATTTCGTGTTTTGGGTGCGGATGCTGTCGGAATGTCAACCGTTCCCGAGGTTATAGCGGCTAATCATTGTAAAATGCGTGTTCTTGCGTTTTCTCTCATTTCAAATATGGCTTCGGGTATTCTCGACCAAACGCTGACGGAAGAGGAAGTCCTCGAAGCAGGCAGGAAAAAGGCTGAGGAAATGCAAAAGCTAATTATAAAGATAATCGGAGAGCTGCCGAATGTTTGATTTACACGGCGAAACCGTCGCTTACGATACCGAAAACAATAAGCTTGTAATAATCGACCAAACAAAGCTGCCCAATGAGACGGTTGTGCTATCACTCGGCAAAAAAGAGGAGATTTGCACCGCAATTAAGGAGCTGAAGCTGAGGGGAGCACCCTGTATCGGCGTTTCTGCTGCTATTGCATTGTCAGTTCTTGCGAACGAGAGCAAGCAGACGGACGAGGACGGCTTTATTTCGGAATTTTTGGAGAATTGCGAGTACCTTTTGTCCTCAAGACCTACCGCAGTCAACCTTTTTTGGGCGGTTGAAGAGATGAAAAAAGTGCTTTTCTCCTGTAAAGGTGAAAACCTTGACAACATCAAAAAAGCCTTACAGGTCAAGGCTTTGCAGATACACGGCGACGACATCGAGTGCTGTAAACGAATTGGAGAGTACGGAGCGAGACTCTTGGAAAATAAGAGTGCCGTTTTAACTCATTGCAACGCAGGCAGACTTGCTTGCGTGAAGTACGGAACGGCTTTGGCACCGATATATATCGCAAAAGAAAACGGTCATAATCTAAAAGTCTATGCAGACGAAACCCGTCCTCTTTTGCAGGGGGCAAGGCTTACTTGTTATGAGCTCAACGAAGCGGGGATAGACACAACTCTTATCTGCGACAATATGGCTTCCTACGTTATGAAAAACAAGCTTGTTGACGCCGTGCTTGTCGGTGCTGACAGGATTGCCGCAAACGGCGATACAGCAAATAAAATCGGCACTTCGGGCGTTGCGATTTTGGCACAACACTATTCAATACCGTTCTATGTGTGCGCACCCGTGTCAACCTTTGACAAAAACACTCTCACGGGCGACGATATAAAAATCGAAATGCGTTCACCCGATGAGGTAACCGAAATGCACTATCAAAAGCGTATGGCACCCGACGGCGTTTCTGCGCTCAACCCTGCATTCGACGTAACCGACGCCGATTTAATAACAGCATTTATTACAGACAAAGGCGTGTTCTCTGCCTGTGAAATAAATAAAATTTTATAACCCGAGGGGGAGCAGATGGCAAAGTTAAAATAATTTTTAGACTCGAAAATCGTCAAAAAGGACGTGGGCGAGGAGACCTATCTCACATGGAGAGAAACGATTTCTTACGCTCTCGGCAGAGGCGCACAGGGTATGTTTACCTCAATGACAGGCTCGAAATACCTCAACTACTTCTTGACAAACGTATTATTTTCAAGCTTTTCAAACCCGATGGGAATTGCCTCGAAAATCAGACTTTACTGCGGAATATTCGACGCTATCAATGACCCGATGATGGGCGTTATCGTCGATAAGACACGCACTAAGGAAGGTCAGATGAGACCGTATATCCGCCGTGCTCCGTGGTTTATCGCCGCAGTAATGATTTTGTTTTTCGTGGGTATTCCCTCACAGATGCCCGATTGGATGTGCATTGCGTGGACAACCTTGCTCTTTATAGGACTTGACGTTACATATACGGCGTTCGATATTCCTATGGGTGCATTGGCGTTTGCTATTACTCCGAACGGAATTGAACGAACAAAGCTTTACGGCGTGTCGTCGATTGTGCGTTCCGTTTCGGGTGTTTTGCCCGGTCTTTTCGTTGCGTGCGCAGGCTGGCTTCCTTACTTTAACACTCACACCGCAAAGGCTTACCTTACGGGCGGCTGTGTTTCGGCAATCGGTATACTTGTATTCACACGCTTTACGTTTAAGAACACAAAGGAGAGGACTGTTCATCACGAGGAGTCGCCGTCTGTTGCGGAGTGCTTCTCGCTTCTTTTCTCAAACAGACCGCTTCTTATGCTCTTCCTTGCAAACATTTTCTTCCTTATCGTAAAGGTAACAAATCAGGTTTCCTTCTACTTTGTAGCGGACCTTATGTTTACGACAAAATACAACGTTTTCATCGACATCATCACATTCCCGGGCTTTCTTATCGCAGGCGTCGGTGTCCCGAAGCTTGTTGAAAAGCTCGGTACAAAATCAGACCCGAGAAAGTTCTTCAGAGCTTGCTGTATCATAGCAATCGTGCTTCATGTTTTGTTCTATGTTACCTGCCGCAACGGCTATCTCGGCAAGGAAGTAGGAGAAGTCGTTTCGCTTCCGATAGGTATTCTCACGGTTATCTTCACGGGGCTTACCTCCTCGCTCAACACGGCGATAAGGGAAATTCTGACGGGCGGCGACTTGGACAATGAAACGCTCACGGTAAAAAGATAATCGACACAATAACGATAATTGACAATAATCAATGGGAAGGCTTGAAAAAGCACGGCGACTTTGATATAATTGCAGTTAAGGTAATTAAAAAGATAGGTAAGGGTAATTTAAGGCGTAACAGCCGAAAATTTGCAAAGAAAAAGGAGAATTACAATGTCAAAGCTTGACTCAATTAAACTTGCAGATTATACCCGAACCGAGGATTGGATAAACTCGATAAGCCATATGGTCGGAGGAGGACTTTCCGTTCTCGCAACCCTCCTGTGCATTTATAAGGCGTTTAAGGCTTGGTCGTGGCAGTATCTTATAGCGGCTTTAATCTACGGATTTACAATGATTGCCATGTACACCTGCTCGGCGGTTTATCACGCACTTCGTCCCAACAACGGAAAAAAGGCAATGAGAATGGTTGACCATTCAATGATATACCTTATGATAGCCGGAACGATAACCCCGTTTGCTTGGCTTGTCATAATGCCCGTGAACTTTAAGGCAGGCGTAGCGGTCTTGGCGGTTGCGTGGGTAACGGTCGTTATTGCAATGTTTATGACTTTCTTTTTGTTCAACACAACGAAAACAATTCAGATGATACTGTATCTTGCGCTTGGCTGGATGATAATTGTCTGCGTAAGGACACTCTGGAACTGCATTGACCACAGAGCAGTTTATTTGCTCGTCTCGGGCGGTATAGCTTATACGCTCGGCGCAATACTTTACGGTATCGGTGCGAAGAAAAAGTATTTCCACAGCGTGTTCCACTTCTTTGTGCTTGCAGGCTCGATACTTCATTTCTTCTCGTTGTTCTTATATGTCTTTACCGTATAACGAATATTCAAAACAGTTTACAGGGCACATTCCAAAAGGATGTGTCTTGTTTTTTATTGTTATTGCAATAGTTGCCTGCTTGTAGTATAATTTCAGCATTGGAGTGTGGAAAATGAAAGAGAACAACAGGCAAGTATTGACAAAATTAAAAGAGAAAATTACAAGCGTTGATTTTGAACGTCTTTTATATAACGGTAAGGCAAGAATAGCTTGCTCCGTCGTGCTTTTTGTGCTGACCTTTGCGGCGGTGCTTTTTGCAACCTCGTTTTTGCCGCATATAACCGCTTCTCCCGTGTCGGAAAATCTGCCCGAGGAATATGAAACGGTAACGCAGACGACAACACAGCCCGAAACACAGGAGGAAACTTCTTCGGAGGCTGCGACCGAGGCGGAAACCTTGAACAAGTCAAAGTTTAAGCGTGATAAAACCGTCAAAGCGGCGGTTGCCACGGGCGACGACAGGGTTGACGAGGACTCGGGCGGCAACAGGGTAGTTGACTCCTCAACAAACGGTAACAATTCGGATGTTGTCATTTCGGCCGCTACAATCGGCACCGCAAAGGCGGACAAATCCTTGCTTACGGATTATACCTATGCCGTATCGGGCGGACTTCAGGGTCCCGTGAGAATAAATAACGATATATTCCTGTTCGGCAATTCGTCCGAGCGTATAATAGGTCATGCCACAATCGGCGGATTTAGATATTATTTCAACAATTACGGCGCAAAGGCGTCAAGGACGGGGATAGACGTTTCCAAGCATCAAGGCACTATCGACTGGGCGCAGGTCAAGGCGGCAGGCGTTGATTACGCAATTATAAGAATAGCGTACAGGGGCTACGGAAGCGACGGCAAAATGAGAATAGACCCGCAGTTTGAAGCCAATATCAACGGCGCACGGGCAAACGGTATTGATGTCGGAGTGTACTTTTTCAGTCAGGCGGTAAATGTTGACGAAGCCGTAGAGGAAGCAAGCCTTGTCTTAAACACCCTTAACGGCAGAAAGCTTCAATATCCTGTCTATATCGATATGGAATACGCCAATGCCAAACGAAGCGGCAGGGCGGACAGAATTTCAAAGCGTGTGAGAACCGACTGTGCCGTGGCATTTTGCGAGACGGTAAGAAACTCCGGCTATAAAGCGGGAATTTACGCAAGCAAGGCATTTTATGACGACGAGCTCACATTTTCCCGTATCTCCGGCTATAATATCTGGGTGGCGCATTACACTAAGTCCGTGACCGATTTTTCCCACTGTTACAAGATGTGGCAGTATTCCGAAAAAGGAAAAATCAGCGGAATAAAATATAAAGTCGACCTTGACATTTCATTTTACGATTACGCAAAGGGCAATGATATGTCGAAGGCAGGCTCGAATGTCATCTTTGTGTCCGACAGTCTTGAGCTTGCAAAATATACGGGGGCGGAGGCACTTGTAAACGCCTATTCGGAAAATCCGACCGATGACAATTATAATTCGGCTTTTTCGGCTGTAAATTCGCTGTCCGACCAAAGAGTTGTTTCGGCGCTCAACAAAAAGCTTGCCGCAATAAAGGAAAAGGCGGAGAGCACAACCGTCGAGGAAACAACCGAAAAGCAGACCAATGAACCTTTAACGGAGGCTACGGAGCAGACAATCATTTGATAAAGATTGAAAAACTTATTTTTCTCTTGACAAAACCTTACAACGCTGTTAAAATACTATTGCCGCATATTAGGGGGCAGTGCGCCTAAACGCACTATAAAGCGATTTTTCCGCCCTCGATAGCGAGACTATATTAAGGTAGGTAAAAAAATGTACGCAATCATCGTAACCGGCGGTAAGCAGTACAAGGTAGAGAACGGCGACGTTATCTATATTGAAAAGCTTGACGCAGAAGACAATGCTGAAGTAACCTTCGACAAGGTTCTTGCAGTTGGTGCTGACGACGGTATCAAGGTAGGTGCTCCGTATGTAGAGGGCGCAACTGTATCAGGCAAAGCACTCAAGACAGGCAAGGGTAAGAAAATCACAGTATTTACTTACAAGTGCAAGAAGAATGAAAAACGCAAGAAAGGTCATCGTCAGCCCTATACTAAGGTTGAGATTACCGGTATCAACGCTTAATTTCGTTCTATGATAAGAGCAAAATTCACTTTCGGTGCAGACGACTGTGTTACAGGCTTCTCGGTTAAAGGTCATTCGGGATATGCAAGTCAGGGCGAGGATATAGTTTGCGCAAGTGTTTCCTCCGCCGTTTATATGACGGCTAACACAATAACGGAAATTATAAAAGTAACCCCCGACACACTTTCCGAAAGCGACGGTTTAATTGAGCTTCGCCTGAACAACGCCGACGCCGAAAAATCAAAAGACATTTTATCGGGCTTTCTGCTTCACATGACAGAGCTTGAAAAAATGTATCCGAATTTTATTAAAATCGAAAGAGGTGCTAAATAATGCTTAAAATAAACATTCAGTTGTTCGCTCATAAAAAAGGTATGGGTTCTACAAAGAACGGCAGAGACTCAGAGTCAAAGCGTCTTGGCGTTAAGCGTGCAGACGGTCAGTTCGTTCTTGCAGGCAACATCCTTGTAAGACAGCGTGGTACTCACATCCATCCCGGCGAGAATGTAGGTAAGGGCTCTGATGATACCCTTTACGCAAAGATCGACGGTACAGTTAGATTTGAAAGAATGGATAAGAACCGTAAGAAAGTTAGCGTTTACGCTGTTGAGCAGTAATTTTTATCCTATGGAGTCAAGGCAAGAAGTAATTCTTGCCTTTTTTCTTTTTCTGAAATTTTCTAAAAATCATACGGATTTGTAAGATATATTTTGTACGTTCTCATAACACCCGTGCGAGCTCGGTGCAAAAGCTGTGCGATTTCAAGCTCCTTGAACGTCTTAATCGCCGTGTTGTGACTGCAATTTAATATTTCACACGCCGTTTCAACCGTGCAAAAGACAAACACCTCGTCATCCGTATCGCAAAGCCCGTTTTTAGCCGAAAGCCTTGTCCGGTCAAAGAGAAATATATAAAGCAGTTTTGCGTTTGAGGAAAGTGCGGTAAATTTTCTGTCGGTAAAAAAGCATTTCGGGCAAACGGCAAAATTCAAATACGGATACCAAACTTCACTTTTTTTCAACCGATCATCTCCCTTCTATAAATAGTTATAACAGGGGTATGATGTAAACCGAAAAGCGTTACATTTTTGCAAAAATCAAAAAATAAATTTTTATATTCAGATTTTGACTGCAATTAAACATATATTCTTATGTTAGAAGGATATATATTTTTAATTTATTTATTTTATTTTTAATAGCACGCAAAATTTGAGTTTTCGCCGATTAAAATATAATGCTTGTTTGAGTTTTGAACATTCCTTAGGGAAAACGAAAAAGATTTCTAATAGAATATTGTTGATTTTTATTAAATAAAATTATATAATATATAAAACTGTCAAAGGAAACAATTTTATGCAGATAAATATGGTTGCTCCCTGTATCTTTGGCTTGGAAAGCCTTGTTGGAGACGAGCTTAAAAAAATGGACGCCCAAAATGTAACTGCCGAGAACGGCAGGGTCTTTTTTTCAGGCGACGAAAATATATTGGCAAGAGCGAATATACGCTCAAGGTTTTCCGAGCGTATTTACATAAATCTCGGTTCTTTCGAGGCGCATAGCTTTGAGGACTTGTTTCAGGGAACGAAGAAATTGCCGTGGGAAAAGTGGATTTCCGAATATGACGAGTTCCCCGTAAAGGGATTTTCCGTCAATTCCGACCTTTTCAGCGTGAGCGACTGTCAGTCTATTGTCAAAAAGGCTGTTGTCGAGAGGCTCAAGGGCGTTTATAATATTGATTGGTTTGAGGAAACGGGTGCAAGGCATCAAATCGAGTTTTCTATAATCAAAAATAAGGTCAATTTGTTGATTGACACCACGGGTGCAGGACTTCATAAGAGAGGCTACCGACCCGTTGCAAACGACGCACCGCTTAAAGAAACACTTGCGGCGGCAATGTGCAGTTTGTCGAGGCTTCGTCCGTATCACACGCTCTATGACCCGATGTGCGGCTCGGGAACAATTCTTATCGAGGGCGCAATGCTTGTTCACAACATAGCGCCCGGCGTTAAAAGGCATTTCTCTGCCGAACGCTTTGAGCAGATTGATTTTTCCGTTTGGGACAGGGAGAGAGAGCTTGCAAGAAGCCTTGAAATTCACGAAAGCGACTTTAAGGCATACGGCTCGGATATTGACCGCAACGCACTTGAAATTGCACGTCAGAACGCAATGAGAGCAGGCGTTTCCGATTATATCACGCTTCGACGTGCCGACCTAAAGGACTTCAAGCCCGTTACCGAGAGGGGAACGGTAATTTGCAATCCCCCTTACGGCGAGAGAATGCTGTCGCAGGGTCAGGTCAGCGAAATCATTAAAACAATGGGAAAGGTATTCCCGAAAAAGCACGGATTCAGCTATTCGATTATCAGTCCGTCGGAGGACTTTGAGGATTTGTTTGCAAGGAAGGCCGATAAGCGCAGAAAGCTTTACAATGGTATGATAAAATGTCAAATGTATATGTATTTCAAATAAGCGGAGGCGTAAAATGAAGCATATTTTTATTGTAAACCCTACCAGCGGTAAGGGCGTTAAGGTAAAAAAATTCATTCCAACGGTTGAACAGTATATAAAGAACCACCCCGAGCTTGATGCAGAGATTTATGTCACAAAAGCCTGCGGCGACGGTATGAGCTATGTTAAAAAGCTGGCTCGGACGGGCGAGGAAATAAGATTTTATGCCTGTGGCGGCGACGGTACGCTCTATGAGGTTGTAAACGGCTCTTATGAGTATCCGAACACGCAGGTTGCCGTAATTCCGCTTGGTTCAGGTAACGATTTTGTCAGAATTTTTGGCAATAGGGAGCAGCTTATCGATATTGACGCACAGGTAAACGGCACAGTTACAAAATTCGACCTTATAAAAGTAGGGGACAGGGTTGCAATCAACCAATGCTCTATGGGGCTTGATGCCGAAATATGCGCAAAACAGGCGGATATGAAGAAAATACCGGGCGTAAACGGCGAAACGGCATACACCGTGGCACTTTTCTATTGCCTTGCAAAACGCCTTAATTCATATTTTAAGGTTACCGTTGACGACGACAAGACTTTTGAGGGCAAAATGCTCTTTTCACTCTGTGCCAATTCCCGTTGGTACGGCGGCGGATATATGGGCGCACCGAAAGCGATACCCGACGACGGCTTGCTCGATTGCATTATAGTTGAGAATACAGTCAGCCGATTAAAGCTTGCAGGGCTTGTAAATCAGTACAAGAACGGTCAGCATTTGGGCTGGGATTTCACAAACTTTTTAAGAGGCAAGAAAATGCACATCGAAAGCAAGGAGCCTGCGGCGGTAAATGTTGACGGCGAATGTCAGTATGTTACCGAGGCAACTTTTGAGATGCTTGCGGGTGCGGCAAATCTTGTAATACCCACAACCTCGGATTACCTTGAAAGAAAAGCTAAAGGCGAGCTTTGATAAAATGAGGCGGTATGAACAAAAAACGCAATTCATACCGCCTTTTATAAAATAACAGTTGACAAACATAGGGTAAAATGTGTATAATACTTTAGCGTTGTTAAATACGCTGCTATGGCTCAGGTGGTAGAGCACATCCTTGGTAAGGATGAGGTCGGCAGTTCGAGTCTGCCTAGCAGCTCCAAAAAAGCTAAGTCCTCGGACTTAGCTTTTTTGTTTTGCACGGAATAATTTGATTTTTCACGGTAGGGCGGGGGCTTGCTCCCGCCGAACAAATTAACGAAAACATAATTGTTAACGGCTACTATCAAATTGAATTCAATATCATACCGTAGGGACAGGGCTTGCCCCTGTCCGACAAAGGCTCCCTTGTAAAGGGAGCTGTCGTTTTTTTGGAACAAAAAAATGACTGAGGGATTTTTACAAAATCATATAAAATCGACCTCACAATCCCTCCGAGTTGCCTACGGCAACCTACCGTCTCACCTGACGGTTCGGTCGGTGCTTCTGCATTAAATGCAGAGGTCTCCACAGGAGACCCGCACCCTTTACACAAGGGAGGCTGAAATGCGGTTGTCCGTGAAATTGATTAAATATGTAATTTGCCCCTGTCCGCAACAAACCAACAAAAACAAAACAATTATCGGCTGCTATCAAATTGAAATTTATATTAAACATTCCGCTCCCTCGTCGAGGGAGCTGTTGAGCGAAGCGAAACTGAGGGAGTTAAAAAGGTTATTTCAAATTATAAAAACTCCCTCAGTCATTTTTTCTGTGAAAAAATGACAGCCCCCTCAAAGATGGGGCGGAAGCACAAATTGAATTTGATATAGAATTCGGACAGGGGCAAGCCCTGTCCCTACGGTATGATATACAATTCAATCCTTGTAATAAAGCTCCTCTTAGCAGAGGAGCTTTTGTCATATAATAAAATCTATTGAGCTTTTCAGCTTAAACCTTTCGGCGAGCTCTTGGAGGGTTACGCCGTCGACATAGCTGTTGACTGTATCATAAAGCCCTTTCCAAAAATCGAGGGTCGCACATTGTGAAATTCTGTCGCAGTCGTTTTCCTCGTTTTCGAGGCAGGGGATGGGGGCAAGATTTCCCTCGGTTATCCTCAAAATGTCGCCTGCCGTGTACTCCGACGGGTCTTTTGCCAGCTTGTAGCCGCCCTGCGGCCCTCTGACGCTTTTCAACATTCCTGCCTTGCCGAGCACCGACACAATCTGTTCAAGATATTTAACCGAGATATTCTGCCTTTCGGATATATCCTTTAACGCAATGTAGTCGCCGTTGCCGTGGAGGGTTAAATCGACCATCAATCGCAGAGCATATCTGCTTTTTGTTGAATATTTCATCTGTCAAAAACCTCCTCGACCGATTTTTTACACGGTACTGTCAAAAATACCTCGTCATACTTTTTCTTCAATTCCTCGAAGCACTTTTGGGCACTTTCTTTGTCCTCAAATACGCCGTAAATTGCAGCACCCGAGCCACTCATCATGGAGAGCTTTGCGCCGTGATTTTTCATAAACGCTTTAAGATACGGCCTTTGCGGCACTTCGATTACCTGCTCAAACACGTTCATAGCCTTTTCATACATAAGCTCTCTGTCGTTGTGCTTCATAGCGTAGAGCATACCGCACCTGTCGCCGTGGCGAAGGCGCTTTGCCTCATCAATCAGCTTATATGCGCCGAGCGTCGATACGTCAACGGGCGGCTTGCAGATTAAAACATAGCAGTTATCTAAATCGGGAAGCGGTGCGATAACCGAGCCTATATCGGTACATAATGCCGTTCCGCCGTGAATTGAAAACGGGACGTCGGCACCCACCTTTTCGCCGATTTCACACATTTCAAAGGTAGAAAGCCTTGTGTCAAATAACTTGTCGAGTGCAAAAATAACGCCTGCGCCGTCGGCACTTCCGCCTGCAAGACCTGCCGCCATCGGAATATGCTTTTCAATTTCAATTTCAATGCCGTTGTTCTCGCAAATACCCGTTTTGTCGAAAAAAGCCTTTGCCGCCTTGTATGCAATATTCTTTTCGTCCGTCGGCACACGGGGGTCGGCGGTTATTATTTTTATGCCCGAATTCTCAGTCCTGTCAACTCTGACATAGTCATAGCAGTCAACCGACTGCATAATCATATAAAGACTGTGATAGCCGTTGGGTAAAACTCCGACGACATCAAGCATAAGATTTATTTTTGCTGCGGCTTTAACTTTCATATATCGGCTCTTCCTTTTTAATATATTACCTAATATACCATATTTTTGAGAATATTACATCATTTTTTGAAAAAAAGTGATTTTTATATACTATTTATCGCCAAAATGTGATAAAATGTTTACATATAATTTTGGAGGTAACTTTTTATGCGTTCTATTATAACAGTTGTCGGAAAAGACACCGTAGGAATACTCGCAAGCGTTTCGGAGCTTTGTGCAAAGCATGAGGTCAATATAATCGAGGTTTCACAGTCGATTTTGCAGGAAATGTTCTGTATGATTATGCTCGTTGACGTTTCAAAGTGCAATGTTGAGTTTACCGCTTTTGCAGATGAAGCTGAAAAGCTCGGCGAGAATAAGGCGCTTAAAATCAATGTTATGCATGAGGATATTTTCAACTCCATGCACAGAATATAATCCTTATTAAGCGGAAAGGACATATTACATTATGATAAATACTCACGATATACTCGAAACTATAAATATGATTCAAGAGGAAAACCTCGATATTCGTACTATCACAATGGGTATTTCGCTTCTTGACTGTGCCGACTCTGATATTGACAGGGCTTGTGATAAGATTTATGACAAGATTTGCAAAAGAGCCGAAAACCTCGTTAAGACGGGCGAAAATATCGAAAGAGAGTACGGTATTCCGATTATCAACAAGAGGATTTCCGTTACTCCTATTGCAATGGTAAGTGCCGCAAGCGGCGGCGACCCCGTAAAATATGCAAGGGTGCTCGATAAAGCGGCTAAAGAGGTCGGCGTAAACTTCCTCGGCGGTTATTCTGCTCTTGTTCAAAAGGGCTTTGCCGCAGGCGACGAAAGACTTATCAGAAGTATTCCCGAGGCTCTTGCCGTAACAGACAGAATTTGTTCAAGCGTAAATATAGGCTCGACAAAAGCAGGTATCAATATGGACGCCGTAAGACTTATGGGACAGATTGTCAAGGAGTCGGCGGAGAGAACGATTGACAAGGGACTTGTAGGTCCGTCAAAGCTTGTTATTTTCTGTAACGCTCCCGACGATAACCCCTTTATGGCAGGCGCATTCCATGGCGCAGGCGAGCCCGACAGCGTTATAAATGTCGGTGTTTCGGGCCCCGGCGTTGTGCGTGCGGCTCTTTCTAAAATTCCCGATGCCGATATTACAGAGGTTGCGGATACAGTTAAAAAGACCGCTTTCAAAATCACAAGAGTCGGTCAGCTCGTTGCAAAGGTCGCTTCGGAAAGGCTCAATGTTCCGTTCGGAATTGTTGACCTGTCGTTAGCACCCACACCTGCTGTCGGCGACTCCGTTGCCCATATACTTGAAGAAATGGGACTTGAACAGTGCGGCGCTTGCGGTACGACTGCTTGTCTTGCACTTCTCAATGACGCAGTTAAAAAGGGCGGAGTTATGGCTTCTTCACACGTTGGCGGACTTTCGGGCGCATTTATCCCCGTTTCCGAGGATGCAGGTATGATTGACGCCGCAAGAAGTAAGGTGCTTTCGATTGAAAAGCTTGAGGCTATGACGGCTGTTTGCTCTGTCGGTCTTGATATGATTGCAATACCCGGCGACACCTCGGCAGAGGTTATTTCGGCTATCATTGCCGACGAAGCGGCTATCGGTATGGTAAACTCCAAGACAACCGCAGTAAGAGTTATACCGGCTATCGGCAAGAAGGACGGCGAGGAGGTCGAGTTCGGCGGACTGTTCGGTGTTTCTCCGATTATGAAGGTCAGCACCGCTTCTCCGGCTAAGTTCATTTCAAGAGGCGGCAGAATTCCTGCTCCGTTGCAGAGCCTTAAAAACTGATTACAATAAATTCATAAAAAATTCAAGACGCCTTGTCTGTCGATTAAGCAGATAGGGCGTCTTATTTTAATTAAAAATGCAAGATTTCCGTCTGAAAATTTCGTGATTTCGGCTCGGAATATGCAAATTTCGGTCGAATTCTGTAAAGGGATATGCACTTTTCCCAATTTTTACCAAGACAACTTTTAATCATAAAAACCGTTCAAAACTCTGTTCAAAATGTTAAAAACTTGATAAATCAAGGTTTGTTTTCGACATTTTTGTAAAGTAATTTACTTTACATTGATTTTTACCTGATTTTTAACTATACATTTAGCCTATTAGAAAAAATTCTATTTGCAAGATTTTTTGCATAATTTAATAAAGCGGAAAAATCGCAAATTTTACCCTTTAATCCTCAATCGCCGTTTTGAGCAGCTGCATTGCGGGAAGAAAATCCTCCGTTTTGACAGACGAGCACGATAAAAGAAGCTGCGGCTTTTCGGATTGCTCTCCCGTTCTTAATGAAATCCCGCTTTTCTCGGCACGCTTGATTATTTCGTCGGCAGAAAGCTCGCAGTCGAGCCGAAGCTTAATTATAAATCCCGTCTGCCCGATATGCGTTTTTGCCCTCTTGCCGAATACCGAGTGAATTGCGTTGTTCAGCTCAACCGCCTTTTGCGAATATAATTTTCTGACCTTTTTAATACGTCTTGACATGTGCCCGTCTCTGATAAATTGGCAAAGTGCTATTTGGTCTGTTGTCGAAACCGTCTGACTGTAAGCGTTCGCCTTTTTCTTGTACGCAGATTTCAGCTTTTCGGGAAGAATCATAAAGCTGATACGAATTGACGGAACGAGCAGCTTTGAAAATGTACCTAAATACACGACATTTTCTCCGCCGTCAAGACCTTGCAAAGAAGGTGTAGGGCGGTTGAAATATCCGAACTCGCTGTCGTAGTCGTCCTCGATTATCAGCGTTCCGTTTTCGTGAGCTTGCTTGAGAAGCTCCAAACGCTCCTGCGTGGGCATAACGTCGCCCCAGCTGTTTATGTGCGAGGGGGAAATGTATATGACATCAGCATTGCTTTCGGATTTTGTGACGGTAAATTTATGGTCGTCGAATATCGCAATACCCTGCAAGAACGAGGGGTCTCTGAAAAATACGCTTTTTCTGTCGCCGATTATTCCGCAAAGTATGTTCAAAAGGCTTTGCACGCCTGCGCCGATAACAATATCGTCCTCGTTGCACATAACGTTTCTGTTTTCGGTAATATACTTTGAAAGCACCTGACGAAGCTCCGCCTCGCCCTGCACCTCGCCGTAGGAGAGAAGCCTGTCGTCCTGCCTCAACGCACTTTTTAAGTATCTTCGCCACAAATCGAAGTCAAAGCTTTCTCTGTCGGCTTTAAGCGAAGCGAAATCATATATGATCTCTTTCTTTTTAGTGTCGCTCTTTTTATTATTTTCGCTCTTTTTTTGAGAGTGCGAGGCTATATCGGTAACATAGTATCCGCTTTGGGGCTTCGAGAGGATATAGCCGTCGGCGGCAAGCTGTAAATATGCGTTCTCTACGGTTGTGCGGCTGACTCCGAGCTCCGCAGAGCAGCGGCGAATGGACGGAAGCCTTGACGCTTTCGGCAATTTTCCCGTCAGGATAAGCGATTTATAATAATCGTAAACCTCCATATATAATGTGTGTTCTCTGCCTGAAAGCTCCATAACTGACCTCTTAACTTTTTTAATTTTTGGCTATTTTAATAATGACAAAACAGTTATATTATATATGCTATAAGAGAGAAATGCAAGTAGGTGATTATTTGAAGAGAATTGCGGCTGTAAACGATATATCGGGCTTTGGCAGATGTTCTCTTACGGCGGCGTTGCCCGTCATATCTGCCCTCGGAATTGAATGTTGCCCGTTGCCGACTGCCGTTTTGTCAAATCAGACAGGCTATGATTCGTTTCATTGCGTCGATTTGACTACGGAGCTTTCAAAATTTCTCGGCGAGTGGAAGAAGCTCGGCACGAAATTTGACGGCATACTTACAGGCTACATTGCCTCCGCTACGCAGGCGGAGCTTATCTCGACATTCATCGACGAATTTGCAACCGAGGACACGGTTGTTGTTGTCGATCCCGTTATGGCTGACGACGGTCAGGTTTACGGCACTTATTCAAGGTCACTTTGTGCAAAGGTTGCACAGCTTGCGAAAAAAGCGGATATAATCACGCCTAATCTTACGGAGCTATGTATATTGGCAAGGCACAGCTATAAAGACCTTATTATGCAAAGCTCTCGCTCGGATTATCTTGAAACCGTTGAAAAAATTGCAAGAACGCTGCTTGTCGGAAACGTCAAGTGCGTTATAGTTACGGGTGTGCGCAGCTCGAGCTGTATTTGCAATATTCTTGTCGAAAAGGACAAGGTTTCTGTTTCAAAATCGGAGATATTCGGCGGAAGTTATTCCGGAACAGGGGATATTTTTTCAAGTATCGTCTGCGCTCATGCCGTAAAGGGTACGAGTATGGTCTATGCGGTCGAATCCGCAACAAGATTTTTAGAAAAATCCATAAAAGACTCCTACCGTGAGGGTACAGACCGAAACGACGGAGTTAATTTTCAGAAATATTTGGAGATGCTTACAAATGAGTAATGAAGCTAAAAAAACAACTAAAAAGGTTCAAACGAAACATCTTTATCTTATAGTAACGGCAGCACTTTGTGCGGCACTTATTGCGGTTATGACGGCTTTTGTCAAGTTCAATACCGGTATCAACGACGGCTATTTGCATTTCGGCGACAGTATGGTATACCTTGCGGCGTGCATTCTTCCGCTTCCCTATGCAATGGTAGCGGCTGCAATCGGCGGCGCTCTTGCGGATATTCTCGCAGGTGCGGCTGTTTGGGCACCGTTCACGGCGGTAATCAAGGCATTGAACACTGTTCCGTTCGCTCTTATGTATACTCTTAAAGTTACAAAACAGCCGAACAGGATACTTAACAAGGCAACCGCAGGTATGCCCGTGCTTTCGGGACTTATAACCGTTTTCGGCTATCTTCTTGCCGAGGGAATTCTCTATTCCTTCCCCACGGCTTGGACATCTGTTCCGTTCAGCATTATTCAGGCTGTCGGAAGCGCAATTATCTATTATATTGTTGCCGCTGCTCTTGATAAGATGAATTTCAAATCTAAAATTATCAAATAATAGGAGCGATAAATATGGCAAATATTGTCTATACCTTTGAGGGACACGTTTATTTGAACATTACAAATGCGTGCCCGTGCAAATGCGAATTTTGCATAAGAAATAACGGCGACAGCGTCGGAGATGCCGATACGCTTTGGTTTTCGGGGCACAGTCCGTCGTTTGAGCAGGTCAAAAAGGAAATTGACGAGTTCGATTTCTCGGGCTACACGGGGGAAATTATCTTCTGCGGCTATGGCGAGCCTACCTGTGCTTATGACGTGTTTGTAAAAACCGCAAAATATTTAAGGGAAAAGCTGCCCGAATGTAAGCTGAGAATTAACACAAACGGACTTTCCGATCTTCTCAACAAGCGTCCGACGGCAAAGGAAATCTGCGAGCTTATGGACACGGTTTCAATTTCTCTTAACGAGTATAATTCCGAAAAGTACGAGGCACTTTGCCATCCGAGTTTCGGTGAAAAGGCTTTCCCTGCAATCCTCAAATTTGCCGAGGACTGTAAGGCTTGCGGAGTAAACCTCAAATTCTCTGTTGTTGACGTTATTTCAAAGGAAGATATAGACGCTTGTCAGGCACTTGCGGATAAAATGGGTATTCCGTTAAGAGTCAGAAATTATACGGCAGACTGATATGAGCTACAAATTTTTTGAAAACAGGGAGTGCGAGTTTTATCCCTGCCATAAAGGACTTGAAAAGCTCAACTGTCTTTTCTGCTATTGTCCGCTTTACTTAAAAGATGACTGCGGCGGCAATTTCAAAATCCTCGAAAACGGAGTAAAGGATTGCTCAAACTGCCTCTTTCCTCATAAGGCGGAGAACTATGAAAGGGTAATTGAAAAATTATCAAATAAGTAACGAAAAGCACTCTTTAAGGGTGCTTTTTTGTTGAAATTCAGCCTCCTTTGTGTAAAGGGAGGCTGAATGTGCGGTCGCCCGTGAATGTGAATTTAACATCCCACAGTGTAGGGCGGTGGCTTGCTGCCGCCGGTAGATTGTCGCTGATATATGATAATGCAGGGCTGATATGATATTAAAATATTCGCACAATCCGTAGGGACAATCCTTGCGGTTGTCCATTAATTTTATTTTATATGTATTTTTTTGCGGACAGGGGCGAGCCCTGTCCCTACGGTATGATATTGAATTCAATTTGATAGCAGCCGCTAACCGCCATATATCCGTTAATTACTACGGCGGCAGCAAGCCACTGCCCTACCGTGTTGGATATATTTTTTCAATCCGTGCGAAGCACCCACTTCTTTTCACTTTTCACTGCTCTTTCAGCCTCCCTTGTGTAAAGGGTGCGTGTCTCCTGTGGAGACCTCTGCATTTAATGCAGAAGCACCGACCGAACCGGCAGGTAAGACGGTGGGTTGCCGCAAGGCAACTCGGAGGGATTGT
>SFGA01000075.1 GCA_004556705.1 Ruminococcus sp. | reverse complement strand
TTATCCAAAGGATAATACACCAGGATGTACGAAGCAGGCATGTGGCTTTTCTGAGCGTTATCCACAGTTTACTGAGAAGGGAGCTGTTATTCTCGGAGTAAGCAAGGACTCTGTAGCGTCTCACAAGAGATTTGAAGAAAAATACGGACTGGCATTTACGCTATTAGCAGATCCGGAGCGTAAAGTTATTGAAGCATATGATGTCTGGAAAGAAAAGAAAAATTATGGAAAAGTATCTATGGGTGTAGTAAGAACTACATATCTTATTGATGAGCAGGGAATCATTATAAAGGCAAATGATAAAGTCAAGGCGGCAGATGATCCTGAAAATATGCTTAAGGAATTGGAATAATGAAGATTATTTTATCACCTGCAAAAAAGATGATTGTAGATACCGATAACTTAGCACCGGTTGAACTGCCTGTCTATATTGATAAGACAGCAGAAGTATTAAACCGGATGAAAAGCAAATCAAAAGAAGAACTGAAAGCTATCTGGAAATGTAATGACAAGATTGCAGAGCAGAACTTTAACAGATTGGAAAATATGGATATATACCATATGCTCACACCGGCTGTTTTATCATATGAAGGAATTGCTTTTCAATATATGGCACCATCCGTGTTTAAAAATAGTCAGTTTGAGTATGTTCAAAATCATTTGAGAATATTATCAGCTTTTTACGGTGTTTTAAAACCTATGGACGGAGTAACGCCATATCGCTTGGAAATGCAGGCAAAGGTCGAAATAGGAGATGCAAAAAATCTGTATGAGTACTGGCATGATATGCTGTATCGTTCAGTAATTGATGAAAGCAGAATTATAATTAATCTTGCATCAAAGGAATATTCTAAATGTATAGAAAAGTATCTTACACCGAAGGATAAATATATTACAATTTCATTCTGCGAACAAGCTGGAAATAAGCTGGTAACAAAAGGTACTTATGCTAAGATGGCTCGTGGTGAGATGGTTCGATTCATGGCGGAAAATGATATTGAAAATCCTGATGATATAAAAAAGTTTGACAGGCTTGGTTATATATTCAGGTCTGATTTATCATCAGATAGTAAATATGTTTTTGAACGCAAAATAGCATAATTATTTTAAGTTAACAAGAGAATATAATTTAAAAATAATAACTATTACTAATTTTATATTATAAGATAACCTGTAATAAAAAGAGGACATATGGATTTATACATATCCATATGTCCTCTTTTTTATTGATATTAATCTACAAGCTTGTCAAGTTCTTTGATATACTCAGTTTCGCTTGAGGTTTTATGAGTAGACTGTTTTGCATATAATCCGACAGAAGTCTGTGATTTCTTAATTGCCTGCATGGTTCCGGCACCGGCAACACAACCTCCGGGACATGCCATACCTTCAAGTAGATATCCGGGATACTTGCCTAGAGTTGCAAGTTTAAGGAGCTGACGGCATTCCTTTAAACCTTCTGCATTTGCTACCTTTATCTCCTGATCCGGATGATCACGTTTTATAACATTAACAACAGCCTGTGCAACACCTCCTGCGACTGCAAAGTTTCTTCCGTCTGTTGAAGCATCGCTGACACCTGCAGGATCTTCCTCGATGTTTTCAAGGTCCACATGCTTTGCAGAAAAAATACCGGTCATCTCTTCAAATGTGAGGACAAAATCCACTTCACTTCGTACACTGCGTCGCATAGCTTCAAGTTTTTTGGCAGCACATGGTCCGATAAATACCACGCGCGCATCTGGATTATGCTGCTTTATAAGACGTGCAGTGAGTGTCATAGGTGTAAGTGCCATTGAGATACATTTTGCGTGCTCAGGGAAGAGTTTTTTAGCCATGACTGACCATGCCGGACAACATGAGGTTGCCATGAAAGGAAGTTCATCCGGTACCTCTTTTAGGAAGTCCTCGGCCTCCTGCTTGGCACAGAGGTCTGCACCTATAGCTACTTCAAATACATCTGCAAAACCAAGAGCCTTCATGGCTGCACGTAGCTTTCCGGGAGTAACTTTTGGACCAAACTGTCCAACAAATGCAGGAGCAACTGCGGCATAGACCTTTTCACCGGATTGTATAGCTCTGATAGTCTGGAAAATCTGGGATTTATCAGCAATCGCACCAAAGGGACAGTTGACAAGGCATTGTCCGCACGAAACACACTTGTCATAATCGATATTTGCTTTGCCGTTTTCGTCAGAAGAAATGGCATCCATTCCACAGGCCTTTGCACATGGACGTTCCTGAACAATAATTGCATTATATGAACATACGCTTGCACAGCGTCCACACTTTATGCATTTTTCCTGGTCAATTATAGATTTTCCGGTTGTGCGATCCAGCGATACAGCATCTTTTGGACATACCTCCATGCATGGATGAGCCAGACATCCCTGACAGCCGTCTGTAACATGTACTCTTTTTTCAGGGCATGCATTACATGCAAATTTTATAACATTGATAAGAGGTGGTGTATAATAGGTTTCATCTTTGTCGGCAGCCTCGATTCCATCTGATATAGGTGAATGCTCTGCAGCACTGCGGTAAGGCAGACCCATTGCCAGACGAAGTCTCTCTCCGACTATAGCACGCTCCAAAAATACATTGTTCCTAAAATTTCCTTTTTCGCCGGGAATAATCTTGTATGGAAGCGCTTCCATACGATCTTTTACAGGCCATTCGGTATGATATGCCATACGCGCAACCTCTGTAAAGATTTTATGTCTGATTTCCTGAATTCGGGTTTCGACACCTCTCATTATTGATTCCTCCTTATAAAATAAAATCTCAATTTTCCTTATTATATCAGATAAAATAAGCAGTCTCAATAAATAGGCTGTACTTTTTTATATAATTAATGAATTTTAAACCTGATTTTTTGCGTTTCTTTGAAAATAAAGGATAATATTAAATTTTTAAAATAGGAATAATTACTGTTTTTATTGACTAAAATACTATAATACTATATAATAATTATGGTCAACTAATCCTAATTAATAAGAATAAATGGCTATTTAGAGAATACCATTTAAAATGCATGGAGAAGATAAAGGGAGGATAATATGGATAGGAAAGCAATGTATAAGCTGAGTTATGGATTGTTCGTACTGACTGCAAGGGAAGATGAAAAAGACAATGGATGTATTATTAATACAGCCATACAGGCAGCTTCGGAACCAAACCAGTTAAGTATCTGCGTCAATAAGGCAAATTATACGCATGATATGATTGTAAGAACAGGAAAATTTACAGTATCAGTCCTGAGTCAGAATGCACAATTTGAATTGTTCAAACATTTTGGCTTCCAATCAGGAAGGGATACAAATAAGTTTGAAGCATTTGAAAAGTGTTCCAGGGGAGAAAATGGTATTTATTATATTACAGAAGGAACAAATGCATACATTTCTGTGACAGTTACTAAAACAGAGGACTTGGGTTCACATACGATGTTTATCGGTGAGATAACCGATATGGAAGTTTTAAGCAATGTTCCTTCAGTAACATATGATTATTATCAGAATAATATTAAGCCTAAGCCACAGG
>SFGA01000027.1 GCA_004556705.1 Ruminococcus sp. | reverse complement strand
CCTATTTTAAATTCTGCACTATAAACCTTGTTTTTTCTTCCTGTTTTACCCATAAAAATATGCACCTCCAAAAGTGTCTAACTTTTGGGGTGCATATCACTTATTGCGTGTTTTTTTGCTTTTGTTTCAATTTACTATTAACATTTGAGCGAATTTGTGCTATAATATATACACAAAATGAAAAGGAAGTGTTGAATATGAAAAAAAATCTTGTTATTACCATCAGCCGTGAATTCGGAAGCGGCGGACATAAAATCGGCGAGCTTTTGGCAAAAGAACTCAATGTTCCTTTTTATGACAAGAAAATCATAGACAAGGCGGCGGAGAAAACAGGTCTTACGGCAGACTTTATCGCAGAGCACGAGCAGAGATACACAAGCTCTCTTATGTTCAACCTTGCTATGGGAAATTACTCTCGCACAGGCGAACTTCCTCTCCATGACAAAATCGACATTGTCGAGAGCGATATTATCAGAGATTATGCTTCGCAAGGCTCTTGTGTAATTATCGGCAGATGTGCGGACTACGTTCTTGAAAATGATTTTGACTGCCTTAACGTCTTTATCTATGCCGACGACATTAAAAAGATTGAGAGAATTGTCAACAAATACAGCCTTGAGCCGAAGAAGGCGGAAAAGCTCGTTAAGGAGACTAACCGTTCACGCTCAAAGCATTACAACTACTTCTCGGGCAAGATTTGGGGCGACAGAAGAAACTACGACCTTATGATTAACTCCTCAACCTTCACTCCCGAGGAATGCGTCAAGATGATTATCTCGGCGGCTGAAAACATAAAGTAAAATACATAAAAACAAAAGTACCGTACAGCTTAAATTTAGCTGTACGGTATTTTTATATCTCCTTGAACATTGAGGAAGCCTGTTCCTTTGTCGCATACTCCGAAACGCTGAGAACTTCGTATTTCGTTGTTTTCTCTCCGAAGCGGATTTCGATTACGTCCCCGACCTTTACGTCGTAAGAGGCTCTTGCTACCTTGCCGTTTACCGTGACGTGCTTTGCGTCGCACACCTCGTTCGCAACGGTTCTTCGCTTGATTATTCGGGATATTTTAAGATATTTGTCAAGTCGCATAGTCTACCTCCGAGAATTGTTTTATATATAATAACACAAAGTGCGACAAAAAAACAGAGGAAGATAAAATATCTTCCCCTGCAAATGTTAAAAAGAATTATTTAACAGCGTTCTTGAGAGCCTGACCAGCCTTGAAAGCGGGAACCTTAGAAGCTGCGATTGTCATAGCCTCGCCTGTCTTGGGGTTACGTCCCTGCTTAGCTGCACGAGCACGTACTTCGAAAGTACCAAAGCCGATAAGCTGAACTTTGTCGCCCTTTGCAAGAGCTTCTGTTACTGCTTCGAATACAGCTGAAACCGCTGCGTCTGCGTCCTTCTTTGAAAGGTCTGCCTTTGCAGCTACTGCTGCGATAAGATCTGTCTTATTCATTTTTGTCTCCTCCGTTTTATTAAAAGACTTTTAATATTTCCAAAAGTGCGAACACTTTTAATTGGACTTAGTAATATTTTTAGCCTCATCCCAAAGGCTGTCAAGCTCCTCAATCGAGCTTGTGCTCATATCGATATTGCGTTCCTTTGCAAGTCGCTCCACAATCGCAAAGCGATTTAAGAACTTGTCCGTCGAAGCGGTAAGCGCCTCCTCGGCGTCAACATTTATAAATCTTGAAACGTTCACGACAGAGAAAAGCAGGTCGCCGAGCTCCTCGGTCATATTTTCCCTGTCATTATTTTGAACAGCCGCCTTTAACTCGTCGCTCTCCTCTGAAAGCTTTTGGAATGCGCCCGATACGTCCTCCCAATCGAAGCCGACCTTAGAAGCCTTCTCCTGAATTTTTGCACTTCGCATAAGAGCCGGAAGCTCACGGGGCACGGAAAGCATTTTATCGGTTTGAGTTTTACGGTGCTTGGTCCTCGACTTAATCTGCTCCCAATTCTCCATAACCTCGCCGCTGTCCTTAACGCTTATGTCGCCGAAAACGTGCGGATGGCGTTCAATGAGCTTTTTACAGATACCGTCGCACACATCGGAAAAATCAAACTCGCCGTTTTCAGCTCCGATTTGCGAATGGAAAACAACCTGCAAAAGCACGTCCCCCAATTCCTCGGTCATAAGCTCTTTATCGTTTTTATTGATAGCCTCAACGACCTCATACGTCTCCTCGATAAGTGATTTCTTAATCGACTCATGAGTTTGCTCCCTGTCCCAAGGGCAGCCCTCGGGCGAACGGAGAATTTTCATTATTTCCAAGAGGTCGGATACGTCATATTTTAATTTTAATACAAAATTTGCAGCCATAAACGTTACTTCCTTATCTATTTTAACCTATAAATCCATATTTTGCAAGTGTTTTGGCAATTTTTTCGCCCTTTGGAAGCATAATTATATCTTCTTTTACTATTCCGTTTACCAAAAGCATGGAAATGAAGTAAACAATCACCGCAAAAACGACCGCAATCGCCGTAGCAAGTATGTTTGTGATAGAGTGGTCGCCCTTGTAAATTTCGGGTAAAATCGCATTGAAAATGCCGAAGCTCGTTCTTGCCGCAACACCGCAGAGCACGCTGCAAACGATTGGCTTTACGAATACCGACATATAGTCGATTTTTACCCTTGCCGTTCTTATCAGCGCAACAAGGTTTATCACGACGATTATCGTATAACACACAACCGTTCCGACAACTGCGCCGTTAATGTTGAGCTGCGGCATACCGATAAAGATATAGTTTGTTATAACCTTTGCGATTGCACCTATCGAAAGCGATATTACGGGAATTTTCGCCTTTCCGAGAGCCTGAAGCATATTTGTCATCGGCTGTGAAAGTGAAATTAAAAATATCGTGTAGCCGTAAGCCGCCATAATCGGTGCGGCAATTGAAACAGCCTCCGCCGATTTTCCCGTTTCATACATCATCTGCAAAATCGGATAAGCCAAAACGCCCATTCCGATACCCGCAGGAAGCGAGAACATCATTGTAACACGAAGCACCGACTCGACCGAGCTTTTAAGAGCCTTTGTGTCCTTTAACGCCCAAGCCGCCGAAAGAGCAGGGATTGCACTAACGCCCAGAGTCATGGTAATTGACGGGATAAGGTTCTTAAAGTCAAGCGACATCGTATATGCGCCGTAAAGATATTTCGGAATATCCTCGTCAAGCACGTTTGAAAGCGCAAGCTCGACGGAATATAAATTTTTAATGTAATCAAGGTTGCCCTCAATCATTGTCGCAAGCCTGTTTTGAATTGTCATTGAGTCAATGAGGTTTGTAACGCTGAAAACAAGCGAGGAAGCAACGACGGGAACGGCAAGACCGAAAAGCGCCTTTACAATCGTGCTTGACTGTGCAGGCTTTGGGGAAGCGGCAAGCTCCGCATGAGTAATTCCGTCGCCCTTTACCTTATGCAAAATCATCATATAAATCATACCGATAATCGTGCCCACGGTAACGCCGATTGCCGCCGCTGCCGCCGCATAAGGGTAGATAGCACTTGAAAGTTCAGCATGTGTGGTTACTGTTTTTCCGTAAACGGTAAGTCCCTGTTCAAACCTCGAATAGCCGTATGAAATTGAAAGCTTCGCACACGCAAGACCGAAAACGACTTTGCCGACAGCCTCCCACACCTCCGACATAGCGGTAGGTGTCATATTCCTCATACCGTTGTAGTAGCCTCTGTAAATCGACATAATACAGCAGAAGAAAATTGACGGCGTAATCGCAAGTATGGCAGGGATAGCCTCCAAGCTCTTTGCAAGGTAAGCGTAAGGATAAGCGAGTATGAGCAAAAGCAGCGTTCCGCCGATACCCGTTATCAAAAACAGCCTTGCCGCCACCTTAAAGGTAAGCCTTACATCTCTGTACCTTTTGAGCGCCATCTGCTGAGATACCATTTTTGAAATTGCGACGGGCAAGCCTGCCATTGAAATGGTATACACGGGAATATAAAGGTTGTACGCCGAGTCAAAATATCCTCTTCCGACTGCGCCGACCATATTTGAAAGCGGTATTTTATAGAGAATACCGATAATTTTAACAATCAAGGTTGCGGCTGCAAGCACCATTGCTCCGTTGAGAAGCGACTGACTTTTCCGCTTTGTATTGTTTGCCAACTGAACACCCCATTCCGATAAGTCTACATATTATACATTTATTTTTATATAAAGTAAAGCATATCAGCCTATAAATTCACGCAAAAGTGAGTCCTCAGGCACAAGTGACAAATCCACGCTCTCAAATTGCTTCAAGGAATGTATGAGCTTTTTCGCTTCCCGGGCATGCTCCTCGCTGAGTTGTGCACCCTCAAGCATTTCAAGCACCGTGTTTTTGAAAAGGCACGGCTCGCACATATGAATTGAGTTAATTCTCACGTCCGCCATATCCTCATAGGGGAACAGATATTTGTCCTCGCCGTCGCAAACACTCTGCCAAAGGTCATAGGTGTTTTCAACCGAGCTTGCTCTGAAATTATAATCTCTTATAAGCCGTCTCATAAATCTGAGATTACGCTTGTTGAGAACAATCCTGCCCTTTGCGTCGTAAATTCTCGAAGATACGCTTATATAAATTTTCATAAGCTTTAAGCCGTCAAGTCCGCTTGTGACAATCGGATTCAAGGCGTGAAGTCCCTCAACGATAACGGCGTCATTCTTTCCGAGCGTTATTTTGCGAGCTGCGTCCTTTCTCGTACCCGTTGTAAAGTCAAAGATAGGAAGCTCCGTTTCCTCGCCTGCCATAAGGCTTTTAAGGGTTTCCGATATTAAATCAATATCAAGCGCATAGACCGTTTCAAAGTCGGGGTTACCCTCGGCATATCCGGGAATGTCGCACCTGTTCTTATAAAAATCGTCAAGCGATACAACATAGGTCATCATACCGAGTGAGGTAAAGGTCTCTGCGATTTTTTTAGCCGTCGTCGTCTTGCCCGAAGCGGACGGACCTGCAAGCATTATAATTTTTCTGCCCAAATCGTCGAGAGCCTTCTCTGCGATATTGTTTATAATGTTCCTGTAACGAAGCTCCGCCCTTGCGACAAAAGCCTGCGGATTTTCCCTCGCCAGCTCGTTTATATATTCAATTCTGTTATTGTTGTTTGACATAACGCTTACCTGCCTTTAGGTTATTTACAGCTATCGTAAAATTTAATGATTTCGTCTTTTCTTTTAACAATCTCCGCAAAGTCGTCAATATATTCATACGGATATTTGTAGTTGAATATTCTGCTTATTTTGTCGCCGTTCGGTGCTTTTAATCTTGTAACTCCGCCACCGCCCAACGCAAAGACGGAATGACATTCCTCCATCATAAAGATATTGTAAAGACATTCCTTATCGGGCTTTGAATAGCCTGTGTTTTCAAGGTTGCCGAGCGATTTTGCCTGACGGTACATATAGTACGGAAAATATCCGTTGTCCGTCAATTCGGAATAGGCATAGTCGAGCATATTTCCTGCAAGATTGCTCTTTTCGGTGTCAACCTGCCCCGATGTAGTTCCCATAACAGAGGAACGCTTCAAGGCAAGAGTGTGAACGGTTATGTTTTCAGCCGAGAAGCTCAATGCCTTGTCAAGCGAAGCACAAAAGCCGTCAAGGGTATCGTTGGGCAAGCCTGCTATTAAGTCTGCGTTGATATTGTCGAAGCCCTCTTCCCTTGCAATGTAAAATGCGTTTTCAGCCATCTGCGCCGTGTGCTTTCTGCCGATAGCCTCTAAAATTTTATCGTCAAAAGTCTGCGGATTTATGCTTATTCTTGAAACTCCGCCGTCTTTCATAACCTTAAATTTTTCCCTTGTGAGAGTGTCGGGTCTGCCCGCTTCGATTGTATATTCTCGAACAGTCGATAAATCGAAATTGTCTGAAATAGCTTCAATCACATATTTTAATTCGTCGGCTTCGAGCGTAGTGGGGGTGCCTCCGCCGTAATAAACGCTTTCAAGTCGCAAGCCGAGACTTTTTGCGATTTTGCCCGTAAGTTCAATTTCCTTTTTAAGACAGTCAAGATAATCGGGCATCAGCTTTTTAATAAGCGAGCTTGTCATTGCGTGGGAGACAAACGAACAATAGCTGCACCTTGTCGGGCAAAACGGAATTGAAACATAGAGGCTGAAGGACTCGGGTCTTGAAAGTGAAATGATTTTCTCCTCGGTGTTCGCAACGCTGTCCGCAAGAGCCGTCTTTTCCTTCGTGACAAGGTAATCATGCATAAAAATTTCCTTGCCCTTTTCGTCGCCGTAGGTCGCCTTGAGATTTCTCAAAAGCTTTGACGGACGAATACCCGTGAGTATTCCCCATTTAGGAGTATATCCCGTGATTTTAACAAGCGCACGGAACATCATCTGCGCTATAAGGAGCTCGCCGTCAGTAATACCCGAAAGGCTGTTTTCTTCGCTGTAAAGCACGCTTCCCGCTTCGTCGGTAAATACAACTCTAACCTCGCTGTCGGTAAACTCCGTAAGCAAAAGAGCCTCGCCGTCCTTGAAGCTGTCGCCGATTACAACGGTAATTTTCTCATTCGGATAAAATACCCTCGTCAGCTTTTCCGCTTCGTATTGAAATTTATGATTTTTAATACCGAGTATCATACAAGTCTCCGCAAATATCTGTTATGTGTTCGCTCATAGTCGAGCGTGGTTGAACGGTTATGACCGGGATAAACCTTATAGTCGCCGTCAAGCCCCGCTATCTTTTTAAGCGACGATATAAGCATAAAATCATCACCGCCGACAAGGTCTGTTCTGCCTGCCGTGAGTGAAAACAGCGTGTCGCCCGTGAAAATCGTTCTTTCGCTTTCGATTATATAACAAACTCCGCCGGGTGTATGACCGGGGGTGTGCATAACCTTAATTTTCGTCTCGCCGAGCATAATTTCGTCGCCGTCCTGAAGCAATCTGTCAGCCGAAACGTTATTTTGCTCACAGCCTCCCCACTCGGCAAGGCTTCTTTTCGGATTTGAAAGACATTCGGAATCGAGCTTATGTATCATAACCTCGGCATTTGTGTAAGCCTTTAGGTCGTACACGCCGAGAATATGGTCAAAGTGTCCGTGCGTGAGCAGTATATATTTGACTTTCTTGCCGTCAAGCTCTTTTTTAAGTGCCTCGTTAAAATCGCCTGCGTCAATGACGGCACATTCATTCGTCGCAACGTCCGTTAAAATATATGTGTTTGCGCTGACAGGACCTAACGGGATTGATTTTACGGTAATTGCCATTTTATTTTCTCCAAATCTCCGTATCGTAAAGTATTGTAACAGGTCCGTTGTTGAGAAGCGATACCTCCATGTGCGCTCCGAACACGCCCTTTTCAACCTTACGCACTCCGTTTTCAAGAAGCTTCGAGCAGTAGTATTCATAGAGCCTGTTTGCCTCATCGGGAGAAGCGGAATTTATAAACGACGGTCTGTTTCCTTTCTTGACATCGGCGCAAAGAGTAAACTGCGACACCGCAAGCACCTCTCCGTCAATATCAAGGATAGACTTGTTCATCTTGTCGTCCTCGTCCGTGAAAATACGAAGCGAAGCCGTCTTTTTTGCAAGGATTTCCGCATCCGCCTCCGTGTCGCCGTCCATTACGCCGACAAGTATAAGATAGCCCTCCGAAATTTCGCCGACGGTCTTTTCGTCAACGTCAACCCTTGCATTTTTAACTCTCTGAATTACTGCTTTCATATTTTTATTCCTTTATTATATCGAATTTTGACGTTCAACCAAAAGAACGCCGTTGATTTTCTCAATTCTTGCAATTACATTCTTGAGGTGTTCGACATTGTTTACCGTAACGGTCATATTGATAAGCGATCTGCCGTCCTTTGCCTCTCTTGTCGAAAGGTCGTTAATGTTAACCCTCATAGCCGCAATCTGAACCGAAATATCAGCCATAAGTCCTATCCTTGAAAGTGCCGTTATCTGAAGCGCCGCACGGAACTCCTGTTTTGAGGAATTGTTCCACGAAGCGTTTACCCATCTCTCCGGCTCGGAAGCCTTTGAAATATCCTTGGGCACATTTGGGCAGTCCTTTTTGTGAATTGATATACCGTGACCTCTTGTGATAAAGCCTATAATGTTATCTCCCGGCAACGGATTACAGCACTTGGAAAATTTAATAAGCATATCGTCAATGCCCTCGACGGTAACGCCCTCTTTGTTTTGAACACGCTTTGTCGAAACGGTTTCAATCGTCTTTTCCTCGTGCGGCTTGTAATTTTTATTGTAATCGTCCTTGATATACGGCATAAGTCGTATAACGGAGGTTCCGCCGAAGCCTATCGAAGCGAACAAATCGTCAACGCTTGCACAGTGCTGATGATGAGCAAGGTTTTCGATAAATCTTGTATATTCCTCGTCGGTCAAACGAATATAGTTCTTCCTGAGCTCTCTTTCAAGCTCCGCCTTACCCTCGGCGATATTCTCTTCTCTGCGCTCGTTCTTAAACCAAGAACGAATCTTGTTCCTTGCGGAGCTTGTCTTTGCGAGTGAAAGCCAATCCCTCGACGGTCCTTTATTCTGCTGGGGCGAGGTGAGAATTTCCACAATCTCGCCCGTCTTGACAACATAGTCAAGCGGAACAATTCTTCCGTCAACCTTTGCGCCTATCATTCTGTTTCCGACAGCGGTATGAATTGCATAGGCAAAGTCGATAACGGTCGAGCCCACGGGTATGTTGATAACGTCGCCCTTCGGAGTAAACACAAAAGCCTCCTCGGGTACAAGGTCTGATTTTATAGCTCTTACAATTTCACGGACGTCTCCCGTTTCCTGCTGCTCCTCAAGAAGCTGACGAACCCACGCAAGACGCTCCTCCATATTTGACTTTCCCGAAATTCCGAGCTTGTATTTCCAATGCGCCGCAACACCGTATTCTGCGGTTCTGTGCATTTCCTTTGTTCTTATCTGCACCTCAAACGGAATACCCTCTTTGCCGATTACCGTGGTATGAAGCGACTGATACATATTCGGCTTCGGCGTTGAAATATAGTCCTTAAATCTGCCCGGAAGCGGAGTGAACATATCGTGGATAACGCCGAGGCAGTTATAGCAATCCGCAAGGTTATCAACGATAATTCTGATAGCGTAAATATCGTAAATCTCGTCAAAAGACTTGTTCTGCATATACATTTTTCTGTAAATGCCGTGAACGGATTTTATTCTTGCGTCAATCCTTGCATCACCGACGGTTTCGGTAATTCTGCTCTTGATTTTCTGCTTCGTGTTCTCAAGAAATTCCGTCCTTGACTCGCTCGTCTCGGAAAGTCTTTTTTCAATATCCTCATAAGCTATCGGATCGAGGAAATGAATTGCCAAATCCTCAAGCTCCTCTTTTGCGGTTCGAATACCCAAGCGGTGAGCTATCGGTGCATAAATTTCAAGTGTTTCAAGCGCAATATCACGTCTTTTCTGCGGTGCCATAAACTGAAGCGTACGCATATTGTGAAGTCTGTCCGCAAGCTTTATGATGATTACTCTTATATCGTGCGACATGGCAAGCAGCATTTTTCTGATATTTTCCGCCTGCTGCTCCTCTTTTGTCGAAAGCGGAACTCTGCCGAGTTTTGTAACGCCGTCAACAAGGCTTGCGATTTCCTTGCCAAACTCCTTTTCGAGCCCCTCAAGTTCAATATCGGTGTCCTCAACGGTATCGTGCAAAATCGCCGCCGCAACGGACTGTGCGTCCATTCCGAAGTCCAAAAGGATATTTGCGACAGCTATCGGATGGATAATATACGGCTGACCCGAATATCTGAGCTGTGCCTTATGAGCGTCTGCGGCAAGTCGGTAAGCCTTTTCAATGCTTGCAAGCTCCTCCGCCGAGAACACAGCTTTGCACCGGTCATATAATTCCTTGTAAAGTTCATCCGGTGTTTTTTCTGTCGTTTTATTCTGTGTCATACGCTCATCTCCCCTTGTGTAAGTCTTTTAAGTATCGACGAGGAAGAAAGGTCTACCCTTTCGCCGGCTTGTGAAAGACTGATTTTTGAAGAATCGCCCTCAACAAGACCAAGCTCCTCTAAAACGTCCATTGTTACAAGCACTTTTCCCGCATATTTACACGGGCATTTAGCCCTATGGCAAAAGACCTCGGTGTCACGAAGGACGGATTTTTTCGCCCTGAAAAATTTATAGCAGCTCGCAAAAAACGCTCTGTCGGGCGTTAATAGTTTCAACTCTTTTTCGGTCAAGGCTGTGTTTTCCTTGAATTTTTCGTATATTCTGCGTGAAGCGTTCAGCGTATCAAAGTCCGTGTCCGCAAAACCTATGTCAGCAATTCTTACAGACGGCTTGACTTCGCCCCTGTACTCGTTTTTATCTACTCTGAAAGCTATATTTACAACGTCGCCTGCCTCATACTGAAAATCCTCTAAGGTCTGCGAAAACATAACCGCATTGATTTCCTTTGCATCTTTTTCAAAGGTAAGTCTAAGGTGCTTTCCCTCGCCCACAGGTCTTACCGATTTCAAAACAACGTTTTTCATCAAAAAGCAGGGTTGCGGATTGTTTGCTCCGAACGGCTCAAACATCGAGAGCACGTCAAGAAGCTCATTAGATATAAACGACGGGTTTATTTTAAGGTCAATTTTCAACTCCGGATACGGCATCGAGGTCTTATATGCATACTCACCGAGTTTTAGACGAAATTCATCTATTCTGCTTTTGTCAATTCCAAAGCCTGCGGCAAGAGTGTGTCCGCCGAAGTGCGTAAGCATATCGCCGACCGATGAAAGTGCGTCATAAATTGAAAAGCCCTCAATACTTCTGCAAGAGCCCTTTCCCGTTTCTCCGTCGGTTGAAATTACGATTGCGGGCTTGCCGTATTTTGTAACAAGCCTTGAAGCGACAATTCCGATTACGCCCTGATGCCAATTTTCGCCCGATACAATGATAATCGGCGCATATTTTATACGGTCGTCCGACTCGATTATTTCAATCGCCCTTGCGGAGGCCTCGCTCTCGATTGCCTGACGCTCCTTGTTTGCTGCGTCAATCTCCTGCGCCATAGCCATTGCTTTTTCGGAGTCGTCGCACAAAAGCAATTCAACCGCCGTTTTTGCCGATTTCATTCTGCCTGCGGCGTTTATCCTCGGTGCTATTCCGAAAGCCACGGAATTTGCATTAAACACTTTTTTATCCGTTCCCGAAACAGCCTTTAATGCCTCAATACCGCAGCGGTGCGAATTTCTTATCTTATCAATTCCCTTTTTAACGATTACCCTGTTTTCATCGATTACAGGAACAACGTCCGCCAATGTGCCGATAGCCGCAAGGTCGGAATATTTTTCATATACAGTGTCGCTGTCGCCCTCAAGAGCGCAAACAAGCTTGAAAACCACGCCGACGCCTGCGTATTCACGGAAGTCACATTCGCTGTCCGTGCGATGAGGATTAACAACGGCAACAGCCTCTGGAAGAACGTCGCCGACTTTATGGTGGTCTGTTATTACGACATCAACACCCAATTCATTTGCAAGCCTTACCTGCTCAACTGCCGAAATTCCGTTATCGACGGTAATAATAAGCTTTGTTCCGTTCTCGGCAAAATCCTTTACAGCCTGCGAAGAAATTCCGTAGCCCTCCGACACTCTGTCGGGGATATAATAATCGACATCTGCCCCCTGCTCTCTCAAATAGAGGTACAGAAGCGTTGTCGAGGTAACACCGTCGGCGTCATAGTCGCCGAAAATTGTAATTTTTTCGCCCGTATCGACAGCACGGCCTATACGCTCGACCGCCTTATCCATATCGACAATTTCAAACGGATCCCTGAAAAGCCCGTCGGCAAAAAGGAAGCTCTCAATTTCCTGCGAGTCTGTCATTTCCCTTGACGCAAGAAGCAAAGCCGCCAACGGTTCAAGGCTGAATTCCTCAGCAATCACCGCAGCAGAGTCCTTGTCGGTATTTGCAATTTTCCACCGATATTTAGACAAGTTCTTACGCCTCCGAGAGATAATCTTTTAACCTTTTTATTTTAACATTTTAATTATATTCTTTCAATATTATTTTGGGATTATTTTTTCAATTGACACAAATGTCATTTAATAGTAAAATGTTTTGTATATGGGAAATTAGATTTAATTTAGGAGGAAGCAGATTGAAAACTAAAAAGCCGAGTAATCTCGGTGCTAAAAGGTTTGGTAGGAGAAACCTTGCATTTCTTCTTGCCGATATTGTTATAGTGAACCTCGTTTACTTTGTAACCACAATAACATATTGGATTTTTAGGGTTGATTCGGCGCTTATAAAGCAACTGTCGGTAAGAATTCCTTATGTTACTCTTATTTACATTTTGTGCTACGCTATTTTCAGAGTTTATCAAACAGCGTGGCGATACGCAGGTCTTGCGGATATGGTTAAATATTCCATTTCGGCAGGTGTCGGAACTTGCGGAGTTTGGGTATGTGACTATGTCTTTATGAAAACAAACAGGCATTTAATGGCAAACGGCACAGCAAACACGCTTTATTTTAACGTGCTGCCGAAAACCGTGTACCTTGACAGCCTGCTGATTATTATCTTGTGTTGTCTTGCAATGAGATTAGCCTCACGCTCATATCTTATGTTTAAGCATGAGCGCAACAGGAAAATGCACCTTGCAGAAATGAAGCAGATACTTATTATCGGTGCAGGAGAGGCAGGCACAAGCCTTATAAGAGATTTTGAAAACAATTCCTATAAGTTCGGCAATCCTGCGGCTCTTATTGATGATGACAAGTCAAAAATCGGACTTTTGGTCAACGGCGTACCCGTTGTCGGCAACTGCGACGACATTGAAAGAGTATGCGCAAATTATTCGATTGATGAAATAATTTTCTGTATCCCGTCAATCACGGACGACAGAAAGCGTGAAATTCTCAACTGTGCTATTAAAACGGGTATTCCTGTCAAGATTGCGCCTGACATTGCAGACCTTGAAAATTCAAGAATTTCATATAAGGAAATGCGTTCGGTTGACATTCTCGACTTGCTTTCTCGCCCCGAGATTAAATTGAACCCCGATGTTTGTAAATATGTTACCGGCAAAACCGTACTTGTCACAGGCGGCGGCGGAAGTATCGGCTCGGAATTGTGCAGGCAGATTGCACGTTACAATCCCGAAAAAATTGTTATCTTTGACATCTATGAAAACAATGCCTATGCACTTAAGAACTCTCTTGACCGCCATTATTTCGGCAATCCAAAGATTGAAATTCGTATCGGTTCGGTAAGAGAGTACGCACGTCTTAAAGAGATTTTTGAGGAATTTCATCCGTCATCTGTTTTCCATGCGGCAGCTCACAAACACGTTCCGCTTATGGAGGATAGTCCTTACGAAGCAATTAAGAACAATGTTCTCGGCACATACAACACCGCAAAATGCGCAAACGAATACGGCGTTGACAACTTCGTTTTGCTTTCAACGGACAAGGCTGTTAATCCGACAAACGTTATGGGCGCTACAAAGAGATGCTGTGAGCTTATAATTCAGCACTTCTCTAAAATATCGACTCATACGAAATTTGCCGCTGTTCGTTTCGGTAACGTTCTCGGCTCGAACGGAAGCGTTATTCCGCTTTTCAAGGAACAGCTTAAAAAGGGCGGACCGCTTACGGTTACTCACCCCGATATTACAAGGTACTTTATGACAATTCCCGAGGCGGCGCAGCTTGTTGTTCAGGCAGGCGGTCTTGCAAAGGGCGGAGAAATTTTCGTACTTGATATGGGTGAACCTGTTAAGATTGTATCGCTTGCGGAAAAGCTTATTAAGCTCTCTGGTTTTGAGCCCTATGTTGATATTGACATTCAGTTTACGGGACTTCGTCCGGGCGAAAAGCTCTACGAAGAACTTATCCTGCCAAGCGAAAAAGAAGGTATGAGAAAAACCGAAAACAACAAGATTTTCATTACCGCACCCACCGATTTTGACGACGATGTTCTCCTTGAGCATATAAACTCAATTCCTACAATGGACCCGTCAAAGGCAAGGGAATTCCTAAAGGAGCTTGTTCCGAATTTCAAGGAATATTAAATTAAATCAAAACAAAACGTCCGTTTGAGGTCTATGCTTCAAACGGACGTTTTATTTATTCTCTTTTTATTTATTTTCTCTTTGCTTTTTGAAATACTTAAACATAGACGATATGTGAATTTTCATAAGTCTGAAGTTTTTGGAGCTTCCGCCCTCCCAATTATGAACGGCGCTCGCCCTCGGATAAAACATAATTTTCCCGTATTTTGAAAGCCTTTCGGTCAAGTCAACATCTTCAAGATACATAAAGAAGCGTTCGTCAAAACCGCCTGTTTTTTTGAAATACTCCGTTCTCATGACCATAAAGCAACCCGTACAGAACTCAATCTGCGTCGGCTCGGTCATAGACGTATTTTTCATTGTGTATTCGTCTCTTATCGGCTCAAACGCCTTAACATAGCGTGAGAGCCTGCCCAAGAACATATATTTGAAGGTTGGCTTACGCTTCGGAAGATACTGCTGTGTACCGTCGGGATTGAGAATTTTCGGCGTTACAAGGGCAACGTCCTTGTTTGCTTTAAGATAGTTCACAAGTTCCGACAAAACATCGCTTCTAAGCTCGATATCGGGATTTAACACGGCATGAAATTCAGAGCTTGCACCGAGCATTTTATTGTGTCCGTAACCGAATCCCCTGTTTTCCCCCGTTTCGATAAGCTTGACCGTCGGAAAATTATTTTTAATATATTCGACAGTTCCGTCCTGCGATGCGTTATCGACGACGGTTATTTCATAATCAACCGCCTTTGTGTATTTAATTACACTTTTCAAAAGTCTGCCGATTTCGTCCTTGTTGTTATAGGTTACAACGGAAATTGAAAGCTCCGCCATCACGCACCTCCTTACTTTGAGCGCAAACGCCCGATAAAGTTAATATTTATAAATCTTTTTGCAATGACAAGCGCACCGATAAGCTTATTCTTCAATCCGCCCGCCTGCCTGCAAAACAGAGAATAGTCCTTTTTGAAAACGGCAAATCTGCGTCTTGCCGCCTTAATATCGCTGAAGTCATTGGCAGAAAATCTCTGCTTTAGCTCGACGCTTTTCGCCGCTGCGATTTTCCTTTTTTGCTTTTTCATATCCGATAAAAACTTGTGGTCGATAAAATCAAGGAAATAATTTTCATCATACCGATAAGCTTTGAACACCTCTGCTTTAACCGCCATACCGCTGTTTATACCGGAAATATTGTCCTCGTTCAATTCCTCAAGGCTTGAAATTGCAGATACCGAAACGCCGCTGATTTTGCACGGAGACATATAGCCGTTTCTGTCGAAAACACACGGCAAAAGAATATCTGCGCCCGTTTTTTCAATTTCTTTTTCCATAAGGGCAAAATAATTTTCGGGAACAGCCGTGTCGTCGTCAAAAAAGCAGATGTAGCCGTCTCTGACGTCAATGCTCTCAACCGCCTTGTTGTAAGCCTTTGAAAGACCGACATTTCCGCCCATTGAAAGAATATGCACCCTCTCGCTCTCAAAGGACGAGTTTTTCATATCCTTTGTGCTGTTGTCGCATACAAAAATCTCAACACCTGTGTTTTTCAAACTTGAAAACGAAAGGCTGTCATTAAGATTTCTGTTGTAAATTACCATTACGGCAAAAAAATTGATACTCATAATTATCTCTTTAATAGGGCAGAAATCATCTGCAATCTACATTTTATCATATTCAATACGCTTGAATGTTTGTCCGACGAAGCATTGCCGCCGTGACGTCTGTAAAGGATAAGCGGCTCGTTTATCAGCGCAACTTTGCCGTGTCGCTCGCACATTAAGCCTATCCATTGGTCGTGCATGGGTATATTTTCGGGTATCGGCAAAAGATATTCGCAGCATGACCTTCTAAACGCCATACAACAGCCTATATAAGTGTTTTTTATAAGATTTTTTACAATTCCCGTACCCGATTTTCTCTGCTCGAAAAATGAGCTTTCAATCGTGTTAAGCTCTTTGTCAACAATTTTTGCATCGTGCATAACAAGTACGGTTTCAGGGTTTTCGAACTCTTTTTTTACCCTTTCAACCTTGCCGTCAAGCCAAATATCATCTTGGTCGCAAAGGAAAATAATATCGTTCTTGCAATGTGTAATCGCATTTTCAAAATTCTTAATAACTCCCCTGCCCATTCCGTCAAAGAGCTTGACTCTTCGGTCTTTTTCCGAAATAAAACAAATCATTTCCCTTGTACCGTCGGTTGAGGGGTCAAGGGAAATGACAATTTCATCTTCGGCGGACAGCTGCGGTAATATTGAATTTATTTGTTCTTCGATAAATTCCTTACCGTTATATGCGGCAAGTGCAACTGATACCGTCATAATTAAAACACATTCTTTTCGGAAAATTCTTTGAATGACTGATGAACTTTATCCTTTTCTGAAAGGATAATTTCCATATCGTCGCTTATCGGCCACTCAATACCGATGTCGGGGTCGTTCCACATAAGACCTGCCTCGTGTGAGGGGTCATAATATCTTGTGCATTTGTAAACGAACTCTGCCTCATCCGAAAGAACAAGGAAGCCGTGAGCAAAGCCCTCGGGGATATAAAACTGCTTTTTGTTCTCGGCAGAGAGCACAACACCGTACCACTTACCGAAGGTTTCGCTGCCCTGTCTCAAGTCAACGGCAACGTCGAAAACCTCGCCGCTTACAACTCTGACAAGCTTGCCCTGCGAATTCTGAGTCTGAAAATGGAGTCCTCTGAGAACACCCTTCTTTGACTTTGACTGATTATCCTGCACAAAAACCATATCAAGTCCTGCTTCCTTGAAAGCTTCATACTGATATGTTTCCATAAAATAACCTCTGTTATCGCCGAAAACCGTGGGCTCAATAACATAAACGTCTTTTATCGGAGTTTTGATAAAATTAAATTTTCCCATTATTTATCACCGTACATCTTTTTATAGTAATCCTGATAAGCACCGCTTGTAACGTTCTTAACCCAATCCATATTGTCAAGATACCATTTGAGAGTTTTCTTGATACCAACCTCAAAGGTTGTCTCGGGATACCAGCCGAGTGCATTCTTAATCTTAGTCGGGTCAATGCCGTAACGACGGTCATGTCCCTTACGGTCTGTAACATACTTAATCATATGTTCGCCAACCTCGGGGTCAACATTTTCCTTGATATATTCGATAATTGTCTTAACGATAAAGATGTTCGGTCTTTCGTTATGACCGCCGACATTGTAAACCTCACCGTCAACGCCGTCTCTGATAACCATATCGATAGCCTTGCAGTGATCCTCAACATAGAGCCAGTCACGAACCTGCATACCGTCACCGTAAACGGGAAGATCCTTATGAGCAAGAGTGTTGTTCATGATAAGCGGAATGAGCTTCTCGGGGAACTGATAGGGGCCGTAGTTGTTTGAGCAACGGGTAATGTTGATCGGGAATTTATAGGTGTCGTGGAAAGCCTTTACGAACATATCCGCAGAAGCCTTACTTGACGAATAGGGGCTGTGAGGGTCAAGCGGAGTTGTCTCCATAAAGTAGCCCTCTGCACCGAGTGTACCGTAAACTTCGTCGGTTGAAACCTGAAGATACTTAACGCCGTCCTTATACTCGTCGTCGCCTGTCTGCCATGCAACCTTAGCGCATTGAAGCATATTTACTGTGCCGAGCACGTTTGTTTCAACGAAAATCTCGGGGTTTGTGATACTTCTGTCAACATGGCTTTCAGCAGCGAAGTTAACAACATAGTCAATATCATTCTCTTTGAAAATCTTTGAAATAGCCTCTCTGTCGCAAATGTCAGCCTGAACAAAAGAGTAGTTGGGGTTGTTCTCAACGCTCTTGAGGTTTTCAAGGTTGCCTGCGTATGTGAGCTTGTCAACGTTGATGATTTTAACGTCATCATACTTGTTGAGCATATAGATTACAAAGTTTGAACCGATAAATCCGGCACCGCCGGTTACAAGATAAGTTTTCATGAATTTTTCTCCATTTCGTCTAATTTTATAATATACTCTTGAAGTGCTGTATCCCAGTCACGCATTTCATTGCCGACTGTGCACTCAAGCATAAGATTTCTCAACGATGAATAAGCAGGTCTCGGTGCAGCAGACGGATATTTTGCCGAATATTCCTCGGAGGTGCATTTTGCGACCGTTCCCTTGCAGCCCGAAAGCTCCATAATTCTTGCCGCAAAATCGGCCCAGCTGCATTCGCCCTCGCCCGTGCAATGATAAACTCCGTACTCCTCTGTAAGAGCGAGCTTAAGAATATGGTAAGCAAGGTCGTTTGCGTTTGTGGGGTTGCCTCTCTGATCGTCAACAACCGTTGTAACGTCGTTCATATTGCCAAGACGTCTCATTGTCTTAACAAAGTTTTTACCGATAAGACCGTAGAGCCAAGCCGTTCTCAAAATGAAATATCTTGAACATTGCTCGCTGACATATTTTTCGCCGAGGAGTTTACTTTTACCGTAAACCGTGTTCGGTCCTACCTCGTCCCACTCGCATCTCGGAGTGCATCCGTCGCCTCTGAAAACGTAGTCGGTGGAAACGTGAACGAATTTTGCGCCGTTCTTTTCACTTGCAACAGCAAGATTTCTCGGACCTATCGCATTGACCTTCATTGCAGCTTCAAAATTGGTTTCGCAGCCGTCAACGTTTGTCATTGCCGCACAGTTGATTATAACATCGGGCTTTTCCCTTTCAACAAAAGAGCTTACTGCGGCAGCGTCGGTAATATCAAGGTCTTCAACATCGACTGCGACAACCTCACAGCCTTTGTATGCGTCACTTATTTTGCCGATACCCGCTTCGCCCGTTTTAAGCATTTGAGAAAGCTCGTTTCCCAACTGACCGTGCGAGCCCGTAATCAGTATTTTCATATTTTATATTCCTCCCGAAATAGACTTAATCAGTCTGTTTCCTTTCCCGCAAGCTTGTAAAGATACTGACCGTATTCGGTAGTTTTAAGCTTATCAGCCTGCGAAAGAAGCTGTTCCTTATTTATAAAGCCGTTATTGTAGGCAATTTCCTCAAGGCAAGCGACATAAAGTCCCTGTCTTGTCTGAACCGCCTCGATAAAGTTAGCGGCGTCAAGCATTGCTCTGTGAGTACCCGTATCAAGCCAAGCCATACCTCTGCCGAAGAGCTCGACCTTCAATGTACCTCTTCTCAAATATTCGTTGTTAATCGAAGTGATTTCGATTTCGCCTCTTGCCGAGGGCTTAACGTTCTTTGCAATTTCAATTACGTCGTTATCGTAGAAATAAAGTCCCGGAACAGCGTAGTTTGACTTCGGATGCTCGGGCTTCTCCTCGATTGAGAGAACATTCCAATCCTTATCGTATTCAACAACGCCGAAAGCTGTGGGGTTGCTTACATGATAACCGAAAATTGTTGCGCCCGACTTCCTTGCGCTTGCTCTCGCAAGTCTTTCGGAAAAGCCGTAGCCGTAGAATATATTGTCGCCGAGGACAAGGCAAACGCTGTCGTCGCCGATAAACTTCTCGCCGATTATAAATGCGTCGGCAAGTCCTCTCGGCTTATCCTGAACGGCATATTCAATATGCATACCAAGCTGTGAGCCGTCGCCGAAAAGCTCCTTGTAGCAGGGAAGATCACGGGGTGTTGAAATAATAAGAACATCCTTAATCTTTGCTAACATAAGAGTCGACATCGGATAATAGATCATCGGCTTGTCATAGACTGTCAAAATCTGCTTTGACACTGCAAGAGTTGACGGATAGAGCCTTGTGCCTGCACCGCCTGCAAGAATAATACCTTTCATATTCTTTCCTCCAAAAATATTGTTTAATATATTATTGTTTATGCTGCATCGCCAATTGACTCAGGATTTGTGATCTCGGGTGTCGGCTTTGTTGTGGTTTCGGGTGCTTCCGTCTGCGTCACGGTAACCGGAGAGGTTGTGGTAACAGGCTTCTGCGTTGCCGGCTCGGTGTTATCTGCCGAAGCGGGCTTTGTTGTAGTGACAGCCTTTTTTGTGGTTGTCGCTGCCTTTGTCGTAGTCTCTTTTTTAGACTGCTTCTTTGTCGTCCTCTCGGACTCGGGTATCGGCTCTCCGTAAAGGAACATGTGAATTCTGTCGGAAGCGGCGTCAAGGTCATATCTCCAAACCCATGCGCCCTCATATATTCCGCCGATTGCGCTTTCCGGCTCGCCGGGTACTGTAATCGTTTCGATTGTAACGTCCTCATTGATAAGCGGAACAAGGCTCATAATCTCGCTGAAGGAAACCGAAGTCTCGCAAAGCGACATCATCGTCTTAACAACCTCTGTATACTTCGAGGGGCTAACCTTCCTCGCCTGAGTGAGAAGAGCGTTTATAACCATCTTTTGTCTGTTTGAACGTGCGTCGTCGGAGTCCTGCTTACGAAGTCGGCAGAAAATAACCGCCTGCTCGCCGTCAAGATGCACCTGTCCGTAATTATTAACAAGTGCCGCACCCCTCTGTGCGTTGGGGTCTCCGTAAAGAGCCTCCTGATTTATCTGATTCATCTCGGACTCGGTAATTTCAATGTCTACACCGCCGAGAACGTTTATGGCGTCTGCGAGCTTATGCATATTTATTGTAGCATAATCGGTAATATTCATATTGAAATTTTCGTTTATCGTTTTAATTGCAAGCGGTGCGCCGCCGAATGAATAAGCGTGTGTGATTTTCTGATTTTTACGACCGTCAATAGCAACATAGCTGTCTCTCAGAATAGAAACAAGCTTGACGCTCTTGTTCTTTGCGTCAATGCTGACGATCATAATAGTATCGCTCAAACCCTTAAAGGAGTCTGCGTCTCTTGTGTCAACGCCGAAAACAGCAACGTTGAACACGTCCGTTTTACCGTATTTGTTTTCGATTTCGTCCGAAATGCCCAAGTCCTCACGGCTTATGTCGGTGGTAAAGCCGTTGTACACGCCGTAAACAGTTGCAACGGCGATAAGAGCCAACAAAACTATAACGCACACAACAATAATGACAACCCTCTGCCGTTTTTTGAGAGCCATCCATTTTTGTTTGAACTTCGAGTCCTTTTTAGGTTTTTTATCTTTACCCTTTTTTGACTTTTTCTTTTCGGGTTTATTATCATTTGCTTCGGCAACAAATTCTACATCTTCAAAATTTCTATTGTTGTCTGACATCTACATACCTCACATATAAAATACGCAAAAGCGCACACAAAAAATCTATTTTATTACTTTGGATTATACTATAATTTACGCCGTGTGTCAATGAAAATACAAAGGCTTCTGAGTGTATTTTGACGAATAATAATTTATTAATTTATTTAATGTAAAAAAACATAAAAAAAGCGACAGTCTCCTGCCGCTTTGGATTTATATTCAGAAAGAAAGGTAGCCCATTGACGAATTGGTAACAAGCACGGCAATGTAGCCGACATAAATACAAATCATCAAAGCGCCCTGCCAACGGTTGAGCTTTTTGGTAATTATTGTCGGTACAATCGCAATAAACGCAACCGCAAGGCATACGAAAACATCAAGATAAGCCGACTGCTTTCCGATTTCAAGCGTACCGTTTGAGATGAATGCGCATACGGGGAGAATGAGCGTAATATCGATTATATTAGCGCCGATAATGTTACCGATTGAAAGCTCGGACTGCTTCTTTGCAATAGCCGTGATCGTTGTAACAAGCTCGGGAAGCGATGTTCCGACAGCGATAATCGTAACGCCGATAATAGCCTCCGAAACGCCGAGACCTCTTGCAATGATTGTGCCGTCGTCGACGAGCAAATCTGCGCCGACAACAATTCCCAATGCGCCGAAAACAAATTTGAAAATATTTACGAAAATGCTCTTGCCGTTTACCTCGGGCTTTTCGTCGTCCTTGCTCTCGCTGAGTGAGCTTTTGCCCTGAAGAATGTTCTCAAGCATAAATACGGCGAATATGATTATCATTATAACGCTCTGCACGGTTGTAAGGCTGAGATTGTTGATAAACAGTGCAAGTGCCGCTATCGCAGCAATCATAAGCGTACCCTTAAACGCAACCTCTTTTCTCTTGACGAGGGCAGGCATACAGAGTATTGAAATACTCATTATAAGACCGATATTTGCAGTAACCGAGCCGACAGCGTTGCCGACAGCCATATCGTTCTGACCCTTTGCCGCAGCAATTACAGATACTATCATTTCGGGGAGAGTCGTAGCAAAGCTTACCACCGTAGCGCCGATAATAAACTTCGGAATACCCGTAGCCTCCGCAATCCAGGTTGCAGCGTCAACAAAAATATCTCCGCCCTTAACTATAAGAACAAGTCCGATGATAAACATTATTACAACGTAAATCATATTGTTCGAGGGTACAGAGAGCAGTGACGCCAATGCGCTTGATATGTTCATTAAAAACACCGTCTTTTCCTAATTTTATAGTAACCTGTCTATTTTAACATAAATATTTTTTTAGTCAACATTTGAATTTATCGGGCGTGCTTTTACATATATATTCCGTTGACAAAACAGAATTATATCGTTATAATTGTATATATTATTATGGCGTAGTATCGACGGATATTGCACTGTTTTTCATTAAAGGAGCAACGCAATGGGTTACACCAAAGAAGACATTTTAAGAATTGCAGAAGAAAAAGACGTTAGATTTGTCAGACTTCAGTTTATTGATATTTTCGGACAGATAAAAAACGTTGCCATTACAAGAAGTCAGCTTGAAAAGGCTCTCGACAATAAATGTATGTTCGACGGCTCTTCCATAGAAGGCTTTGTAAGAATTAACGAGTCGGATATGTATTTGCGCCCCGACTATGACTCTTTCGTAATTTTGCCGTGGAAGGACAGAACCGCAAGGCTTATTTGCGACGTTTACTGTACCGACGGCGTTACACCGTTCCTCGGCGACCCGAGAAATGTATTGAAAAAGGTTATGAAAGAGGCTGCCGATATGGGCTTTACCTTCAATGTAGGCCCCGAGTGCGAATTCTTCCTTTTCCAGCTTGACGACGAGGGAAATCCCACCACTCAAACAGGCGACGTCGCAGGCTATTTCGATATGGGTCCTGCCGATCAGGGCGAGCAGTGCAGACGTGATATTTGTATGTGCCTTGAGGAAATGGGTTTTGAAATTGAAGCTTCTCACCATGAATGTGCCGAGGGACAGCACGAAATCGACTTCAAGTTTGATGAGGCTCTTAAAACCGCCGACAATGTAATAACCTTTAAGCACGTTGTTAAAACATACGCACGCCGTCACGGACTTCACGCAACCTTTATGCCAAAGCCCGTTTACGGAATTTGCGGCTCGGGTATGCATACAAATATGTCGCTTATGAAGGACGGCAAAAACGCATTTTACGATCCCGACAAGCAGTACGGTCTTTCCGATACGGCGTTGCACTTTATCGCAGGCGTTCTCGCTCACATAAAGGGAATTACAGCGGTTGCAAATCCACTTGTCAACTCATACAAGAGGCTTGTTCCCGGCTACGAAGCACCCGTATACATTGCGTGGTCGGCTTCAAACCGTTCAACGCTTATCAGAATTCCCACCGCAAGAGGTATGGGAACAAGAGTTGAGCTCCGTTCTCCCGACCCTGCCTGCAACCCCTATCTTGAAATGGCTCTTTGCCTCGCAGCAGGTCTTGACGGCATTAAGAGAGGACTTATGCCCCCCGAAAGCACCTCGAAGAACATTTATGAAATGACGGCGGAAGAGCTCAAGGCTGACGGAATTGACAATCTTCCCTCAACGCTTGAGGACGCTATGTATGAATTTGCAAGCGACCCGTTTATCAAAGAGGCTCTCGGCGAGCATGTGTACGAAAAGTACCTCGAGGGCAAGCTTCGTGAGTGGAAGCAGTATCAAATGTGCGTAACCGATTGGGAGGTCAACCGCTATCTCCCGAAGTATTGATGAATTGAATAATTAAAGCACAAGACGGGCAGGAAAATTCCTGCCCGTTCGTTTTTTATCAATAATCATTATCAAAAAACAACTTGTATACAAAACGAAGAATAAAAATAATAATAAAAAGAACCAAAAACATTATTTTAACTTGCTTCTGTAAGACGCAGTAAGCACCAACTCGCCGCTTGTATTTCTTGCAATATCAGCCCAATCGAGAATTGACGCAATTACAAAAACAGGGTCAATGACAGACTCACCTTTTTTCCTTCCCCATGCTTTAGCAAGAGCACCTACGACCGTTGTTTCGTCACATTCCGGTTCCCCGAATTTATAGTTTCTGCCGTTGCCCTTTCTTGCGTGACCGTTTTGTGATACAAGCAAATCGACAACAGCATCAAAAAGGTCATAAGTAAAGGTCACATTTGACGGAAGCTTATTGCTTGAAAACGAATTACCGTCGCTGTTCGCCCACACCTCGCACGGCAATCCTCTGAGGGTATAAACAGTCACTCTGCCGCCGTTTTCTTTGAGCTTTTTCTTTATTATTTCCGATGCTTTAACGCTGTTTTTATCAAAGTACAAGTTATCCATTTCAATTTCCTCCGGTATTGTAAAAATATTTTCCTCAGGCTCTGCCAAGCCGAGATTTACCAATAATGTATCGAGCTTTTTTTTAGCATACGGATAAGAAATTCCCATTTCTTCCTGCAACGATTTCAAGCTGCCTTTATTTTTCAAAAAGCAAATCAGAAATTTATAATCTTCCTCCGACAATAAATCAAATTCTGACAGCTTAAAATCATTGCGAAGTTCCAATCCGCAATCAGCACATTTTAACGCACAAATTTTTAATTCCCCGTGACATACAGGACATTCAGCAATAAGCTTGCTCATTTCAATCATCTCCTTCGCTTATGTTATAACATATATTCGCCGACTTGTCAATATAGTATTTAATATTTTTTATTACTATTTGTAATATATGTGTTTTTTATTGTTACAGTAGCCGTATACAACCCCTCAAGCGTAATTTCTCAGCGTAGGGCGGTGGCTTGCTGCCGCCGTTAAATCACAACAAATCAACGGTTATAAATAATTATATTTTTATATTATATCGTAGGGGCAAACTGTGTTCGCCCGTTTTTAATTTGCTATAAATTGACGGACAACCGCATATTCATCCTCCCTTGTGTAAAGGGTGCGGGTCTCCTGTGGAGACCTCTGCATTTAATGCAGAAGCACCGACCGAACCGGCAGGTGAGACGGTGGGTTGCCGTCAG
>SFGA01000026.1 GCA_004556705.1 Ruminococcus sp. | reverse complement strand
TTTGATGCAAGAAAAGGCAAACCCCGCAGATAATGCTAACGCATATCTGCGGGGTTTAACGAATTATTGCGCAAAAAGATGTTGTTTTGAAGCAAAACTTCCTTATGAACATTCAGCCAAGCTGAATGTCCGCCTTTTTTATGCTCGGAAATTTTTACAAAGCGGAAAATGCCGCAGAAAATGATTTTGTTTATAGTAACGAAATGAAAAAATTTTGTTGACAATTTCAAATTTTGGTGTATTATATATTTAGTTAGCAGGTGCTAACCGATAAAATTACCGTTTACACGGCATGAATGAGGGGTTAATTATGATGCCTTTATCATTCGCCACGGCAGGCGAGGAAAACATTATAAAAAAAATCGGCGGAAAGCCTGAGGTTAAAAAGCACCTTGAAAATCTCGGTTTTGTAGTCGGCGGCGCTGTTACGGTTATTACAACGCTCGGCGGTAACGTCATTGTCAACGTCAAGGAGGCAAGGGTTGCGATAAGCGAGGAAATGGCGCAGAAAATAATGATATAAAAGTTATTTAAGGAGGCTGTTAAGATGGATACATTAAAGGACGTAAAGGTCGGCTCAACCGTTAAGGTTAAGAAGCTGCACGGCGAGGGTGCCGTAAAGCGCAGAATTATGGATATGGGGCTCACAAAGGGCGTTGAGGTCTATGTTCGCAAGGTCGCACCGCTTGGAGATCCAATCGAAGTTACCGTCAGAGGCTATGAGCTTTCATTGCGTAAGGCTGATGCGGAAATGATTGAAATTGAGGCATAACGCTTCGCTTATTTTTTTATCAAGAGTTAGCAATCGCTAACCAAAACTTTAGAAAAAGAGGAAAAATATGGACTTGAGAATTGCTCTTGCAGGTAACCCGAACAGCGGTAAAACCACGCTGTTTAACGCATTGACCGGTTCAAACCAATTTGTCGGAAACTGGCCCGGTGTTACCGTTGAAAAAAAGGAAGGCAAGCTGAAAAAGCATGACGGCGTTGTAATTACCGACTTACCCGGTATCTATTCGCTTTCACCGTACACTCTTGAAGAGGTTGTCGCAAGAAATTATCTTATCGGAGAACGTCCCGACGCAATACTTAACATTGTTGACGGCACGAACCTTGAAAGAAACCTCTATCTTACAACTCAGCTTACCGAGCTCGGAATTCCTGTTGTTGTTGCTATCAATATGATGGACGTTGTCAAGAAAAACGGCGACAAAATCAACATTCAGCAGCTTTCAAAGGAGCTTGGCTGTAAGGTGGTTGAAATTTCAGCTCTTAAAGGCAGCGGTACAATGGAAGCGGCAGAGGCTGCAATCGACGCCGCAAGGAACACAAAAACCGTTCCTCAGCACACTTTTTCGGGTGCGGTTGAGCACGCTCTTGCGCATATCAAGGAGGCTTGCCTGCACTCGCTTCCCGAGGAGCAACAGCGTTGGTATGCAATCAAAATCTTTGAGAGAGACGAAAAGGTGCTTGAACGTATAAACATCGAAAAATCTTTGTACAACCATATCGAAGCCGATATTAAGGCGGCAGAGGATGAGCTTGACGACGACGCAGAGTCGATTATCACAAACGAAAGATATGTTTACATAGCGTCAATTATCAAGTCTTGTTATAAAAAGCACGGCGCAGGAAAGCTCTCGACCTCCGATAAAATCGATAAAATCGTCACTAACCGTTGGCTCGGACTTCCGATATTTGCGGTTATAATGTTCTTGGTATATTATATTTCAATGGTTACCGTCGGTGCGGCGGCAACGGATTGGGCAAACGACGGACTTTTCGGAGACGGCTTCCACCTTTTCTCAATAGGCACAAAGGCTTATAACGAGGTGGCGGATGAGCATACCTCGGCTATGCAAGCTCTGGAGGCTTACGGTGTTGAATTTGACACCGAGGCGGATGACTTCAACAAAGATGACGTTATTGCTAAAGCTGAGTCGGTTGTAGCTTCGGGAGACGCTAAAAAGTCGGCTAACGTTACTGTCGAGGACGAGGAAACCCTCGAAGAGGTTGAATATACCGCTTATTATGATACGATCCCTGCAACGCTCAGCAAGGAGGAGCAGGAAACAACCGTAGGTATGACCTTTGTTGATGCGGTTGATTATATTAAAAACAATGAGGCTGCATTTGACGAGCCCGATCCTGCCGATTACGGCGTATGGGTACCCGGTATTCCGGTGCTTATAGGCAACGGACTTGAAAAGGTCGGCGCAGCATATTGGCTTTCGGGCCTTATTCTTGACGGTATCGTAGCCGGTGTGGGTGCAGTCCTCGGCTTCGTTCCTCAGATGCTTGTGCTGTTCCTCTTGCTTGCATTCCTTGAGTCCTGCGGTTATATGGCAAGAATTGCATTTGTCCTTGACCGTATATTCAGAAAATTCGGACTTTCGGGTAAATCGTTTATTCCCATGCTTGTAGGCACAGGCTGCGGCGTTCCCGGAATTATGGCTTCCCGTACGATTGAAAACGAAAGAGATCGCCGTATGACGATTATGACAACGACGTTTATCCCCTGCGGTGCTAAGGTACCGTTTATCGCAATGATAGCAGGCGCACTTTTCCACGGCTCGGCTGCGGTTTCGACAGGCGCATACTTTATCGGTATGGCGGCAATCATCTGCTCGGGTATTATCCTTAAAAAGACAAAGATGTTCTCGGGCGATCCTGCTCCGTTCGTTATGGAGCTTCCCGCATACCATCTTCCGACAATTCCTAACCTCTTGCGTTCAATGTGGGAGCGTGGCTGGTCGTTCATCAAAAAGGCAGGCACAATAATTCTTCTTTCGACAATCGTCGTTTGGTTTACAACCTACTTCGGCTTTGTTGACGGCTCGTTGCGTATGCTTGAGGAGAGCGAAATCGACTGTTCGATTCTTGCTAAAATCGGCGGAGCTATTGCTTGGATATTCGCACCTCTCGGCTGGGGCAACTGGCAGGCTGCGGTTGCATCGATCACGGGACTTGTCGCAAAGGAAAACATTGTCGGAACAATGGGTATCCTTTACGGCGGCGGAGATATGTCGGTATGGCAGGCACTCGCTTCTCACTTCACAAAGATAACGGGTATGTCATTCCTTGTATTCAATCTACTCTGCGCTCCTTGCTTTGCGGCAATCGGTGCTATCAAGCGTGAAATGAACAACGCAAAATGGACTTGGTTTTCTATCGCTTATCAGTGCGGATTTGCATATATTATTGCGCTTATGATAAATCAGTTCGGCTCACTCTTTACGGGCAACGCAAATGTATTCGGTGTAATTGCGGCGGCGATAATTCTTATCGGTATGATTTATCTCCTTGTCCGCCCTTACAAAGAAGCTACGACGCTTTCAGAAAGAGCTGTAAAATAACAAATTAAATCTACGAAAGGATGATATGAATGCTTGCTTGGATTTCGGAAAATTTGGCGACGATAATAATTACACTTGTTCTCGTTGCAATAGTTACTGCCATTATTATTGCAATGAGGAAGGACAAAAAAGCGGGGAAATCATCCTGCGGAGGTAATTGTGCTCATTGTGCCATGGCAGGAAAATGTCATCAGCCAGATGAGAAAAAATAATCAGAGGGGGCGGCCGAAAGAGCCGCCCCTTTTGCTTGAAGGGAGAAAATATAATGGTTAAAACAGTTTTGAAAATAAACGGTATGGCTTGCTCAATGTGCGAGAGCCATATCAACAATGTGATAAGAAGCGAATTTGACGTAAAAAAGGTAAAGGCTTCTCACAAAACGGGAACGGCTGAAATAATATCCGAAAACGCTCTTGATAAGGACAGACTTGAGAGGGCAATAGCTCAAACAGGCTATGAGGTTGAGGCTTACAGCAGCGAGCCCTATGAGAAAAAATCATTATTTCGCCGTTCGGAGCATTGATAAAATTTAATAAATGTATTAAAATAATCTTTGAGGTGAGTGAGAGTGGAGATAAAACCGATTGCGAGAATACATACCGATTTTTCAGAAAAATTCGGCGTTCCACGGCAAGCAGGTCTTGCTCCGTCGCTCACGGGAAAAATTGTTTTTGAGCCCGAATACAAAAATGTCCAAGCAGTCAAAGAGCTTGACGGATTTTCTCACATTTGGCTCATTTGGGAATTCTCACAGTGCTCCGACTCGAAATTCAGTCCAACGGTACGCCCTCCGAGGCTTGGCGGCAACAGGAGAGTAGGAGTATTTGCCTCACGTTCTCCGTTTAGACCGAACAGGCTCGGACTTTCCTGCGTTAAGATAGAAAAAATTGAGACGGGCGGCGAAAATGCACCGATTATCACAGTTTCAGGAGTCGATATGACAGACGGCACACCGATATATGATATTAAGCCGTACATACCGATTGCGGATTGTATTCCCACGGCGAGCGAGGGCTATACGGCGCAGACTAAAAAGTATAAAATCAGCGTCAACTGTGATGAAAAATTGCTTTCGATAATTCCCGAAAATAAAAGGCAGGCTCTTTTAGAACTTTTGTCAAACGACCCACGCCCTGCTTATAATGACGAAGAGGGAAAAGAGTACGGCGTGACTTTTGCAGGCTTCAATATCAGATTTAAGTATGAAAACAACGGTCTGTCGGTAACACAAATCAAAGAGGTATAGGCAATGGCGAACGTTATAGGACATTTTAGGACAATTACAAAGCATCGGCATAAGGTCATAAAGCATTGCTTTAAGGCAGGCATAGGATGGCAGGGACTCAGGCATGACCTATCAAAATATTCGCCGACGGAATTTTTTAACGGCGTGAAATATTATGACGGAACACGCAGTCCCAACGAGCTTGAACGCCTTGACAGAGGGTATTCAAAGGCTTGGCTTCATCACAAGGGCAGAAATAAGCACCATTTTGAATATTGGAATGACTATAATCCGAAAATTCGCAAGTACGCACCCGTTAAAATGCCGCTTAATTATGTTATAGAGATGTTTTGCGACAGAGTTGCGGCAAGCAAGATTTATCAGGGCGACAAATATACCGACTCCCATCCGATTGAGTATTTTCGGCGTGGCAGAGATGCGAGAGTAATTCATCAGGAGACCTCGGATATGCTTGAAAAGCTGCTTGTAATGCTCAAGGAGAAGGGCGAGGACGAAACCTTCAGGTACATCAAAGAGAAATTAAAAAACAAAAAAGACTATTAAGTCATATTTGATATTGACTTATTTTTGCAATCATGCTATTATGTTTAGACATAAAGGAGGTAGCTATTATGGCAAATAAATACGAAGGAACACAGACCGAGAAAAATTTGCAGATTGCTTTTGCAGGCGAGTCACAGGCAAGGAACAAATATACATACTTTGCTTCTGCTGCAAAGAAAGAGGGATATGAGCAGATAGCCGCTCTTTTCCTTAAAACCGCAGACAACGAAAAGGAACACGCTAAAATGTGGTTCAAGGAGCTCAACGGTATCGGCGATACAAGTGAAAATCTTGCAGCTGCCGCTGAGGGCGAGAATTACGAGTGGACCGATATGTACGATGGCTTCGCAAAGACAGCGGAGGAAGAGGGCTTTACTGCTCTTGCAAATAAGTTCAGAGCTGTCGCTGCTATCGAAAAGGCTCACGAGGAAAGATATCGCGCACTTCTCAAGAACGTTGAGACCGCTCAGGTGTTCGAAAAGAGCGAGGTCAAGGTTTGGGAGTGCCGTAACTGCGGTCATATCGTAATCGGCACAAAGGCTCCCGCGGCTTGCCCCGTATGCGCTCATCCGCAGAGTTTCTTTGAATTAAGAGAAGAAAATTATTGATTATAAATTTTACGGCGGCTGTTACGGTCGCCGTATTTTTTTGTCTTGATCGAGCTGCGGTTGACAATAATAAAGTCGGGGCATAAGAAACACTGATTATGCGTGAACAGCGGATATTTTGTGCTCACGCTGTAAGGCATCGCAAAACCTCTTTCACAAAGGGCGAAAATATTCACAAAATGTAATGAATGAGGCTAATATTATATTTGAAAACAAATGTATTTTCTGCAAGGTAACGGAAAGCCGTTGCGACGAATAAACAATCAAAACAGGACCGCCTCCGACGGTCCTGTTCTTTTACCGTTGCAAATTTACTCGAATAATGATACAATTAACTGAAATGCCAATAATATAAAAAACAATGATTTGCAAAAGAGGAAAATGATGTTCAAAAAAGCTCTTTCGATATTTTTAATATTTACGCTTGTTTTTTTGTTTGCATCCTGCGGTGCGGACAAGGATTCGTCGGGATCAAACAATAACAGCAATGTTTTTAATCCCGACGCACCGACAATAACGCAGGCGGCGGACGATGCAGACAAAGCGGCGGCAGATAACGGAAAATACGCTAAGGTTACCGTTCCCGAGGGCTACACCTTGCTTAAAACAGCTTGGCTTTTGGAGGAAAACGGCGTTTGCTCGACGGACGACTTTATCAATGCTGTAAGCAATTACGATACATCAAAATATTCCGTTTTGTCCTCAATTCACGACAGAGATAAGATTTGTTTCTTGCTTGAGGGCTATCTTTTCCCTGCAACCTACACCTTTGAGAAAAATTCAGATCCGACAAAAGTAATCGACAAAATGGTTGCTACCGAGGAAAAGAATTTTACCGCTGAAATGAGGCAGAGAGCAACAGAACTCGGCTATTCCGTGCACGATATTTTGACGATCGCTTCGATTATTGAGAAAGAAGCGTTTACAGATGAGCAGCGCACACTTGTTTCATCTACAATTCACAACCGCTTAAAGCAGAATATGAAGCTTGAGTATGATGTTACGGTGAAATACTGTACGGGAGTAATTGAGCTTAAATATCCCGACAAGATAGATTATTATAAGTATTATTACAACGGAAACCGTTGCAAAGGCTTGATTGCAGGTCCTATTTGCAACCCCGGAATTGCGTCTATAAAAGCGGCGTTGTATCCTGCCGATACCGATTACCTGTTTTTTGTAATTGACACAAATCCGCCGTATAATTCGGCGTTTACAAATTCCTACGAAGAGCATTTAAAGAATGTTCAGAAATGGAAAAACGGAGAACTTTAACAGATTTGGAGAAAACTATGACGATTTCAACAGCAGACAGACTTGTACAGCTTCGCAAGGAAAACGGACTTTCGCAAGAGGCCCTTGCATCAAAACTCGGCGTGAGCAGACAGGCAATTTCAAAATGGGAGAGAGCCGAGGCGTCGCCCGACACCGACAATTTGATTGCCCTTGCAGAGATTTACGGAATAACTCTTGACGCACTTCTTGACAGCGAAAAGGAAATACCGAATGCAGAGCCGAAAGCAGAGCCGGAGGCGGAAAAAAAGGATGAAAAGCCGATCAGACATTCTCTTTATCCCGAAACGGCAAACAGAATGTTCCGCTTTCCGTATCCGCTTGTTGTTATAATCGCATATCTTGCCTTGAGCTTTGGACTTAAAGGCGTAATGGGACGCTCCCCGTGGCTTGTCTTTTCGCTTTTGTTCTTGACAATTCCGATGTATTATATGCTTGCAAGTGCTTGCAGAATGACGAGCAAGAGGACGTTTTTGTTCCTTATGCCCGTGCCGATTTTAATTATAACGGCATATCTTTTCTGTGGCTTCGTTTTCGGTATGTGGGTAAAAACGCTCACTCTTTTCCTTGCAATTCCGCTTTATTATTGGTGCGTAGCGGTTTATGCAAAGGGAAACAAAAGAAAGAAAAAATAACAGGCGAAATAATAAAGCCGTGTGTGAAGCGATTTCACGCACGGCTTTTAGCTTATTCTACTGTAACTGATTTTGCAAGGTTTCGAGGCTTATCGACATCACAGCCTCTGCCGAGCGCCATATAATAGGCAAAAATTTGAAGCGGAACTACTGCAAGCGACGGCATAAGGAAGTCGCTGATTTCGGGAAGCCTGATTATATCATCGGCAAATTCATCGGCGGCGGAGTGATTTTCTCCGACAAGTGCAATGACTCTCGCACCCCTTGCCTTGACCTCTTTAATGTTTCCTAAGGTCTTTTCGTTGAGGTCGGACTGCGTGGCAACCGCAAACACGGGCGTTTTGTCCTCTATGAGAGAAATTGTGCCGTGCTTGAGCTCTCCTGCCGCATAGGCTTCGGAGTGAATATAGGAAATTTCCTTTAATTTCAATGAGCCTTCGAGCGATATTGCATAGTCAAGACCTCTGCCGATAAAGAAAACGTTTTCCGAGTCCGCATAGCTTTTCGCAAGCTCTTTAAGTGCCGAATCGGTTTTCAAAATGCCCTCAATTAACTCCGGCAGGCGGAGAATTTCCGCACAGTATTTTTCTTCGTCGCTTTCGGAAAGCAAGCTCTTTGCCTTTGCAAATTTCAATGCCAAAAGATATGAAACGCAGAGCTGCGCCGAAAAAGCCTTCGTTGTGGCAACCGCAATTTCGGGACCTGCCATGGTATAAATAACGTCGTCCGATTCACGGGCAATGGTGCTTGCTATGACATTTACGATTGAAATTGTCCTAGCACCCTTACTCTTTGCCTCACGCAATGCGGCAAGGGTATCCGCCGTCTCGCCCGACTGTGAAATTACAAGACAAATATCATTTTCTTTTATAATCGGATTTCTGTATCTGAATTCGCTCGCAAGGTCAACCTCGCAGGGAATTCTCGCCAATTTTTCGATTATATATCTTGCCGCCGTTCCGACGTGCCAAGCACTTCCGCACGCAACTATGTGAATTGTGCCGATATTTTTTATATCCTCGTCGGAAAGACCAAGCTCGTCAATAACTACCTTGCCGTCCTTAATTCTCGGCGTAACGGTATCGTGTACGGTTTTAGGCTGCTCGGAAATTTCCTTTTTCATAAAGTGGTCAAAGCCGCCCTTTTCAGCCGCTTCAACGTCCCAAGTGACGTGGTAAATATCCTTGTGTACCTCGTTGCCGTCAATATCATAGAGCTTAACCGAGGACTGCTTCAGCAATGCCATCTGATTGTCGTCAAGCAAATAGCAATCCCTTGTGTATTTGAGCACAGCAGGGATATCGGAGGCTAAAAAGTTTTCATTTTCGCCCAACCCGACTATAAGCGGACTGTCTTTTCGTGCCGCAATAATTTCATCGGGCCTTCCGTCAATTAAAACAGCTACCGCATAAGAGCCACGCACCGTTTTCATAACGTTCGACATAGCCTTTAAGGAGTCGCCGCTATAAAAGAAATCGAACAAATGGGCAAGTACCTCCGTATCCGTCTGTGAGACGAATTTGTACCCCTTTTGTTCGAGCATAATTTTAAGCTCGATATAGTTCTCAATAATGCCGTTATGCACCAACGTAATGCGACCGTTTCCTCCCTTATGAGGATGAGCGTTTACGTCGTCGGGTGCTCCGTGAGTTGCCCAACGGGTATGACCTATACCCACGCAACCTGACGAAATACCCTCCGCAGACAGCTTTTTTTCGAGGTCGGCAATTCTGCCCTTAGTCTTTTTGACCTCGACAACATCGCCGTTGAACACAGCTACGCCTGCCGAGTCATAACCTCTGTACTCGAGCTTCTTCAGACCGTCAATCAACACGGGCGACGCACTGCGGCCTCCGATGTAACCAACAATTCCACACATATTAACTTGTTCCTTTGCAAAAATATTTGCACGGTACATTTACCTCTGTTTTGCCGTCACCGACAGTTTTTAGTAAATGTTTATGTCCCCGCACATACGGGACAAGAAGCATCCGCCGAATATTTCGATAACTTCTTCCTCGTCATCTGCCAATTACAGTGCAAGCAGACCCGGCGCTATTTTTAAGGGAAAATTTCAAACCCGAAGGAACTGCACAATTCCACTTACGATTATATCCTGTGCTCATAATTTTGTCAACTGCTTTAATTTTGTAATTAAATTTGCGTTTTAGGGAAAAATAAAGCAGGTGATATTTATGAAAACTTCTTGTGTTAAACTTCTTGCGAGAAATATTAACGAAGCGTGCGGTAAAAAGTTATACTTTGCAAACATATTTTTTATACTTTTGAGATTTTCATGCCTCGGACTTTCCGTATTCTTTTTATTTATGCTTTCTGCTCTCGATAAATTCATTCTTGATTTACCTCAGGCGGCGTACTATGCCGTTTTTTCACTCGGCGCATTTTTCACGCTGTGGTATTTCATTATATGCGGTCATTTGCAAAAACGTACCTTTTATCTTTCAGGGAAGCAAAATCATAGAGTGAAAGTATTTTATATTATCAAAATAAGTGTTCAGTTAAAAATTATCTATCTTCACATTTTGCGTTCGATTATAAATTTGGGCACTGCTATTTTATACCTTTTGCCGTGCCTTGCAACGCTTGCCGTTTCGCTGTATTTTTTGCAAAGCGGTATGCCGAAAATGATATTTTATGCCTGCGTTGCGCTGTTTTCAATGCTGCTTTTAACAGGCGTGTTTTTCTTCCTTATTTCAAAGCAAAGGCTTGCCTTTTTAGATGAAATTATATGCTCGCAGCCGTCGCTTTCGGCGGTAGAGGTTATACATTACTTAAACGAACACACAATGTCAGGCAAGCTTCGGCTTTTGAAATTCAAAACGAGCTTTATCCTTTGGCTTTTGTCGGGAATTTTTATTATTCCGATACCGTTTGTGTCGGCTTACTATAACAGAAGTCTTAATATATATGCAAAATCGGTCTTGAAGCTGTATGCTCCAAAACCGATTGAAAAACCTATTGTGTTTATGAAATTGAGAATAGTTGAAAATTAACTAATGTCGCCGTTTTCGTAATCTGTATAGTCGTCAATGTACTCGCTGATGTCGAAATCGTCCTTATCAGGGTCAAAGTCAAAGGTGTCCCACATTTCTCTTTCGGCGTCAATCTGTTGGGGAATAGGCGGACATTCGGCAAAGGCTTCAAGCTTCTGACCCATTCTCCAAACCGTCGGGTCAATTCTCAACGTGTAGCCGCAGCCGTTAGGAGTCAACCATTCGTGCATTGGTGCTTCGGGGATTGCAAAGGCAGCCATGAGCGACATTATAACACCGCCGTGAGTGATGATAGCCGTGCTTCTTGTTCCCGATTTGATTATGCCCTCGATAATGCGAATAAAGCACTTACAAATTCTGTCGTTAAACTCTTTTTGACTCTCGCCGAAAGGAACAGGCTCCTCGGGATGAGCACCGGAAATCCAATCCTTAAACGTGTCGAGGTCTTTGAGCTCGTCTGCTGTCATACCCTCGAAATCACCAAAATCATATTCGATAAGGTCCTGCATAATAACAGGCTCTTTTTCGGGGTATATGAGCTTTGCGGTTTCGGTGCAACGCTTTAACGGGCTTGAAATAACAACGTCGGCATAAGGGTAGCCCTCGTTTTCGTCCATAAGATTTTTAATTTGAGCCAAGCCCTCTTTTGTAGGCTCGACGTCGGTCTGACCTATGTACTTGCCCTCGGTGTTTTCTTTTGTCATTGCGTGCCTTATTAAATGAACGGTGTAAGTTTTCATAAAATTCTCCTATACAAAAAGTATTTTTTGTGTTAAAATGATTTATAGATTATACAAATAGTAATAAAAGGGTGAAAACAAATGAAAAATTCGTTTGCAGTAAGATTGAGTGAGTTAAGACGTCAAAGAGGTCTGAGCCAAAAGGAAACTGCCGATGCGCTCGGTGTGTCACAGGCTTTATTATCTCACTATGAAAAAGGTATACGTGAATGCGGACTCGATTTTTTATGTAAGGCCGCAGCGTATTTTGACGTTAGCTGCGACTATATGCTCGGTGTGAGCGACTCAAAAGATGATTTTGTAGAAAATTTTGATGAGGGCGAAAATATACTTGACTCGGAATACAGAATGAATACCGTTCTGCGTGCGATTATGATGCTTTATTTACGCTATTCCGATGCTGATATCGGAAAGGATACGACGGTAAAAAATTACTTTGCACTCACGGTGTATCGCCTTGCGATTATCGCTTCGCAGGCAGAGTGTATTCCAAAAAGCTGGATAAGCTTGCCGTATGAGTCGGCTCTTGCAACCTGCAACGCACAGACCGAAATGATTTCCGATTTGCTTCAGTCCGAGGTTGCAAAAAGGCACGCAAAGAATATTTCGGAGCCCGAGTGTATTAAAACCGTAATTTCCGCTGCCGAAAAATCTATTATCAAAGAATGTGAGCGAATACTTAACAATCAGAGCATTTAATTTGAAAATACGCTTGTGGCTTTCCGCAAACGGGACAGTAAGCAGGTGGGGTCTTGCCCTTGTGCATGTGACCGCAGTTGCGGCATATCCAAATGGTGTCCTCGTCGCCGTCGAATACAGTGTTTTCCCTTATTTTTTCGTGCATACAGGTATACATTTCTTCGTGGTGGCGTTCAATTTCGGCAACGCTTTCAAAGAGAAAGGCTATTTCGTTAAAGCCCTCCTCACGGGCTGTTTTCGCAAATTCAAAATACATTTCCGACCACTCGTAATGTTCGCCTGCAATGGCGTCATTCATATTTTCAACGGTTGACGGCATACAGGAATTTAACTGCTTAAACCAAATTTCAGCGTGCGCTTTTTCGTTGTGCGCCGTGTTGTCGATTATTGCGGCATATTTCTCATAGCCGTCCTGCCTTGCTTTTTCGGCATAAAAGCTGTACTTTATACTCGCTTGCGATTCACCTGCGAATGCGGCAAGTAAATTCTTTTCTGTTTTTGAACCTGTAAGCTCCATAAAAGCAACTCCTTTACTTAAATTGTATCGGAGTTATTTTTTGCGGATTTTACGGAAATATACCTTTAGTTAAAAACTATCTATATTGTCTTTGATAAACGTTTTAGCCGCTTCGAGGAATTTTTCTTTTGAATAGATTTTATCGAATTCCGCATCGGTTTTATCCTTTAACTCTTTGTCAAAGGGTGCGCCGCAGTCGCTGTCGGAATATAATCCGAATTCCGTGCTGATAAACGGATGATATTCCGGAACAAGAAATGCCGCAACAACAAGATGACCTGAAAAGTTGCTTGTGTAATCGGAAAAGAATGACGATAATTCAGAGTTGTATTCCGATATAAAGCAGTGCAAAACATATATGGTTTTTTGATCCTCATTAAACGCTGCAAATTCTGCGTCGGGGTCATCCTATTTGTCAATTTTCACTTGCAAAACGGTGCATACGCCTTCGAGTAATTCCTCGGGGTCGGCGTTTTCAACCTTTTCGACGGTTAAGTCCGTATATTTATCCTTTAGTGCTTTAAGTCTGTCAAGCTGTGCCATTATTTCTCTTGTCTGCTCATTTCGTGCCGATACCGCTTTGCCTGCAAACACTATTACAACAGCGGTTATTATCACAAGAGCTGCAAATATGAGCCAAAGATACCAATACTCCATATAAATCACCAACAAACAGTTTATTAAAAATCACCAATTCAACCTGCGTTGCCTTAACAGGCGTGATGGTGATTTCTGCCATCTCAAAATTGTGTGAATAGTGCGGTTTTTCACACTATTCTCCTAATAAAGCTTTGTAAATGTCGCCCTTTTTAAGTTTTGTTTCCTTTGCGATTTCCTTTGCGGCGTCATTTATTGCCATTCCGTTTTCGACAAGTCCCTTTGCGAGCGCAACGGCTTCGTCAAGGCTTACTTCTTTTTGCTTAGGCTCTGTTGAGCCCTCGATAACAATTACAAATTCGCCCTTCGGTGTTTGAGCCGAATACTTTTCGCACGCTTCGGAAAGCGTGGTGCGTTCAACGGTTTCGTGAATTTTTGTAAGCTCCTTAATAAGTGCAATTCGCCTGTCGCCGAGGTATTTATATAAATCCTTGAGCGTTGCGGTAAGCTTGTGCGGAGCTTCATAAAAGACCATTGTGCGTCGTTCAGATACTATTTCCTCAAGATGCTCTCTGCGACTTGGCTTGTTCACACTCAAAAAGCCCTCAAATGTAAATCGACCGCTTGGAAGTCCCGACATTGCCATAGCAGTTGCGAAAGCGGTAGGACCGGGTACCGATTCGACGGTAATTCCGTTTGATAGACATAAATCAACTAAATCCTCTCCGGGGTCTGAAATGGCAGGCATACCTGCATCTGTAACGATGGCACAGTTCTCACCTGATTTAATTCTTTCAAGTATGATTTCTCCACGCTCTCTGCGATTATGCTCAAAGTAGCTTACCATAGGTTTCTTGATTTCAAAGTGATTGAGCAGCTTCAGCGTGACCCTTGTATCCTCCGCTGCGATAAAATCAACCGAGGCAAGAGTTTCAACGGCTCTCGGAGAAAAGTCGGATAAATTTCCAATCGGAGTTCCGACAACATAAAGCTTTCCCGACATATTTAATCCTCCCTGTAAAGAACCAGCAAACTGTCCATTTCTTCTGTGTATTTATTGTCTTTGTCATATAAAACAAAGTTCTTTTCAACTGTTAATCCGCTTTTACCGCCGAGCCTTGACTCGATAAGGCAAAGCCACGGTTTTTCTCCGTCTCTGCTTGTGACAAGGCGAAGTCTTTTCGGCTCAAGCTTGTGCTCCGACATACTTTTCATAGTTTCAAATAAGCGTTCGGGTCTAATGCAAAGGCAAAACCGTCCGCCGAATTTCAAAAGCGACGCTGCCGTCGTGCATATATCGTCAATCGTGCAAAGCGTTTCGTGCCTTGCGATTTTTTCGTTTGTTTTTTCGCTTTTAATTCCTGCGTTTTCTTTTTTGTAGGGCGGATTCATCGTTACAAGGTCAAATGCGCCCTGCGGCAATTTGCCTTTTAACTGCTTTAAGTCTGAATGTATCGGGAAAACGCTGTCAGAAATATCATCCGCTTCAACGCTCCTTAAAAATTGCGAATAGCCCTTTTCCTGAATTTCAACGCCGTAAATTTTTTGGCAATTACCATCCCTTTTCCACAAGAGAGGGATTATTCCGCAGCCTGTTCCGAGGTCGCAGGCAAGGTCGTTTCGTCTTGCATTTGCAAAATAGGCAAGCAACATTGCATCGGTGCCGAAGGTATGCGCTTCGGATACAATAACACCAATGTCGTTGCCGAGTGTTTCAATATGTTCATTTTCAAAAATCCTTGCATTTTTCATAACGATTTATTTTAACATAAATAAGTTGAATTGTAAATTATAAAAAACTTGATAAAAGCACGCAACTGTGATAAAATACTTTGCGTAAATATATGTAGAGGGTGATTTTTTTGTCAGGACACTCAAAATGGAGTACCATTAAACGAAAAAAAGAAAAAACCGATAACGCAAGAGCGAAAGTATTTACCAAAATCGGCAGAGAAATTGCGGTTGCGGTTCGTGAGGGCGGCCCCGATCCTGCGGGCAACTCAAAATTAAAGGATATTATCGCAAAGGCTAAAGCGGCTAACGTACCCAACGACAATATCGACAGAATTATCAAAAAGGCGGCAGGCGACGGCAACACCGACAATTTTGAGAGCATTACATACGAGGGTTACGGTCCGTCGGGTATTGCGGTTATCGTTGAGGCTCTTACCGACAACAGAAACCGTACGGCAGGCGACGTTCGTCATTACTTTGACAAGTTCGGCGGCAATATGGGTCAGTCGGGCTGCGTTTCGTTTATGTTCACACGTCAGGGCGTTATCATAATAGACAAAGAGGACGTTGACGAGGACAAGCTTATGGAGGATGCTCTTGAGGCGGGCGCTGTTGACTTTATAACGGACGGCGAAGTTTTCGATATTCGAACCGAGCCTAACGATATGGGTGCTATCAGAGACGACCTTGAGGCTAAGGGCTACAAATTCCTTTCGGCTGAGGTTGAATATGTACCGTCAACCTACACAAGACTTGATAATCCCGACGATATTACCAATATGGGCAGAATGCTTGAAATGTTTGAGGACAACGACGACATTCAAGAGGTTTTCCATAACTGGGAGAATGAGGACGATTACGAGGGCTGATTTTATTATCGGATATTTTAAGCAACGGAGAGATGAGCTTTCCGTTGCTTTTTTCGTTCTTACGCCTATAAAGATTGCTTTTGAGAACAACTTTCAAAAAAGTGTTGACTTTTAATTTGGATAATGATAGTATATTTACAATAAATTACAGGAGAACAAACGAATGGGCAAGTTTTCATTTGCAGTTGAATACTTCTATTTCTACTTTATCAACTTTTTTGGTAAGGTAATAATGTCGTTCGCTGCAAAACAGGTTGCTTAGTTAAAAGTTTTGTAATTTAGTAAGCTTACACCCCGCAGTGAATGTCACTGTGGGGTTATTTTTTTGAAAGAAGGAAAAGAAAATGATTGTTATCTTGAAGAAGAATGCCGAAGAGCAAAAGGTTGACGTTTTAAGACAGTGGTTGATAAATCAGGAGGTTGATATTCACGAGTCAATCGGCGAATATCAGACTATCTGGGGACTTGTCGGCGACACAAGCAAAATCGATACAGATCTTATCGAAGGACTCGATATAGTTGAGGGTGTAAGACGTGTTTCGGAGCCGTATAAGCAGGCTAACAGAAAATTCCATCCCGATGACACGGTAATTGACCTCGGAAACGGAATTAAAATCGGCGGCGGCAGCTTTCAGATTATGGCAGGTCCTTGCTCTGTTGAGTCGAGAGAGCAGATAATCGAGATAGCAAAGGCTGTCAAAAAATCGGGCGCAAACATTTTAAGAGGCGGCGCATTTAAGCCGAGAACCTCTCCCTACGCTTTTCAGGGTATGAGAGCAGAGGGACTTGAGCTTCTCATGGAGGCTAAAAAGGAAACGGGTATGCCGATCGTTACCGAAATTATGGATGCTTCGCACATTGACCTTTTTGAAAATGTTGATATTATTCAGGTCGGCGCACGCAATATGCAGAATTTTGAATTGCTCAAGGAGCTTGGAAAGCTCGATAAGCCGATTTTCTTAAAGAGAGGACTTTCGGGCACATTGCAGGAGCTTCTTATGAGTGCAGAATACATAATGGCAGGCGGAAACACAAAGGTTATCCTTTGCGAGAGAGGCATAAGAACCTTTGAAACGGCTACAAGAAACACACTTGACCTTTCGGCTGTTCCGCTTCTTAAAGAAAAAACTCACTTGCCCGTAATCATTGACCCGAGCCACGCTTCGGGTATTGCAAGACTTGTAAAGCCTATGTCTTATGCGGCGGCGGCTTGCGGTGCTGACGGACTTATGATTGAGGTTCACAACAATCCGGCAAAGGCTCTTTGCGATGGTCCGCAGGCATTGACTCCCGAGCAGTTCGACGAGGTTTGCAGGGGCGTTGAAAAAATCAGAAACGCAATAAAAGAGGATTGATAAAATGACGGTCGGAGTAGTAGGCTTAGGTCTTATCGGCGGCTCTATCGCCAAGGCTATAAAGTACAATACGGATAATAAGGTAATAGGCTTTGACATTGACGAAAATGTTGTTCTCAAGGCAAGGCTTCTCGGCGCAATCGACGAGGAAATGACCGAACAAAAAATCTCGGAATGTGATATAATAATCACAGGACTTTATCCCGAGGCTACGAAAAAGTACATTACCGATAACGCACAGAAATTCAAAAAGGGTGCAATAGTGCTCGATACCTGCGGAGTGAAAGAGTATGTTTGCGAGGATATGTACCGAGTTGCAAGGGAAAACGGATTTACCTTTATCGGTACGCACCCAATGGCAGGCTTGCACCTTTCGGGATTTGAACATTCAAAGGTTACAATGTTTTCAAATGCGTCAATGCTGCTTGTTCCGTCGGCGGATACGGGGATAAACGAGCTTGAAATTGTCAGAAAGCTGTTTTCTGCAATCGGCTTTACCAATATTCAGAACACTACTCCCGAGGAGCACGACAGGATAATAGCATTTACCTCACAGCTGGCGCACGTTGTGTCAAACGCATATGTTAAAAGTCCGAGTGCAAAGCTTCACAAGGGATTTTCCGCAGGAAGCTATAAGGATTTGACAAGGGTTGCGAAATTAAACGAGGTTATGTGGACGGAGCTGTTCCTTGAAAACAGGGAAAACCTCATTTCTGAAATAGATACTATAATAGAAAACCTCACAGAGTATTCAAAGGCTCTCAAGGAGGATAACGCAGATGAGCTTGAAAAGCTTTTGCGTGACGGAAGAATTTGTAAGGAACAGATTGACGGCTGAAGGACTACGGTGATTTTATGAAAACGGTTGAGGTATCGACAGGGGAAAAATATAATATAGTAATCGCTGACGGCATACTTGAAAAGTGCGGCGAAATGATAAGAGATATAACCTCGGCAAAAACGGCGGCGATTGTGACCGACAGCGTTGTTGACACGCTCTATTCGGAGACTGTTAAAAGCTCATTGGAGAAAAGCGGTTTTGATACAATTAAGTTTGTTTTCAAAAACGGCGAGGCATCTAAAAACATAAACACATATTCCGATATGCTTGAATTTATGGCGGAAAACAGGCTTACGAGAAGTGATTGTATTGTGGCTCTCGGCGGCGGAGTGGTTGGCGATATGGCAGGCTTTTGTGCTGCAACGTATTTGAGGGGAATTGATTTTGTCCAAATCCCGACAACGCTTTTGGCTTGTGTTGACTCCTCGGTCGGCGGTAAGACGGCGATTGATTTGAAAGCAGGTAAAAACCTTGCAGGCGCATTTTATCAGCCAAAGCTTGTAATTTGCGATTACTCGACTCTTTCGACTTTGAGTGATGAAATTTTCGCTGACGGAATGGCTGAAACGATAAAATACGGTGCTTTGTTCGACGGCGATTTTCTTAAATTCTTAAACGAAAATAACGCAAGGGAAAACCTTGAATATATAATTGAAAGGTGCGTTACATTTAAGCGTGATATCGTAAATGTTGACGAAACCGACAAGGGCTTGCGTGGACTTCTTAATTTCGGTCATACAATCGGTCATTCGATTGAAAAATGCAGTAATTTTGCCGTTTCCCACGGCAGCGCGGTTGCGATAGGTATGGTGCTGATGTCGAGAGGCGCATACAAATCGGGCATAACCGAAGCGGATATAACCGATTTTTTGATTTCGCTTCTTAAAAAGTATAAGCTTCCCGTATCGACGGAGTTTTCGGCAGATGAGCTTTTTTCGGTTACGCTATCGGATAAAAAACGAAGCGGAGACGATATAACGCTTGTAGTGCCGTCAAAATTCGGAGAATGTAAGCTATATAAAACAGGGATAAATTCACTAAAGGATATAATCGAAAAAGGATTGAACTGAATGGATATAAAACTCACACCGTCAAGGCTTGAGGGCACAATTCGGGCGATTTCATCAAAGTCCGACGCACACAGAATACTTATAGCGGCGGCACTTTCGGACAAAACGACTGTAATTCATTGTAATTCCGATTCCGATGATATAAGGGCGACAATCTCTTGCCTTAATTCGCTCGGAGCAAAGATAACAAGGAACGGCGACACGATAACCGTTGTTCCCGTCAGAGAAAAAGGCGGAAAAGCAGAATTGAATTGCAACGAAAGCGGTTCGACACTTCGATTTTTACTGCCTGTTGCGGCGGCACTCGGAAAAGAGGCTGTTTTCACAGGCTCGGGCAGACTTCCGTCAAGACCGATACTTCCGCTTCGCAACGAGATGGAGAAAAAAGGCATAAAATTTACACCGCCGTGGCAGTTTCCGATTGAAATTTCAGGAAAGCTTCAAAGCGGAGAATACATATTAAACGGAAATGTCAGCTCGCAGTTTGTAACGGGACTTTTGTTCGCTCTTCCGATTCTTGACGGCGACAGTACAATAAAATTGTTGCCGCCCGTAGAATCTCGCTCATATATAAATATGACCGTGAATACGCTTTCAAAATTCGGAGTTAGCGTTGTTGAAAACGGCGATACCTATTATATAAAGGGCTCACAGAGGTATGCTTCGCCCGAGGAAATATTCGTAGAGGGAGACTGGTCAAACGCAGCGTTCTTCTTGTGCGCAGGTGCAATAAACGGCGACGTTACCGTTACGGGACTTCGTGAGGACTCGCTTCAGGGCGACAAAAAAGTTGTCGATATATTAGAGCAGATGGGCGCATATATTGAGAAAAACGGCGACAAGGTAAGAGTGAAAAGCGAAGCCTTGCACGGCATACAAATTGACGCCTCCGATATTCCCGATTTAATCCCCGTGCTTTCCGTTACTGCGGCGCACGCTAAAAAGGGCGTTACAATCGTTACAAACGCAGAGCGTTTAAGACTTAAAGAGAGCGACAGGCTTCAGGCGATTTGCGAAAGCCTTACGCTTATGGGAAATGTCAATGCACAGACCGACGACGGACTTGTTATTTGGTGCGACGAGAAAATCACGGGCGGAGAAGTACCATCCTATTCAGATCACAGAATGGCAATGGCGGCGGCGGTTGCGGCTTTGGGCTCGGGCGGAGAAATAACGCTTCGAGGGGCAGAGGCTGTAAAAAAATCGTATCCGAATTTCTTTGAAGATTATAAAATGCTGGGAGGTAAAGCGGATGTCATCGATTCTCAAGGGGAATAAAATAAACGTCAGCGTTTTCGGGCAGTCGCACTCTAAGTCAATCGGCGCTGTTATAGACGGCTTGCCGGCAGGCTTTGAGATAAATTTTGACGAGGTGTCGGAGTTTATGAAAAGACGTGCGCCCGGTCACAATTCCTTTGCCACACCGAGAAAGGAAAGCGACGAGGTGCAGGTTTTATCGGGACTTGTAAATTCCACGACCTGCGGTGCTCCGATTTGTGCAAAAATCGACAACACCAACACCCGTTCGCAGGATTATGATTCGCTCAAAATTCTTCCGAGACCGTCTCATTCCGATTATGCGGCTTATGTTAAGTATTCGGGACACAATGATATTGCAGGCGGAGGACAATTTTCGGGCAGATTGACAGCACCGCTTTGCTTTGCAGGGGCTGTGTGTATGCAAATGCTTCGAGAAGAAGGCGTTGAAATTAAGGCTCACATTTATTCAGTTAAGGACGCGTATGACGAGCCGTTCGACGCTTGCGAAATTCAGAAAACAGAATTAGACCCGTTTTTTCCTGTTGTAGACAGCGAAGCGGAAAAGAAAATGAAAGATATTATTGACCATGCGAGGGGAAAGGGCGACTCGGTCGGCGGAATAATCGAATGTGCGATAAGCGGTATGCCTGCGGGTGTAGGCGAGCCTATGTTCGACGGCATAGAAAACATAATTGCGAGAAATATTTTTGCGATACCGGCGGTTAAAGGTATTGAATTCGGAAGCGGATTTTCTGGAACGCTCAAATACGGCAGCGAAAACAATGATAATTTCACTGTTGAAAACGGGAAAATCGTAACCGAAAAGAATGACCACGGCGGAATTTTGGGCGGAATAACATCGGGTATGCCGATAGTTTTCCGTGTGGCGATAAAGCCCACACCGTCTATTGCTTTACCGCAAGAGAGCGTAAGTCTTGAAACAAACAAACAAGAAAAACTTGAAATTAAAGGCAGGCACGACCCGTGCATAGTTCCGAGAGCCGTTCCGGCAGTTGAGGCTGTTGCGGCGATAACGGCACTTGACCTTTTGCTTTAATAAATGGAGGTAAATTTATGGATTTAGAACAGCTCAGAAGCAGAATTGATGAAATAGACAGCCAAATGGTTGAGCTTTTCAAGGACAGAATGGAAATTGCAACCGATATTGCAAGGTACAAAAAGGAAAACAAGCTTCCCGTGCTTGATAAGACGAGAGAAAGAGCGTTGCTTAATAAAATTGCCGAGATGAGTGGAGAGGAATTTGAAAACTATTCGCTTCGCCTCTATTCTCAGATTTTAGAGCTTTCAAGGACATATCAGCATAAGTGCCTCGGCAATAAGTCGGAACTTACAAGAAAAATTGAAGCGGCTCTTGACGAGAGCGACAAAAAATCGTTCCCCGAGTCGGCTATCGTCGCTTGTCAGGGCGTTGAGGGCGCATACTCGACGCTTGCTTGCGAAAAGCTTTTCAGAAATCCCAATATAATGTTCTTTGACAGCTGGGACGGAGTTTTCTCGGCGGTTGACAAGGGACTTTGCAAATACGGTATCTTACCGATTGAAAACAGCACCGCAGGCTCGGTAAACCATGTTTACGACCTTATGAACAAGTACAAGTTTTACATTGTAAAATCAATAAGATTGAAAATAAATCACTCTCTTCTTGCTAACAGAGGAACAAAACTTTCCGATATTAAAGAAATTTATTCTCATGAGCAGGCTATAAGTCAGTGCAGCGAATTTTTGAATTCCTTGCACGGCGTAAAAATTACAATTTGCGAAAACACGGCGGTTGCGGCAAAGCAGGTTGCCGAAAGCGGCAGAAGCGACGTTGCGGCAATTTCCTCAAACGATTGCTCAATGCTCTATGACCTCGAAACCGTATGCGAGTCTATTCAAGACAGGGCGAATAACTACACAAGATTTATCTGCATTTCTAAAAATCTTGAAATTTATCCCGGTGCAGACAAAACAAGCCTTATGCTCACGCTTCCGCATAAGCCCGGCTCACTTTATTCAATGCTTTCAATGTTCTATGCGCTTGATATTAACATAATCAAGCTTGAAAGCCGTCCGCTTACCGACAGGGATTTTGAATTTATGTTCTATTTTGACATTGAGTCGAGCGTATATTCCGACAGGTTCGTTCAGATGATAAACGAGCTTGAAAGCACAACCGAAAAGTTCACTTATCTCGGCAGCTATTCGGAAACGGTATAAGCATTTGTTTACAGATTGTTAAATAAAAGTATATTGTGCGGAAACATTTTTCCCGTATACTTTAATCATCGGTTAGAGAGAACCGATACACTTTTTCATTTATCCCTTTTCTTCCCCTAAAGCAAAGCACCCCGAAAGAGGGTGCTTTGTTCTTTTTATACTTGACCTTGGAGCAAAACTGTGTAAAAATATACTTATTATAAATAGTTAAAGAGGAAGCTTATGAAAAATCTTGAATTAAATGAAAAAAGCCTTGTTTATCATCTTAAACAGTACAGGGCTAAAAAATTTCTTAAATATTATCCCGAAACGACCTCGACAAACGACATTGCAAAGAAGATGTGCCACGAGGGGAAAAATAAGGAGCTTTTGGTGGTTACCGATTATCAAACCGCAGGCAAGGGCAGAACGGGCAGAAGCTTTTATTCGCCTAAGGGTGCGGGAATTTATTTCTCCGTTGTTCACGAAATTTCAGGCAACGAAAAGAATTTTGACTTAATTTCGTCAATCGCAGGGCTTGCGGTAAGGGATACGCTTTACAATATGTTCGATATTGACGCAAAAATCAAGTGGCCCAACGACATACTTGTAAACGACAAGAAAATCTGCGGTATTCTCTGCGAGATTATCAACGAAAACGGCAGACCGAGATATGTTGTTATCGGCATAGGCCTTAATATTGAAAAGATAGATTTCCCCGACGAGCTTGAATATACGGCGACCTCAATCGGCAACGAGTATCAGGGCAAAGAGGAACTTGACCACAACGAGATTTTGGTTGATATTGTTAATAACATCGACAGATATGTTATCAGGAACAACGCTCTCAACTCCTATGACAATTCGGATGTTATAAGCAGATTGAAGGCTCATTCGGCGACTGTCGGACAGCTTGTTCATGTAATAAAGCCCGACGGAGAATTTGATGCAAGAGCTGTTGACATAGATGTAAACGGAGGACTTGTGATAAGCAATGCCGAGGGAACGTCAACGCTCACCTCGGGCGAGGTCGTGCATATAAGATAGTATATTTTCATTGCTTTTTCATATATTACATATGAAGGGGTGAGAATATGACTGTTAAAATCAAGTGGAAACCGCTTTTGTTTTGGACGCTCGGCACATTGGCAGTCGGCGCATTGAGCTCGGTTGTCGGCGGAGCTATGAAAGGCTTTAACGGAATTAACACGCCGTCGATTACGCCCGCACCAGCGGTTTTCTCGATAGCTTGGACGGTTTTGTATCTGCTTATGGGCGTTTCTGCATATCTTGTTTACGAGGCAAAAGGCGGTATGACAAAAAAGGCGCTTGCGCTCTATGTCTCTCAGCTTGCGGTGAATTTCCTTTGGCCGGTTTTCTTTTTCAGACTGCACGCATTTACATTTTCGTTCATATGGCTTTTGCTTTTAGCTGTTCTTGTCATAATTACAGCGGTTGAGTTTAAGAAAATCAGACCTGCGGCAGGGTATTTGCTCATACCGTACATTCTGTGGCTTGCTTTCGCAGGCGTGCTCAACTGTATGGTAATTACGCTGAATTGACAGGATATATAAACTTGCAAATTACGGGGCGAACACAGTTCGCCCGCTTTTAATTTGCTCCGTATCGTTCGCAACTCCTCTTTGCTCATCTGTTCCGCAAAAAAATCTTGACTTATATTGCTTTTGCTGTTATAATTATAAACCGCTGAAAATGTTTTTAATGTTTTTAGCTCCTTCCCTCAAAATCTAAAATGTGAGGGCAGAGTCCATAAGGAGGTGCAAAAGAATGACAAAGTATGAAGCAATCGTTGTTCTCTCAGTTAACAATAAAACTGATGAGGATTTACAGTCCCTTGTTGAAAAATTCAAGGCATTGATTGAGAAAAACGGCACTCTTGAAAGCGTTGACGAGTGGGGCAAGAGAAAGCTTGCTTACCTTATCAATGATGAGGCTGAAGGCTACTACGTACTCTTCAACCTTGAGTGTGAGCCGGCTTTCCCGGCTGAGTTCCAGCGTGTAGCAGGAATCACAGACGGCGTTCTCCGTTCAATCGTAGTAAAGAAGTAATCGGAGGAAAAGGAAATGATTAACTGTGCAGTTATAATGGGTAGGCTTGTGGCAGACCCCGAGTTGCGTACAACGACAAGCGGTAAATCTGTTACCTCTTTCTGTGTCGCTGTTGACAGAAACTATGTCAGACAGGGTGAGGAAAGACAGACCGATTTCATCAATGTTGTTGCATGGCGTCAGAATGCTGATTTTGTAACTCGTTATTTCCACAAAGGCTCAATGATAGCCGTACAAGGCTCAATCCAGACCCGTTCTTATGAAGACAAGACGGGTGCTAAGAGAACTGCTGTTGAAATCGTTGCCGACAGCGTTTCGTTCTGTGGCTCAAAGGCATCTGACGCAGGTCAGAACCGCTTTGAAGCACCGGCTGCAAACGCTCCGTCCTATCAGGCAGGCAACACCGCAAGCTTTTCTACTCCCGCAGCTGCGGAGGAGGATTTCGGCTTCGGCTCGGCAGATGATGATGACGACGGACTTCCGTTCTAATCGTCAATTTATTTGAATTTTACAGGAGGATATAACAATGGCTGAAAATAAAAGTGCTCGCCCCATGAACAGAAAACGCAAAAAAGTTTGTGCTTTCTGCGTGGAGAAGGTTGACAAGATTGATTATAAAGACGCAGCAAAGCTTCGTCGTTTCACTTCAGAGAGAGCTAAGATTCTCCCCAGAAGAGTGACAGGCACATGCGCTTATCATCAGAGAGAGCTTACAACAGCTATTAAGAGAGCAAGAGCTATCGCTCTTCTTCCTTACACAGCTGACTGATTAAAAGCAAAATTATACGGCGTTCAATTTGAACGCCGTATTTTTTTATGGTGTATTTATACGTGGAAAAAATCCCCCAGTTCTACTGGGGGTTAAAAAAGGCTTTAGCAAAGACAGAAAAGGCGGGCAAAAGACCGCCG
>SFGA01000074.1 GCA_004556705.1 Ruminococcus sp. | reverse complement strand
TCATTACGCCTTTCGTGCGGGTCAGAACTTACCTGACAAGGAATTTCGCTACCTTAGGACCGTTATAGTTACGGCCGCCGTTCACTGGGGCTTCGGTTCAAAGCTTCGACTTGCGTCTAACAAATCCCCTTAACCTTCCAGCACCGGGCAGGCGTCACCCCCTATACGTCGTCTTTCGACTTAGCAGAGAGCTGTGTTTTAGATAAACAGTTGCTAGGGCTCTATTAACTGCGGCTCTTACGAGCGTCCCTTCTTCCGAAGTTACGGGACAAATTTGCCGAGTTCCTTGGCAACAGTTCTCTCGCTCACCTCAGGCTACTCGCCTTGACCACCTGTGTCGGTTTAGGTACGGGCAACGTACTGATAAGTTTAGAAGCTTTTTTAAAGACAGGGTATATATCTCTTCGCTACTTGATCGCTCGTTCACTCCTACTTGCATCTTGACTTTATGAAGCGGATTTGCCTGCTTCACAGCTACCTTGCTTAAACCCCAATCCAGTAAGGGGCAGATAATAACCACATCTGTCACTCCATCACTCAATACGCCGGTACTGGAATATCAACCAGTTGTCCATCGACTACGCCTGTCGGCCTCGCCTTAGGTCCCGACTTACCCAGGGCGGACGAACCTTCCCCTGGAAACCTTGGTCTATCGGTGAATATGATTCTCACATATTTCTCGCTACTCACACCTGCATTCTCACTTCTTAACGCTCCAATACTCCTTACGGTATACCTTCGACGCTGTTAAGAACGCTCCCCTACCCAGTAAATATACTGCCATAGCTTCGGTAGTATGCTTAGCCCCGGTAAATTTTCCGCGCAGAATCACTCGACTAGTGAGCTGTTACGCACTCTTTAAAGGATGGCTGCTTCTGAGCCAACCTCCTAGCTGTTTGGGCAATTCCACCTCGTTTTCCACTTAGCATACATTTTGGGACCTTAGCTGATGATCTGGGCTGTTTCCCTTTTGACCATGGACCTTATCACTCACAGTCTGACTGCCGAATAAAACTTCATGGCATTCGGAGTTTGATACCAATCAGTACCACGGGATGTGGCCATCATGATTTCAGTGCTCTACCTCCACAAAGATAAGTTCGACGCTAGCCCTAAAGCTATTTCGGGGAGAACCAGCTATCGCCGTGTTCGTTTGGAATTTCTCCGCTAACCACAACTCATCCGCCAACGTTGCAACGGGGGTCGGTTCGGTCCTCCAGTTGGTATCACCCAACCTTCAACCTGGTCATGGCTAGATCACAACGGCTTCGGGTCTGCGACAAAGTACTTAACGCCCTGTTAAGACTCGCTTTCGCTTCGGCTCCGCATTTTCTGCTTAACCTTGCACTTTATCGCAACTCGCAGGCTCATTCTACAAAAGGCACGTTATCACACGTAAATGTGCTCTAACTTTTTGTAAGCATATGGTTTCAGGGTCTATTTCACTCCGCGCCAGCGGTTCTTTTCACCTTTCCCTCACGGTACTAGTTCACTATCGGTCATTAAGGAGTATTTAGGCTTACCGGATGGTCCCGGCAGATTCCGACAAGGTTCCACGTGCCCCGCCGTACTCAGGATACCAGTAGGTCTTGGGGAAGCTTTCGCTTACCAGGCTATCACTGTCTATGGCTAAACTTTCCAGTTTATTCAGCTAGCGCCCAAGTACACACGATCTGGTCCTACAACCCCGACTCAAAGTCGGTTTGGCCTAATCCCCGTTCGCTCGCCACTACTAAGGGAATCACTATTGTTTTCTTTTCCTCCAGGTACTAAGATGTTTCAATTCCCTGGGTTGCTCCTAAATAGAGTATGTATTAATCTATAAAGTAAATACCTGTTAAGATATTTGGGTTGCCCCATTCGGAAATCCCCGGATCGTTGTCTATTATCGACTTCCCGAGGCATATCGCTGTATATTACGTCCTTCATCATCTCTTAATGCCAAGGCATCCACCATACGCTCTTGTTATTTTATCTAATATGTGTAAGAAAACTGTTGTTTTAACTGTTTAATGAAATCTATAATTTGTTTTCAACTATTTCAGAAAAAACCTTTGTTTTTTTAATCTCTATATCTATTGTTTGTGTTATTCAGTTTTCAAAGAACAAGTCCTGAGAGATATTGATCTCTCAAAACTGAGTAAGAAACTAAGTATTAATATATGAACGTCAGGATTGTACAAAATATTTACTCCTTAGAAAGGAGGTGATCCATCCCCACGTTCTCGTAGGGATGCCTTGTTACGACTTAACCCCAATCATCGGTCCTACCTTAGACAGCTCCCTGGATTGCTCCTTAAGCCACCGGCTTCGGGTATTACCAACTCTCATGGTTTGACGGGCGGTGTGTACAAGCCCCGAGAACGTATTCACCGCGACATGCTGATTCGCGATTACTAGCGATTCCAACTTCATGAGGTCGAGTTGCAGACCTCAATCCGAACTGAGACGTATTTTATAAGTTTTGCTCCACCTTACGGTATTGCATCTTGCTGTATACGCCATTGTAGTACGTGTGTAGCCCAGGCCATAAAGGGCATGATGATTTGACGTCATCCCCACCTTCCTCCGGTTTGTCACCGGCAGTCTCTCTAGAGTCCCCAACTTAATGATGGTAACTAAAGACAAGGGTTGCGCTCGTTGCGGGACTTAACCCAACATCTCACGACACGAGCTGACGACAACCATGCACCACCTGTCACCCTGATAACCTCTGCCATATCTCTATGGTTTTGCAGGGGATGTCAAGGCCTGGTAAGGTTCTTCGCGTTGCGTCGAATTAAACCACATACTCCACCGCTTGTGCGGGGCCCCGTCAATTCCTTTAAGTTTTACACTTGCGTGCATACTCCTCAGGCGGAGTACTTATTGCGTTAGCTGTGACACTGAAAATTCCAACATCTAGTACTCATCGTTTAGGGCGTGGACTACTAGGGTATCTAATCCTATTTGCTCCCCACGCTTTCGTGCCTGAGCGTCAGTTACAGACCAGGTAACCGCCTTCGCCGCTGGTGTTCTTCCATATATCTACGCATTTTACCGCTACACATGGAGTTCCATTACCCTCTTCTGCACTCTAGTCTGCCAGTATTCGATGCTGTATGGGGTTGAGCCCCACGCTTTCACACCAAACTTAACAGACCGCCTGCGCACCCTTTACGCCCAATAAATCCGGATAACGCTTGCCACCTACGTATTACCGCGGCTGCTGGCACGTAGTAAGCCGTGACTTTCTAGTAAAGTACCGTCACTCATATATCATTTCCTATATATGACATTCTTCCTTTACAACAGAGTTTTACGATCCGAAGACCTTCATCACTCACGCGGCGTTGCTCGGTCAGGGTTGCCCCCATTGCCGAAAATTCCTTACTGCTGCCTCCCGTAGGAGTCTGGGCCGTGTCTCAGTCCCAATGTGGCTGTTCATCCTCTCAGACCAGCTATGTATCATAGCCTTGGTGGGCTTTTATCTCACCAACTAGCTAATACACCATAAGCTCATCCTGCAGCGATGCAAACGCATCTTTAATAGTAGGAAGATGCCTTCTTACTACCTATGCGGTATTAATTATCGTTTCCAATAGCTATCCCACACTTCAGGGCAGATTGCCTATGTATTACTCACCCGTTCGCCACTAACTTCAGTCTAGCAAGCTAGACATCCATTCGTTCGACTTGCATGTATTAAGCACGCCGCCAGCGTTCATCCTGAGCCAGGATCAAACTCTCCGTTATCAGTATAGATTCTTATATGAATCCTAAACTTTTCTTAATTAAAATGAATTGACGTTTATTGTTTAATATAGTTTCTTATTCAGTTTTCAAAGATCAATCTACATATCAATATCTAATATGTGTATTCAATCGCTTCTCTTTAAGCCTTCAATCAAGCTTGAGAAGCGACAGCTATTTAATGATACAACACTCATAGACTTATTGCAAGAACTTTTTTTATATTTTTTTCAGGTGCTTTTTTGTGCTTTCTTGTATTGGGTTAAAGTTATACTTTGCTGCCCCATTACAGCTTTTCCATCAGCCTCCTCGCACTATGATTTAGTAGAAATGAATACTGAATACCCGCTGTAAATCATCAGTTCTAATTCTTTAGCGGCATAGCACTATTAGGCGTGCCCTACTACATATATACTACCACAATTTCGTGTTGCAAGATTTTAAAAAGAACGATTGCTAATCCTGTTAAAAAGACATGAGTCCTTATTATAGCCTTTACGGAAAATTGCCACTATTACGCACTTGTCCATAAACAATATTATTAAGAATGATATTAAGCTACTATAGTTGCTCAAATTATGACTGTTTTTACAAAATTAACTTATGACTATTTGCCCTTGGCACAGTTTCTTAGCAAATTTATTTGGCACGTGATTTTTCTAGGGTATTGATTATCGGCCAAGAATAGAGTATTATTATTAAGCACTATTTTTAGCGCAATGTTGTGGGCCTGTAGCTCAGGTGGTTAGAGCGCACCCCTGATAAGGGTGAGGTCGTTGGTTCAAGTCCATTCAGGCCCACCACCAATACAGACTTGGGGCATTAGCTCAGCTGGGAGAGCGCCTGCTTTGCACGCAGGAGGTCAGCGGTTCGATCCCGCTATGCTCCACCAATATTAATATACCGGTA
>SFGA01000073.1 GCA_004556705.1 Ruminococcus sp. | reverse complement strand
GTTGCCGTTGTAATTAAAGCCGAATGCTTCGCCGTTTTCGTCATACATAAACGCAACATTATGAGTTGTTGACGAACCGTCCGATTTGGTAATTACAAGTTTGTAACCTGCAAGAATATCTCCGTTGTAGTAATATCCGTAATTGTATTCGTCGCCGTTCGCACTGTTTACAGCTTTTGCTATTCTTTGTCCGTCTGCATTGTAGCTGTAAGTAGTTTTTGAATTATCGGAATTGCTTACACTTTGCAACTGCCTGCCGAGCCATGAATATTTCGGACCGTTAAGATTTGTAATGTTGCCTATCGTATCACTACTGATTGAATACCGGTCATCAATTATCTCAACGCCGTTGTCAAAATGTGATTTTTTAACGCCCGTTAAAATGTCACTCCATGTGGCATTTTCATAAAGATACTGCGTTGCGCTCAGCGGATATGCCGGTAAAACACCTACTGAATACTCATAAACCAAATCATAAACGATATTGCCGTTGTTGTATGTATACACATGCGTTACATTTTCAAACGGGTCGTTTACCCTTGTGAGCTGATTGAGTTCGTCATATTCGTAAGTGGTCTTTTTGTTACCTACAGTAACAGATTTGATGTTATTTACTTCGTCATAATCGTAAACATAAGAAATGCCGCCCGTATTTATAGATTCGACAAGCGTTGTAGTTTGATTTCCTTCAAGGTCCTTGTAGGTGTAATTTGTTGCAAGTCCGTTTACCATTTCGCCGTTATTGATATTACCGTATTTATAGGCAATATTCTGCGTACCGATCGGCGAAAAATGCTTTACATTCGTAAGATAATTGGTCTTGTCTGCATAGGTAAAGTCGGTCGAGGAACGCAGTGTGTCGCCGTTCTGCCCTGTGCCTGCATACTCTTTCTGCGACACCAAACGGTCGGCAAGGTCATAGGTAAACTGCGTACGTGTACCGACAGAATAATCCACCGTTTGCGCAAGACTGCCGTCCCCTGATTTTTATTTTTTTTGCCCATTTTATGAGCTTGCTTTGCTGTGCCCTTTTTTCACTTGTGACCACCCTCGGTTTTCACGCTAACCGTCCCCTGTGTTTGGAAATTCTTGAATACCTTTTACTTTGTGCTGAATTAGCATCGCCATTAAGAATTCAAAATTTGTTGCTTTACAATCTATGTGAAATGTTCCCTTGCTGGTTTTGAGAGTAAGAAAATTAGTCCCCAGCTTAAAAGTTATGCACTCACAATACTGTATTTTTCGTGTTCTTAACGCAACTGTTCTCAGAAAGAAGTAGTCCGCATGTCTAAATATTTCTATCTTCCATATCGTTGTAACCAACACGATTGCAACTCCCAATAGTGCAAACAGGCAAAACAACACCCGCACCCATGGCGTAACTGTACCATTTGGGAAGCAAGCCATCAACACAAGGCATGTAACAAAGAACGAAATATCAAGACATCCAATCCACATATAAGCTTTTGGCATTCGTATAATTATATATTCTTTTGTCAAATTATTGATCAGTTCTTTGCTATTACTCTTGTCAATGTTAGATAATAGTATTCCCAGAGCAATTGGTATTATTGCGGGAATTATTATGCGAATTATAATCTGCATTTTATTCTCCCTCTTAATATCCGAATTTCCAACGAGCAAATGCATTTCCGATTGCGCCGAAAGTCAATCTACCAATGGCAATTTTAGTTGATGTTTTAACTGCAACTTTTTCAACCGTATATTTTGCAATTTGCTTTGTTGCATATTTAACATTAGCTCTTCGAAGTTCTCTAGAAATCCCCTTTGATGCACTTTTCCAAGCCGCTGAAAGACCTTTTGCATTGGCTCCTCTACCACCAATTGCACCGCCTATACCACCAGCGACAGAACTTGCAACAACTCCGCCTACAGTAACTTTTTCTCTTTTTATTGCTTGTTCAGCAACATATGTTCCGCCGCCCAGAGCCGCATTAATTCCGACTGACGCAACTAATCCAACGCCAGTCGAAGCTAATACTCCAGATATTGCTCCAGCAGCAGCATTGACACCCACAACACCCCAGTTAACCTTTCCTGTGCTTGTATATTGTGAGATCGCAGATACTGCACCACCAACTACTGCTCCTACCGCAGCACCAATTAGCATCCAAAAATCTCCGCCGTGATCTACTCGCATAACCGGGTTATTATCACAATAGGCAAAAAGATTTTTATCTGTTAATTCATTAGGAGAGCACAAAAGTGTATCTGTATCATCCGCATTCAAGAACCTGCACATCTCGGGGGAATAGTACCGCGTGTTCAGGTAATAGAAATATGTTTCGCTGTCGAAATAATAGCTTCTGTACCGAATCGGGTTCACATTGCCGATATGGTCTTTCTGTGCGGAAATATCGTTGCCCTCAGCATCTGTTACGGAAACAATACGCCCCCATGCATCGTATGCATATTTTGCCACGATTTGGCGGTTGGAATCAACGAGCGCAACCACATCGTTCTGTGCATTTTTCAGATAATAATACTCTGTACCGTTGTAGGTAAAGCCAAATGCTTCGCCGTTTTCGTCATACATAAACGCAACATTATGAGTTGTTGACGAACCGTCCGATTCGGTAATTACAAGTCTGTAACCTGCAAGAATATTTCCGTTGTAGTAGTAATATCAACACACAGAACCGTCCCCTGTGTTAATACACAGAACCGTCCCCTGTGTTAATAATTCTGATAACTATAAAAATCATAATATATCCCCAACAACATTATTTTTCATCATTATACAGATATCTGTTTGCTCGTTCGTCAACAATTGCGTGTGGATTGTCTCTTTTGATTCTGTCTATAACCGTTCTGCTCAATTCGGGAAATCCGTCATAAACATTCGGTATGCTGACCTTTGACCCGTCACGCAACATTAGCGTCATACCTCCGTGAAGAGGCTTGCCCGTGCGTGCAGAATATTTTATTTCACGGACGTCTCTGTATTTAACATCATATACTCCTCGCATATACGGGAATTGAACATAATCATCGTGTACCTCCGTCGGATTTTTGTAAACAGTTTTAACCTGAGGCACAAGAGAAAACATTATGTATATAAGCACAAGTACGGGCCATACAAACCGAGCTGTGCTTGTTTTGTCGACAACAAATGATATTATGCAAAAAGGAATCAAGACTGCCAAACACCCAAGTACAGTAAATACAACATAACTTTTTTTACATTTATAAGTTTTCATTTTATTCAATACCTGCTTTTTCTAATATTTCATTGCCGGCATAATCAATTAAATATGTTCCACCAAAGGCGATTGCTGTATAAGTTGCAGTTCCAGCAATACCGCCAACAACTACATTACCTCCGCTTGCAGCTAACACAGCTGTGGAAGCCTTTTTTGCAACATATCCTACTAAAACAGATGCTCCGGCACACCCCAACTGCACACCAGTTTTTATTAATCTGTCTCCATTTGTATTGCTGTTATTTTCCGTCCAGGTATTTGCTATATCAAGACCTAAAGCTCCACATGCAATAACTGATGTAACAGCAGATGTTGTACTTGCAACTTTTGCGTATGGTTTGGAAATATCACCATCAGGTGCAATTTTTATTCTGGAAGTATTTCTGTTATACTTTTTGCTCTTACCAAATACAACATGCTTTTTCACTTTGTATTTTGATAAAGTATGTATTGCTCCGCCTAAAGTTGAATCAGCAATTCTGTTAATTACCGCATTTGAGCTTGGAACTGTTACTGAACTATTAGGAACAGAGTTTAACCAATTCTTAACTTTTTGTCCTATACTTTTTATCCAGTTTGATATTTTTCCACATCCTGTTTCATCACAATTATTTACCGGATTATTAGAACAATAAGCATATAAGTTATTTCCTAAAATATCCTGATTTGCATTTACAATTCCGTCCGCACTGATAAACCTATGCAATTCAGGATTGTAATACCTTGATTTGAGGAAGTACATTTCCGTATCACTATCATAGTAATAACCACGGTAAGTATACGGATTTATGAAGCTGACTATGTCATTTTCAGATGTGTCTTCGCACGATAAGAGTTTGCCCCAAGAATCGTATTGGTATGAAACAACAGTTTCGTTAGCCGAATCTACAATCCGTACAACATCATTTTGAGCGTTTTTGACATAGAAATACTCTTTACCGTTTATATCTATTCCGAAAGCCTCGCCGTTTTCGTCATACATAAACGCAATATTATGAGTTGTTGACGAACCGTCCGATTTGGTAATTACAAGCTTGTAACCTGCAAGAATATCTCCGTTGTAGTAATATCCGTAATTGTATTCGTCGCCGTTCGCACTGTTTACAGTTTTTTCTATTCTCTGTCCGTCCGCATTGTAGCTGTAAGTCGTGTTTGAATTATCGGAATTGCTTACACTTTGCAACTGCCTGCCGAGCCATGAATATTCCGAACCGTTAAGATTTGTAATGTTGCCTATCGTATCACTACTGATTGAATACCGGTCATCAATTATCTCAACGCCGTTGTCAAAATGTGATTTCTTAATGCCCGTTAAAATGTCACTCCAAGTAACATTTTCATAAAGATATTGAGTTTTGCTTTCGGGGTATTCGGGTAAATTTCCTGTCGTATATTCATACACCTT
>SFGA01000025.1 GCA_004556705.1 Ruminococcus sp. | reverse complement strand
ATAACGAAAGTTTGATATTTATTGCTTTCTCTCCCTCAGTTTCGCTACGCTCAACAGCTCCCTCGTCAGAGGGAGCCTGTGTTTCATCAAATTTGAAAACATTTGTGACCGTAGGGACAAGCCCTGTCCCTACGGGTTGGTGTGTATTTTAATGTGATTTAAGCCGTTAGATTGCTGTTATATATATTGATTTGCGGTTGAAATAATACAGAAATAATAAGAATTTGTTAAAAATTTTTTAATTTTATTAGAAAATATTGCATTATCAACACAAAAGTCTATAATCTATCTTGTAAAATAAATAAAAAACTCGGAAGGTGGATATAATGACACAAGCAAAAGCATCGGAAACAAAAAACACAGAGGTTAAAGACGAGCTGACGGTTGAAAAGCTGATAATGATATTCCTTGTGGCTTGCCTTGTCGGCTATGCCGTTGAGGAAATATGGTGCTTTATAAGACACGGATATTTCGAGTCGAGGCACTCCCTGATTTACGGTCCGCTGTCCGTGCTTTACGGTATGGGTGCGGTTTTGTTGACGGTATCGCTCTATAAAATCAAAGACTCAAAATGGTACACGATATTTTTAACGGCATTTGTAGTCTGCTCGGCGGCTGAATACATAGCGTCGCTCGGTCAGGAGCTTCTTTTCGGCTCGGTGGCTTGGGACTACAGTAATGTGCCGCTTAACATAAACGGCAGAATTTGCTTGTTGTATTCGCTGTTTTGGGGCGTTCTCGGTCTTGCGTGGATAAAGGGAATTTACCCGGTCTTGAGCCGCACGATTGATGCAATTCCTAAGGATGTTACAAAATATATCTGTATCGCATTTACGGTTTTCTTCGTTTTTGATTGCATAGTATCCGCTTCCGCCGCAGTAAGAATGGATAAACGTCAGGAAAATGTACCGGCAAGAAATAAGGTCGAGATTTTCCTTGATGAGCATTATACCGACGAGCGAATGCACGCAATTTATGCAAATTCAAAGGACGTTTGAGTCTTGTAATTCCCCATTTCACAGCGTATGAATTGAAATATTCACACAACCGTAGGGACAACCCTTGCGGTTGTCCGTCAAAGGCTCCCTTGTAAAGGGAGCTGTCGTTTTTTTGGAACAAAAAAAGACTGAGGGATTTTACAAATTCACATAAAATCAACCTCACAATCCCTCCGCCTCACGTTCGTTCGGCACCTCCCTTTACACAAGGGAGGCTGAAATGCGGTTGTCCGTTAAAGGCTCCCTTGTAAAGGGAGCTGTCGTTTTTTTGGAACAAAAAAATGACTGAGGGATTTTTATAAAATTGACCTCACAATCCCTTCGAGTTGCCTACGGCAACCCACCGTCTCACCTGCCGGTTCGGTCGGTGCTTCTGCATTAAATGCAGAGGTCTCCACAGGAGACCCGCACCCTTTATACAAGGGAGGCTGGAAATGCGGTTGCCCGTTAATTTGATTTAATATGTATTTTTTACGGACAGGGGCGAGCCCTGTCCCTACGGTCGCATAAATTTTCAAATCAGATAAAAGCCGTGTATTAACCTTATAATTTAATTTTACGGTGTAGGGCGGTGGCTTGCTGCCGCCGTTAAATCACAACAAATCAACGGTTACAAATAATTATATTTTTATATTATATCGTAGAGGCGAACTGTGTTCGCCCGTTTTTAATTTGCTATGAATTGACGGGCGACCGCAGGTCGCCCCTACGGTTGTGCGAAATTTTTCAACGTCATATTTACCATAAATTATCATAATTCAACAACAATATAACGACTTAAATCACATTAAAATACACCCACAACCCGTAGGGACAGGGCTCGCCCCTGTCCGTAAAAAATACATATTAAATCAAATTAACGGACAGCCGCAAGGGCTGTCCCTACGGGATGATATTGAATTCAATTTGATATTATCCGAAAGCATTGTTGTTTTCGTCGGTTTCCACGGCGGGAGCAAGCCCCCGCCCTACGCTATATCTAATCCGTGCGATAACGCACATAAAACAAAAGCAGGTTTTCCCTTATGAGACAGCCTGCTTTTTTCTAAATTTAATGCGTTTATTTAATAAACAAAATACTTGTGGCAAGGAGCACCTGTGCAAGATAATAGGTTACGATATAGAAAACCTTGAGTGATTTGCTCTTGACCTCTCCGCCGAACATAAATATCGCAAGCGACGAATCGGAGAAAACGAACAACAATGCGCCGAGCATAAGCGTAATTACAATCGCAGGGATGTTAGCAGACGGCTGTGAGCAAAGGCGTATGCCGAGTCTTGTTGCAGTTATGAGCATTAGTGATATTGCCGCTGCATATAAAAATACGGGGAATGCAAGCTTGCCGAGCTTTAGCTTTCGAAGCTTTGCGAATATGCAGACGCAAACGAGTATTACCGCTTCGATTATAAACGTCTGTGCGCCGAACACGTTGAAATCGGGGCTTGCCTGCGAGAATGCCGCAATGAACATAACGTGCCCGAAGAAGAACGATACACCGCCGAGTATGTTCACGTATACAGGTGCGATAAGATGAATCAGCAGGTCGCCCAAAACGCCCAGCACCAAGCCGACAAACAACAGCTTCATATACATTGAGTTGTTGCCCGAATAATGAATACAGCAAACGGCACAGATTATAAACAGCGCCGAGCATATCATTTTCATTTGCAGGGATCTGACTGTTCGCTCCGGCCACGAATACTTCAGGAACAGAGGAACGAATACAAATTCCAATGCAACCGCAATTGAGTAGATAATAATTTCCGCCATAAAAACTCTCCTTAATATAATGATATCATATTAGTATTTTGAAAAAAAGTCAACAAAAAACCTGCCGAAGATAATTTCTTTGGCAGGTTTCTGTTGTTTATTGACTAATTAAATCAGTCTTCTTTGGGAGCGTAGAGGTCTTTAAGGCGAAGGAGATGTTCATATCTTGCCTTTGCGTTAGCCTCAGCCTGTGTGAAGAGCTTTTCTGCTCTTTCGGGGAAGGAGCGTGTAAGTGAAGAATAACGAGCCTCGTTCATGATGAAATCACGATAGCTTGTTTCGCCTTCCTTAGAATCGATAGTAAAGGGATTCTTGCCCTCTGCCTTGAGCATGGGGTTGTAGCGGAACATATTCCAGTAGCCGCAGTCAACAGCCTTCTTCATCTCAGCCTGACAGTTTGTCATACCGCCCTTAATTGAGTGCATTTCGCAGGGTGCGTATGCAATAACGATTGACGGACCGTGATAAGCCTCAGCCTCTGTAAGAGCCTTGATTGTCTGGTTCTGATCAGCACCCATAGCAATCTGAGCAACATATACATAGCCGTAGCTCATTGCGATTTCAGCAAGGCTCTTCTTAGCAACAGACTTACCTGCAGCAGCGAACTGTGCAACCTGACCGATGTTAGAAGCCTTAGAAGCCTGTCCGCCTGTGTTTGAGTAAACCTCGGTATCGAATACCATAATGTTTACATCTTCGCCCGAAGCGAGAACGTGGTCAACACCGCCGAAGCCGATGTCGTAAGCCCAACCGTCGCCGCCGAAGATCCAAACTGACTTCTTCGAGAGATATTCTTTATTTTCAAGGATGTCTTTTCTTGTTTCGCAATCGCAATCAAGACCTTCAAGAACAGCAACGAGCTTGTCTGTTGCAGCTGCGTTTGCAGCACTGTCGTTTACTGTGTCAAGGTATTCCTTGCAAGCAGCCTTAGCTTCCTCGGGAGCAGCTTCTGCGTTTGCAATGCTCTTAACCTTTTCAATAAGGCGATTTCTGATAGCGTTCTGACCGAGATACATACCGTAACCGTGCTCTGCGTTATCCTCGAACAAGGAGTTAGCCCAAGCAGGACCGTGACCTGCCTTATTAACGGTGTAGGGAGATGTAGCAGCGGGGCCGCCCCAAATTGACGAACAGCCTGTTGCGTTTGAAATGTACATTCTGTCGCCGAAGAGCTGTGTGATAAGTCTTGCATAAGAGGTCTCTGCACAGCCTGCGCAAGAGCCTGAGAACTCAAGAAGCGGAGTCTTGTACTGGCTGCCCATAACGGTATTGTTAGCAAGGTCTTCCTTAACGGAAACGTTGGCAACCATGTAGTCAAATGCAGCCTGCTTGCTGTTCTGTGATTCTCTTGAAACCATTTTAAGTGAGTTTGTCGGACATACGCCTATGCAGACGCCGCAACCCATACAGTCAAGCGGAGATACTGCCATAGTATACTTGTATGTATCCTTACCCTTACCCTTCTTATCAACGATAGTAGCACATTCGGGAGCATTTGCAGCTTCCTCTGCGTTAAGAGCGTAAGGACGGATTGTAGCGTGAGGACAAACATACGCGCACTTGTTACACTGAGCACAAGTAGCACCGTCCCACTCGGGTACCATAACTGCAACGCCACGCTTCTCATAAGCTGAAGCACCCTGACAGAAGGTACCGTCAACATAATCTGTAAATGCGGAAACGGGGAGAGCATCGCCGTCCATCTTGCCGACGGGCTTCATAATGGAATCAACCATCTTAACGAGCTTAGCATCACCCTCGCTCTTAACAACCTCTTCGTTGTCAACAGCGTTAGCCCATTCAGCAGGAACGTTGATCTGAACATAAGCTGTTGCACCTGCGTCAATAGCCTTTTCGTTCATTTCAACGATTTCTTTACCCTTCTTCATGAACTTCTGAGCCTTTTCCTTCATATAGCCGATAGCCTCTTCCTCGGGAAGAACCTTTGAAAGTGAGAAGAATGCAGACTGAAGAACTGTGTTAGTTCTCTTGCCAAGACCGATCTTTGCGGCAAGGTCAATAGCGTTAACTGTGTAGAGCTTAATATTGTTCTGTGCAATGTAACGCTTTGTTTCAGCATTGAGCTTCTCAGCAAGCTCTGCCTCGTCCCACTGGCAGTTGATAAGGAATACACCACCGGGCTTAACATCCTGAACCATCTTGTAGCCTTTTTCGATATAAGACGGGTTGTGGCATGCAACGAAGTCAGCCTTGTTTATATAGTAAGAGCTCTTGATAGGCTTATCGCCGAAACGAAGGTGGGAGATTGTGATACCGCCCGTCTTCTTCGAGTCATACTGGAAGTAAGCCTGAACATATTTATCTGTGTGGTCGCCGATAATCTTGATTGAGTCCTTGTTAGCACCGACAGTACCGTCGCCGCCGAGTCCCCAGAACTTGCACTCGATTGTGCCTTCTGCCGCTGTGATGGGGGCGGGCTTCTCCTCAAGTGAAAGATGAGTAACGTCATCGTTGATACCGATTGTGAATGCTCTTGAGGGAGTTTCAGCGTTGAGGTGCTCATATACTGCAAAGATGCTTGCAGGGGGTGTGTCCTTTGAACCGAGACCGTATCTGCCGCCGCAAACCTTTATGCCGTCTCTGCCCTGTTCGTTAAGAGCTGCGATAACATCAAGGAAAAGAGGCTCGCCGATTGAACCGGGCTCCTTTGTTCTGTCAAGAACAGCGATTTTTTTAGTTGTTGCGGGGATAGCGTCAACGAAAGCCTTTGTTGAGAACGGTCTGTAAAGACGAACCTTAACAAGACCGACCTTTTCGCCCTTTGCAAGAAGATAGTCGATAACCTCTTCTGCAACGTCGCAAACAGAACCCATAGCAACGATAACTCTCTCAGCGTCGGGTGCGCCGTAGTAGTTAAAGAGCTTGTAGTCTGTGCCGAGCTTTGCGTTAACCTTGTTCATATATTCCTCAACGATAGCCGGAACAGCTTCATAGTAGCTGTTGCAAGCCTCTCTGTGCTGGAAGAATATATCGCCGTTTTCGTGAGAGCCTCTCATAACAGGTCTCTCGGGGTTGAGTGCACGCTTACGGAATGCTTCAACAGCGTCCATATCGCACATTTCTTTAAGGTCCTCATAATCCCAAACCTTAATTTTCTGAATTTCGTGAGAGGTACGGAAACCGTCGAAGAAGTTGATGAAAGGAACTCTGCCCTTGATTGCTGCGAGGTGAGCAACGGCTGAAAGGTCCATAACCTCCTGACAGTTAGTCTCTGCAAGCATTGCAAAGCCTGTCTGACGGCAAGCGTATACGTCTGAATGATCGCCGAAAATATTAAGTGCGTGTGAAGCTACGCAACGAGCCGAAACATGGAAAACAGCGGGAAGCAATTCGCCTGCGATTTTGTACATGTTTGGAATCATAAGAAGAAGTCCTTGAGATGCCGTGTATGTTGTGGTAAGAGCACCTGCTGCAAGTGAGCCGTGAACTGTACCGGAAGCACCTGCTTCGGACTGCATTTCAGCAACCTTAACTGTTGTGCCGAAAATGTTTTTCTTTCCCTGAGCCGACCACTGGTCAACATAGTCTGCCATGGGGCTTGAGGGAGTGATAGGATAAATACCCGCTACTTCCGTGAACGCATAAGACACGTGAGCAGCTGCGGTATTACCGTCCATAGTCTTTGAAGATCTGATGACGGTAGCCTTGGATTCTGCCATTTTTATTTCCTCCTTAAAAAGGTGTACCGCAAAACAGGGGGAGAAGCGGTTTGGAAACACCGTTTTTCCGAGTGCGTTACGATAATAATTAACTGTATTCACATACATAAAATATTTTAACACTTTTAATATGGTATGTAAACAACAATTTCTTGAAAAAATGACAAAAAATTCAAACGAAAGCCGTCTGTAAATCATATATTTGAATAATCATTGACGTTGTGGTACAATATTGTATGAAATACAGCTTTGAAAAGGACAAAATTATGCAAAAGGAAGATATACTTCGTTCACAATTTATTGCGAGGCTTGAGGATGCGCTTGACGTGAATTTCGGCGTGTCGGAAATTGAAATTGACACCCTTGAAAAATTTAATGAAAAATTGTATGTCCCGTTTTTGCAGGGCAGCGGCGTTGTTTACAGAGGCGAGAGAATACACTCTCAACAGCGCAGGCTCATACCCACTCTTTTAAGGCAAAAGGCATCGGAATTAAAAGAGCTTGAAATTGAAAAGTCCTTGAACATCAACGGACGATACCTGTTTGATATGTATGTCGCAAAAGAGAGGTTTTACGAGGTTTATAATCTCCTTTACGGCGATACGGACAGATATAAAATGTATAATATGACGGCTCTTGCACAGCACTATCTTGATTTGAGCCCGTTTATTGATTTCACAAAAAGCCTGTATGTTTCCCTGTCGTTTGCGATAAAGGGCAGAGAGTCGGCTGAAGAGGATTTTGTGATTTACACGGTAAGGGACTCCTCGGGCAAAAACAGCTCTTCCGATATTGAGCAGGCTAATGAGTGGCTTGAGGGCTACAATGTAAATGTCATTAACATAATTCTTTCAAATCACATAAAAAAACGTAATCAAATTCGCAAGTCCTTTGACATTAAAAGTCCAGGCGAGTTTATTGAGGAGATTAAAAGCAGGGATATAGCAAGCGAGTTCAAGCGTTATGAGGAAAGTGCTTTGTCTCTTTCTCCGAGCGCAAAGCTGATTGATATTCCGACAAACGATTTGATGAAATTTCAGCAGGGCGTGTTCCTGCTCTTAGACGGCTTTAACTTGATAGATTCGAGGTATCTCACAAAGGATATAAGAGAGGACTTTGAAATTAAAAAGTATATTGTCAATAAGGCTTTAATTCCCGAGCTCAATAAAATCATAGAAAGCGAAGCGCCGCAATACATATATGACCGCTTGCTGAATATTTCGGCGGCAGTACGATAAGAATGGTGTTCGGTACTTGACTATATGACGGTTTTAATATACAATATATAGAATATATTTTATTTTTTAAGGAGAGTATTTTTTTATGGATTCGGACCCTGCGGGCATTATACTGAAAATTGTTTTGTTATTTTTGCTTATTTTACTTAACGCATTTTTTGCAATGAGTGAAATTGCAATCATTTCCCTCAACGACAGCAAAATGGAAAAAATGGCTGAGGACGGGGATAAAAAGGCAAAACAGGTATTGAAACTTACAGAGAATTCGAGCAATTTCCTTTCGACAATTCAAATCGGCGTTACACTTGCCGGATTTTTGACGAGTGCCACGGCATCACAGAGCTTTGCGGTCATGCTGGCGGATAAGCTTGCCTCGACCTCGATTGTGAATGTTATTCCGATAGGTGTTATAAATGCGGTATCAACCGTGCTTATTACGGTTATTATGTCGTATTTTTCACTTGTTCTCGGAGAGCTTGCACCGAAGAAGATTGCAATGCAGAAGCCTGAAAAGGTTTCATTTACGGTTGTTCCCGTGCTTCTTTTTGTCAATAAACTTACAAAGCCCTTTGTAAAGCTTCTTTCGGCTTCCACAAATACCGTTGTGCGTATTTTCGGCATTGACCCGAATGCGGACGAAGAGGTCGTTACAGAGGAAGAAATAAGAATGATGGTCGATGTCGGTCAGGAAAAGGGTGTTATCGAGAATGTCCAAAAAGAGATGATTAACAACATCTTTGAGTTTGACGATATGGACGTCGGCGATATTATGACGCACCGTACCGATATGGACTGCGTAAATGTCGAAGAGCCTCTTTGCGATATTTCAAAAATGGCTATCGAATGCGGTCATTCGAGAATTCCTGTTTTTGAGGATGATCAGGATAATATTATCGGCATTATCTATGTAAAAGATTTACTTAAATATGTGGGAACAAATTTGCCCAAGTCAAAGACCATTAAGGATTTTATGCGTGAGGCTTATTATGTGCCCGAATCAAAGCATTGCAGCGAGTTGCTCAACGAAATGCTTGAAAGGCATATTCAGATGGCTGTTGTTGTCGATGAATACGGCGGAACGGCAGGTATAGTTACATTTGAGGACGTTATCGAATCCATTGTCGGAAATGTTCAGGACGAATATGACAATGAAGATGAGGAAATTTCTCAGATTAACGAAACAACCTTTACTGTTGACGGTATAACCGATATAGACGAGGTTGAGGAAAAATTGAAAATCAAATTCCCCGAGGGCGATTATGATACTCTCGGCGGATTTATCATCAGCCGTTTGGGCTATCTTCCGAAGGAGTCCGACGAAAAAGGCAAGAACGATAAAGAGGATGTTGTCGAGTACGAGAATTTCAGATTTACCGTTCTCAACGTCGAGGAACGCAGAATAAGTAAGGTTAAGGTTGAAATTTTGCCGCAGCCCGAGCCTGAAGAAACGGAAGAATAATTTATCGGAGATGTAAAAATGGAAAATCAGGAAAAAAAGAAGATAGTTTTAAGCGCAATTCAGCCTACGGGTACGCCGACTCTCGGCAACTACCTCGGTGCGCTCAAGAATTGGAAAACAATGGCGAACGACTATAACTGCCTTTATGCGGTTGCCGATCTCCATTCGATAACCGTTCGTCCCGAGCCTGCCGATTTGAGAAGAAGAACGCTTGAAATGTACGCTCTTTTGATTGCGCTCGGACTTGATCCCGAGAAAAATACGATATTTATTCAGAGTATGGTGCCCGAGCACGCTCAGCTTGCGTGGATTCTTGACTGCTATACGCAGTTCGGCGAGGCTTCGAGGATGACGCAGTTTAAGGACAAGAGCGAAAAGCATCCCGATAATGTCAATGTCGGACTTTTTGCATATCCCGTGCTTATGGCAGCGGATATATTGCTTTATCAGACAGACTTTGTTCCGATCGGCGCAGATCAAAAGCAGCACCTTGAAATAACAAGGAATATTGCAGAACGCTTTAACGGACTTTACGGCAATACCTTTAAGCTTCCCGAGCCGTTTATCGGTAAGGTGGGCGCAAGGGTTATGTCGCTTCAGGAGCCGACAAAGAAAATGTCAAAATCGGACACAAATGTTAAGGGCTTTATCTCTGTTCTCGATGATGACAATGCAATTATGAAAAAAATCAAGTCTGCTGTTACCGACAGCGAGGCAAAGGTTTATTACGGCGAGGGTAAAGACGGCGTTAATAACCTTATGGGTATTTACTCCTGCTGCACAGGCAAGACCTTTGACGAGATTGAAAAGGAATTTGACGGCAAGGGCTACGGCGACTTCAAGACGGCAGTCGGCGAGGCTGTAATCGAGGAGCTTCGTCCTCTCAAGGAGGAATATGCAAGGCTCATCAACGATAAGGCATATCTTTATGACTGCGCAAAGCTCGGAGCTGAAAAGGCAAGCTATTTCGCTTCGAGAACTCTCAAAAAGGCAATGAAAAAGGTCGGCTTTATTCAGATTGACAAATAATTTAATATTAAAAGCAAAAACACCCGAGTTTCTCTTTTTGGGAGAAACTCGGGTTTGTTGTTTTCGGATTTTTAATACAATCCGTTATTCGATAAGTCCGCTTTCCTTTAAGAGAAGCTCAATATCCGTACCCTTTACTTTTTTAAGGAGGACCTTAAGCATTTCTCTTTCCTTGAAGGACAGCTTAACTTCACTGATAGGTTTCTTGTCGATAGCATAGTAGCAAGCACGCAAGAGCTCTCTAACATCGTACTTACTGCCCCATACTTCGGGAACGCCTCTGTCAATATCAAGAAGCGTATAAACAGATTCCATACCTGTACGCATTGAATATTCAATGGTGAAAATTGTGTCTCTCGGAGTTTCTGTGAACTGACCGAGGAAAGCGAAGTTTACCGCACCGTCGGGAACGACATGAGGACGATCCTCGTTCTTTCTCGGCTGGAAGAATGCGTTGATATACGGCATAAAGCATGTTGTGGTGTTGCACGCTTCCTTTGCAAGAGCATCGATTTCGTTTGTGGGAACACCGATATGGTAGAGCCACTCACGGCAGACCTCTTCGCCTGTACAGTCACGCATTGCTTTTTTAACATAGTTGCCCTCTTTGTTTGTGCTGAGAGCATAGAGCCATACGAGAACGGCGTTTTTATCCTGCGATTTGAACTGAGGCTGACGGTTTATAGTCCAAGACAGATACCAATTTTCTGTGCTGTCCTTGACTGTTACGATACCGCCGGTTGTAACCTTGCCCTCACGGGGATCACGCTTGCAGACGTTGATGATATGCTGAATAACCTCTTCGTTTGAGGTTTCAACCGTTGCACTCATCCAGTTTGTAGCTTCAATGTTGTTACAGAATGCGTCAGGGTTGCCGAACTCGCCGTGAGTTGCCTGAGCAGCGATTGCTTTCCACATATCCCACGAGTCGCCCTTGCCGTTTTTAAGAGAGGAAAGGTCGGGTGCGTGTGTTTGGTCGCCGTAGCAGGTTGAGTCGGTGCAGCATCCGTTTGTGATGAACACAAGGTCATCCTCTATAAGGTCGATTGTCTGTTGCTTACCGTCCTTTACATAAACTATCTGCTTTGCGACCTTTTTATCGCCTACGGTTTCGATTATGACGTTCTTGACATCCATACCGTATTCAATTTTTACGCCGTGAGCCTCAAGATACTTTACAAGCGGTAAAATAAGGCTTTCATACTGATTGTACTTTGTAAATCTCAATGCGCTGAAATCGGGCAAGCCGTCAATGTGATGAACATATCTGCAAAGATAACGCTTCATCTCAAGTGCGCTCGACCAACGCTGGAAAGCGAACATTGTCTGCCAATAAAGCCAGAAGTTTGTATCCCAAAATGTGTCGGGAAGAATATCTGAGATTTTCTTGTCCTCGAGGTCTTTTTCGGGAGTTATAAACAACTGTGAAAGCGCAAGAGCCGAGTCCTTGTCAAGATTGAATTTCTTGTCGGTGTGTGCGTCCTCACCGCAGTTTACCGAAGCTCTGCACAAAGAATAGTTCGGGTCGTGCTTGTTGAGCCAATAGTATTCGTCGAGTACGGAAACGCCGGGAGTTTCAAGTGACGGTACATCACGGAACATATCCCACATTACTTCGAAATGGTTATCCATTTCACGTCCGCCTCTCATAAAGAAGCCTTTTGTAATGTCTTTTCGTCCGTCGCAGCTGCCGCCTGCCAATTCGAGTTTTTCCAAAAGATGAATGTGCTCGCCCTTCATCTGTCCGTCTCTGACAAGATAGAAGGCTGCGGTAAGTCCCGCAAGTCCTGTGCCGATAATGTATGCCGATTTTTTATCGACATCCTTCGGTTTCTCGGGATGAGCAAATGATTCGTAAGTGCCTGCTGAATAATACATACAAAAACCTCCTGTTATTTTGTTATGTCTTTAGTATATTCATTTTTCAGCTGCTTACAATAAACAGAAAAAAGCCTGTGATAAAGTTTTTATCACAGACTTTATAAGTGTATAAATTTTTATCAAATTCAGGTTATTGATAAAATTATTTCTTGAAACGGGCAAGAGCGTCGCCAAAGGAATTTTTCATAAGCAGGGCAAGCTTATCGACAATAACCTGCGGATCCTCTTTCATATCGTCCTTTATCCAATCGAGCATAATGCCGATAAATACATAGGAATATGCCTTTGCGATAAAATTCTTGTCCTCGCTTCTGACGGTCATACCTGCCGACTCCTCCTCGATAACTCCCATAAGAAGATTGTCAACAAGCGGACTTAAATACTTTTCGACCTGATCCTTGTCAACACAGCGATAAACATTTATAATAAAAGGCTTGTTTTCACGCACAGCCTCGAACAGCTGCAAAAGACCTTGCTCCCAGGTGTCATGGGTTTTCTTTTCTTCGATTGCCTTTTTAGCGTCTTCAAGGCACGCCCACTCGATAAGGTCGTAAATATCCTTGAAATGATAATAAAAGGTCATACGGTTAATTCCGCAGTCCTCCGCTATATCGTTTATAGTGATTTTGGTCAGGGGCTTTTTTAACAAAAGATTTTTGAGCGATTGCTCTAATGCTCGTTTGGTAACCTGTGACATAGCAATTTCCTTTCAAGACATTATATTATATATATAATAGCATAATTTAAGCCGGAATTTCAATAAAATTATGATTGACATACAACAAAATTGTGTTATCACAATTGCTTGAAAAAGGAAGTATGACCAATGAGTAAGGATAAAAAACAACTTGATATGCTTCACGGCTCATTGTGGAGCAAGGTGCCTGTTTTTGTTTTACCCGTTGCGACAACGGCGGTGCTGATATTTATTTCTCTGCTGTGTGCCCATCCTGCACGAAAACGACTCAAAAAAACAGGCCTTGCAGCAGGAACAAACGGCATAAAATATTGTGGATAGTATCAAAACAGGACCTCTGAAAATCGGAGGTCTTATTTTAGGTATAAATATAATTTTTTCTACTGCGTAGGGATAGCTTTCATGGCTGTCTGAAATAACCAATCCGGTAGGGCAGGGGCTTACTCCTGCCGAACGAATTAGCAAATATATTACTGCTTTCGGCTGTTATCAAACTTGAAAAATACATTAAACCGTAGGGACAGGGCTCGCCCCTGTCCGCAAAAAATCACATATTAAATCAAATTCACGGACAACCGCAAGGGTTGTCCCTACGGTCGTATATGTTTTTGAATTTGATGAACCCCGTAGGGGCGACCTGCGGTCGCCTGCAAATTCATAGCAAATTAAAAGTCGTCGTTTGCTTCGTATCGTTCGCAACAGCCTTTGGCTGTCTCTCACTCACTATGCAACTCCTCCTTTTCCGCAAAAATCACGCTCGGCTCGCCTGTTCGGTTGTAAACGCCCTCACGACGGCTCACTGTCGCTACCAACTTTTGCGGTTTGCGGACAGGGGCAAGCTCTGTCCCTACGGTCGCATAAATTTTCAAATTTGATGAAACATAGGCCCCTCGTCAGAGGGAGCCTATGTCAGACAGCCGCAAGGGCTGTTCCTAAAAGGTGTTACAATTTTTTAATCTCTATTCACAAGGTATTCCATACCTTTTTTATATCCCTCGAAGCCGAGGCCGATATAGTGCTCCTCACAGGCAAGCCCTGCATACGAAATATGGCGGAATGCTTCACGCTCGTTAATATCTGAGATATGTATCTCCACCGCAGGCAGACCCACAGCTTTAAGAGCGTCAAGTATTGCAACGCTTGTGTGCGTGTATGCGGCAGGATTTATCACAATGCCGTAAGTGCCGTCGGAATACGCCTTTTGGATACGGTCAACTATGTCGCCCTCGTGGTTTGACTGGAAGCACTCGACCTCACAGCCGAGCTCATTTGCCCAAGCGTTTATGCTGCTTATGAGCGTTTGATAGTTTTGTTTTCCGTAAATTTTCGGCTCTCTGATGCCGAGCATATTTATATTCGGACCGTTGATTATAAGAATTTTTCTCATTTGCTGTCAATCCTTTCGAGTATTCTCTGTGCGACTTCCTCTATTGTGCCGTTGCCGTCGATTTCAAAATCGCAGAACTTTCTGTAAAGCGGCAAACGGATTTTAAACATATCGTCAAGCGAATTTTTCTGCGAAAGCGGACGGTTATCCGTCGGCAAAACGGAAATATCACGGTTAATAAAAAACACGGTTGAGTTTTGCCGTATAGCGTCAAAATTATCCTCGTTTGTGACAACTCCGCCGCCTGTTGCGATAATTTTACCGCTTAATTTGCAAATGCTTTTCACGGCTTCGTTTTCTATTTTTCTAAAGCTTTTTTCGCCTTGAGCTTTTATGATTTCGGCAGGGGATGAGCCTGCGATTTTTTCTGCTTCTTCGTCTGTGTCTAAAAATTCTCTGCCTGTTTTTTCTGCCAAAAAAGTGCCTATTGAGGACTTGCCCGAGCCCGGCATACCGATTAAAACAATGCTTTTCATATCGGTTGAGACCTTTTTAAGAATTTTCTCCGTAACGCTGTCGTCAATCTCTTTATCAAAGAAGATTTCACTTGCTCTCTTAGCCTGAGCAATAAGCATTGAAAGTCCTGAAAATGCCGGTATATCAAGCTTTTCGGCATCTAAAACAAGCTGCGTTTTTTGAGGATTGTAAATTATATCAAATACTGCCGAAAGACGTGTAAAGTCAGAAGCCTTTACAGGTGAAACAAGGTTTTTCGGGTACATTCCGACGGGTGTTGTGTTGACGATTATATCTGCGTCGGCGTGATTTTTAATGTTTTGATAGTTGTTTTCACCGCTTCGTGAAATGCTGATAATTTCCCCTGCGTTGAGGTCTGAAATAACCGTCTTTATCGCAAGCGAAGCACCGCCCGTGCCGAGCACCAAAACCTTTTTGCCGTCGAAATTTATTCCGCTGCGCTTGACCGTATATAAAAAGCCGTAGTAGTCGGTGTTGTCGCCGAAAAGCGTGCCGTCGCTTCTGCGAACGACTGTGTTTACGCTTCCGATTTTTTGTGCGTTTTCGGAAATCTCGTCAAGGTAGGACATAACCGTTTTTTTATACGGGATGGTAACATTTATACCGTCCCACTCGCCGTGTTTTATAAAATTTTCAAGTTCATTTTTCTCTACCTCGAAAAGCCTGTACTCATAATTTCCGAGCATCGAGTGAATTTCGGGGGAGAAGCTGTGCCCTAATTTTTCGCCTAAAAGTCCGTACATACTGTTGTTCCTTTTGCTTGATTTTTTCTTATTCTATCACAATTTTCACAAAAATAAAAGCAGATGATAAATCATCTGCTTAAATTCTTTTATATTACTTCTTTTTCTTGCCGAAGAAGCCTTTTTTCTCCTCGGATATTCTGCTTGAATTTCCGGTAAGCTCGTTTTGAAGCTTCTTGAGAAGCTCTCTTTGCTTTTCGTTAAGCTCTTTAGGAATGTCAACAATAACTCTGACAAGCTCGTCGCCCTTGCCTCTGCCGTTAAGGGTTTGAATACCCTTGCTGCGAAGCTTAAAGACATCACCCGACTGAGTGCCTGCCGGTACATGATATTTGACCTTGCCCTCAAGAGTCGGAACCTCAAGCTCACAGCCGAGTGCCGCTTCGGGATATGTTATGTGCATTTCAACCCAAACATTGTAGCCCTCACGCTCGAAAATCGGGTGCGGACGAACATTTACAACAACTCTAAGGTCGCCCGGAGGACCTCCGTTTACGCCCTTGTTGCCCTGTCCTCTTGCATTGATAACCTGACGATCATCAATACCTGCCGGAATACTGATTTCAATCGTTGACGGCTTTCTTATCCTGCCTGCGCCGTGACATTTTTTACAGGGATTGTCGATAACAGTACCCCTGCCGTTACAGCGCGAGCAAACCTTTTGAGTTTGAATAACACCGAAAGGAGTTCTCTGCTGTGAAGTGACTTGACCTTTACCGTGACATTCGGGGCAGGTTTTCGGGGATGTTCCGGGTGCTGCACCGCTTCCGTGACATTCGTCGCAGACGTCGATTTTCATTGTATCGACGGTACGCTTACAGCCCTTTGCAGCTTCTTCAAACGAAATGGTAACGCTTGCCTGCGTGTCAGAACCTCTCTGCGGAGCATTGGGGTTTGCACGACCACCGCCGAAGCCACCGAAGCCGCCTCCGAACATACTTCCGAGAATATCTCCGAGGTCAAAGTCCATACCGTTAAAGCCTCCGCCGTAGCCGCCTTGACCTGCGCCATAGTTGGGGTCAACGCCTGCGTGACCGAATTGGTCATAACGGGCTTTTTTGTCGGCATCAGAGAGAACCTCATACGCCTCGTTAGCCTCCTTGAACTTCTCCTCGGCTTCCTTGTCGCCGGGATGAAGGTCGGGGTGGTACTTCTTGGCAGTCTGTCTGTATGCTTTTTTAATTTCGTCCTCCGTAGCGTTTCTGTCAATGCCGAGGACTTCGTAATAATCTCTTTTATCAGCCATATTCTATCTCCGAAATAATGGGGATACGGGAGAAGTGTACGCTCCTCCCGTTTTTTATTTTAATTATTTATTGCCGTCCTCAACGTCGGTGTAATCAGCTTCATAGTAGCCGTCGTCGCCCTTGTTAGCGCCGCCTTGAGTGTTTGCGCCCTGTGCGCCGTCAGCACCCTGCTGAGCCTGTGCCTGAGCAGCTGCCTGCTTGTAAAGCTCCTCCGAAACCTTATAGAAGGATTGTGTAAGCTCTTCCTTCTTGGACTTGATAGCTTCGATATCCTCGCCCTTGAGAGCTTCCTTCAAAGCGTCAACCTTCTGCTGAACATCATTCTTATCAGCTTCGGAGAACTTATCGCCGTTTTCGGAAATAATCTTCTCGCTCTGATAAACAAGCTGTTCTGCTTCGTTTCTTGTGTCAACAGCCTCTTTCTGCTTCTTATCCTGCTCTGCAAACTGCTCTGCTTCCTTGACAGCCTTTTCAATGTCCTCCTTTGACATATTTGACGAAGAAGTGATTGAAATTGACTGCTCCTTCTGTGTGCCGAGGTCCTTTGCCGATACGTGAACGATACCGTTTGCGTCTATATCGAATGTAACCTCGATCTGAGGAACGCCACGGGGAGCAGGCATAATTCCGTCAAGATGGAATACGCCGAGAGTTTTGTTGTCCTTTGCAAATTCTCTCTCGCCCTGAAGAACGTGAACCTCAACAGAGGTCTGATTGTCAGCCGCAGTTGAGAAAATCTGACTCTTCTTTGTGGGGATAGTAGTATTTCTTTCAATAATCTTGGTGTTTACGCCGCCCATTGTCTCGATACCGAGTGAAAGGGGAGTAACGTCAAGAAGAAGGATGCCCTCAACGTCACCGCCGAGAACGCCGCCCTGAATAGCTGCGCCGACTGCAACGCACTCGTCGGGGTTAATACCCTTGAACGGCTCTTTGCCTGTGAAGGACTTGATTGCTTCCTGAACAGCGGGAATTCTCGAAGAACCGCCGACCATAAGAATCTTATGAAGGTCGGAAACCTTAAGACCCGAGTCTGAAAGAGCCTGACGAACCGGTCCCATTGTAGCTTCTACAAGGTCAGCTGTCATTTCGTTGAATTTTGCTCTTGTAAGAGTTGTTTCAAGGTGCTTAGGACCTGTTGCATCTGCTGTGATGAACGGAAGTGAGATGTTTGAGGTGGTAACGCCCGAAAGCTCAATCTTAGCTTTCTCAGCAGCTTCCTTCAATCTCTGCATAGCCATCTTGTCTGAACGAAGGTCTATGCCTTGTTCCTTCTTGAACTCGTCTGCGAGCCAGTCAATAATTCTCTGGTCGAAGTCGTCGCCGCCGAGGTGGTTGTTACCTGCTGTTGCAAGAACCTCCTGAACACCGTCGCCCATTTCGATAATTGAAACGTCGAATGTACCGCCGCCAAGGTCATAAACCATAACCTTTTGGTCGTCCTCTTTATCGATACCGTAAGCCAAAGCAGCTGCTGTCGGCTCGTTGATAATTCTCTTTACTTCAAGACCTGCGATTTTACCTGCGTCCTTTGTAGCCTGACGCTGTGCGTCGGTAAAGTATGCGGGAACTGTGATAACAGCCTCCGAAACCTTGCCGCCGAGATAGCTCTCTGCATCTGATTTAAGCTTTGCAAGAATCATAGCCGAGATTTCCTGAGGAGTGTAAGCCTTGTCGTCGATCTGAACCTTGTAATCAGAGCCCATGTGTCTCTTAATTGAAGAAACGGTTCTTTCAGGGTTTGTGATTGCCTGACGCTTTGCAACCTGACCTACCATTCTTTCGCCTGTTTTTGAGAACGCAACAACTGACGGAGTCGTTCTTGCGCCCTCTGCGTTAGCGATAACTACCGGCTCGCCGCCTTCGATAACAGCTACGCATGAATTTGTTGTACCTAAGTCAATACCTATAACTTTTCCCATGATATATACCTCCAAATACTTGTTTTTTATTATATAGTAAATTTAATTTGCTACCTTAACTACTGCTGCACGGAGAACTCTGTCGCCGAGCTTATAGCCCTTTGAGAAAACGTCAACTATAACATTTTCCTTTTCGTTCTCGTCGTCTATGTGCATAACCGCCGAGTGAATGTTCGGGTCAAACTCATCGCCCTTTTCTCCGAACGCTTCAACGCCTGCTTTTTTGAGAATATCGTTGAACTGATTGAAAATCATATCAATTCCCTTTTGATAATCCTCAAGCGAAGCCTCCTTATTGCTTGCCGCCCTTTCAAAGTTGTCAAGCACGGGGAGAAGCTCTGTCAAAACAGCCGCCTTGCTGTCGCCGTAAGCCTGCTCTTTTTCTTTTATTGAGCGTTTACGGTAATTGTCATACTCCGCAAGGGTACGTAAGAACTTTTCGTTGGCTTCGTTAAGCTGAGCTTGAAGAGCTTCCGTTTCACTTGGCTCTTTATTATTTTCAACCTCAACCTCTATGCCTTCGTCAAGCACTTGGTCTTGCTTCTTTGTGTCTTTTTTTGCCATTATGTTAATCCTCCATATTGTCTGAAAGAATTATTCCGACAACATCTGTTAAATATTTGATGCTCGGTATAAGCCGTGCATAATCAACTCTTGTGGGGCCGATAATTCCAAGCGTTCCGCTTTCGTGACCGCCTATCGAATATTTTGAGAAAATCACAGTCGAGTTTTGAAGCTCTCTGAAAAGATTTTCCTTGCCTATAAGTACGCTCGGACTGTCGCTTGACTTTCTCTGTGAAAAAATTCTGTTAAGCGGCTCGGCTCTTCTCAAAAACTCCATAAGCTCAAAAGCGTTTGTTTCAAGCTCCTTGTGACCGAGAAGATTTGACTGACCTTCCAAAAGAAGCTCCGTCCTCTCCGACATCTCCGCCAAGTCGCACAACGCAACAAGCAGGGGAGTCATTGTAAGAGCTTTTTCGCCGAGGGACAATGCCAAGGTCTGTATTTTCGGAATTGTAATATCCGAAGCCGGTTTTCCGATAAAATACTGCTTTGCGATATTGTAGAAATTCTCGGCAATATCAATAGTAATTTCCTTGTCTGTACGGCAAACCTTCGTTTTGAGCATTCCCGTTGTTGTGAGCATAACGACCATAGCCGTTCTTGTTCCGATCGGGACAAGCTCAATTCTTTTAACGACCGCCTGCGTCTCCGACGGGGTTGTGGAAACCGCCGTGCAATGTGTGAGGTCTGCAAGAATGTTGTTCGCCTTTTCAAGCACCGACTGAGGCTCGCCCGAGGACTCACGAAGCTTGGAGCTTATGATGCTTTTCTCTCTCGGGGACATATCGCAGGTTGTCATAAGATGCTCAACATAGTACCTGTAACCCTGGTTGGACGGGATACGACCTGCCGAGGTGTGAGGCTGTTCGAGATAACCCATATCGCTTAGGTCAGCCATCTCATTCCTTACGGTTGCTGATGAAACGGAAAGTCCGAGTGAATCGACAAGAGCCTTTGAGCCAATCGGCTCTCCCGTCTGAATGTACTTTTCGACAACCGCCGCAAGTATTTTTTCTTTTCTATCGGTCATTTCCATTTTATCTCACCACCTGACCGCTGATTGTTTTGGCATTCATTAGCACTCTTTATCTTTGAGTGCTAACAGTGTTAATTTTAACGTTATTTTCCTCATTTGTCAATGATTTATGCGTAAAAATTTGTAAATAATTTGTTAAGCGTTTTTGAATGGTGAATTAAAAAAATAAGTTGACCCCCACCGAAAAACAACGGTGGGATGTTGACGTGACATCCTCATAGGATTGTTTAATCTCCTCTGCGAGGGTCTCTCGCAGCCGTTCTCACAAGTTGCGACGGTTCATTCACGCTCGACCTATGACCGAAGGAAGTATCATTATCCCTGCTGTAAAGTCGTCGCTATTTAACGGAGTCACCGTTATTAATCTGAACTTGATATTCCTGCTCGTGCCTTTCCATTCAAAAAACTTAAGCTAAAGTTTTTTGCGTTTTTTATTCGATAAGAACAGGCAGTCTTGGCGGCAAGTTCAGAGCAGCTCGTTTACAGTGGAATGTCACCATTGCTTTGCTATGCAATTATCAAGGTTCAATCGATATATATTGATGTAAATAGAGAACGCTTTTGCTCATTGCCGGTGTTTTTGGCAACGACATAAGTATCTCACCACTTACATCGATATATATTTTATCACACATAAATGTATATCGCAAATGTGCGATATATCAAATTGCACATTTCAATATAAGAAAAAGATGATGACGTTCAGGACGGAATTATTTTGTTTCAAAACGGTTGTTTTTCGTTCTGATATAACAAAGGCAGTCCGTTTCAGCTTCTTCAATCGGAACGGACTGCCTATCTATTTGATTACTTCAAAAATCCATCAAGTTTAGTTTTACTGCTCTTGTGTTGTGTTCGCTCAAAATATTTCAGCCAAGTTTTCGTAATCTGATATTCAAGAAACTTCACCATTGCATCAATCTCACCGAGTGTATCAAACTTATTCAAGCACTCAATATATAACGGCTTATCCTCATTGTAAATAACAACAGGCGGATAATCGTGTATCATCAGCAGATAGTTCATCATTGTTCGCCCGGTACGACCGTTCCCGTCGGCAAACGGGTGGATACTCTCAAATTTGCAATGAAAATATGCAGTCAAAGTTAAAATCTTGTTACCCTGATAATCCTGTACTTCTGCAACCAAATCTTGCATTTCAGGCTCCACATCCTGTGGCGCAGCACCGATTTCGTCTTTTCCTACTACATAATCTTTTCTTTTAAATTCGCCGGGGCGTTCTTCGTTGACAATATATTGGCGCTCATCATAAGTGCCTGATGTAAGGATTTTTTGAACCTCTTTAATTAACTCGACTGAAATAGGCGTTTTCTTGACAATTTCGTGCTTGAGATATTCATAGCAAAGTTTTTGGTTTTGCTGCTCAAAAACAGCACGTGTATCGCCCGAATAACCGACAATCCTTCCGCTATCGAATATTTCTCTTGTGTCACTATAGGTAATCTTATCATTTTCGATTTTACCGCTGTTGTAGGCAAATTCTACCTTGAACGCTTCGAGAGCATTGTCAAGGTCAGACACAGATGTAATTTGTTTTTCCTGCCATAGCTTTATAATCTTGCGAAAATCCATATTTACCTCCGTTGTTAGTTACATTCAACTTTATTATATCATACTTTTTCTGAAATAGGGGGATATGATATAAATTATTAAAAAAAATAAATGCCGCCTGTTCCGACCGATGAGCCGAAACAGGCGGTTTTCATTGCATAATCCAGTCAAGCGGGTCAACATTATTCACACGAAATCGTGAACCACCCTCACGAACTTCAAAATGCAAATGTGGTCCGGTAACATTGCCGGTAGCGCCACTCCAAGCAATTTGTTCTCCCTGTGACACTTCCTGCCCAACAGTAACGAGTAAAGAGTCGCAATGGGCATAAAGCGTGTAAACTTCGTTGCCGTGTGCAATCATAATGTGATTGCCGTAGCTGTCCGCTTGGTCGTTAATGTGTATTACCGTACCATCGGCTGCGGCATATATTGGTGTTCCAATCGGACAAGATATATCACGACCGGCGTGGTATTCATTGTTACCTGCGTATGACGGGTAGTCGTTGCCGTTAAAACGCCCTGCAGGGCAAGGATTTATCATTTTTCCGTTGCCGGAAATAGATATTCCCTCAAATTCGGAATACATAGACAAAACTTGAGAGAGCATTTCCTTTTCGCTATCAGAGAAGTTGTAAAGCGAAGAAACTTCGTCTATGTTCTTATATAAAATGGTTACAACGCCAAAAGTTTCAGTAACGGTAATAGTATTACCATTTTCATCATCTTCTGTTGATGAAACGGTTTCCGATGATGTAGCGAATGAAATCATATCCCACATTGTGCCAGACAAAAGTGCTTTTGTCTGTTCGTTTATTTCAGCGGGGATAAGGTTTTGCGATTGAGCTCTAACAGAATACACAGCAAGAATTTCATTCCACTTCGTTATGGTGGGTGCGGGACGAATAACAATTCTATCGTACCCTTGTAATTTGCTTTTTTCTTCATTGAGTTTGATGACAAATTCGCTGTTTAATTCTTGTTTGGCAGTTGTTAAAGCATTATAGTTCACATCGTCGGCGAAGTGAACACCAAAAGCAGAACTAAAAAGAACGGAGAATAATATAATCAACACAAGTATAACAAGTACAATCCATCCACCTGCAGCAATAAAGGCCACAACAGCTTCAGCGGAAGAAACAATGGCTTTAGCGGTAGCTTTAACAGCCACCTGAACGGCTTTTGCTGTCGTTTTAACTGCGTGTAGTGCTGCTTTGCCAGCAGTTTTGGCAGCTGACAAGGACGATTTTGTGGCAGAGCTTGTTCCTTTTATGGTTGATGAGCTCATTTTTGTACTTGTAGTTGCTGTTTTAACTGTATTTTTTGCGGATTTAACAGAGGACTTGACCGATTTTATTTCCGATTTAGCGATGTTGCGTGCTTCTTTTACCGTAGCTTTCGCTGTTTTTATGCTCTGTTTTGCAGCTTCTTTTTTTTGTTTGACCGATAGTGCTGCTCGAGGCGAACGGGAGATTGCGCCAATGGTTTTTCTACCGGCAAATTCCACACCTTTTTGCTCTGACAGCTGCAACAACTCAGCAGGAGTGCTTTCGGTTGCATTTTGAGAAAGTACTCTATCCGAAACATCTTTAATATCTCTCTCAACACGAAAAGAACGGTCAATACTTTTGACCGTTCCTTTCATAGTTTTGATTGTTTTTGGTTGCTTTTTGCGAGTTTTTATATCTCTTACCATTTTAATCACACACCGTTATCATATATTGCTTCGCCCGGCTTTGTAGTAAGTAATCTGTATATTTCCGTATCTTTCGGAATGTCGTTTTCAAAAGGAATTAGTGTTCCGCCGATTTTAATGAGTCCGGAACCGGGTTTTGCGTTTGTGATGTATTCTTGTTGGTTTTCACTTATGTCAAGCAGTTCTGAAAGCTGTTCGCAATCGAGGGGTGCTTGGTTCAGCATTATAATCAATTCCGAGGTGGAGAGAATAGCTCGTCCGTTTGGACTTCTCAATAAATCCTCAACATTCTGAGTTATTCCGCAAAAATCACAATCATATTTTCTTCCTCGTTTCCAGCAACGGAAAAAGAAGTTTGCGGAATATTCCCGCAAGAGCATCATATAAAACTCGTCGGCAACAATACTTGTTGTAATCCCGTTTGCTCGGTTATGTATCATTCTGTTTTGAATGTGGTCGAATAAGATAAGCATAGCCATTCCCATCAAGCTCTCGCCTAAATCGTGAATATCGAAGCAAATAATGTTATTGCTCATATTCACATTGGTTTGATTGGCAAAAACAGAAAGAGAGCCTGTGGCATAAATTTCTAACGAAAGTGCAATGTCTTTTGCTTCTTCTTCAGGCTGCTGCCTCATACACTCATAAAAATCTTTTAGAGTGGGAGCAGTACCAACGCATCCACCTCTGACATAATCTCGCAAAACAAATTCTGTGCAACGGTCAATCAACGATTTCTGTTTCGGACCGACTATGGTGGGATACATCAACTGCTCGCACAGAGATAGCATAAATTCAGCTTTATCAATAATCGGATTTTCGGTCTTGTCATATCCGCTGCTAATATCCATAGCATTAACATAGGTCTTGCTTTGAGCTGAAAGATAGACAACTTCGCCGTTGAGAGCTTTAACAAGAGGTGCATATTCTCTTTCAGGGTCTATGATGAGGATTATATGATTATCGTTTGCTGTTGCAAGAATTTTGTTGAGTGCTATCCATTTCTCAAGCATTGACTTACCGGAGCCGGGACGACCGCAAATAACGCTGTTAGCTGATTGTTGACTTCTTGGGTCTATCATTATAAGATTTCGGGATATTTGATTTTGCCCAAAGCAAAAGCCGTTTTCTTGCTGAATTTCGGTCGATTTGAACGGCATAAACCCTGCTACACCTTCCGTTGTTAGAGACATTATATCCTCAATTCGACGAACTCCAAGAGGCAGAGCTGTATTTAATCCATCTAACTGTTGCCAGCGTAATATCTGCATTCGGCATTGTGCGCTTGAGCGTGCAGTCGCTAAAATGCTTTCAGTATCCTCATCAAGCTGCTGCTTTGAGTCGGCAAAATGCACCATTGTTATAACAGCGTACATCAAATGCTGGTCACGCTCTGTTAAATCTGTTAGATATTCCTGTGCTTGTTCACGCTGCTGTTTTAGGTCGTAAGTTGGCTCGGCAACATAGTTTTTATTATTATATTGCTTCTGATACCACTTTGTTATTTTGGACTCTACATTAGTTGCTCGCTTTTCGGCTTCCTCGACTGCCTCATCTGTCAGAACAGGAATAATATCCATACTCCAAATCAATCGGCGGTTAATATCACACAAATCAGATACAACAGAGTCTTTAAGGAATGTGGGATAGCTGTGCAAAACGAGAGCTCGGCCAAAAACATTCCCAAGTTTGAAGTAGTCCGACTCAAATTCCATACTTTCGGGGGATATGTAGTTCTTCGCCGATGAGCCGCTTTTTAAGGCTTGTTGCAAATCAAACGTTGGCTCGTTTTCAATATCGCTTCGATAAATATCTCTCAAAAGTTCTAATCTTTCTTTTCCGGACATTTGTCGGCAGGAACTGCCAAGCTTCAAAAGCAAAGTCTGCAAAGTGGACGTTGTTCTTAAAAAGAAGCTGCGTGCAGAGTCAATATCTTTTTTATTAACTGAAATTGTCAAATACACTTCCTGTATCATTCCGTTACCTTGAAGAGCTCGCTGCTTCAAAATGCGATTATACTCTGTTTGCAATTTTTCGTATTGCGGATTTTGACTGTGCATCATAAATCTTTCCAATGTTGCGGAACTGATTTTGTGCTTAATAACACTAATTTTATTTGTTGTGCCGGGGTCAAGTGCATTAAGTACGGCAGACCACGCAAAGAAAATCTGTTTCTGCATTTCGTCCGACAAGGTCAGATAAGAAATGTCCTGTAATTGATAAGTAGCCGAGTATTTATTATATTTTTTTCCTGATTGAATTAGAAATATTCCGTCCTCATAGAATTGTTCTAACGGAATACTGTTTTGCGTGAAGCGTATTGCTTTCAGCTGTTCTTTGTCTTGCCTTTTCGTGTTTTTCAAAGTTTTACTCATCTGATGTCGCCTCCTTTTTTTCTGCCGCTTCTATTCGCATTTTGTCACGATTATAGAAGTCATTTTCCAATCGAAAGACAATTCTTTTAGGACACAAAATATAATGCTTAACCCACACACGAACAAGCTGTTCAAATGGCATACCGTGATATGTAACGAAACCTAATGCGGCAAAAGGTGCAACTACGGCAATACATATCCAAGAAGCAAGCTCGGTATTTATACCGTGCTTTGTTGTTTCAAGGTAAATTAAAGCACCTAAAGCAAGACCGAGTCCGCCAAAAACAGTTTGACGAAAGTTCAAGCCGATAAAAAAGCTGTCTTGCAGCTTTTGAATATCTTTGTTAAGTTTAATTTCCATCGTTTTCTCCTTATAATTATAGTGAAAAAATTTCTTTTACAATTCTGTCTGACCCTTTTACAACTATTACCAATAAGAGCATTTGCAATGTTACATTACCCACATAATCCCACGTCATTCCTCCGGGAGAGGTTGCTGCCCATTCCGGGGTTACCGTAGTAAACGCAGAGAATATCACGCAGGCGGTTAACATTAACACGCCACGCAGACACTCTGCAATATATGACTTCAAAAAATTTCGCCCTATAAGTGATGTTGCTTCGCTTGCAAAGCCTGCGAGAGGAATAGGTGCTATGGCAGAAAGAAGAAAAATTTTGAAAAATCTACCGTAAACAACGACAACAAGAATTATTGATAACAACCATATCATTGCCGTCCCGACAAGCGAGGCGGCAAAAGCACCCATTCCGGCGCCCCAATCAGCTGTTTCGAGAGCCGTTCTCAAATCGTTTGGAATTGAATATTCCATTGTCGGGGTAGCCGGATTGATTTGAGCAAGTATATGACGGACAACCGATATAATGCTAAGCATTACATCGGTTGCGTTCATAACAAAGAATTTTGCAAAGAAAAAGCGAACAAACTGCATTAGTACAAGACGTGGATTGCGTATTAAATCTCTATAATCTATGGTTGATTTGATAATTCCGTAAAAAAAGAATGTTATTAAGAGCGATACGCCTGTGGCTTCAATGACACGGATAATTCCGGTTACCGTATTCCAGATAACACCGTTCTGAAATTCGGATGGATCTTGCACAAGAATACCGAATATGCTCTCGTATTTTTGTTTCCAAATTGCAAGTGCATCATCAAGTATGGCAATAGCTTGTTCGCCCCAAAAATTCAAAAATATAGGTTTAATCAACAAAAATGATCACCTTCTTTATATCAATCGTATTTTTATAAGCTTACGCCAAGAAATGCAAGAATTTCTTTGGAGAAGACCACGATAAGACTGGCAGCAAAGATAGTTGCTCCTCTTGTTTTTTGCGCACCGTCGTGGCTCTGTAAGGACGTAGCGAACTCAACGAGTCCCCAAACACAACCTGCTGTACCGATTAAGCGAACAATAGTAAATATTAAGTCGTTAAACTTAGACAAGCTGTCTGTAACACCGTCTCCGGCTGCGAAAGCCGGAACCATTGCAATAGTAAGAATTAAAACTGCTGCTACGATTGAAGTGAAAGCCTTACGAATTTTGTTTGATTTTCTGATTTTCATTTTGAAAACTCCTTTTAGTTATGTAAAATTTTGAATATATGCTTCTAATTCTTCTATATCGACAGAATACATTTCCAACATTTCGGAAACATCCAAATCTGTAATATTGACACGCCTGCCATTAACGAAGAATTCCATCTGCATATCATATTGATTATCTCCGACAGCCGTCGCCTCAAAAATATCTTTCGGCGGAACTTCCGACTGTTCGTTGTTTTGTTTGTTAAGCTGTTCTGAATGTAAACGTTCAGACCTTAAAGGTATCGAGTATGTCATAGCTTCATTCCCGCAAATTGCCGTGTTTTCTGCAGGTTTGTAATGAAACACATCAATTTTTCGGTCAATTAACGGAAGAGCGTTTTTAATGAATAGTATCGCTTGTTCGTATGGAAGAACCCGGACTTCGGCAGGGGTCAAAAGCTCACGGCCTGCAAACTGAAAGTTTGAGGACGCATCGCCGTGCATACCATATCTTCGTCCGAAAGTAGTTGTATCAATCGTTTCTTTTCCGAGCATTTTCGAAATATATTCGTGAGTAGAACTTTCGTTACCACCGAGATATAAAAACTCATCGCATTGACCGATTATGTTCTCCCAGCCTTCTTTATACTTAGTTTTTAGCTGTGATAAATTTTGAAGGATAATTGAAATTCCGATATTTCGGGAACGAGAAGTCGCCAAGATACCAAGAAAATCATCGGGAGTGTTTACATTGGCGAATTCTTCCATAATAACATGCACAAACCTCGGAAGTCTGCCTTTATACACACGGTCAGCTTTATCGTACAAAGTTTGGAATAGCTGAATATACAAGAGCGAAACAATAAAGTTATAACTCGTGTCATTGTCCGGGATAACCAAATATAAAACCGTAGGTTTATCGGCAATCATAGACAATTCCAATTCGTCTTGGATTGACATTGAAGCCACAGAAGAAATCTCAAATTTTTGCAACCGTGCAAGAAGAGTAATCTGTACGCTCTGTTGCGTTTTACCGGCGCCGCTTGTTGCGTTCTTATAATATCTAACGCAAATGTGGTCCGGGTACCTTTGCTCTATACTTTGGAACAGAATATCAAGAGCAGAGCGTTGCTCATCATCTTCGCTGTTTTCAATGCGTCCGGCACGAATTAAATTCATCAGATACGGGAAGTTTTTTTCGTCCTCGGCTCCGAAGTAATACAGCAGATACATAAGAGCAGACAAAAGCATTTTTCCCGCTTCATCCCAAAAAGGGTCTATCGTTTGGGAATTCGGCGCCGTTGTTGCTTTATATATTGCTGTTACGATTTTTTGGATGTCGTCTTCGGCGTATGCGTCTGTATCGGTATCCTTTCGGATATATGCGAATGGATTGTATCCCCAAGAACGACTTGGATTGACAAGGTTGAGAACTTTAACTGCATAGCCTTTACTTTGCAAATAACCTGCAGTATTTCTGCAAACTTCGCCTTTTGGGTCAAGTACCACATAACTTGCACTCGCTTCTAACAAATTCGGATACACATAACCTGTTGTTTTACCTGAACCGGGACCGCCTATAAGCACCGTATTATAATTACGCTTGTGAATATATGTATCAGCTTTAGTAACGCTTAATGCAAAATTCTCGGTATAGACAATACGGTCAGAGGACGTCGAATGGAATTCCTTGCGAAGTTTCTTAATGTCGGCGTAGTCCGCACTTCCGTTTTCAACTCCACTACGGTGCAGTCGGCGTTTGTATGAGAAAAGTACGGTAACAACAATCCCATAAAACAAAAGGCACCCCATAATAGTTTTTGGGGTGTCTTGAGTCCAACTAATAAGGAAAGGATTGAAACTAATCTGTTCAGCATTTTGCAAAACAGACGGTAATCCACCTTCGGAATACGGTGCGATACAAAGTGCAATATATATTGCTATTATACTTCCGATAGCTGCTGCTATATAAAACGGTCTATCTCGTGACCTTTTGTTTTTATACACTTCGTTTATCCCTCCTTAGCAAAGTGTAAGTGTCGGTTATCTCCGGCACAATTTCGAGTGTTTTGTTCTCGCAGTTTGTTATTAAGACGATACGCTAAATCGTGTGCGATTTCTTGGCAAGTCTCCATCATTGACCGAAAACTCGTCTGTTCGGGGTATCTTTTCGGAAGTCCGGACAAATCGAAGCTAAATGCCGAGGTGTCAACACCAACGCTGCGACACAACAGATAAGAAACAATTCCTGCTTCAAAAGAGCGTGACGAACGGTCAAACATAGAACCTTCTTGCTTATGAAAGATGCCTAATGCGATTTCATAGGCAACACGCTGGAACCATTCTTGCCGAGCTACTTTCCTGATTATGACAGTCTTTGTTTCGGGAATGTACTTGAGCTCATCTTTTTCGGATATGTCTTCTGCGGTGTGGATAAGCTGCTTCGGGTCATAAACTATGCAGCGTATCGGAGAAGAATTACACAATGCGATATTTCGTGTCTTTTCCGGGTTGTTGCTGCCGATAAAAACAGAGATAGGGCGTGCGTTATTCATAACCGACCGTGCATATTCAGGATTTGTTGTTTGGCTTGCGTCATATCCTTTATACAACTTGAATTTTGTGTGTACCTCGCCGTTTTCGTCAACTCTCTGTCCGTTCGGTGCAAATTGATAAACTCCTTCAGGATAATAACCGTTTGCGTCTTTTATAACAGATACATTGCGTTTTTCCCACTCTTTAATTGACAAGACTGCTGTCGCATTAGGCAACTGAGCCTGAACTAAAATTGTGTTTCCGACAGATGTGGTAACGTGGTCTGCTAACTTATTAAGGAAGTCAAGGAATTCATCTTCATTTGTTATTATTCGAGTTGTTTGTGCGGTTAGTAAGGAAAACGCTGCTTGTTCTTTTGCTTGCATCATTTTTTTGAATTCTTCAGGGGTAAGTTCGTGCTGTTGTTCCACTATCGAACACCTCCCTTTTTAGATAACGGGATTTCAGGTCTTTTGTGAGATTTGAGCTGTATTGCCCACTTTCCGGCTTCTTTAATTTCTGCACCCGTGACTTTACGAAGTGGTTGATTTCTTTGGTCTACAACCTCATAAAGATGTGTATCACGCAAATCTACTCTGACAGATTTACCACCGTCGGCGTCCATTGACACAACATCTTTTTTAGGAACAATTAACCGTTCCTGCTTCATAGTACCGGGGATAGTTAAGACTACTTTGTCCGGTGCTTCTGATACAAGTAAGGTTGATTTGTTAGCTGATATAGGAATTAAGCGACCGTCTCTGCGAGCGTTAACCAGATATGCTTCCTCCAAGTTTGGAGTAATTCCTGCTTTGTCATCAAAAGTCATATCGAAAGGACTTGATTCGGTTGAGTTCGGCTCCAATCGAAGAGAACGGTCGATTGGAGCTTGCGTGGGGTTTTCTTGCTCATTAACGGTTGCACCGTCCTCCGATATTTTGATTTCAACGCCTTTTGCGTTACCCTCTGTCATTGCCTGTTCATATTCTTCAGGGGACAATTCGTTAATTGTAAGGTCATAAGGTTTCACGCTTGCAATTCCAAGACTTTCAGCTAAGCGAACAAAACGGTCTGCGTCATCTTTACGAACAGATATTTCAACACGTCCTTCGTTCTTCATCTCTTTGGTGGTTTTGTATTGCATATATGGAATATGCAATCGCTTTAATTCCGGCTTTAACCTATCTAAATCGGTTTTAGATAAGGGAAAAACCGAACTGCTGACAAAATTGTCAAGAAAAGCTCGTGTCTTAATCTTACCGCCGAGCTTCTGTTTGCCGGACTTGCGGTCATAGAGTGTACGCACCCCAGCGAAAAAAAGAGCAATTCCTTTAGATGCCGCCTCTCCTGTAAATCGAAAACAATATTGAATTCCTTCCATCGTCATTCTAACGAGAATATCGGTTGCTTCAGCTTCTGCTGACATTATCATCATTCCTTTCATTTTTTTTTGTTTTTTCGGTGTTGTTATTTTGCGGTTTTACATTTTCACTTTTAATCACCTCGCTTTGTTCTACGCTTATCTCTCTGTTTGTTTCGCTGACACGAGCTGAACGCTCATATATCCGTTCACAAGAACGCATTTGATTGCCTAACCGCTCTATCAAAGGGTTGAGTTCTGTGATTTGTGATTGAATGGATTTTGCTACATCTATGGAGTCACAGTAAGTTAGTTCTTTACGGAGGATCAAACGCTTCACGCATAACTTGTGTCGTTTTTCGTCGAGCTGATAATACAAATTGAGCAACTGTTCAACCGTATCAATTTTTGAGTCGAACAACAAAGTAGCGTCTTCGGTAAATTCCTTAAACAGTTTGGTATCGTGGCGAGCTTGTATCGGCACATTGCTATAAGTAGAAGAATTTAGTAGCTTTCGTAAGCGATACAGGTATACATAATAAAGTCCACGCAGTTTGCCTTGCGACCTAATGGGAAATGTTGATTTTAAGTGATAAGCCTTCACTCTAACACGGAATGGTTTAGACTTGGACTCTTTAGCAAGTCGTCTGTCCGAATACATAATTCGCTCTGCAATATCTTCTTCTGTATAGCCATTGCCGAGTTTGTATAATCGGAAATTCACTTTTGCACCCGGTGGAGACAAACTTAAATATTTGCCACGGCGGTTCACGGTATAACCATTGCTTTCTAATTCGTTGAGCAATTCCTTGAATGTGGTAACCCGTGGTATCAGTTCATCTATATCGAGACGAATCATTCCACGCCACGTAAATCCACCATTGTGAGCGATAACCCACTCAGCGTAAGACTTTCCGTTGTCGGTCGGCGCTTCGATAACAGATAGATTATGAACTTTGCAAATACGGTCATTTTCTTCTCTCATTCGCCTAATGAAATCGTGGTCTGTTTGAAGCTTTTTGCCATCTAACAAGTTTACTGCATTAACAACAAAATGATTATGCAGATGTGACTTATCTAAATGTGTTCCAAAAACGACCTGATATCCATCATTTCCAAACAACGCTTCGGCGAGTTCTTTACCGCATAACGCTACTTCTTCGGGAGTGGTTTCTCCCGGCTTAAAACTTTGAATGAAATGATACGCATAATTCCCGGCGTTTTTGTCCCAGCGGTCTCGGACTGCTCTGAATTGATTTGCTGCGCCAACAAGTGAGCAGTTGCAGGAGTCTGCATAGAGGCTTTCTTCATCCGTTGTTTTAGATGGGTTAAGCACGTAACGTATTAACTTGGTTACAGCTGCGTGTGTTTTTGGCGGTTTGGGTAATCTTTTAGTCGTTGCCAAACAAAATCACATCCGTTCCAAAAACTCTTGCATTGTGACATCAAATTTATTAACCGCATCAAAAAACTTTTCCACATTGATTACATTCATTGAATGAGCTCGGCGTGAAATCTGATTGAGATTGTTACCGATAGCATAAAGCTGTGCAAGTATATCTTTTTCATATTGACCGACTTCCTTGGTTTTCGGAATTTTATCTGAAATCAATTTCCGCAGGTATGCTTCTTTGGTAAGACCGGACCTTTCCAAGTTGTATAGGAAATAATCATACTCATCATCATTAAGTCTGACCTGTATTCGGTTTGTTCGTTTCCTATGCTCATTCATTTTTTGCACCGCCATTCTGTTTGGAATAAAATCTCTGAAGTTCACGAACTTCTTTTGGGTCTGATGCCCTCGCTATAATCCTCAACCCTACACGAAGAATTTCAGCACGTGATAAGCCTGCTTGCTCTGCGACATAAGTCAATAGCCCTGATTCGTAAGGCGATAGTCGTATAAGCATCTGATTTGATTTGTTTTCACGCATTTTTTTCACCTCCTGCCAAAGCTTCAAATACTCAAAATACAATCCGCAAAATTTCGGTTGTAGAAGAAAATCCTATAAAGATGAAATTCTCTTTGTCCGATTTCTTGTGGAAGGCGTGGCAAGCAAGGGATTTGGGTGACCAACCCAAATCCCTCTTGTCAGGGAGTACCCTGAAACCCCATATAAATAGATAAAATACAGCACTAAACTTCCGGATAAGTAAGAGGCTTTATCCCTTTTTTATCCGTTGTTCTATACTGATTTTTATGTGAAAAGTCCTCAAAACGAGTTGTTGTTTTGAGGACTTTATCGCCAAATATTCGTTGTGTATCGACAAGTCGAGAGTGCGGAACACATATTTTACATAAGCCGTTTATATAGAACGCCGAGTGTGGAATGCCTCGCAAATGACTGTCATAAGGGGTGTATTTTACTATGTAATCATCATAAGAAACCTCCACACAGTTTACTGCTTCGCCTCTGACTTTAGCCCACTTACACAGTTCGTAATAACGCAAATTGGATGTCTGAAACTGTATGCTGCCATCTAAAATTCCTTGTAAATCGTTAATTGGATTTAAGTTAAAAAGCGGTACATTCAATAATGAAATATCATCAACAGCACGGCGTAACAGTACGCATTTTTCATTCAAATCGGAAGCTCTTTGCAGGTTTTCATCACAAGTTACAACTGCAGTTCTTGCAAAGTTTTCGTCTCCGATTTGCCTAAAAAGACGATAGTCTATCAACAGTCCTGAATAATAATCGTCCCTATCTTTTAGCATCGGATACCAAACTCTTTGCTTTAATATGTTGTGATAACCTACCGTATCAGCACTTCTAAAATCATTAAAAGGAATGCTGTATTTGTTTTCGAATGCTGTTATTTGCTCCGGTTTATCAATATACAAAGAAATATCAGCTAACAAATTAGGCTGCTCTCCTGTCTCTAAAACACAGATATTTAAGTTTTTACTCGTTCTATCCGCCTGAATTCCGAGCCTTGCCCATTCATAATTCCACAATGTTTTATTATCTCTTTGTCGATGCTTACGCTCAATATTGTACCATTCCGCTAGCTTGTTCATTGCTGTTTTTCTGTCACAAGCTTCCATTGTTTGCACAAGTGTTATCGTATCTCCACCGACAGAACCGCCAAAATCATACCAAGTATTATTGGGGTAAATACAGCAAGAAGCAGTACGCTCCGAGCGTATTTTACAGTATGATTTCTCGCCGTGCCGGTTTACAGCTATGCCGTAAATGTTTTGAAGTATCTCCGTAACAGGTATTTGTTTTAATTGTTGTATAAAATCGTCACTCAACTTTTCCACTCCTTTTCAGATTATTTTTGTTGCCGAAACAGGTTTAACAAGAAGATAAAATTAAGTATAAAAAAAGAGAAGCTCATCAAGAACTTCTCTTTTTTGTTACATATTCTGTTTTTCCCTGCTTAAAGTGATAACGGCTGCTCTCTGTGGCGAATAGGATTTAATCCATCCATACATTTATCATTTGAAGAATTTCTATCGGCTATATAGCCTTGATTTTGAGGAAAAATTCATAAGAAAGATAATTATTGCCCCTTATCTTTCCATATCCTTCGATACAGGCTTATATGCTTTTACTTCTATGCCATTTTCCGTATGATAAAATCGTTCGGGATATTTGAATTCCTTCAAGTATTTATCAGCCAACTCCTTGGGCATATTCTGAAAATTTTCTGCCTCGGCAGGTGCGTAGGCAATGAAAAACTTGCCGGCAATAATGTCAAGAATTTCTTTATCTTTTCCGTAAACGGCCCTGTTAAGAGGAAGTCCGTTTACCTTGCCTTCCTCGTTACAAACAATAGCAACTTCATCCTCAAATGGCATATATTCCTCGATATATCCTCCGACAATTTCCTGCATTGCTTCGAGCGTGTCTTCGATTTCAATCATCTTCGGATACTTATTCGGCTCAACAAAAATAACTGAAATCTTTTCTTTCGGCTCAACCTTTTGAAAGGTATCCACCTCAACATCAAGTGCAAGATTGCTTCTGTTTTCCCACCTCATATGAATTTGACCTGCATCATCCACGTGCGTTACCGTTCCTTTCAAACCATAAGGCATTTGACTTTCGCCTTGCATTTCTTGAAGGATAATCTTCGTTCCCTCCGGATACATTTCTCTTAATTTTTCTACATTCATCTTTCAAAACTCCTTTTTGAAACAGAAAAAGTCGCCTGATTTCATTCGGAAAACCAAGCGACTTAAAAATGTTTACCTATTATCTTGTGGGTTCATCCTTTTGTTTTGTCTTTCTTCGGGACGGAAGTGCAAGCAGCTCCCTCACTCGTTCATTGACTTGCTTTTCAATCGCAGCAAGTCTTTCTTCGGGAAGATTAAGTGACGGATGACGTTTGAACTTGAAACCTATCAATCTGCGAAGCTGTGATTTTTGCTTCGCTCCCATAACTTCCTTGCAGATTTCTTCATAGGAAATTCTGTATGGATTGGAACGGGTTTTTGCATACTCTTCCAAATTTTTGAAATCGTCAGGCATTGCAAAGTTGAACAATGACAAACCGTTATCAAATATCGGGGCGGGAGAAATAATCTGTCCCGTATGATTATCACGTAGTACGCCGAAATTTCCGAAATGCCTATCTTCGTTGTATATTACGGAGTCAAACACAAGCATACTACAAAGCTGCTCATAAAAATCTGTTCCCAAAGAAGCGTAATAGTCTATACAATCCTTCAACGTACTCTTATCGAGAATTCTTCCAATGGGAACAAAAGCAGTATCAATATTTGTGAAAAGTCTGCACTTTGAAGCAAGGATACCTTTCCAATTTTCTAAATCATACTGCACGCAAGGCAGTCCCATTGCTTTGGCAATCTGGCAGGCATAATACTCACTGTATGGTTCGTTTCCGGTGTTGGCTGCACCCTCCGTTCCGCCTTTGTAAAGGTAAATTTCGTCGTTATCTACAAACCGCCAAGCTTTTCTCAGCATACCGTTTGTGGTAAGCTCAGGCGAAGTTGAAAATGCTTCGTTGCTTCCGCCTACTCCCGTATACGCAACCAAAGATAAAGCTTCTGAAAAACGGTTTTCATAAAGATTATAGTCGGCAAACTCGCCTTTGAAATCAGCAGGTACCACCCAATAACTATCATTTAATGATAAGCCCATACAAACATCGATAATGCCTTTGGTGTTATTTACGCTAAGACCTAAAGTTTTCAATATTTCATCTACGAACTGTCGGTTTTTCGGAATAACTCTTTTTTCGAGCCATTTGACAATTCCTTCATTTGTAAGCTCTAAATCAAGAGGAAAGAGTTTTTCCTTTTGCGTGTCGAAATAAATAATATTCGCCTGTAAGCCTTCGAGTCCTTTTTCTTCAAGAGAAAAGGTAATTAAATCCTCGTCATACAGGCGAAGGCTGTAAACATTCGTCATAGGTTTACTCCTTTCTTCAAGCATAATGCTGATGTCTTTTCCGAGTGCTTCGGCAATCTTCAGCATCATATCAAGGGAGAGATTTTGCGTTCCGCTCTCAATGCGACAGATATTAGAACGCTGCGTACCGATAAGCTTTGCAAGTTGTTCTTGTGTCAATCCATTTTCAAGCCTTGCCTGCGTTAGTTTTTGAATAATACTTTGTCTTAAAGCCAGCATTTCTTTATCTGTCATAAAGCTTCATCCCTTTCCCTTGTTGTTATGTTATCATATATGATAACTGATGTCAATAGACTTTGTTATCGTTCAAAAATCTTCTCTTTTTGCTTTTTCGGTACCTCGCTCTCATCAGGCTCTCCGCCGACAATCTCGTTTTCGGTCTTATCCATATTGAGCAGGATGTTAAGCTCGTCCAGTCGGGCAAGCTTCGTTTTCAATTCTTCATCCTGTGCAAATGGCTTTTCGACCTCTGATTTAGCAGTTTCAAATTGAGCTTTCGTGTTTACAAGCTCATTCTCGGCAAAGGATAAAGCTTCCGAAAACTTTTCTACACCGTTGTCAATTCGGGTAATATTGCCGTAAGAGTCCTCTCCAAGAAATACATTTCTACTTGTAGAACCTTTAATCTTAATCATATATGTTCGCTCTAAAGTGTCAAACGAAAGTTCCATATCAAAGCCACGATATTTGCCAAGATAAATAGGTTCAGGACTACTCATCAGCTTGCAAGCTTCAATGATTGCTTTACCGGCTTCTGCTTTTTCGGAATAGAAAACGCCATTAACCTCCATACCGACAAAGTGGTCGTCTGTTGGTTTTGGGTTACGCTTTGCAGTTTCGACGTCTTGTTTAAGTCCCTCGATTTTATTTTGTAAAGAGGTAATTTGTTGAGGGTAATACTTAATTATCTTGTCCTCAAGACGATACTTTTCCGAGAGGAAGTTGGACTTCAACAGCTTCAATTTCTGAACCTGAATATCCAAATCCATCTTTTCTTTTATGTACGGGTTGCCTGTGGCGAGCATTTTGATTTCGGCATAAGATAGTGCAGTTTCGTCAATATCCTCTGCTGACCTGACCGGAGATTTACTTGTCATAATCTGACTTGCAAACTTTTGCTTTCCTTCAACGAGCTGATAGAGGTATGCGTCAAAGGTCTGTTCCGTAACATAACGGAAAATATCAACATCTGGGTTCGAGTTACCCTGACGAATAATTCTACCGGAACGCTGTTCCAAGTCTGAAGGGCGCCAAGGACAATCCACATCGTGAAGTGCGATAAGTCTGTCTTGAACATTTGTGCCGGCTCCCATCTTCTGAGTAGAGCCAAGCAAGACTCTGACTTCGCCCTTGCGGGTCTTTTGGAACAGTTCTTTCTTTTTGATGTCGGTATCTGCCTCGTGTATAAATTTAACTTCGCTTTCGGGAATACCACGCTCAACGAGCTTTTTTCTGATATCGTCATACACAGAGAATGTGCCATCGTTCTTTGGCGTTGACAGGTCGCAGAACACAAGCTGCGCCGATTTCTTATCGGCGGTTTCAGCCCATATACGGTAGATGTTATCGACACAAGCATTGATTTTACTGTTCTCAAAGTCGGGCAGCATATCATTGAGCATACGCTGGTCAAGAGCGAGTTTTCTGCCGTCATTCGTTATTTTCAGCATATTATCCACACTGGAGTCAACAGCACCGCCACGAACCTTCTCAGCTCGCTCTGCAAGAGAAGCAACCATTTCTTTTTGCATTTCCGAAGGCTTAACCGCAACATTATGGTAATGTGCTTGTGGTACGGGAAGGTCGAGCATATCCGCAGTCTTTATGTCGGCAACTTCTTTGAACATTGCCATAAGCTCCGGCAAGTTGTAAAATTTTGCGAAGCGTGTTTTGGCTCTGTATCCCGTTCCTTCGGGAGTAAGTTCGACGGCTGTTACCGTTTCTCCAAAAGTTGAAGCCCAAGCGTCGAAGTGTTGTAAGTTGTTCTTAACAAGCGTGTTATATTGCAAATAACGCTGAATAGTGTAGAGTTCCACCATAGAGTTGCTGATAGGTGTACCCGTTGCAAAGATTGTTCCTCGTCCACCTGTAAGCTCATCAAGGTAACGACATTTCATAAAGAGGTCGGAGGATTTCTGAGCTTCCGTCTGTGCGATGCCGCCTACATTACGCATTTTTGTGTAGAGGTAGAGGTTCTTGTAATAATGACTTTCATCAATAAAGAGTCGGTCAACACCAAGTTCCTCAAAGGTTACAACATCGTCCTTTCGGCTTTGGTCATTGAGCTTTTCAAGTTTTTGCTTTACGGCTTTCCTCGATTTTTCAAGCTGCTTAATAGAGAAATTCTCTCCACGGTTTCGCTTCAAATCCGCAATGCCATCTGTCAGTTCTTCAAGCTGTTGCTCCAAAATCGCCCTCTGTCTTTCAATGGACATCGGGATTTTCTCGAACTGCGAATGACCAATAATAACGGCATCATAATCTCCGGTTGCAATCCTGCCGCAGAACTTCTTGCGGTTTTTTGTTTCGAAGTCTTTCTTAGTCGCAACAAGAATATTCGCCGCCGGATAGAGCTGTAAGAATTCTGCCGCCCATTGCTCTGTCAAATGATTTGGTACAACGAACAGAGATTTATTGCAAAGTCCAAGCCTTTTAGACTCCATAGCAGCTGCCACCATTTCAAAGGTTTTACCGGCGCCGACTGCGTGTGCAAGCAAGGTATTACCACCATAAAGAATATGAGCCACAGCATTTTTCTGATGTTCACGCAGGTCAATTTCGGGGTTCATACCGTTAAAGGTAATATGACTTCCGTCATACTCACGGGGTCTTATGCTGTTGAACTTTTCGTTATACATCTTCGTGAGCTTTTCTCGGCGGGTAGGTTCAGCCCATATCCAGTCTTGAAAGCCTTGCTTTATAAGTTCTTGTTTAGCCTGTGCGATTGCCGTTTCTTTTTTGTTTAAAACAGCTTTCCTTTTACCGTCCTCATCCTCTACATAATCGAAGATACGAACATCTTTTAAATTCAGCGTTTCCTCGATTATCTTGTATCCATTGATACGAGAAGTGCCGTATGTGCTGTATGCTTTCACATTGGAACGGTCGTAGCTCTTGCCCTCGATATTCCATTCACCGGAATATTGAGAGAAATGGACTTTGATATTCCAACGTGCGTAATAGGGTGTACCCAAGAACTCAAACATAAACTGCTGTATGATTTCAGGCGGCAGCCAAGTAGCACCAAGTCTTACCGCAATCTCACTTGCGGTTAAGTCTTTCGGCTGGACTTTCTCCAAAGCTTCCACATTGATTTTATAATCATCGGGATACACCTCGGCAGATTTTTTGGCTGTGATAAGTTTTTCTCTGACATTCCCCGAAAGGTACTCATCGGCCATTAAATACTTCTGCTCGCTTACATTCCCGTAGCCGTAAAGCGGATTTAAGAAGATTACACCCTTTAAGTCGTCAAATAGTTCTTCCTCACTTTTACCGGAAAGTTGCTGCATATATTCCATATCAATACAGGCTTTTTCGCCCATCGATACTGCAAGAGCTTCATCAGCTGTGTCAACTTCTGTTACGGCTTTATGTGGCTTGATTGTTCTTTTATAGAACATGTCTGCCTTGCGCTCAAGCTCGCCGTTTTCGTTGATGACCTCAAGAGCAGATAGCATCCGTACTTCTTTGTAAAGCTGTCATACAGAGTGTTCAGCTTTTCCTGTGCCTGTTTGATTTCGCTGTCCGGGTAATCCTCGGTTTGCAGTTCAATCAGGTTGCGAACGCTGTCACGAATAGCAACCATACCCTTGATACGATTTTCGGCAGTTGCAGATACTATGGCAGGCGACATACGGGAGTTCTCACGGAAATAGAGTTTATCGTCCAGTACAGTATAGGAAAAGTTCCTTACCGTTGGGTCTGCCGGGATAGAATTATCTTCTTCATCAAGCTCATCTGCAACCTCATATTCAGAGATCTCTCCGTGAATATTGATAACAGCTTCATTCAACAGTTCTCCGAGGTCTGCGTTTTCAAATGCTTCGCAAGTTGCTTCCGGTCCGAAACGACCTGATACCATCTTCATCTCGCCCAGTATCATTTCAGGGTGCTGAACAAAATATGAGTTCATCTTTATTCCGTTTTCATCGGTGTCAAGGTAAACCCAATCAGGCTCAATATCAATTAGTCTATCTCGCTTTTGCAAGATAAGAATATCAGAAACAACCTCTGTTCCGGCATTGCCTTTGAAGGTATCATTCGGAAGTCTGATTGCTCCGAGAAGCTCCGCCCTCTGAGCAATATACTTACGGACAGAGGGATTATCCTTATCCATTGTACCTTTACTTGTTACAAGAGCCATTACACCGCCGGGGCGTAATTTATCAAGGGACTTGGCAAAGAAGTAGTCGTGAATAAGGAAGTTGTACTTATCATATCTCTTATCAAGTACCTTAAAATCGCCAAACGGAACATTACCTACAACTCCGTCAAAGAAGCTGTCCGGCACATTGACTTCTTCAAATCCTTGTGCCGCTATTGAGGATTTCTGATAAAGCTGCTGTGCAATACCCGCCGAAACGGTATCAAGTTCAACACCGTAAACCTTTGCGTTTTCCATTGACTTTGGCAGCATACCGATGAAATTACCGATACCGCAGGACGGCTCTAACAAATTGCCTTCCTTAAAGCCCATCTGCTCCATAGCCTTATATATGGCTGTGATTACTTCAGGTGGAGTATAAAAGGCAGTTAATGTGCTTTCCCTCGCTGCTGCATATTCTTCGGGAGTGAGAATGTTTTTGAGCATTGTGTATTCACTCTGCCAAGAACCGGCTCGCTCATCAAATGCTTCGGGAATACCGCCCCAACCGACATATTTTGAAAGAATTATTTGTTCTTCGGGAGTGGCAAAGCGATTTTCATTCTGACATTCTTTAAGTACGGATATAGCTGCATAATTTCGGTGGAAGCGTTCTTTCTTGTTCACTTCCTCAACCGGATTGTGTGCTAAATCGAAGCTGTGTCGCTCCGCCATCGGAATATCCGGGTGCAAGTCAAAGCTATGTGCTTTCGATTTTTTCTTTTGTTCCCAAGCAGGAACAATCGGCTCAGGCTCGTTGTCGATATTAGTTTTAACCATATCGGCTCTTTCAGTATTTTCAATAAGTACTGCCATTGTAGCAGGGGAACAGTCGGTCAAGTCCGGCGTCTTATGAAATTCTGCTTCTGCGTCCTCAAACCATTCCGTACCCACATCGGCAAGCTCCTGATTTGCAATACTGCCGAGATAATCGAAGAAGTCATCTGCCGATTTGTGCTTTTGTGCAGCTTCTTTGACTTCATCAAAGGTTATAGTGTTTATTACATACTGACCGCCGGCATTGCTGTCGGGGTTATAGTACATCCAAGTAACCGTTTTGTTTTCTTTATCGACAAAGAAAACATCTTCATAATCCGTTGCGGTTTCTTTTTCTTCAACAGCTTCATTTAGATATTCGCCAAAACCGGCTTCCTGTATTGCCTTCACATAATCATCTTGTTGAATGCTATCGGGTGTAACAACAGCTAATACTTTGTTTGCTCTATCATCTTCAAAGTTGTAAGATGAACTAATATCCCGAGAGGTAACATAGAATTTTTCGATGTTACCATCATACTCCCTAATCGCTTTTTGAAATTGCTGAAGCTCTACGCTTGTAAATATGTTTTGTGTAACCCAATACATTTCATTATCGTTTACAACTTCAGCTTGCTTGTATCTCATACCGTGCGGAATAAGCTTTTCAAACTCGTTGCTATCAAAATGCAACATCGGTTCATTCTCAACGATTAAGTGGTCATTAAGCGGATTTTCACGCACTTTTCGGTCAAACTCATCCTTTGTAAATTCCTTGTTAAATAACGGAAATTTCGGGTCGTAGAGCATTACTCTGTTATCGTCGAATGATAAAACCTCATATTCTGAAGCTCCTATATATACCGTATCGCCGAGATGATATTCATAATTGTTTTTGCTCTGTGCAGACTCTATCATCTGCCTTTCGTAGTTATCAATATCTTGTTTGGATAACCACTCCGGTTTTTCGGGGAGTAGGTCGTAAAGCTCTCGCATTTTATCAATCTGCTCATCTACGCTTCCGGCCCACAAGTGCTTTTCTGCTCTTGCTCCCGTGCCTAAAAAGTATTCGCAATCAGACTTAAGGCGGCTTAAAAGCCTGTATTCGTCCTCAAATGGCTGTGTTTTGTCAATACTTTGTTCGGCAAGTAAGCTGCGAACAAAATCAATATTCTCTATGCGGTTAATGGGAATGCCGACTGTATCCTCAAAAGTAATATCTCGCATTGAAACATCGCCGCTGATTTTTTCGACCTTTTCGATGACAAATCGTCGGTCATCAATAACAACTTCCTTGCCGATTATATCGTCGTTGTCGGGTTGCTCTGTTTCTGCGTGTGGAGCAGTAGATAGAATTTCACGGTTTCTTTTCTCTTCTTCAATTTCAGCTCGTCTTGCTTCTTCTTTTTCAAGCCATTGTGGATACCTTGCTGATTCCTTATCGTTTAAGTATCTTCCTTGTGAGATTTGCTGCTCTATAAGGGTTGCTACCTGACTCCATTTAAGCATTACTCTTGGACGGTCTTCAGCGTATCCTTTATAGATTTCCAATCCTTTGGCATCGAAATTCTTGCTGTATCCTTCAAATCCTCCTGCGTGGGAAGAACCTCCGATACCATATTCTTTTTTAAGGAAGTCTGCATTTTCCTTTGTTGAAAAGCTCTTTTGGAACTGTTCATAAATACGCATTTTGCCATCGACAAAGCCTGAACCTTGTCGAACGGTTGCATCAATTACTTCTTGTGGAATAGAAAAAGCAGAGGTAGTTGTATTGCTTACCTCTGCTTGTTCAAATAGTTTTAATTGTTCGTTTACGGACGGCAACGGTTTGGCATCTAAGCGTAAATCACTTGTTCCTTCACGATTTCCTGAGCCGAGTGTCTGATGTTGTTCATCAGACCTACCCATTTCATCATATCGTCTGCTTTCAGCTGCTCGGTCACGCCTTGGTCTTTCGCCATCTGCTTGACTAAGCTCTCTTCCAATTCCGTTGCTCTCTCTTCCACTTCTGCCAAGTGCTGAATCAGAATCCCTTTCGTCAGTAGATTGCAATATATGATTTCGTGCTCTTCCTTCAGGTAATTTCTCCTCATCTGAGCCCATCTTCCCAGCGTTACTTCCGGTTGTTCCGGTAACTTCAAGTCCGGAAGAAGATAATCTCCCACCTGCGTGTATGTTATTTCCATAGTTGTTTCTCCCTTCGTTTTTATTTACATCTGCATTATAGTTCTTATTTTCAGATAAATCAAATGTGCGATTTTTTTGTTCGTACATTAAAATGGACTTTGCTATCTGTTCGAGAGCGATTTTTGCGGTTTTGTTTGTTGCAACTCCAACCGCATTAAAAACTTCTTGTGAATTAAATTTCGAAAGGACTGCAAAATCCGAAGGAGAATAAATTTTATCAACGTCTAACCCTAATCGTGCCATTATCATATATGACACGCTATCTTTCACGAAATTTAAATATAAAGAGTTAGCTTCTTCGGTAGGTAAAGATTTTATATCACTACCTAATCCAACATTCATAAAATCAGAAATGTATTTTTCGGTGTTGTTTTTAATAATGTTAGAAACACTTTCTTTTATAACACTTTCGAGGCTTGTTATATCGTAAACACTACCGAAAGCATTTTTGAGTGCTTCGATTACCGTTGTTTCATACTCAGGCTTCATATTCCAAATCGGAACAGGTCGGGAATGACTGCTTTCGTGCGTATCTGAAATATCAAAATAATGAATAAGTCTTTGTCGGCTTCTGTCGGCAGACTCAAAAACAGCAATACCTTTTGCACCCTTATTAACCCATCTTTCAAATGTTTCATTCCAACGTTCGATTTCAAGAACAGCCGTCGCATTAGGTCTTTGTATGAAAAGTAAGATCTGTTCGTCAAAACGCAGCTTAAAATTTCTTCCGGCGGTCTGGAGAAATGATTGCCATTTTACAGGGTCAGTTATTATTTCTAAACAAGCTCTGTCATAAAGCTCTGATATAACGTCAAATTTTTGAGCCATTAGGTATATACCTCCTGTGTTTATTTTGCTGTCCATTGAGCAACTACGCTATATGAATTGCAGCTACCGTCATAACCGATAAAATTGTCCTCGGCAGGAATTGTGTATGAGTCGCCGACTTCAGCTGCCATTTGTTCGAGGTCCGCCGCCGAAATGGTTATAATCTGTCCTTCGTTTTTGAGGTATTCTCCCGTAACATTATTTCGGAATGCCCAACCTGCGAACTCGTAGCCATCTTTGGTAAAGGGAGTTCTCAGAGCAAGTGTAAATTCCATCTTATTGAACGGCTCTTTGGTTGTAACGGTATATGAAGGCATATATCCTTTACCACCATTGGAGTCGTAGCTTACTGTTACGGTCTGCGGTCCTCGATATGCGTCTTGGCAATCGACAAATTGCAAATTATTGTTGTTCGCCCACGTTTGTGCGTACGAACCGCTTACACCATAAATGGTCTGCGGTAATTTATCTGTATTGCAGAAAGCTGATGCGGTATCGTTATTATCTGCACCTAATCCTTTACCGGCAATAGCTATAACCGAACTCGGCAGCAAAATGCTATCAAGTGATGTATGTTCAAAAGAGTATGTTGTTATCTCTTTAACAGTTTTTGGAACTGCATAACCATATTTTGATGTTGAAGTTTTTCCGGCAGGATAAATTAGAAGCTTTGTGACGTCCTTGTCAAAGAGAACTCCGTCAACAGAAGTATAATATGGATTGTCGGTGCTGACGTTTATCTCTTTACAGCGAACTGCAAACTCTTTTGGATTTAGTGCGCTTAAATCAGGTCTTCCGGAGTATTGATTTTTTTCTCCGTGGTATAAATCTCCTCTGAAATTGCTAAACGAACCGGAAATTCTCACGGGATTCCTAAATCCAATGTGTAAGTCGTCTGTATAACTACAAACAATGTCCTTTAAGTTCCTGCCTATATTAAGTGTTCTGTATGAAGTGAATGCACCTTCTCCGACAGAAGTGCAACCGTCAAGCAAATTTATAGTATCAATATTAAAATGTCCTGCGAAAGCGTATTCGCCGACATTTCCGGATACAGTAACATTGCTCAACGAGTTTGATATAGGCTCATCGACACCGGCGTGGTTTTCGCCCCAAAAGTTACTTGTACTGAAAGCATACGCTCCCACGTTGCCGGATAATGTTACATTACCGATAACGCTTGTTGTCGAAAAAGCTCCGGCTTTAATATCTTTAAGTGATACAGGCAAAGATGTGTTGAATTGTGAAGCGTTAATATTAGATATATCAGATATTTTACCCTTTGGCGTTGCAACAATACCTGCACACGCAAAAGCGAGCTCGTCTATTGTTTCCAATCCCTCGTTAAAAGTTATCGGCAGGTATAATTCGTTAACATTAGCCACGACTTTATCATTTAAGCCAACGAAAATAGTGCTGCCGGGAATCCAAACCGTAAATGCAAGTTTTCCTATTGTTTTTACCGAACTCGGTATAACGATTGAGGTTGGCGTTGTTGAATACTTATTGCATCTTAAACCGGTATTATTCAAGAATGCACAATCTCCGATTTTTTCTACCGTGTCAGCAATGCTGATATGTCTTAATCCCATAGTTCCATCTTCGTGAGAATATTTTTCACGAAGTGTTTTTTGGTAATTTTCATCCCAATTTACAGCTTCTGAATAATCGTAAAGCATAAATGCGCCTGCACCGATATTCTTCACGCCTGATTTAATTATAGCGGTATTCAAAGTCATTCCGTGTTTTGCCATAGGAGAAGCTTCACCTATATTGTTAAGGAAGTCCGTATTCTGCATACCTTGTTCTTTCAACTTAAACTTTCCTGATATATCGAGTCCGGAATCTGTGGCATTTGCATCGTAATAGGGATGAAGCGTTTGATAATCTTTCATTATGCCGTCGCTGTCTTCTCCATTAGCTAATACAGTAACGCTTGAATAATCATCATTGAACCTTGCTACCACCCATTCAGCTTTATTTTTGCCGATTGCATATAAATGCTCATCGGCAGCAATTTCTTCAGCTGTGTATGTTTTATCTTTAACGTCAAACGAAAAAACAGCTGTATCGGAATATGTTCCGGAATATTTTGCTTGTTCGGTTACGGCTACGCCAAATTTATATTCTTCTGTGTCCGGCGAGCCTGCTTTGTGGGTTATGATAGTCGAACCGCTTGCGACATCTCCGCTATCGTCAACGAGCTTATACGGAATAGTAGCTCCTCGCTGCTCGGTCATAACACCGCTGTATGATACAGTACCGACAAGCGTTGTTTCGTTGTTGAGCTGTGCGTTTATGATTCTTACGGTATTAGCAACGGTATTAACCGCATCGCCGTATTCTTGAGCTTTCGTGTATTTGGGGATTGAGACGGTATAAGATGTATCTTCCACATAGCTTACAGGGGTTGTTCCAACCACTTCTTTTGCAAATGCAATGGTAGGAACGCTCAATATTAACATAAGTACACTTAACCAAATTGAAACAAAGCGTTTAGTGTGTTTTGTTATTTTCACTTTTTACACTCCTTTTTGTTTTTGAAAAAACGGTTTAACAGCCGACAAGGAAGCTGTTAAACCGAAAGGTTAAAAACTGTCTTACGCAACAGTAACGGAGAAAGTCGCTGTATCTGTATAAGCCCCGGCAAAAATGGGTGCCTGAGTGAGAACAGCACCAACGGGAACGGTGGATGTGCCGTTCGGATCACCGGCAGCTACGGTGAGAATTGTATCACCGGAAACAATCTTTGTGCCGTTAGCCTGCATATTATAAGCAATCTTAGTTGATGCATTATCCGAAAGAGCAAGAGCATTTTCGAACGTAACAGCGACGGTAAGATTAGTACCGTAAGGGATGAGAACGTCCTTAGCTGTTACATTGCTTGTTTCCGGAGTCTCGCCGACCTTTGCCGCTTTAATGTATTCGGGAATTGTTACGGTATAAGTACCTGATACGACATCGTCTGTCGGGTCATCGTTACCCTTATTGTCAACTTTACCTGCCTGATAATATACAAGAGCTGTATCGGTAATGTGGTTTTCAGTAAGTGTTTTGTCTGCTGCAAATGCTGTTGTGCTTAATGTTGCAAACAACATTATTGCAAGAACTACAGCAAATACCTTTTTCATTTTTCTCATAGTTAAATCATTCCTTTGTTTTATATTCCTTAATGCTTTTCTTTATCCTTGCCATTAAAGAAAAAACGATTAAGTGCTTAAATTAACTAACGTGTATTATGATTTGTATTGCCGGAGAATTTATTTCTTTTCCGGTTGTCAATTCGTTAGTCTTAATCTTGATAGTTGCAGGGTAGTCGCCTGCGTCAAACTCACGGGTTATATTTATTCTTGATATTTTCTCTCCGGGCGGAACCATATCGGATGAATATATTACCTCTCCTGAATCAGAGAGCAAGATTTCAAACGAGAAGTAACAAGGGTTGCCTTCGGGGTTCTCAAGCGGAATGGAGAGATTTTTGCTTGTGTTAGCCGGAATTGACCAAGTAGTAAATCCTCTGACTTGAATTCCTTTTGCTTCGTTTTCTTTTTCTTCGTTGGTGTCGGTATTATGTTCTATGTTAGGACGAAATATCGGAGACCCGGGATGTTGCTTATTGCAAAAGGACAATATAGAAATCAGAATTAACAAGAGTAGAGCTAAGAGAATAAGCAGCCACGGAAGAATAGAGTTTGATGTGATAGCTATATATTTGTTTTCCGTGTCTTTAAGCTTGATATATCCTTTTATGGCTGCCGTTTTTGAACGGGTAGAATAAACATAAGATATATCGCTCTCGTTATCGCTTAATACTCCTATCGGCTCTTTGTGCTTTTTGCTTTTGCGAAGTCTTAAATCGGTATATCCGCAAATATTAGCGTTTTGTTGCTGTTCAAATTGGATAGGGCTGATATACCGAATTTTATGTTTTCTGTGAACTGTTTTTGTTTTATCGCCGAATAATTCAATCGGATATTTTTTAAGCTGCATATATATTTCCTTTCTTCTCCCACACAAAACAACGACGCAGGTGTATCTTCTGCGCCGCCGTTTGCGTGTTTAGGAGGAACCGATAAAAAAGATATGGTCTAAAATAACAAAAGCACCTTGTGATTACAAAGTGCTTTTAGTCTTGCGTCGTTTAATGAACGAAAGTGTTATCCAAGCTGCCGAATTCAATACGCCGAGGGTTCCTGCGGCGAAGTATAATGTTTTGGATTTATTTCCTGTTTTCGGAATTTCTACCGGTATCGGTACTTTGTTATTGGTTATATTGACTTCTACAACCGCCTGTTCTTTTGTGATTTCAAACGGGTATTCGGTTTCGTCTAATATATACCCGCTTTTTGCTTCAAATTCCTGATAGGTATATTTTCCTCTTTTCAAACCGTCAAACTCAACGACGCCGTTTTCGTTTGTATAGCCTTCGCTGACAATTTCGCCCTGCTCGTTGCGGATACGGAATCCAACGTTAGGTAACAGCGTTCCGTCAGAGAAGTCTGATTTTGTGATGATGAGCTTACCGTTTGCCCATATGTTGACAGCCTTAATCGTGACAATCTGTCCGTCTTTGTTGAGAGTTACGGGTATAGGTGTATTATCTAACAAGTAACCTTCGGGTGCGGAAAGCTCAATAACTACATATTCGCCTACAGGAACATTGTCAAAGCGGAAAACGCCGTCATTGTTGCTCACAGCAGTCAAAAGTGCCGTCGCTTCGGTGTATTCAGTTTCTTCTATACGGAACAGCCCGAAAACAGCATCAGCAAGTGCATTTCCTTGTTCGTCGCTCTTCTTGCCGATTATGCTGCCACGCTTGAGCGTGTTTTCGATTGCGCTACCGTTATTGACTGAAATGCGGACTTCAGACACATTTTGTCCGGCGTATTCAAAGATTACAGGATATTTCGTATCTGAAAGAACATAGTGTTCGTCCGTACTGTACTCTTTTACATAAGCTTTTGCTTCTACTGGCAAATCTGTTGCAAATTCTGCTGTGCCGTCAGCATTCAAGGAGAGGATTTCCAATAACCCGTCTTTCGGGATTACAGAGCCGTCCGTTGCCGTTAAATCTTCGGCAGCATAAAGGGCAAACTGCACTTTTTGCAGTTCGTTATTATTGCCGAGTTCGAATAAGTCGTCTTGTTCTAAAACTTTTTTGAGGTCAATAACCGCCTTTTGCCGTGCATTGGTAACCGTTATTGCCGTGGATGTCACCGAAATATCCTGACCTGCGTATGTGAGGGATACTTCATAAACAGTTGGGTCTATAACCATACCGTAGGCTGCTTTGGTTTCTTGAACAAGGTATTTACCGAGATACAAAAGCTTTGACTGAGAGGTGCTGTTTCCGATTGTAACGATGTCTACTACATCGCCCTGCTTTGCACGTATTGTGCCGTCGGGTGTGATAATGTCCTCGGCAGCAGTAATTGTAAATACCGCACCTTTGTTATTTGTAAGCGAAAAAACAGGCTGATAGAATGTGCCGTCAAAGGATGTGGAACTAAACACCTCTCCGAGCTTTGTGATGTCAATTGTGCCTTTTTGTGGCATATTTGATTTAGTAATGTTAACAACCGTTAATGCACCGTCTTTTGTCATAGTTTCGGGTGTTATATCGAAGGGCACAGGTGTTTTGTCAACAACATATCCGTAAGATGCATAAACCTCAACTGCCGAATAGCCTTTGCCATAGGGAAGCTGTTCGGGTGTGACGAGCCGTCCGTTGTTATCTGTATAGAATGTATCAATTGTTGTCGGCGTAGGATAGGTATAAGTCATCGTTATCAAATTTCCCTGCGGGTCATAGAGCTGTATGCCTGTTCCTGCCAACGGTACGGTTTTGCCTGTTTCCGCATCTGTCTTGGTAAATTGAAGGTAGCTTTTATAGGTTGCATTGTTGATTAAATATCGGTAGATTTCCCCGTGCTTGTTGATTACAATGTCAAAGTCCTCAATAAACTCTGTACCGTCCTTACCTCTTGTTTGATGGGCTGTATATATGCCGTATGGCAGCTTTTTTGTTTGGGCAAATCCGTTTTCGTCAATTACCAACAAGTCTCGTTCACGGTCATTTGCCGCAGCATAAGAGCCTTTAGACTTGAGGTATATTTCAAATTTAGCACCGACTTCGGGCGTTTCGATTTGAGTGTCCCCGTTGTCGTTGTGCTTAATTATCGCAATTTGCCCGAGAATAACATCCTCTGTCACACCCATAGAAACGGCATTGTGCTCAACTGTGAAATTGCCGGCTTCTGCGCCGATGTGATAAACAGTTTCATTAACCAAATAGCCCTCGCTGGATGTCAGCTCACGCAAAGTCCAGTTATCGCCGCATATATATTCTTTGGATGTAAAGCTGCCGCTTTCATCAGTCGTGTATGTATCTACAAGCGTATTATTTTTATAGACGCCGTATACAGCACCCGCCAATGTTCCGTTACCTTGAGCTTTACCGGTTATGCTGTCCTGTTTTTTGACTGTAACCGTAAACTTCTTTAGAACATTTTTGAAAGAAGCGTTTGTAACGCTGTTCCAAGCAATATCGGTTGTTTGGCTGTTGGGAACAACATATTGAATTCCTGTATCCACTTCTTCAAGTGTGTATCCGTTACCGATGAGAATGTCGTTAAAATATGCCTTGCCCGTGTTGTCGGTAACCGCATAAGCATTGACTTCCAAACCGCTTTCGGAGGTACCAAACAGATGGAAGCGGTGTCCTTCGAGCACACCGTCTTCAGACGTCTTAGTTACGGTCAAAGAGCCACGCTTGAGCACGTTGTTGAAGGTAACGGTAGTTGTCTGTCCCGGCAGAATAGTAAAAGTCTGTGCCGTTTGCGGAACATAATAGCCGTTTGTGATTTCAGAAACGGTATAAGATCCGGCGATTAAGTTTTTAACGGTAATAGTACCGTCCTTACCCGTTTTTACATCTTTATCTATGCCGTTACCGCTGATGTGCAACGATACATTTGCAACCTTGCCGTCTTCCGAAGTCTTGACTAACTTAACGTGTCCTACGGATTCGGTTTTCAAGCTAAAGTATGCGTTGACGGGGTCTTTTAAGTTGAGAGCAACAGCTGTGGTTTGGTCGGAGCCGACTGCGTAGCCTGCACATATCGCCGGCAAAACGGAAACATAAGAATTGCTTGTTCGTTCGCCTGATACGGTAGCATTATCTAAAATGCGGTCGGTGCTTATATACAGAGTGTTGCCTGACTTTGTGAAGCTCACACCGCTGCAAGAAAAACTGTATCCTGACAAAACGCCGTTGCCGTCCGTTACGCTACCTTCATATTTTCCTGTTGAAAAATTGTATTTTAGGGTAATTTTACTTCCCCAAGAAGGAAATTCGCCGGCAAAACTCGGAAGAATTTTATGAGATAAAATCTGTCCTTTAATTTTCGAATACACTGCTTTACAGTTTGCACGGTTGGCAGATGAAGTGCTTCCACCGAACGCACAGTTTAAAAATGTATCTTCTTGTACCGTATTAAAATATCCTTGAACCAATGCCCAAATGACACCCTGTGTTGCCACATATTCCGTCTGCCACGAATAACCGTATTTTGTGTTACCGTCAAAGCCATAAAGAAATGCAAACGAAATGTTATCCTGCACATTTTCAGGCAAAGAGTCTATTGTTTCACGAATTGTTTTATTACCATCCGTAAAGTGCTTGTTCGGTTCTACGCAATAGGCAGGTCTTCCGTCTGCTGTGTGTAAACGTTGATGCTGTCCGTGTTTATTTGTGCCGAAGCCGGACTTTGAGAAGTTGTAATAAAAGCCGGGAATCCATTCGCTTGCACCGCTAACCTTAACTGTTTCGCCGACGCTTAAAGCAGACACCGCTACCGACAACGGAGAAAACAGCATTAACAGAGTTAGAAAAGCTGCTAAAAATCGACTTGTTTGTTTTTTCATTTTTCAAATTCCTTTCGTATTGTTTAATATCTATGTGAACGCCACATTGGACGAATAAGAGTAAAAAAAAGAGACTTGTTTTTACAAGTCTCTTTTGTTCGTTTATTCAAGTTTTTATGATTTAATATACGACATAGATTTCCCATTGGGTATTACCGTCGCTGTCAGTGTACTGCTGAGCTACAACATTAAGATATGATTCTTCAGGGATATATCCAAATCTATTCATTCCCATTGTGTAAATATCATCTACACAGTAATGCAATCTTGACTTCACTCTTTCAGGTGTAGATTCTGTGCTGGCAGGATTTCTCCAACTTGTACCTTGTGTGGTAAGTCTTGAATTGATTACAAATCCTTTGTCGATAGCATATTGCTTAATCTCCGTAACAACGGCATCGACCTTTGCTTGCGTCCATACGTGTTCAGTCTGCTGTGGTGAAGTTGTTCCCGTCTCTTGTTTAGGCTTGGTATTGCTCTTGCTTCCGCTTTTTTTCTGAGTCGGCTTTCCTTTTGCAGGACTACTCTTGTCTGATGAGCTGCTTTTGTTTGTGTTCGGAGGACTGACTTTTGAAGCTTCAACAGTTGTCGCTTCCGCTGTTTCCTGCTCGGTAACTTCTGCCGAAGTTGTTTCGCTTTCAGGCTCTGTTTCGTTTTCAGTTATTGTTTCAGGTTCGGTAGAAGCAGCTTGTTCGCTGATTGTCGCTTTTTTTATGTTGCTGTTGTGTACGCCTATCGGAACTGCAACTGATACAGCGATAACAAGAATTAAGCCGATAACCGAACAAAGAACGGTGTTTCTGAATTTCTTGTCTGATTTGAATTTTTCTAAATTCATCTTCATAGATATTTACCTCCGTATGTTTGTTGATGATGTGTTCCTCATCTGTAACTATATTATCACGCTTTTTTTGTATATACAAATGTGCGAATTTGTCATATTGCCGTCATTAAGCATAATCGTGTTTGACAAGCTGATTGAAATAGGTGTCGCCTCCGTGTTGGGAACAGTAAAGTGCTGTCAATATGTAAGACTGCATATTCTTAATGGCTGTTTTTGACTCGGAGAGGCACATATCAACATAGGATATGTTTTCGTCGTCTAATTTAAGCAATACGCTTTTGACAGCTTCCTTCGGAATGTCTTGACCTTTGATTTTAATGTATGGCTTGTTGCTTGTTACAGCATCCACCATCACTTGAATACATAAGTCTAAAAAATCACGGCTTATTTCTTTCTGTTCGGATAATAAGTCATAAGCGATATTTTGCTTTATGATTTCTTCATAAGCTTTTCGCTCTTCATAAAGCGTTTGTGCTTTTTCCATCTCATCAATCGAGTTTTCTTTCGGCTCTCTACATAACTTACTACTATATGTAGATTGATAAGGATAGTTATTTATATTATAAGTATCTTTATTATTTAAGTATTTTATTGTGTGGGATTTTCCTATATAGGGTTTTCCTATGTTGGAAAATCCAATCTGGCTATCGTCGAAATTTTCTGTTGTATTTTCATCCACATCGGATTTTCCAATCTGGCTATTTTCATCCACATCGGATTTTCCAATCTGGCTGTTTTTGTCCACATCGGATTTTCCAATGTGGCTTTCTTCACTATATATTATATTCAAATTATCGTCAATTTCTGTCTCTGAAGCAACATTTTCTGTTACTGCGTGTTCGTAAATTGTGTACTCAGTACATAAGAGCTGACCGAGATTGTTGCGAGAACGAGAACGTCGCAAATATCCGGCTTTTTCAAGTTCTTGAATACCTGAACGAACCGAATCGACACCGTCGCCGCTGAGTGATACCAGTCCTTTTAATGTCATATCCCAATCGGGTGGTAATGACAGTATCAATGTCAATAAGCCTTTTGCTTTAAGGGAGAGATTTCTGTCCTGTAAATGATGATTAGAGATTGTTGTGTAGTTTTTATTTTTCTCTACACGAAAAACTGTTGTCGTTGCCATTTTAACAGTCCTTTCTTAAAATTATTTTTGATGGATAGTTCGAGAAGTTTTTTGAGTATCAGCATATTTCTGATATTTGATTTGTCCGTTTCCGAACAAAATATTTGGATATTCTGTTCCTGCGAGCTGCCGCCATTCATCCGAATAGTCTTTCATAAGAGTTTTCATTTGTCGGCACCAATCGGACAGAACACTTTTTTGAACTCCACCGGAGGTAACATCCATTTCCACGTCTGATGAGGCGGGAAGATATACTCTGCTTTCGGCTTTGTTTATTTGAGTGGATATAGCTTTTATTTGGTCCGCAAGAACAGTTAATCTTGTATCACGGGCAAGCTGCTTTGATATGTATGATTGCAAATTTGAGCAGGTAACAGGGTAAGTTTGCCAAAGGTGTTCTTGACGAATAGAAGCAATCATCCATCCGGTCATTTTATTGAGCGAGATAGCGTATGCACGAGATAAGGTGTAGCAGGTATCAAGGCAATTCATCATTGCATCATTCAAGTTGTTTTCACGCTGATAGAGTGCGAGCTGACCGTTTTGCTTGTCTGTTGTTATTTCACGGACAAAATTTCGGGAATGAGCCGATACAGACTCATAATCAAAAAAGCCTTCGCCTTTGCGGTATAACTCTTGAATTAAGTGTGTATCGTGCGTTTGACGAACGGAAAAATAACTCGGCAGCAGTTCAAGGAATTGGTCGGGAAGAACATCGTCCGAAAAGCCGTAAAAGGCATTTTCTTTTTCTATTGTGTTTTTAATTCCCGATAAGCGTTCTATACGCAAGCAGGTTGCCATTGCACTATCGTTATATCTGACACGCTCGCCGTCCCATATATTGCCGATTTCGCCGCCGTAGGCACCTAACCCACGGTCATTGATGTCATTGATGAACTTGATTGCTGTACCGCCCTGTATTCGCCATTCTGATAGGTTTTTGTTGTAATCGTCAATCAGAATACAGTCAGAACTCATATCGGGAATAAGCGAACTCTTGTCTGTCCCGGCGGGAATAAATAACATATTGCCATCCGAGAGCTGTGGAAGATGTCTGTGTAACCATTCTCGTTTTTCAGCTTCGGCAAAAGGCGGTTCGGTATCTAAAACTGCCGAGAGAATAAAAAACTCTGTATCGGCGTTACGGTCAATACAGAGAGATACTGCTTTCACAAACTCTTCAAAAGGTTGCAAATTTATATAGAAACCTTTTTCCCACATTTGTTCAATATATTTATGTTCGGCATCGTGGAAGCGACACAAAGTGCCGTCCATATCAATATAAATTCGTTTTGCCATTGTGTTATTCCTCCTGCGAAGTCAGGAATGCAATAAGGGTATTTGCTTTAACAGCTTTTTGCAATTCGATTATGACTTTCATTTCACGCAAATCTCTGCAAAAATCCACCATATCTTCCGCTGTAAGTGTTGATATGGTTTTTTCGTCGGCATAACCGGCTTCTATAATCTTACGCAGTATATTAAGATTACGATTATTCATCTTCATCGCTTTCGCCTCCAATATAAAATGCGGTACTGGCACAAACACTCTGTGTTTCGTTTTTTGCTATTGCTTCTGCACCGAACAATTCAGTTAATACTTTTTCAAATTGTTCCGTAACTCTTTTGTGAACTTGTAAAAATTCATCTTGAATTTCACGCAGCTGAGCTCGAACCAGAGGGGATGTATCTGCTCCTGCTGCTATTAGAGTGTTAAGAATGTCTGCATCAGCCGTAAGCTTGCTTCCTGTAAGTGATAAACAAAGCGAAAAGATAGGGGTTTCTTCGCTTTTGTGTTCTTGGATAGGGTTAAATCTATTCATTCTTTACTTCCTTTCTTTAATAAGCCTTCTAAAACTAAAATATTGTATTCAAAGTCAAATCGTTGTGTTATGTCTGTTATCTTTTTCTCTGAAAGCAGCTTGTAAAATTCTTTGTTATAACTACCGTTTCTATTTATAGATAATACTTTTTTCATAGCACACATTTCCTTTATAAGCAGGGATCTGATTTTGTTTTGTTTTTTGCATCAGGAAGAGCTCGATGTCGTTCTCCTCCGTCAGCATTATGCCTGCTAAGTTGCCCACGGATATGCTCAGCAAGCTGTTCCGAGAGAAATTGATTACAAACCGTTTCAGCCTGTTCGTGAATAATACCGAGGTATTTAAGTCCTGCATTGTAACGGGAGAGGAGTTTATCATAAGTCATATCCTCGTTTAATGACGGCTCGAATATACCGTAATCGCCATACCAACTTGCATATCGCTCAGTTTGCGGAATGCCTGTCGCTTCCTCATAGGCGGCAATGATTTTGAATGCATCAAAACCGTACTTTTGCAAAAATCTGTTTGCCTGCGTATAGTGTTTCATAGCGCACCTCCGTTTAGTATAGTGTTTCTTTTTCGCCTTTTTTGAAAGACGCTTTTCGTTCTTTAGCTTTTTGGTAAAAATCAAGAGCCTTAAAGATACCTTTTTCAATATCTTCGGCACTTGTATTCGGTGGGAAATAACGGCTAAATCTGTTAATCGGTATCTTACTGCTTAGTTTTTGATTTGGTTTTTCTTGAGCAAGAAGGTCATATATTCCTTGCGGATTTAAGATACCTTTGCTTTGCATTGCCCGCAGCTGTATAGCTTGAGCGTGAGAGGGAGTGGAAAGTGTGTCCTGCATAAAGTCAAGAACAATTTTTTGATTTTCAGGTGTTAAATATGATAATTCAACAGCCGGACGCATTGCCATAGACAGAGCTTCCGCTTCTATTGGCTTTTCGACTGAATTATCAACCATTTGTAGCAGTTCGGGAATGAGATAGGTCAAGCGCACATAACGCTGAATTTGAGTATTACTGTCTTGACTTTCAGCTGCTAAAATTTCCCTTGATTTACCCACAAAAGAATTGTGTCCCACTGGGACTCCATTTTCAATGTTTGGTCTGCCTGCTTGTCTTTTCATTGCTTCTAACTTCATTCTATATGAGTATGCTTTCTCGCTCGGAAGAATATATGGGCGATGTGCGTTACTGTCTACCATTAAGATTGTTGCTTGTATGTCGTCTAAATCTCTGACAATGCAGGGTAGCGAGTCTAAGCCGGCACGAATAGCAGCGTGTTTTCTTCTGTGTCCTGACACCATTTCATATCGACCGTTTTCTTTCGGGCGAACAATGCACGGCATTATAACTCCGTTTTTTTGAATAGACTCAATCAGCTCGTCCATATCTTGATTATCTCTAACTTTGAACGGGTGTTTTTGGAAGCTGTCAATCTCGTAACAATTGATTGTAACAATGCGTTCTTGCTGTGAGCTTTGACGTTCTTCCTCTGTCGAAAACAATTCATCTAATGGGTTGCTTATGTTGATTTTTGGCAATTCCGTCATCGATACTTAATACCTCCTTTGATAGTTGATTGTATGCTCTTGTCGATTCAGAGTTCGGCGCATACGACATTGGACTTTGACCGTAAAGTGAAGCTTCAGCTGTTTTAACGCACCGTGGGATTTCCGTATGGAAAACCTTAATTTGATTTCCAAAAGCGTTTCGTACCTCGGACGAAATATGCTTTGACAGGTTTGTGCGCTGGTCAGTCATAGTTATCAGAATTCCGTCGATAGACAGTTCCGGATTAAGCTGTCGCTTGGCAGTCTGAATTGTGCGTAACAAGTCAGATAGTCCGTCGGTTGCATACGGCTCGGCTTGCACCGGAATAATCAAGCTGTTTGCCGCAACTAATGTGTTAATTGTGAACAGGTTGAGAGCCGGGTTACTGTCAATCAAAATGTAGTCATAGTGTGGTTTGAATTGGGACAACGCTCGTTTGAAAACGGTTTCTCTGCTTATAACGCTTGATAAGTGAATATCGAGTCCGGCGAGGTCGATATTGGCAGGAATTAAGTCGACATTCTCTGATGAGACAATGTATTCCTGAAAGTCTTTGGGTGTTTCGTTAAGTTCATCAAATATCAAGTCCTTTACAGAGTAACGATATTTAGAGCGGTCACGATAACCTAACCCTTTCGTAAGGTTGCCTTGTGGGTCAAAATCAACTAACAAAATACGCTTTCCGTTCGCTGCTAACGAAATACCCAAGCAGCTTGTTGTTGCCGTTTTGCCGACACCACCTTTTTGGTTGCACAACGCAATTGTTTTAGCTTCTTGCATTTTGCTTTTTGCTCCTTTCGTTTTTTATATAAAAAAAGAGCAACTACGAAAATGTAATTGCTCTAAATTCCTTTTTCAGTTTTATTTTAAGCTACGGCTATTTGCGTTTCTATCAGCGCTTGTAATTCCTGTATAAACATTTCTCTTGAACTCTTATAGTTAAACATTTTTCTTGGAAGATTGTTAATCATATGCTGAATTCTTTGCAAATCATCATCTTGAACATTGTCAAACGATGTTCCCTTTGTAAAATATCGACGGACAAGGCCGTTCCAATTTTCATTTGACCCACGTTCCCAAGAGGAATAAGGGTGTGCGTAATAAATCTTTGTCCTTTGATTGCCCTCCATTAAGGCTGAATTTGAAAACTCTGTTCCATTATCGAATGTAATCGTTTTGAATACAAGTGGAAATAGTGCTCCGAACATACTCTCCATTTTGTCTATTACTTCGACAATTCTGAATGCTTGCTTGTCTTTAACATTAAAAACAAAACCCATTCGTGTTTTACGCTCTATTAGTGTAATCCAATGCCCTTTATGGTCTTTACCGACAATGCCGTCGCCTTCCCAATGTCCAAACTCTAAGCGAGAGTCCACTATTGCCGGACGCTCATCAATCGAACGACCAAGACTTTTTTTATGCTCACGCACTTTTTTAGGGTGTGTTTTCCAGCCTGCCTTTTTAAGCAAATCTATGTTTTTGACATTGCACAAACCGAGGTCAACCCAATTGTATAAGGTTTGTGTTGTAACTGTTTGCTCAAAAAGGTTAAGTCTTTTTGCATTGCCCGCAGCTGCGTCTAACGACCACATCTTATCGGACATAACTTGTTGCTCAACATAATTCACAAAATCTCGGCATTCAATTATTTTGCATTTTCTGCCGCAATGAGAACGGTTTTCGTTATATGTACGCTGACCTACATCAGCAAAATAGACAAGTTCGGTTTGATAAATAGGGATATTGGCATCTTTTTTTGTTGTCTTTATTTCTCGGCGTTGTTCGACAGAACCTCGTTTTATTTCTTTCCTCAGCATTCTTGCAATCTGTTTTTTTGGAGTGTTGTTTCTTAGTAATCTTTCAATCAATTCTCTCTCTGCTTCATTTATTTGCGTATATTTTTTATTGCGTATTTCTTCCATTTTTCATTCTCCATCATCCTCAAAAATTGATTAATTGTAACATTTTTTTAGAAGTGTGGCAAATTAGGTAGGGGGGTCAGGTTATTTTTTTAATTGATAAGCGTTTTTGAATTAAAAAAAACAATGAAAATATTTCTTGACAAGCGAAGCATAAAATGTATAATATAATGTAATAAAAGCAAAGCGTTGACGGAGAATGAAAACCGATGCCCGAGCAAAGAGAGGTTTCGCACGGCTGGAACGAAATCGGACGGCACGGTCGGATACCACTCCCGAGCGAACGGCGAAAGCGTTGATTAAGCCGTTCCGTATGACTGCGTTAAGGTCGCACAGAGCGGTAAGGCGTTTGCCTTGCAATACGGGTGGAACCGTGGAATGTTATTTAGAGCATTTCATCCCATAATATTGGGATGAGGTGCTTTTTCTTTTTGAAAGGAGAAATATGTATGATTAAAGTAACTTTAAGAGACGATGTCAAGGAATTTGAAAGCGGCATCACTGTTGCTGAAATCGCAAAGAGTATCGGTATGGGTCTCTACAAGGCGGCTCTCGGCGGCAGAATTAACGGAGAATATTGTGACCTGCGAACTCCCGTAACGGAGGATTGCGAGCTTGAAATCGTTACTTTCGGCGACGATTTAGACGGTAAAAAGACATTTTGGCACACAGCTTCGCACATTCTTGCGCAGGCTGTTAAACGCCTTTATCCAAATACAAAACTTGCAATAGGTCCGGCTATTGACAACGGTTTCTATTATGATTTTGACTCCGAGGTTAATTTCACACCTGAAATTCTTGAGAAAATAGAAGCTGAAATGAAAAAAATCGTAAAAGAGAATTTGCCGCTTGAAAGGTATGAGGTGACTCCCGACGAGGCTCTCAAATACTTTGAGGACAACGGCGAAACTTACAAGGTCGAGCTTATCAAGGAGCACGCAGCAAAGGGCGAGAATATAACCTTATATAAGCAGGGTGAATTCAACGAGCTTTGCGCAGGTCCGCACATTATGTCAACGGGCAGCGTTAAGGCGTTTAAGCTTACCTCATGCACGGGCGCTTATTGGAGAGGCGACGAGAAGAACAAGATGCTTCAGCGTATCTACGGCGTTGCTTTCCCGAAGGCTGCCGAGCTCGAAGAGCATTTGGCTCGCATTGAAGAGGCTAAAAAGAGAGATCATAACAAGCTCGGCAGAGAGCTTGAGCTGTTTACAACAAGCGACGTTATCGGTCAGGGACTTCCGATTATGCTTCCGAAGGGCGCAAGAATTATTCAACTTCTTCAGCGTTTTGTTGAGGATGAGGAACAGAAGAGAGGCTGGCTTCTTACCAAAACACCGTTTATGGCAAAGAGCGACCTTTATAAAATCTCGGGACACTGGGATCACTATCTTGACGGTATGTTCGTTTTGGGCGATCCGACAGACGATACAAAGGAATGCTTTGCGCTCCGTCCTATGACCTGCCCGTTCCAGTATCAGGCATATCTTAACAGGGCAAGAAGCTATCGTGATTTACCGCTTCGTTACAATGAGACTTCTACGCTTTTCAGAAACGAGGCTTCGGGCGAGATGCACGGACTTATCCGTGTTCGTCAGTTCACAATTTCAGAGGGACACCTTATGTGCCGTCCCGATCAGCTTGAAAGTGAGTTTAAGGGCTGCCTTGAGCTTGCGATATATATGCTTAAAACACTCGGTCTTTATGAGGACGTTTCATACAGATTTTCGCAGTGGGATCCGAATGACAAGGAAAAGTATATCGGCACTCAGGAGCAGTGGGACGAGGCTCAGGGCGTTATGGAGAAAATCCTTAACCACCTTGAAATCCCCTATAAAATCGGTATAGGCGAAGCGGCTTTCTACGGTCCTAAACTTGATATTCAGATTAAGAACGTTCACGGCAAAGAGGACACTCTTATCACAATTCAGATTGACCAGATGCTTGCGGAGAAGTTCGGTATGGAATATACGGACGCCGACGGCACAAAGAAAAATCCTTATATCATTCACAGAACGTCAATCGGCTGCTATGAGAGAACTCTTGCGCTTCTTATTGAAAAATATGCAGGTGCGTTCCCGCTTTGGCTCTCTCCCGTTCAGGTTAAAATTCTTCCCATTGCCGACCGTCATCACGAGAGAGCGTATGAGATTAAGTCGGAGCTTGAAAAGTACGGTATGAGAGTTGAGGTTGACGACAGAAGCGAAAAGATAGGCTATAAAATCCGTGAGGCGCAGCTTCAGAAGATTAACTATATGTTTGTTGTCGGCGATAAGGAAGTCGAAGAAAAGACGGTTTCGGTCAGAAAAAGAGGCGAGGGCGACATCGGCTCAATGGCTCTTTCCGATATTATCGCAAGGCTTAATGAGGAAATCGCAACTAAGGCTATAAACTGATGGTGAAAGAGTGATAGATATATGGCAAAACAACCTTTGACGGTTACGGTTATTACCGATACGCATTATTACTCAAAGAAACTCGGAACAGACGGCAAGGCTTACGAAAAGGGCAACTCAAAAAGTCAGCTTTTGCTTGAAAGGGCGGAAGAAGTGCTTAAAGCTGCCTTTGAGCAGATAAAAAAAGACAATCGCACGGACATCGTGTTGCTTTCGGGCGACACGACGTCTAACGGCGACTTTGACTCGCATAAGGAATTTATCGAGATGCTCCGTGACCTTAAAAAATCGGGCAAAAGAGTATTCGTTTTAACGGCGACGCACGATTTTAAGGACGACGGAAAGACCTATGCTTACAGAAATGATGAAAAGGTCGATATTCCTGCCGCAAGACGTGAGGATTTATACGATATGTACCGTGAGTTCGGTCCCGATCAGGCGGACAGCGTGCACAGGCAGAGTATGTCATATTCCGTTAAGCTTCAAGACGGCTACAGACTGCTTGCGATAAATGACGATAGGAATTTATCGGGCAAAAGCGGCGTTTCCGACGATTGCTTTGAGTGGATAAGGTCAGAGGTTGAAAAGGCGAGGGCGAACGGCGAGTTTGTGCTTGCTATGACACATCACCCGTTAATAGCGCCGTCTCCGATTTACGGACTTATCGGAAAAAACGATATGTTCGGCGATTTTGACGTAAGACGGGAGCAGTTTGCCGACCTCGGTATGCAGTTTATGCTCACAGGTCATACCCATATTCACAGCATAGATAAAATAACCTCAAAAAGAGGAAACACCTTCTATACTATCGCAACCGCTTCTCCGATAGGCTATCCGGGTACAATCAGAACGGTTACCGTTGATGATGACGGCAAAAGCGTTAAGACGACGACGGATTTAATAACCGAAAAGCCTGATTTTGAAATGCAGGGCGATATGCAGGAGTATCTCAAAAATCAGCTTGCGGGTATGGTAAAGGATATGGTTAAGGCCGCCGCAGGCGACACGGAAACCTTTGCCAATATGGTTACCTCAATTAGCATTAAGAAAAAGGTCGTTTATAAGTTCGGTTGGCTTATAAAGCCTGTCGCAAAGCTTCTCAATAAGCTTACAATCGGCACGGTTGCCAAGTGGACTAAAAAAGAGACGGGACTTAAAAAAGAGGACTATGCCGACATAAAGAATGACAGCGTAGTTGATTTTATAATCGATATGGTATTAAACCTTTACGGCGGAGAAAATCTCTATAATCCCGATCAACCGCAGTACAAAATCGCAATGGGACTTATAAGCATATTCGATTCGATTTTGTCGGTTTTACATATCGACCTCAAAAAGCTGTTAAAGGTTGACTCGCTTTATGATTTTGCCGAGCCGCTTATTCATAACAGAGGAATAAACGCTTACGAAACAGAGCTTCCGATTATGCCGTTCTATGATGAGGGCGAGCAGGGAGAAGTGGCAGAGGAAGAAAAGCCCGAGCATACTATTAAAAGTAAAAAGGGCTTGCCGATAATTATAATTTCGGTATTACTTCTTATAATTCTGTTAATTCCGTTGGCGTTGGTGCTTCTTGTCGGCTTTATTATAAACCAAATCAAATACGGCAAGAAAATTAAAATTGACGAATAAATAATCAACAAATAAATCGGTGTAATCTTTTTTGATTGCACCGAATTTTTTTGTCACCTTTTTGACTTCTCTTTCGTCTTTATATCAGAGAGGTAAAAAAGCTATGGTTTTCAGCAGTCTTAATTTTGTTTTAATATTTATGCCGGTGTTTTTCGCCTGCTATTATATCGTTCCCGACAAGTGGAAAAATGCCGTGTTGCTTATCGGCAGCCTTAGCTTTTACCTTGTCGGAACATTAAAGACGCCGTATCATTTTGCGTTGTTTGTTTTGAGTATAATTGTTGATTTTGAGGTCGGCGTCGGAATTGAAAAATCTCAAAAGCACAAAAAGGCGATACTTGTATCGGGCATACTGTTCCATTTGATAGCATTGAGCGTGTTCAAGTATTCGGACTTTGTATTTTCGCAGCTTACACCGTTTATTCCGAAGCTGTCGGAAATACCGTCGTTGGGACTTCCGATAGGAATATCATTTTATACATTTCAGGGCATATCATATATCGCAGACGTTTACAGGGGAAAAACAAAGGCTGAAAAAAGCGTTTTGAGATATGCTGTTTATATCGCAATGTTTGAACAGCTCATAGCAGGGCCTATCGTCACATATTCTCGTGTCAAGGGCTCGTTGAAAAGCAGAAAAATAAACGCTTCTGCCGTGCTTTGCGGTTTGGGAATGTTCATATTCGGCTTGGGATTAAAAGTTCTGCTTGCAAATCCAATCGGAAAGCTTTGGTCGCAAACGCTTGCAATCGGCTTTGAGAGCGTATCAACGCCGCTTGCGTGGATGGCTCTGTTTGCGTATTCGTTTCAAATATATTTTGACTTTTTCGGATATTCGCTAATGGCAGTAGGACTTGGAAAAATGCTCGGCTTTAAGCTGCCGAAAAACTTTGACCATCCGTATATGAGCCTTACCGTAACGGAATTTTGGAGACGGTGGCACATAACTCTCGGCTCGTGGTTTAGAGAATATGTTTACATTCCGCTTGGCGGAAACAGATGTTCAAAGGCGAGAAATCTGTTTAACCTGTTGTTTGTTTGGCTCTTGACGGGAATATGGCACGGTGCAGGATATAATTTCCTGCTATGGGGATTTATCTTATTTTTATTGATAGCGACGGAAAAATACTTAACGGGTAAATTTCTCAATTCACACCCCGCAATCGGTCATATTTATATGATTTTGATTATTCCGCTTATGTGGGCGGTGTTTGCCGTGTCGGATATGAGAGAGCTCGGCATTTTGTTTACAAGACTTTTCCCGTTCTTCGGAACAGGTGCGTTATCGGTGTTTAAGTATGATTTTCTTAAATATTTGAAAGAGTATTGTCTTTTCTTTATTGTTTCGATTTTGTTCTCGACAAGGCTACCGTATAAGTTGCTTGAACGCATAAAGAACAGTGTATTTGTTCCGATATTATTGCTTGTTATATTTTCCGCAAGTATTTACTGTATGTATAAGGGCTTTGACGACCCGTTTTTGTATTTTAGATTTTAAGGAGACTGTAAAATGAGAAAATCGAATTTTATAACTTTGGCACTTTTAATTTTAGCTGTTACCGTAACCGCTGTGTTCTCGCTTCACGGCTGTTCGGGTAAAAAAGAAGATAATACAACTCCCGACGCTCAACCCGTAACCGCATCACAGACCGAAGGCACTACCGCAGAGCCTACTACGGCACCGAGCACCTCCGAGCCGTCGCAGCAGCCTGTAAATCCCGATATTTTATCAAAGGCGTTGTTTATCGGCGATTCACGAACAGTCGGTCTTATGGAATATGCGGGGCTTGATAACGCAGATTTTTTCGCAACCGTAGGTATGAGCGTGTTCAATGCTCAAAAGAACAGAATTTCCGTGCCAAAGGTCGGAAAAGTTACATTAAATGAGTTGCTGTCTAATAAAAAATACGATAAAATATATGTAATGCTCGGCATTAACGAGCTTGGATACAGCTTTGACAGCATTATGTCGAAATATGGCGAGCTTATCAGCTTTATAAAGGAGAAGCAGCCGAATGCCACAATCTTTGTTCAAGCAAATCTGCACGTATCAAAGAGCCGTTCGGACTCCGATAAGGTAATCAACAACACCGCTATCAACAGTCTTAATTCCGAGCTTTCAAAACTTGCCGACGGTAAGAAAGTATTTTATATAGACGCAAATCCCGTTTTTGACGATGCCGACGGAAATTTATCAGCCGACAAAACGCAGGATAACGCTCATCTGTATGCGAAATATTATAAACAGTGGGGCGAGTGGATTTGCCGTAAAACATCCGAAATAATTAAGGGGGAGTGAGCTTGATTGACAAAGACGCCTTTTGTGAGAAAATAACGGAAAATGAAAAAGCTATGTATTACCTTGCGTTTTCTGTTGTGAAAAACGACGCCGACGCCGCAGAGGTGCTCAGCGAGTCAATATACAGGGCATATAAGAATTTGGATACGCTTAAAAGCGTCAAATCGTTTAAGCCGTGGATTTTACGAATTGTACATAACACGGCGGTCGAGCTTATCCGTAAAGACTCTAAGGTAATTCCCATTCAAGAGGTCGAAGCTTCGCAAGCAGTACCCGTAAAGGATGACACCTCTATTGCTCTGCGCTCTGCGGTAGAGAGCTTAAAGCAGCCGTACAGAACGGTTGTTGTGCTGTATTATTATGAAAATCTTTCGGTAGGTCAAATCGCCGAGATTACAAATTCTACGGCTATTGCGGTTAAACAACAGCTCTCCCGTGCAAGAAAAATGCTCAGAGAACTCTTAAAGGAGGATTTCAAGAATGAATAAATTTGACGATTATATAAAAGAAAAAGCAAAGGAAGAAAGCATAGAAATACCCGAAAACGTAAGTAAGGCGGTTGAAAATGCACTTGCTTCTTTGCCCGAAACGAATAAATCGGCAAGTAAAATCAAGATTTTCCCGAAAATTCTTTCCACAGCGGCTTGTGTGGTATTCTTTTTCTTGGTGCTTATGCCGAATTTCAGCAAGGCTTATGCAAAATCACTTGCCGACGTGCCTGTTATCGGCAAGATAGTCAAGGTTGTTACAATCAGAAATTATTTCTATTCTGATGATTATCACGAAATGGATATAAATGTTCCTAAAATCGAGGGCGAAAGCGGTGCGGCGGATTATATAAATAAGGATGTCGAGGAATTAACTAAAATCCTTGCGGACAGATTTAATGAGGAGCTTAAAGAAACAGGCGATGAGGGACACAGTGCTATTTATGCTGATTATGATGTTGTGACAAATACGGATAAATGGTTTACTCTTAAAATCACCGTTCACGAGGCGGCAGGAAGCAGTAACACTTATTATAAATATTATCATATCGACAAGACAAAGGGTGAAATCGTGAAGCTCAGCGATATAGCGGCGAATGATGAGTTTTACAGCACCGTTGAAGCTGAAATAAAACGGCAGATGAAGCATAGAATGGAAAAGGATTCAAATGCGGTTTATTGGGTGGATAACGAAGACTTCGGTCAGAACTTTGAAAAGCTCGAAGCGGATTGCAATTTCTATTGGAATAAGAAAGGTGAACTTGTTATCGTCTTTGACAAGTATGAAGTGGCGCCGGGTTCAATGGGAACTCCCGAATTTACAATCGGCAAGAGCGTAACCGACAAGGTTATAAAGCCTGAATATAAGCATATCAAGGGCTAAACGGTATAAAAGCAACGACTGTAAAGGAATTAACCTTTACAGTCGTTTTCTTGTATATTGCTATAATTCTTAATTTTTCCAGAACTTTCTGTCAAGACTTCTGTACTGCACCGCCTCAAGAATATGGTCGGAATTTATGATTTCGGAATTATCAAGGTCGGCAATAGTCCTTGCCACTCTTAAAATCTTGTCATATGCTCTTGCTGAAAGTCCGAGTTGCTCAAAAGAGGCTTTAAGCAGCTTTGCTGCGTCGTCGGTAATTTGACAAAACTCTCTTGTCATTGCCGAAGTCATCTTTGCGTTGCAGGAAATGTGCGAGCCACGAAGTCGCTCCTGCTGAATTTTCCTTGCGGCGTCAACTCTCTTTTTGATGTCTGCCGAACACTCCGCCTTTTCATTTGAGGACAGTTCGTCATATTCTACGGCAGGTACTTCAATATGTATATCAAGTCGGTCAAGCAAGGGACCACTGACTTTTGACAAATATCTTGCAGGTGCTCCCTTGGCACAAGTGCAGGGCTTTGTCGGGTGTCCGAAATTTCCGCACGGGCAGGGGTTCATCGCACATACAAGCATCACGGAACAGGGATAAGAATATGTCGCCGCAACCCTTGCGATTGTAATTTTGCCATCTTCAATCGGTTGGCGGAGAATTTCCATAGAACTGCGTGAAAATTCGGGCAATTCATCAAGAAAAAGCACACCGTTGTGCGCAAGTGAGATTTCACCCGGTCTTGGAACTGTACCGCCGCCCGAAAGTCCTGCGGGAGAAATAGTATGATGCGGAGAGCGAAACGGTCTTGCTTTTACAAGCGAAACACCACTCGGAAGTTTACCCGAAACAGAGTAAATGTTTGTTGTTTCAAGCGATTCCTCAAAGGTCATATCGGGCAAAATTGACGGTATTCTCTTTGCAAGCATGCTTTTACCCGAACCGGGAGGGCCGATCATCATTATATTGTGTCCGCCTGCCGCCGCAACCTCCAAAGCTCTTTTCGGCTGGTATTGACCTTTGACGTCCGCAAAGTCGGGGAGGTCATGCGCAACACCGAGCTCTTGATAATCGTCCTCGGACACAGGCTCAATAAGCTTAACTCCGTTGAGATGATCGAGAAGCTCACGAACGTTTTTAACGGGATAGACGTTTATACCTTTTACAACTGCACCCTCGTGTCGGTTGTTGTACGGAACGAAAATGTTTTCGACCTTTTCACGCTGCGCCCTGATAACCATAGGCAAAACACCGTTGATTTTCTGCACCTCGCCGTTTAACGAAAGCTCGCCGACAAAAGCACAGTTATCTGTATTAGCTCTTAATTGACCTGTTGATTTCAGAATTGCCACAAGTATCGGAAGGTCATAAACAGGGCCTTCTTTTTTCTTGTCGGCAGGTGCTAAATTTATGGTAATTCTTGATACGGGAAAGTCATATTCGTTGTTGTGAACTGCCGCCCTTACTCTTTCTCGTGATTCGCTGACTGCGGTGTCGGGAAGTCCGACAATGTCGAACCTCGGAAGTCCTGCGCCGAGATTTGCCTCAACCTCAACAAGATATGATTCCAATCCGAAAAGTCCGACGCTTGCAACTCTTGAAAACATTATTTCACCCCAAAAAATTAAACTAAAAGAATGATAGCACATAAAAGCGAATTTTGCAATTATGTGATAAAATTATCCGATTAAAAACCGCTTAAAAATCACCTATATATAATAGTATAGAAAATTACACTAAATTTCCTGCGTAAAATTCCTCTTTGAACCATACATCCTGAACCTCAAATTCCTTTTGGTCGAGGTAGGCAAGTTTACCTGCGTCTGTTGTAAAATCAAATTTCAATTTATAGGAATAAAGCATCTGCTTTTTGTATCCGCCGAATTTTTTGTTGTCACGGTTTCTGCCGTACTTGCCGTCGCCCAAAAGCGGACAGCCGATTGACGCCATGTGCGCCCTAATCTGATGAGTTCTGCCTGTGAGAAGCTCAATTTCCACAAGGCTCAAGCCGTCTATGCTCTCGAGCACTCTGTATTTTGTTTTAATGCTCTTTGCACCTTCAGAGGCTTTTTTTGACACCGTGACCGTGTTGCTTTTTTCGTCCTTTACAAGATAACCGCCGAGGATTGCACTTTTTTCTTTCGGAGCGCCCACGGTAACGCAAAGATAATACTTGTGCAGCTCACGAAGCTTCATTTTTTCGTTGAGTATGCGAAGGCTCTCCGCATTTTTTGCCGCAATTACAATTCCGCCCGTGTTTCTGTCTATTCTGTTGACAAGCGACGGCACAAATGAATTCTCCGTATCGGGATCATATTCGCCCTTTTCATATAAATAGCGTTTTACCCTGCCGATGAGCGTGTCAATGTACTCTCTGTCGTCGGGATGGCAGAGAACGCCCTGCTTTTTATTTAACAAAAGTATGTTTTCGTCCTCATAAATAATGTCAAGGCTTTTCGACGCCTTCATAAAGTCATAATGCTTCTCGCTCGGGTCAAAAAATTCGTCGTTGATATACATATCTACTGTATCTCCGACGTGAAGCCTTGTAGAGATTTCCGCACGCTTCGAGTTTACCTTTATACGCTTTGTACGAATGTATTTATACATCAAGGATTGCGGTAAATTCGGAACGCTTTTTTTAATGAATTTGTCGAGCCTTTGATCTGAATCATTGCTTTTTATCGTAAAGCTTTTCATACTTTTAACCTCTTGTAACCGTGTTTTTATACTTGATTATTTTATCATAAATATAATAGTAATTCTATTAAAATTAAAGAAAAATGTAAATTCCCATAAAATATGTCAATTTTTAGGCGATTTTATACCCTCAGAGGTGGATTGAATGAAAAAACAGCCATATTTTTCAAAAATATCCCATTAAAATGAATTAAATCACCACAATTTAATATACTATATATAGAATATTTGGCAAAAAGTAGGTGCTTTGAGAGCAATTTCAAGCAAAAAACGGGGGTGCGTTCGCCACAAAGCATAATTTTTTAACAATTACACAAATATTCACCGAAAATGCTTTAGCGGGATAAAATCTTTCAAGTTTAAAAACCACGATTTGACATATTTTGACATTTGATGTTGTGTAATTTGCACAAAAAACTTATTTCAAAAAATTTGACAATTCACAAATGAGTAAATATAATGGCAAAAGTCAAAACGCGAGAATAACAGAGGCGTCAAAAATTCGTACATTTCTCTTAGCCGACAGGCTGAAATTTACGGAAATTTACGAAGACGTCCAACAGCTTCTTCAGGCAAATTCCAAAACGAAGAGGTATGAGTTAAAGGAGCAAAATGATGATTACAGAATTAAAAGGCTATGCAAACGCAACACGTGCAACTCTTTCAAGAGTGACGGCACTTATAATTATACTTGCGATTATGTGTGCAGGTACCGCATTTGCTGCCTCTCCGAGCACATATAATGTTGACATTTATGACGGCTCGGAAATTACAAGAGTTTCGACTTTCAAATCAAATCCGCAGGCTATCGTCGATCAAGCCGGAATTGTTACCACAAATGATGATGTATTAAATCTTGACGGTTTTACGGTGGGACAGGATAGTGTAATTGTTCTCTACCGTGCGGCGGATATTACTTTTACGGATCTTCAGGGAAATGTTACAAACGAAAAATTCGCAGGTACTGTTGCGGATTTCCTTTCGGCTAAGGGTGTTGTGCTCAGCGAAGATATTCTTGTAAACCTCCCCGAAAAGACTGTTCTTCAAAATTCAATGAATGTTAAGCTTCAGACTGCGTATAATGTTTCGCTTACGGCGGACGGAGCAACAACCGAATTGAAAACAGGCGACGGAACGGTTTCGGATGCAGTTGCTAAGGCAGGCGTTACACTCGGCGAGAATGATGAGGTATCACCGTCTTTGGAAACAGAGCTTTATGACGGAATACAGATTACCGTTTACCGTGTAGAGTATGTTGAGAGAACTGCTCAGGAAGCAATCAAATACACAACTCAGACCGTAAAGTCAGATGAGCTTTATCTCGGAAATTCCAGGGTAACGCAAAAGGGCGTGAACGGTTCAAAGACAGTTGTTTATTCGGACAAAATAGTTGACGGTCAGCTCGCTTCTTCAAGCGTTGTCAGCGAAACCGTAACAAAGGAAGCCGTACCGCAGATAAAGACGGTCGGCACAAAGGAGAAGCCTGCGGTTACCGTAGCTGCTCTTAAAAACGGCGGAACACCTATCTCGGAGCTTACACCTCCCTCAAGCCTTATTCTTGAAAACGGAGTACCGACTTCATACAAGAGAGTTGTAACGGGCAAGGCTGCGGCTTATTCTGCTTCGGCAGGCGCTAAAACGGCAAGCGGCAGAACGGTAAAGCCGGGATACATTGCGGTTGACCCCAATCAGTTCCCGTACGGCACAGAATTATATATCGTATCAACCGACGGCATAGTTTACGGCTATTGCATAGCGGCAGATACGGGTGGATTTGTCAAGAAGGGCAAATTCACGGTTGATTTGTTTATGAACACAACCTCACAGTGCAGACAGTGGGGAGCAAGAGACGTTATAATTTACGTTCTTTAATAAAAATGACGGAAGCCTTAAATCAGGTTTCCGTCTCTTTTTATGTGTTTTCTTTTCGCCTTTTCAGTTCTTTGTTTATTGCATTGAGAACTCTCTTTTTATCCGCCGACCACAGCGGAGCGACAAGCAGTTTTTTCGGTGCGTCGCCCGTTATTCGGTGAATTGTTACATTTTTAGGCACAAGGCTTATCATATCGCAAACCGTGTTTATATAGTCGTCAAAGCCGAACACTTCGAATTCCTTGTTAAGATACATTCTTTTAAGCTCGGTGCCTTTGAGAACGTGCAATAATTGGAGCTTTATTCCGTCGGCGCCGCTTTTTACGGCATGGCTTACAGAAGCGGTCATATCCTGCTTTGTCTCGTGCGGTAAGCCTAAAATTATATGAACGACCGTTTTAACGCCGATTTCTCGGAGATCGGACATCGCCTTGTCGAAAACATCAAGCGTGTAGCCTCGGTTGATAAGCTTTGCCGTCTGCTCGTTTGAGGTCTGAAGCCCCAATTCGACATATACGGGCTTTATATCATTCAGCCTTTTGAGCAAATTGAGCACATCCTTCCCGAGACAGTCGGGGCGTGTGCCGATTGACAGGGCAACGATACACGGATTGTTTATTGCGGGATAAAAAATGCTCTCAAGGTATTCAACGCTTGCATAGGTGTTGGTGTAGCTTTGAAAATAAGCTATATATTTGTCGCCCTTATATTTTTTTGAAACCTGACTTTTAGCTTTTTCGATTTGCAGGTCAATGCTTTCACAACGCTTTTGCGAAAAATCTCCGCTTCCGCCGGCAGAGCAGAATATGCAGCCGCCCGTGCCTACGGTGCCGTCTCTGTTCGGGCAGGTCATTCCGCCGTCAAGCGAGAGCTTATATACTTTTTGAGAAAACATTTCCGTCATCTCGTCGTTAAAGGTGCGGTAGTAATCGCCCATTAAATCACCTCGCTGCTATTATACACTTCTTTTGCTAACTTGAAAAGAGGCGGAGGAAATGGTATGATAGTAATGGTTGAGGTATTAGTAATGAAAGAATATAATAAGAAAAATATTCAAGTAGCAAAAATGTTAAGAAAAAATATGACTCCATGGGAAAGAAAACTGTGGTACGAGTTCTTGCGAAATTATCCTGTTCGTTTTCAGAGACAGAAAGCGATTGGCAATTATATAGTTGACTTTTATTGTGCAAAAGCAAGATTGGCTATTGAACTTGACGGCGGAGAACATTATTCGCATTCAACCAAAATCAAAGACGATATTCGCACGCTTGAACTTAACAAGCAAAAGGTGAAAGTTGTTAGGATATGTAATTTGGATGTTGCAAGGAATTTTTACGGCGTTTGCGAGTATATTGACAGAGTAGTTAAAAATGAAATAAACAAAATGCCTTCCTCTGACGAGGAAGGTGGCACGCCATAGGCGTGACGGAAGGAGAGAAAGTAATAAATAGCAAATTTTTGTTATCTCTCCCTCAGTCATTTTTCAAGGAAAAATGACAGCTCCCTCGTCAGAGGGAGCCTATAAATTGACGAAAATATTTTCAGGAGCTATTATGGTTAATAAAAATTATATAACGACAATAAGTCACATAAAACTTGATCCGACAAATCCGACGGAGGATAGCGTCGACATTATTGACATTGCACACGCTCTTTCAATGCTGACAAGAGCCAACGGTCATTTTGACACCTTCTTTTCTGTTGCAAGGCACAGCATAAACTGCGCTTTGGAGGCAGGAAGCAGGGGATACAGTAAAAAGGTTCAGCTTTTATGCTTGCTTCACGACGGCGCAGAGGCATATATAGGCGATATGACAAGACCGCTGAAGCAGCAAATTCCGTATTTTTCGGAAATTGAAAGAGAATATCAGAAAATTATCTTTTCAAAATATATCGGAGAGCTTACAGATGAAGAAATAAGGCTTGCAAGAGGTATCGACGACTCAATGCTTTATTATGAGTTTATACTTTTTAACGGCGAGGAAATAAATGTTGAAGCAACGCCTGTCAGCGTGAATTTGAAAAACAGCATAAAGCCTATAGATGAAACAAAGCGTGAATTTTTAGAGCTGTTCACAGAGCTTACAAAATAAAGGAAATATTATTTTATGAATAAAATCAAGGAGCTTATAATTAAATATAAGGAGCTTATAACCTATTTTATTTTCGGTGTGCTTACGACTTTAGTAAACTGGGCTGTATATACCGCTTTGGTTTTCGCTCTGCCCGACAGCATACAGGAGGGTGTAAAAATAACCGTCAGCAATGCGGTCGCTTGGGTCGCAGGCGTTATTTTTGCATTTATTACGAATAAAATATGGGTTTTTGAAAGCAAAAGCTTTGAAATGGATATATGCATAAAAGAATTTATTTCCTTTGTGGCGGCGAGAGCAGTTACCGGAGTTATAGAAATATTCGGAGTGCCGTTGCTCGTCAAAATCGGCTTAAATCAAAGGATTTTCGGCGTTGACGGTGCACTTGCAAAGGTAATTGTATCGGTCGTGGTTGTGGTTTTGAACTACGTATTTTCAAAGCTTGTCGTGTTCAAAAATAAAAAAAATAAATAATTTTATGAATTTTTATACATTTTACTTGCATTTTATTACAGGATAGTGTATAATACGAAACATCAAAAACATTCAGGAGGAATACATAATGAAAAAAGTAGTTAAAATTATGTCAGTTGTTCTTGCAATCTTAATGATTGCCGGTTGTTTCGCAGCTTGCGGAAACACAGAAAAGGTTACCGCAAAGGTTATCGACATCGAGTTGACCGAAGAGAAATACGCTTTCGGCGTTGACAAGACTCAGCCCGAGCTTCTCGGAAAGGTAAACGCATTTATTGCAGAAATTAAAGCAAACGGAAAAATGGATGAAATCTTCAACCACTATTTCGGCGACGGCACACCGGTTGCAGTCACTTCGGCTGTTGAGGATTCATCAAAGGATCAGCTTGTAGTTGCTACAAACGCAGAGTTCCCGCCCTTCGAATACACAGAGGGTGAGCAGTATTTGGGCGTTGACATGGAAATTGCAAAGCTTCTTGCAGATTATCTCGGTAAAGAACTTGTAATCAAAAATATGGACTTTGAGGCTGTTTGCCTTTCAGTAGGTCAGCAGAAGTGCGATATTGCAATGGCAGGTCTTACAATAAGCCCCGAGCGTGAGGAAAACGTTACATTCTCAGACTCTTACTATCAGGCTTCTCAGAAGCTTATCGTTCGCAGCGACAACACCAAGTTTGACGAGTGCAAGACAGCTGATGATGTTCTCAATGTTCTCAAGACATTTGACAGCAAGACAACAATCGGCTTCCAGACCGGTACAACAGGTCAGCAGTATTCGGAAAACAAGGGCGACTATGAGAGCAACGGTCTCAAGCTTTCAACAAAGCCTTATCAGAGTGCGGTTCTTGCAGTACAGGATATGCTTCACGGCAACCTTGACTATGTAATCGTTGACGCAGCTCCCGCAGCTTCGATTACAGCATCAATCAACGGCACAAAATAATAATGCAGTTATAAAGAATGCAATAACCTCACCAAATCGGTGAGGCTATTGCGTTGTTAAGATAAAATATTCAGTTGTTTAAGGAATGTATTTATGAGTGATTTTCAGTACAAGGTTGAGAAATTTATTTCTCTGTTTCAAGGGTCCAGCGCCGCTTCGTACAGGTCAGAGATTTTAACGGGTCTGTCCAACACCGTAAAAATTGCGGTAATGGGCTTGATTATCGGTATAATCATCGGTACACTGATTGCGATAGTGCGTGTTTCTCCGAAATATAAGGTACTTCCGAGGGTGCTTAACGGAATTTGCAGCTTCTATGTCGGCTTTTTCAGAGGTACGCCTATGGTTGTACAGCTTTTGCTTTCATATTATGTATTCTTACCCCTTTTAGGTATAAATCTCCAATCTGTTACGGTTGCTATAATCGTATTCGGAATGAACTCGGGCGCATATATTTCTGAAATAATGCGTAGCGGTATTCAGTCCGTTGACCCCGGTCAGATGGAGGGCGGCCGTGCTATCGGTTTGAGCTTCGCTACAACAATGATTAAGATTGTTATTCCGCAGGCGGTAAAGAATATTCTTCCCACGCTCGGCAACGAGTTTATTGCTTTGATCAAGGAAACCTCGATTGTAAGCTTCGTAGGTGCGCTTGACTTGTATGTTGCTTTCAGAAAAATCGGTACGAACACGTATGAGTTTATGGTGCCGTATATAGTTATGGCATTGATTTACATTGCGCTTGTTCTTGTAATAAGCGGTCTTATCAAATTGATGGAAAGGAGCTTGAGTAAGAGTGATAGAAGTCGTTAACCTTAATAAATCGTTTGGCGACGTCAGCGTCCTTCACGATATTAACATTAACATTGAAAAGGGCGAAAAGGTCGTTGTTATAGGCCCGTCCGGCTCGGGCAAATCAACCTTCCTGCGTTGCCTTAACTGTATGGAGGATCCCACCTCGGGCAGTATTATCTTCAACGGCGTTGATATTGCCGATATGAAGGTCGATATTAACATTCACCGTCAGAAAATGGGAATGGTTTTTCAGCATTTCAATCTTTTCAACAATAAAACGGTTATCGAGAATATTATGCTCGCTCCCGTATATGTTGGGAAAAAGAGAATGAAAAAGCTCCGCCGCAATAATCCCGAAAACGAAAAAATTAAAAGCACAAAGGAAATCAAGGCTGACGCTCAAAAGCAGGCAATGGAATTGCTTAAAAGAATAGGTCTTGAGGATAAGGCGGACGCATATCCGTCACAGCTTTCGGGCGGACAAAAGCAGAGAGTTGCCATTGTTCGTACTCTTGCGATGAATCCCGACGTTATCCTTTTTGATGAGCCGACATCTGCGCTTGACCCCGAAATGGTAGGCGAGGTGCTCGACCTTATGAAAGAGCTTGCCGACAGCGGAATGACTATGATTGTCGTAACGCACGAAATGGGCTTTGCAAAGGAAGTCGGAAGCAGAGTTTTGTTTATGGACGACGGAAGAATTGTCGAGGAGGGTACGCCCGACGAAATATTCAACCACCCGAAGAACGAAAGACTCAAGGAATTCCTTTCAAAGGTGCTTGCATAACATCAATTCTTAAAAGCAGGGCAATTTTGTAAAGTAGTCAATACTTTGTAGACACAAAAAAGAATTAAGCTGCCAGATCAATTCTATATTGAACTGGTGGCTTTTTATTTAGTTTTCTAATAGGT
>SFGA01000072.1 GCA_004556705.1 Ruminococcus sp. | reverse complement strand
GGCGATTGAAAACGGCATAGTAGGTAATGCAGGTTATATCAATCCCATAGGCAACGCAGGCAGAGCCGAAGTTGCACAGATAATTTACAATATGGCAAACAAAGGTATGATTTAATCTGTTCGGCATAGTTCAATATTAACACAAAAACGCCCGTAATCTTTGATGATTACGGGCGTTTTGATATGTAGGTTGTTATTTCAAATTGCTCACGTGATAACTCAAGGTCATTAAGCTGTCCGAAAGATGTACATTTTCAACAGCTACCTCCGGATGTGTCGAAGCTATGTCGTAATGGCTGAAATTCCAAAAGCCTTTAATTCCGAGAGTGATAAGCTCGTCGGTAATTTCCTTTGCATTATCGCTCGGTATACACAGAACCGCAACAACAGGGGAGTTGTCCTTACAGAAATTATACATTCCGCTTATGTGCCTTATCGGAATGTTTCTGACAAGCTGACCTGCAAGTGCTTCGTTTTTATCAAATATACCAATAAGATTAAAGCCTCTTTCCTCAAACGACATATGAGAAGCAACGGCTTTTCCGAGATTACCTGCGCCGACAAGAATCGTTTTAACATTGTTGTCAACGCCTAAAATCTTACCGATTTCCTTATAAAGCTGTTCGATATTATAGCCGTAGCCTTGCTGACCGAAGCCGCCGAAGCAGTTCAAATCCTGTCTGATTTGCGAGGCGGTAAAGCCCATTTTTTTTGACAGCTCGCCTGAAGAAATTCTGACTGTACCGCTGTTTTTAATTTCGCCCAAAAATCTGTAATAACGAGGCAATCGTTTTATAACCGATGCAGATACGACTGTATTCTTAGCCATAACCTATCCTCACTTTGAAAGATTTTTTACGGTTTCCATTACATAGTCACCGAACTGAGAGCAAGTAGCACCGTCTTCACGACCGGTAATAACATATTTCTTGTCCTCAAACATACAGTAATCAAGTGCCTTTTCAAGAAGATCGGCCTTTTCCTGCTTGCCGATATGTGAAAGAAGCATAACAGATGCACGAAGCATTGAGCAGGGGTCTGCGTACTGTCCTCTGCCTTCTTTTATCATTCTCGGAGCAGAGCCGTGAATAGCCTCAAACATTGCATATCTCTTACCGAGGTTAGCGCTTCCTGCTGTACCTACGCCGCCCTGAAACTCGGCCGCCTCGTCGGTAATAATATCGCCGTAAAGGTTGGGAAGAACAAATACCTTAAAGTCTTTTCTTCTCTTTTCATCAATAAGCTTTGCTGTTGTGATGTCGATATACCATTCATCTGTTGTGATTTCGGGGTATTCTTCGCCGACCTTTTTGCAGATGTTGAGGAACTTACCGTCTGTTGTTTTGATAACGTTAGCCTTGTTGATAATCGAAACACGGTCTTTGTTATTCTTTTTAGCATATTCGTATGCCATTCTCGCAATTCTTTCAGAGCCTTCCGAAGTTGTAACAACAAAGTCGATAGCAAGGTCATCATCAACATTGACACCCTTTGAGCCTACTGCATAAGCGCCCTCAGTGTTCTCACGGAAGAAGGTCCAGTCGATTCCCTGATTAGCAACCTTAACGGGACGGACATTAGCGAAAAGGTCAAGCTCCTTACGCATTGCAACGTTTGCACTTTCGATGTTGGGCATACCGCTTCCTGCCTGAGGAGTGGTTGTAGGTCCTTTAAGGATAACGTGGCAGGATTTAAGCTCTGCAAGCACGTCGTCGGGGATAGCCTTCATATGCTTAATACGGTTTTCGATTGTAAGACCGTCAATTACCTTAAATTCTACCTTGCCTGCTTTAACCTCGTCATCAAGCATATACTCGAGGACTCTTGCCGACTCTTTAGTGATAATCGGGCCTATACCGTCGCCGCCGCAAACACCGATGATGATTTTGTCAAGCTTATCATAGTCAATAAATTCTTTATCAGCCTTAATTCTGTCAGAACGCTCCGACTGTTCACGCACAAGAGCTTCAAACTTTTTAAGGGCTGCCTGCAAATTTTCTTCTGTCATTATTTTGTCCTCCGTATTTTATATATTTTCTTTTGTGTAGTTAAGCAAACCACCGTCAACGATTATATCCTTTTGACGCTGCGAAAGGTCATATTTAAGCTCGTATTTCTCGCCCTTTGTGATGTTTTCGAGATATACCGTTTCGTTGTTGAGAATGGCGGTTCTGATATTGTTAAGAGCAAGCTCGTCGCCCTGATCGATCTTGTCATAGTCATCCGCATTTGCAAAGTTAAGCGGAAGAATACCTGCGTTTATAAGGTTTGCACAGTGAATTCTTGCGAATGACTTAGTGATAACAGCCTTAATTCCGAGATAAAGCGGAACAAGAGCAGCGTGTTCACGGGAAGAGCCCTGACCGTAGTTAGCACCGCCGATAATAAAGCCCTTACCCTCAGCCTTTGCACGCTCTGCGAACGTTTCGTCGCAAACTGCGAAGCAGAACTGTGAAAGGTGCGGAATGTTTGAACGATAGGGGAGTATCTTTGCGCCTGCGGGCATAATATGGTCTGTTGTGATATCGTCGCCAACCTTGAGAATTGCTTTAGCCTGAATGCTTTCGGGCATTTTCTCCGTTGTCGGGAAAGGCTTGATGTTAGGACCGTAAAGAACCTCAACCTTGTCTGCATCCTCGGGAGAAGCGGGCATTTCAACCATATTGTCATTTACAATAAATGACTCGGGCATAAGAATATTAAGCGGTGCGCCGAGCGTTCTCGGATCGGTAAGCTTACCTGTCAAAGCCGAAACAGCCGCAACCTCGGGGCTTACAAGATAAATTCCCGCATCCTTTGTGCCCGAACGGCCGAGGAAGTTTCTGTTAAAGGTACGAAGCGAAACACCTGCGGAGTTGGGCGATTGACCCATACCGATACAAGGACCGCAAGCACTTTCGAGAATTCTTGCGCCTGCTGAAATCATATCCGAAAGTCCGCCGTTGAGAGCGAGCATATTAAGTACCTGCTTTGAACCGGGTGCGATTGAAAGGCTTACTGACGGGCAAACAGTTTTGCCTTTAAGAATAGCCGCAACCTTGAGCATATCCATAAGTGATGAGTTTGTGCAAGAGCCGATACAAACCTGATCGACCTTGATTTCACCGATATCCTTAACTTTCTTAACTCTGTCGGGCATATGAGGCATAGCTGCCATAGGTTCAAGTTCGGAAAGATTGATTTCGATTGTTTCGTCATAAACCGCGTCGTCGTCAGCTTTAAGCTCTGACCAATCTTCCTCTCTGCCTTGAGCTTTAAGGAATGCCTTTGTAACGTCATCTGACGGGAACACGGACGTTGTAGCGCCGAGTTCAGCACCCATATTTGTAATTGTAGCTCTTTCGGGAACGGAAAGAGTTTTAACACCGTCGCCTGTGTACTCGATAATCTTACCGACGCCGCCCTTAACGGTCATAATTCTCAAAACCTCAAGAATTACATCTTTAGCAGAGACATAAGGCTGTAAAGCACCTGTAAGGTGAACATTTACGATTTTAGGCATTGTAATATAATAAGTGCCGCCGCCCATAGCAACCGCTACGTCAAGTCCGCCTGCGCCCATAGCGAGCATACCGATACCGCCGCCTGTGGGAGTGTGGCTGTCAGAGCCGATAAGAGTTTTACCGGGCTTTCCGAATCTTTCAAGGTGTACCTGATGGCAAATTCCGTTACCGGGGCGAGAAAAACGAATTCCTCTCTTTTTAGCAACAGACTGAATAAATCTGTGATCATCTGCATTTTCAAAGCCTGTCTGCAACGTGTTGTGGTCGATATAAGCAACCGAAAGCTCGGTTTTAACACGTTCAATACCCATAGCCTCGAATTCAAGATAAGCCATAGTACCCGTAGCGTCCTGTGTTAAAGTCTGATCAATTTTAAGACCGACTTCGCTTCCGACCGTCATGTCGCCGCTTACAAGGTGAGTTTTAATCAATTTTTGTGCAACTGTAAGTCCCATAATTTGTTTCTCCTTATAAAAGTTGTTAACTTTTTTAACAAAGTTAATTCTATACTATAATATATAATTTGTCAATAATTTATCAATGGTAAAAGAAAAATTTTTTCTTAAAAAACAACTGTGTATGTGTTAAAATGATGTGACCCAAAAAGAAAGAGAAGTAACTTCAAAATATGGTATAATGAGATTGCAACAAAACATTAACCAAGAAAGAAGTAC
>SFGA01000024.1 GCA_004556705.1 Ruminococcus sp. | reverse complement strand
ACAACAATGAAAGAATTTCCTTAAAACTAAAAGGAATGAGCCCGGTACAATACCGAACTCATTCACTAACAATTTAATATTTAATTTTGTCTAAACTTTGGGGTTCACTTCATAAGGCTGAATTTATTGCGTGCCTTTTATTTTTATTTATTTGAAAAGATTTTTAATCCTTGTTACAAAGCCCTCAGTCTCCTGTGTCTCTGCCGTCTGCTCTGCCGACTGCTCGGGAACGGTAATTGCGTCTGTTTTATATGTGAAAACAACATTTGAGGTCATATTCGTGGTCTTTTCCGTGAAAATGTCGTACTCGTTGCCGTAGGTGAGCCATTCCTTCATTTTCTCGGCAAGAAGCTGCTGCTTTTCCTCGGGGAGAGAGTCGAGAGTGGTGTATTTGTTTACGGTTTTCATAAGTGCGTCAATCTGTGCCGATTTGTCGTCACTTGAAAGGTCGTTTATCATTTCAAGGACTTCCTTGTTGTCGTCAATGGTCTTTAACACACCCTGAAGCTCATTGAGGGTTTCGGGCATATTGTCAAGCGACTGCTTGATTTCGGGGTCGTTCATATCGTTTGAAAGCGATTGAAGAATGGGCATTATCTCATTCAAATCCTTTGCAAGCGTTGCCACCTCCGAGAAGCTTGAGGAGAGCTTCGGCAGAATTTCAAGCAGAGCCGCAACGGCAGGGTCGTTGAGAGTTGCCGAAATTGCGTCCAAATCCGTTTTGCTCAAATCGTCGGCAAGCTTTTCAAGCTTTTTGAGGTTTTCATCGGTCATATAGGTACTGACGGTTTTAAGGAGCTTTTCGTTCTCACGGTAGAGCCTTACAGCCGTGTTGACAGAGCCGATAAGCTCATCAAACTTGTTCGAGTCGCCGTAAAGCACGCTTACCACCTTGTTTATATCAAGACCGTTGAGCGCTTTCTGAACGTCCTCAATGTCGGAGAGTACGCCTTTAATGTCATCAACGCTTTCGGGGAGTGTGCCCGTGCCGATAGAGCCTACCGCCGACAACGGAGCTGCCGCAAGCATAATGTTGCCCAATTCAAAATTAGTTGTTGTGGCGGTTATCGTAAACGAGTCTGCCGTGAGGGCATTGAGCATTGAAAGGTTAAGCTCGGAAAGTCCGAGGCTTTCGTCCGCACCGGGTACGCCCGTGAAGAATGCAATTTGCTTTGAGCCGTCGCTGAGAGCCGTGCCGTTTACAATATTAACGTTCGTGAATTTGTCCTCGGGCAAAATCATACCGCCGACAAAGAGCATCGGGCAATAAATATCATAGCTTTTCTTGTTGATTGTAACAGCCTTTTTAAGTGCGCTTGTAACGTCAATCTGAATTTTAACGTTTCCGCTTTTACCTGCAATTTCCTCCGCTGTCATTTCAACGTCGTCGAGGAAATAGCGTATGGTTATATTAAGCGGAGAGGGCTTTTCGGTTGTGCCGCTGTAATAGAGGTCTGTTGTATCCATATCCCAATAGAGCTTGCCGTCTCTTACGTCTGCCGGTGTGAGCGTTTTGACGTTTGTGATATTCTCAAGCGAGCTTACGTCCTCGATAACCGTCTGCGGAGTGTCGGTGTGAAGCCAATCGGTTACGTTTATCTTTTTGACCGTGCCGTCGGAGTTGAGATTTATATAAACCGTTTCCTGCTTTTTTACATTTTCGGCAAGGGTTGTGTAGTTCTGTTGAACATAGGTCTGCGTGCCCCTTGCGTCGTCAAGAATTTCATTTCCCGTCGTTTTCTGCTTTCCGCAGCCTGCAAGCGAGAGGGCGAGAAGCGACACCATCAAGCCGATGCTTATTACTTTTTTCTGTTTTGAGTTAAACATTGTTCTTTGCCTCCTTGAAATGTTCCTTCTTAGCTTTAGAACGCCAATCCAAAGTCGTTTTACTTATCGGCTTTTCGCATATACAAAGCAACGGAGTTAAGAAGAATATAATTACAAATGCGCTGATTACCGAGCCTCTTGCAAGCAGTGCGCATATTCCCTTGATGATTGAAATATCGCATATACAATATACGCCGAACGTTGCCGCAAAGAATACCGAGGCGCTTTGAAGAATTGACCTTTCAGCCGCCGACACCGCATTGATGATTGCGTCGTGCTTTGAACGTCCGAGGCGAAGCTCCTCACGAAATCTCGTTGTGAGAAGTATTGCATAGTCAACCGTAGCACCGAGCTGAACGCAGTTGATAACCGTAGCATCTACAAAGGACATTGAACTGCCCATTAAAACGCCGATTGCAAGGTTAATCCAAATCGCAAGTTCAATCGAAAGCACCAAAAGTATCGGCAGGCTTATTGATTTAAGGGTTATTGCAATTAGAATGAATATCGCCGCAATCGAGAGAATACTCGTTACCGTGAAATCTCTGTCTGTAACCTCAATAAGGTCCTTTGCTATTGCGCCCTCGCCCGTCACATAGCCGCTTGGGTCGTACTTGTGAACAATGGCATTTAGTGCGTCAACCTGATTGTTAAGCTCGTCTGTGGCGGTTGCGTATTTCGAGTTTACCATCATAAGCTGTAAGCCGTCAGCCTTGCAGATTTTCAAAATATCGTCGGGGATAATATCGTCGGGAATTGCAGGGCCTACAATGGAGTTGTACGCAAGGGTTGAGGCGATACCGTCAAGGTTTTTAATCTCGTTTTCCATTTGGATAATCTGACCTGACGGAAGTGTATCGTCAAAGATTATAAAGTGCGTGGTAGCCATATCAAAGTCGGATTTGAGCTTTTCAAGCCCCTGTACGGATATAAAGCTTTCATTGAGTGCCTTATCCATACTGTAATACGGCGTTGCCTTTGACTGCACGAAGTAAGACGGGATAATAAGCACAACGCAGATTATCGCAAGCAGCTTCCTGTTTTTATAAATCGAATTATTGAGCTTCGGGAATGAGGGCATAAGGCTCTTGTGCTTGTACTTTTCAATGTATTCCTCGAATACAAGCAGCATTTCGGGGAGTATGAATACAACCGTAAGAATACCCCATACAACGCCCTTTGCCATAACGAAGCCTATATCGAAGCCGAGACGTAAACGCATAAAGCAGAGAGCGAGGAAGCCGAATATCGTCGTAAGAGAGCTGCCGAGCAGGGCGGTTATTGATTTCGTAACGGCATTTGCCATAGCTTCTTCCCTTGTGGCGTAGCGTGTTTTTTCCTCACGATATCTGTCAATAAGGAAAATTGAGTAGTCAACCGTAACGCCGAGCTGGAGAATTGCCGCAATGCTCTGTGTAACAAAGGAAATCTCGCCTAAAAATATATTCGTGCCCATATTATAGAGTATCGCAATACCGAGCGTTGCAAGCACTACGAACGGAAGCACCCATGAGTCCATAAGCAGCGACATAATAATCAGTGCGAGAACAACCGCAACCGCTACATATATAGGCGCTTGCGTGTCGCAAATTTCCTTTGTGTCCTCGACAATAGCTGTAAGACCGCTGATAAAGGTCTTGTCGTTGATAAGTCCTTTGATTTGCTTTATCGTCTTTAGCGTTTCGTCGGATGAGCCTGCGTACTTGTACTGAACAAGTATCATTGTCTGCTCGCCCGTCTTACTGTAAAAGACGTCCTTGAGTGCGTCGGGGATAATATCGGCAGGAATGCTCACGTCCGCCAAATCATCCACCCAGAAAACTGCGCTGACGCCCTCTAATTTTGAAATTTCCTCCTTTAACGCAGCGGTATATTTCGAGGGCATATCCTCAATTACCAATATCGACATACCGGCGTTGTTAAAGGTTTCGTCAAGTACCTTTTCGCCTTGTACGGACGAGAGATTATCGGGCAAATACGACATTATATCGTAGTTTACTCGGGTGCACAAAAATCCTATAAGCGAGGGTATCAAAAGTATTACAGCTATCAACACTACCGTTTTAGGATGCTTTGCTTCCCACAATGCAATCCTTTTCAAATGTATCACCTCTTAATAATGTTTACTATGCTTGATTCTATTATTTGACAAAGATGAGGCTTTAGCTCCTCTATCGTGTACGGCGTTTCCATGATTATTGCGTTGCAGCAGGACGATACAATAAGCTCAATGTAAAGATAGAGCTTTGCACGTGCCTCCGCCTCGGAAACTCCGCAATTTATAAGCTCGGAAAAGATTTTCTCATAAAGCTCCTTGATAGGGCCCTCCTTTGTCTGAGCAACCGCATTTACGCAGGTGTTGAGATTTTTCTCTATTAAAATGCAAAGCGTCTTGTTTTTCTGCAAAAAATCCGAAATATATTCAATGTAATGACGAACGCTCGTTGAAACGTCTCCGAAATTCCTCGGTTCGTACTCGTCGCTTAACAAGGACATATATTTTGAAGCCTTTTCGATTATAAGCGTTGAGATAAGGTCGTATCTGTCCTTGAAATAAAGATAGAAAGTGCCCTTTGCAACGCCTGCACCCTTGACAATTTCATCAATTGAAACAAGGTGCGTTCCGTTCTTCTCAAAAAGACCGAGTGCCGTGTCAAGAATTTTCGTGTATTTTTCATTCTTTTTCTTCGTAATCTTATCCAAAAAATCGCCTCCCGAACAACAACTGACTAACAGTCATTTTCTTTTACCGCAACACATTTTAGCACAAACTGACTGTTAGTCAATATTACAATTTCAATATTAACAGATTGTTCATAATTAACAAAAAAATTGTTAAAGAATAAACAATTTAATGATTTACAAAAGCGAAAAAATTTAGTAGAATAGAATATAGATATTGGGGGTTGAAAAATGAACGAAGAGGTAAAAAGGGTATTGAAAAAGCCGTTTTTCAACGGGTTGAGGGACGGTATACCGATAGGTCTCGGGTATCTTGCGGTATCGTTTTCGATAGGCTTGACTGCAAGAAATGTGGGAATGAGTGTTTTTCAAGGCTTCCTGATGAGCTTTTTCAACAATGCTTCGGCAGGCGAGGTTGCCGGCGTTTCCGCAATGTCGGACGGAGTAACCTATATTACTGCGGCATTGATAATACTCGTTACAAATGCAAGATATATTTTAATGAGCTGTGCTATGAGCCAGAAGTTTTCTCCGGAAACTCCGCTTATACACAGATTTTTAATCGGCTTTGACTTGACCGACGAGCTTTTCGGAATTGCCGTTGCGTATCCGGGCTACATAAAGCCGTCCTATATGTACGGTGCTATGTCGTTTGCGCTTCCAATGTGGTCAATCGGCGGTATGTGCGGTATCGCTGTGGGAAATATACTTTCCGACGTTATTATTACCGCTATGAGCGTTGCCGTTTACGGTATGTTTTTGGCGTTTATAATTCCGCCGTGCAGGAACAGTAAGTCGATAGCAATCGTCGTTATCTCAAGCTTTATAATCAGCGGACTTGCGAAGATTGCTCCTGTAATTTCAAAGGCTTCGGACAGCCTCAGGATAATCGTGCTTACAATCTTTATCTCTGTCGCTGCGGCACTTTTGTTCCCCGTCGAGGACGAAAAGCAGGAGGCGGCGAAATGAGTGGAAATCTTTATATCTATATTTTTATAATGGCAGGAATAAGCTATGTTTTGAGAACGCTTCCCATGGTCGTTATGAGGAAGCCTCTGAAAAACAAATTCCTAAAGTCCTTTCTTTATTATCTTCCTTACGTTACGCTTACCGTTATGACCTTCCCCGCAATTATCACGGCTACGGGAGATTATACAGCAGGCTTTGCGGCACTTGTTGTCGGAGCGTTGCTTGCGTACTTCACAAAGAACCTTTTTATTGTCGCTTGCGGCTGCTGTGCGTCGGTGCTGATACTTTCTTTCATACATTGAGGGCGGTATGCACAATAGCCAAAAACCGACACGTTTTTTGTACTAATATTATGAAAGTAACCACCGTCGGAAAAGGTCAAAATTGTTGACTATAATACTTCGATATGATATACTTTTATTGTATTAAAAATACGGTTCTTTGCGACTGACGGATTTTGTGGAGTACCACAGGGGAACAAAGAATTTATAAGATTGAAAGCCGACCGTCTGGGCACATTTAACCTATATATCGGGTTAAGTGTGTCCTTTTTTGTTTTTTGAAAATAGGAGGAAATCACTATGAAAAAAGTCGGAATTATTATGGGAAGCGACAGCGATTTGCCGATTATCAAAAAGTGTACCGATATGCTCGATTCACTCGAAATCGAATACACCGTTCACGTTTATTCGGCTCACCGCACACCCGAGCAGGCAGCTGCTTTCACAAAGTCGGCAAAGGCTGACGGCTACGGCGTAATTATCGCTGCGGCAGGTATGGCGGCTCATCTTGCAGGCGCAATAGCGGCGAACACAACGCTCCCCGTTATCGGCATTCCCTGTAAATCGGCAGCATTGGACGGTATGGACGCATTGCTTTCAACTGTTATGATGCCCTCGGGCATTCCCGTTGCAACCGTTGCGATAAACGGCGGTGCGAATGCGGCGTTGCTTGCGGCTCAAATTCTCGCTCTTTCGGATGAGGCACTTTCAAACAGGCTTGTTGAAATGAGAGAGGAAAACACAAGAAAGGTTCTTGAAAAGGACGAAAAAATCTGTAAGGAATTCAGCAAATAATTCAAATAAAAATATATTAAAGGAGATTTTAACAATGGAAAAAACAGTTCAGCTCTATGAGGGAAAAGCAAAAAAGGTATTTGCAACAGAGGATCCCGAAAAGGTAATAGTTTCATATAAAGATGACGCAACAGCTCTTGACGGTCTTAAAAAGGGCACAATCGTAGGCAAGGGCGCTATCAATAACCGTATGTCAAACTACCTTATGCAAATCCTTGAAAAGCACGGTGTTAAGACTCACTTCGTTGAAGAGCTTAACGACAATGAAACCGTTGTTAAAAAGGTTTCAATCGTTCCGCTTGAGGTTATCATCAGAAATATCTCGGCAGGTTCATTTGCAAAGCGTTTCGGCGTTGAAGAGGGCATTGTTTTCGCAGAGCCGACAATCGAGTTCTCATACAAGAATGACGACCTCCACGATCCGCTTATGAACGCTTATCACGCAATCGCACTCGGCGTTGCTACAAGAGAAGAGATTGAAACCATCAAGGCTATGGCATTTAAGGTCAACGAGGTGCTCAAGGAGTACTTCCTCGGTCTCGGCGTAAAGCTTGTTGACTTCAAGCTTGAGTTCGGTAAGACTGCTGACGGCACTATCGTTCTTGCAGACGAGATTTCTCCCGATACCTGCCGTTTCTGGGACGCAGAGACAAACGAAAAGCTTGACAAGGATCGTTTCCGCAGAGATATGGGCGGCGTTGAGGACGCATACAAGGAAATGATGCGCAGAGTATTTGGCGAATAATTCTCGGAGGTTAAAATATGGGCGGATTTTTTGGCGTTGTTTCTAAGGAGGATTGTATGCTCGACGTCTTTTTCGGCGTTGACTATCATTCTCATCTCGGCACACGCAGAGGCGGTCTTGCCGTCTACGATAAAGAAATCGGATTACAGAGAAAAATACACAACATTGAAAACGCTCCGTTTCGCACGAAGTTTGAGCATATTTTTGAGGAGATGCATGGTACGTCGGCAATCGGCTGTATCAGCGACACCGACCCCCAGCCGTTGCTCATTCGCTCAAAGCTCGGCACGTTTGCAATTTGTACTGTCGGAATAATCAACAATTCCGACGAGCTTATAAATAAATATCTTATCACCGACTGCGGACATTTTGACGCTATGACGGGCGGTAAGGTAAACTCAAACGAACTTATTGCTTCGCTCATCAGCCTTAAAGATAATTTCAAAGAGGGTATTGAGTTTGCGCAGGACGTTATCGACGGTACGGCAACGGTTATTTTGCTCACCGAAACAGGCTCGATAATCGCCGCAAGGGACAAGCTTGGCAGATTGCCCGTTCAGATAGGCAAGAGCGAAACGGGATATGCCGTTTCATTTGAAAGCTATGCCTATGAAAAGCTCGGATATGATTTCGAGAGGGAATTGGGACCTGCCGAGATAGCTGAAATCACAACAGACGGAATAACTCAACTCAAAGCACCGAAAAAGAAGAAAAAAATCTGTGCTTTTCTTTGGAGCTATTACGGTTATCCGACCTCGACCTATGAGGGCGTAAACGTTGAGAAAATGCGCTATGACAACGGCAGAATTATGGCAAAGACCGATATGGAAACAGGCGTTTGCAACGGTGTTGACTATGTGGGCGGCGTTCCCGACTCGGGTACACCTCACGCAATCGGCTATTCCAACGAAAGCGGTATCCCGTTTGCGAGAGCATTTATTAAATACACTCCCACTTGGTCAAGGAGCTTTATGCCGACAACGCAGACGGAGAGAATTAAGATTGCGAAGATGAAGCAGATACCCGTTAAGGAGCTTATCGAGGGTAAAAATCTTCTCTTTGTCGATGACTCGATAGTTAGGGGAACTCAGCTTAAAGAAACGGTTGATTTTCTCTATGAAAGCGGTGCAAAATCAGTCCACATGCGCTCTGCGTGTCCTCCGATTATGTACGGCTGTAAATATCTCAATTTCTCAAGGTCAACAGGCGAAATGGAGCTTATCGCAAGGCGTGTTATTATGGAGCTTGAGGGCGAAGAGGGCTTTAATTACATTGAAGAATATTCAGACGGCAAAACCGAAAGAGGTAAGGCGTTGAGGAAGAATATCTGTGAAAAGCTTCACTTGGCTTCGCTTGAATTCCAGAGCCTTGAGGGTATAATCGAGGCAATCGGACTTGATAAGGACGAGCTTTGCACATATTGCTGGAACGGAAAGGAATAAGGTTATGATTAACAATTCAAAATCAGATGTTTACGCTCAGGCGGGCGTTGATATTACGGCAGGCTATAAGGCTGTCGAGCTTATGAAAAAGCATATTGCTACAACAATGACTTCGGGTGTTTGCTCGGATGTCGGCGGCTTCGGCGGTCTTTTTGAGCTTAACCTCACAGGTATCACAAAGCCCGTGCTTGTAAGCGGTACAGACGGCGTAGGTACAAAGTTGAAACTCGCTTTCCTTATGGACAAGCACGACACGGTTGGTATCGACTGCGTTGCAATGTGCGTAAATGACATTATTTGCAGCGGTGCAAAGCCGCTTTTCTTCCTTGACTATATCGCTTGCGGAAAGAATGTTCCCGAAAAGATTGCAGATATAGTAAAGGGCGTTTGCGACGGCTGTGTTCAGTCGGGTGCGGCTCTTATCGGCGGCGAAACCGCAGAGATGCCCGGCTTCTATCCGATTGACGAATATGACCTTGCAGGCTATTGCACAGGCGTTGTTGATAAGGATAAAATCATTGACAATAAAACAATGTGCGAGGGCGATGTTATTATTGCGCTTCCCTCAAGCGGCGTTCACTCAAACGGATTTTCACTTGTCAGAAAGGTGTTTGATGTTGAAAATTCCGACATAAAGGCTCCCGTTGCCGAGCTTGGTGGAAAGTCAATCGGCGAAACACTCCTTACACCTACAAAAATTTATGTTAAACCCGTTCTTGCACTTATGGAGAATGTTAAGGTCAAGGGTATTTCCCACATTACGGGCGGCGGCTTCTATGAGAACATTCCGAGAAGTATTCCCGACGGACTTTGCGCTAAAATCGAGAGAAGCGCCGTTCGTGTTCTTCCGATTTTTGAGCTTCTTGCAAAGACGGGCAATATTTCCGAAAGAGATATGTTCAACACCTTTAATATGGGCGTCGGAATGAGCATTGTTGTTTCAAAGGCTGACGCAGACAAGGCTCTTGAGGTGCTCAAGGCTAACGGCGAGGACGCTTATGTAATCGGCGAAATCGTTAAATCAGAAGATAAAATCGAAATTTGCTGATATTTTGGAGAACAGTGTGAAAATCACACTATTCACACAATTATAATGCCCTCAAAATTTGCCTATGGCACAATTTTGAGATGGCAGAAATCACCATCACGCCTGTTCAGGCAACGCAGGTTAAATCGGTGATTATTCAATAAATTATTTGTTGCCTGAAAGGCTATGGTGATTATGAATACCGATAAAAAGAACATAGCCGTTCTCGTTTCGGGCGGCGGAACAAATTTGCAGGCGCTTATTGACGCCGAAAAAAGCGGAATAATCAAAAGCGGTAAAATCAAGCTTGTAATTTCAAACAAGGACGGTGCTTTCGCCCTTGAAAGAGCAAAGAAGGCGGAGATTGACACCTACACGGTGCTTAAAAAGAATTTCTCTTCTCACGCTGAATTTGAAAGCGAAATTATAAGAATACTTGACGAAAACGAAATCGACCTTATTGTCCTTGCAGGCTTTATGTCGATTTTGAGCGAGAATTTCACGACTCATTATAAAAATAAAATTCTCAATGTTCATCCGTCGCTTATTCCGTCCTTTTGCGGCGAGGGCTTTTACGGACTTCATGTTCACGAGGCTGCTCTCAAAAAGGGCGTTAAGGTTACGGGCGCCACGGTGCATATCGTAAATGAAATTCCCGACGGCGGACCGATTGTTATGCAAAGGGCAGTTTATATCGAGGAAAACGATACTCCCGAGGTGCTTCAGAAACGAGTTATGGAGCAGGCGGAGTGGAAAATCCTCCCCGAATCGGTTGAGCTTATGTGCTCGGGTAAAATAAAAATCGAAAACGGCAGGACTTACCGCAATGAATGAGAACAAATTTACGGGTAAGGCGGAGCTTTATTCAAAGTACCGTCCGTCATATTCCGAAAAGCTTATTGACTGGCTTTATGAAATGACGAATGCCGAAACCGTGGCGGATATCGGTGCAGGCACGGGCATTTTCACATCCGCATTGCTCAAAAAACCGTGGAGCGTTACGGCGGTTGAGCCAAATTCGGATATGCTCTCGGTGCTCAAAAGCGATTTGGGCGGCAAGGTAAAGACAGTTGTTGCCTCTGCGGAAAATACAACGCTTGATACGGAAAGCGTCAACCTTATAACCGTTGCACAGGCGTTCCATTGGTTCGATAAGGCGAGGTTCAAGGCGGAGTGCCAACGAATATTAACTCCCGACGGACACCTTGCAATCGTGTGGAATTCAAGATGTCAAAACGACCTTGAAGAAGAACGCAACAAAATCTGTATGAAATATTGCGACTGTTATCGAAGCGGTCATGTTCAGACGGGATATGACGACTTTGACGGCGATACATTTTTAAGAAACGAATATTTCAAAAGCACCGATTTTTTAAGACTCGAAAATGAAAGATTTGTTACACGAGAACAGTTTATCGGCGACAATCTTTCCCGTTCGTATGCACCGAAGCGTGATGACAGCGGCTATGACGGTTTTGTTTGTGAGCTCGAAAGTGCTTTTTCAAAATACGAAAAAAACGGCAGGGTTTCGCAAAATTATATTACTGAATGTTATCTCGGTTCATTTTAATAAATTTTGAAAGGATATTGCTTTATGGAGATAAAATCGATTAAGGAAGAGCTTAATTCTCTCGCATATCACGGCAGGGGAATTATGATAGGAAAGAGCGCAGACGGCAAAAAGGCTGTTACGGCTTATTTCATTATGGGCAGAAGTGAGAACAGTAGAAACCGTGTGTTTGTTGAGGACGGCGAGGGTATTCGCACTCAGGCTTTTGACGAGTCGAAGATGGTTGACCCCCACCTTATCATCTACGCTCCCGTAAGAGTTCTCGGTAACAAGACGATTGTAACAAACGGCGACCAGACCGATACGATTTATGAGCTTATGGACAAGCAGATGACCTTTGAACAGGCTCTTCGCACAAGAGAATTTGAGGACGACGCACCGAATTTCACACCGAGAATTTCGGGCATTATACACCTTGACAACGGCGAAATGAATTACGCTATGTCAATCCTTAAATCGGCAGACGGTAACGGCAGCTCCTGCCAGAGATACACCTATGCGTACCAAAATCCCCTTTGCGGTAAAGCAAAATTCATTCACACTTATAAATGCGACGGAAATCCGCTTCCGAGCTTCGAGGGCGAGCCGAAAACGGTTGAGCTTCCCGATACCGATATTGATACTCTCACAAATCTTATCTGGGAAAATCTAAACGTAGACAACAAGGTTTCGCTTTTCGTAAGATACATTGACATTGAAACAGGCAAATACGAGTCAAGAATAGTTAATAAAAATAAGTGAGGTAACGAAGATGAAAGAATTTGAACTTAAATACGGCTGTAACCCCAATCAGAAGCCGTCTAAAATTTATATGGAGGACGGAAGCGATTTGCCGATTGAGATTCTGTGCGGCAGACCGGGTTACATAAATTTCCTTGACGCTTTCAACTCCTGGCAGCTTGTAAAGGAGCTTAAAGAGGCTCTCGGACTTCCTGCCGTTACCTCGTTCAAGCACGTTAGTCCCACTTCGGCGGCTGTGGGTATTCCGCTTTCGGATACTCTTAAAAAGGCTTGCTTTGTTGACGATATTGAGAGACTTGACGAGTCTCCGCTTGCTTGCGCTTATGCGAGAGCGAGAGGTACGGACAGAATGTGCTCTTTCGGCGATTGGGTTGCACTTTCCGATGTTTGCGACGTTACCACCGCAAAGATGATTAAGCGTGAGGTTTCCGACGGAATTATCGCACCCGGATACGAGCCCGAGGCACTTGAAATTCTCAAGCAGAAAAGAAAAGGCAATTATAATATAGTTAAAATCGACCCGAATTATGTTCCCGCACCGCAGGAAAAAAAGCAGGTGTTCGGAATTACCTTTGAGCAGGGCAGAAACAATTTCAAAATTGACGCTGATTTGCTTAAAAATGTTGTTACAAAGAATAAGGACTTGCCCGAAAGTGCAGTTCGTGATTTGATTGTTGCGCTCATCACTCTTAAATACACACAGTCGAACTCGGTTTGCTATGCCGTTGACGGACAGGCTATCGGCGTAGGCGCAGGTCAGCAGTCAAGAATTCATTGCACACGCCTTGCAGGTACAAAGGCAGACACTTGGTTCTTGAGACAGGCAGACAAGGTTATCAATCTTCCGTTCAGAGAGGATATAGGCAGACCTGACAGAGACAACGTAATTGACGGATATATCAATCAGAACGAAGAAGATGTATGCGCAGACGGCGTATGGGAGAGGTATTTCACTGTAAAGCCCGAGCCCTTTACACATGAGGAACAAATGGCTTATCTTGCTACCAAAACCGACGTAGCATTAGGCTCTGACGCATTCTTCCCGTTCTCGGATAACATCGAGAGAGCGTTCCGTTCAGGCGTTAAATACATTGCAGAGCCGGGCGGTTCAATAAGAGATGACGTTGTTATCGAGTGCTGCGATAAGCACGGTATGGCAATGGCATTTACAGGTATGAGATTATTCCATCATTAAGAGGTAACACAATGAAAATAATGGTTGTCGGCGGTGGCGGAAGAGAACACGCTATCATCAAAAAAATCAAGGAAAACAAGGACGTTGAAAAAATTTATGCTCTCCCCGGAAACGGCGGTATGGCAAAGGATGCAGAGCTTGTGAATATCGGCGCTACGGATATTGAAAAGGCTGTAGAATTTGCTGTTGAGAACAAAATAGATTATGCCGTAGTAGCACCCGACGATCCGTTGGTGCTCGGTATGGTTGACGCACTTGAGGAAAAGGGTGTTCCCTGCTTCGGACCGAGGAAAAATGCGGCTATAATCGAGGGAAGCAAGGTTTTCTCAAAAGACCTTATGAAAAAATATAACATTCCCACCGCACAGTATGAGGTTTTCACAGATGCCGACGAGGCTCTTAAATATGTTGAAAGCTGTCCTATCCCCACAGTCGTTAAGGCTGACGGTTTGGCTCTCGGTAAGGGCGTTATTATCGCAATGACAAGGGAAGAGGCTAAAAACGCTGTTGTTTCGATAATGAAGGACAAGCAGTTCGGAAAAAGCGGCGACAGTATTGTAATCGAGGAATTTTTGACAGGCCCCGAGGTTTCCGTTCTCTCATTTACGGACGGCAAAACGGTTATTCCTATGATTTCGTCAATGGATCACAAGCGTGCAGGCGACAATGACACGGGTCTTAACACGGGCGGTATGGGTACGGTTGCTCCCAATCCCTATTACACAAAGGCAATCGCAGACGAATGTATGGAAAAGATTTTCCTGCCGACAATCGACGCTATGAATAAAGAGGGCAGAACCTTTAAGGGTTGCCTTTATTTCGGTCTTATGCTCACCGAAAAAGGACCGAAGGTTATCGAATACAACTGCCGTTTCGGCGATCCCGAAACACAGGTTGTTCTTCCGCTTTTAGAGAGCGATTTGCTCACGGTTATGAGAGCCGTTACGGACGAAACCCTTGCTGATTGTGAGGTTAAATTCTCCGATAAAAGCGCTTGCTGTGTAATTATGGCGTCCGAGGGCTATCCCGTTAAATACGAAAAGGGATATGAAATTACAATTCCCGAGGAAGTCGAAGATAACGTCTATGTTGCAGGCGCAAAACTCGAAAACGGAAAGCTTTTGACAAACGGCGGACGAGTTTTAGGTGTTACGAAGATTGCGGATACACTTGAACAAGCGATAGCTTTGTCGTATAATGCCGTTGAGAAGGTTTGCTTCGGCAATGCTTATTACAGGCACGATATAGGACAAAAGGCGCTTAAATGCAAGGAGGTATGATTCTTGGTTTACAGAATTTTCGTTGAAAAGAAAAAAGAATTGGCAAACGAAGCCAAAGCATTACTCGGTGATGCAAGAAATCTTTTGGGCATTAAAAGCCTTGAAGATGTTAGAATTATAAACAGATATGACGCTGAAAATATCACAAAGGAGCTTTTTGATTATTCGGTAAAGACCGTATTTTCAGAGCCGCAGATTGATATTGCAAGCGAAGAGATAAACACGGACGGCGCAACCGTTTTTGCGGTTGAGTATCTTCCCGGTCAGTTTGACCAGAGAGCAGACTCCGCCGCACAGTGTATTCAGATTATCTCGCAGGGCGACAGACCGCTTATCCGTTCGGCAAAGGTTTACGCTCTTTACGGCAAGCTCTCACAGAGTGATATTGACGAGATTAAAAAATACGTTATAAACCCCGTTGAAGCAAGAGAGGCTACGCTTGACAGGTTCGAAACTCTCAAGGTTGATTATGCCGTTCCCACAACGGTTAAAACTCTTGACGGCTTTAACGCTTATGACGAAGCGGAGCTTGCAAAATTTGTTGACGACTACGGTCTTGCAATGGATAAGGACGATATTAAGTTCTGTCAGGACTACTTTAAGTCAGAGCACAGAGATCCCACCCTTACGGAAATCCGTATGATAGACACATATTGGTCGGATCATTGCCGTCACACAACATTTTTGACGGTTATCGACGACGCAAAGTTCGAGGACGAGCTTTTGCAGAAGGCTTATGACGACTATATGGCTGTCCGCAAGGATTTGGGCAGGACAAAGCCTGTTTGCCTTATGGATTTGGCAACGGTTGCCGTTAAATATTTGAAGAAAAACGGCAAGCTCAATAAATTGGACGAGTCCGAGGAAATCAACGCTTGTACAGTTAAAATCGAAATTGAGGTTGACGGCAAAAAAGAGCCGTGGCTTCTTCTCTTTAAGAATGAAACACATAACCACCCGACTGAAATTGAGCCGTTCGGCGGTGCCGCTACCTGTATCGGCGGTGCTATCCGTGACCCGCTTTCGGGCAGAAGCTATGTTTACGGTGCAATGCGTGTAACGGGTGCGGCTGATCCGACAGTTCCCGTAAGCGAGACAATTCCCGGTAAGCTTCCGCAGAGAAAGCTTGTTACAACCGCTGCCGCAGGTTATTCGTCATACGGCAACCAGATAGGTCTTGCAACAGGTATTGTTGATGAGATTTATCACCCCGGTTACGCTGCAAAGAGAATGGAAATCGGTGCGGTTATCGCTGCTGCTCCGCAGGAAAATGTAAGACGTGAAGTTCCCGACCCCGGCGATATTGTAATTCTCTTGGGCGGAAGAACAGGTCGTGACGGTATAGGCGGTGCAACAGGCTCTTCAAAGGCTCACAACGCACATTCGGTTGAAACCTGCGGTGCCGAGGTGCAAAAGGGTAACGCTCCCGAGGAGAGAAAGCTTCAAAGGCTCTTCAGAAATAAAGAAGCGTGCCTTATGATTAAGCGTTGTAACGACTTCGGCGCAGGCGGCGTTTCGGTTGCTATCGGCGAGCTTGCCGACGGTCTTGATATTGACCTTAACGCAGTTCCGAAAAAATACGAGGGACTTGACGGCACAGAGCTTGCAATTTCCGAGTCGCAGGAGAGAATGGCTGTTGTTGTTGAGAAAGAAAATGTTGACGCATTTTTGGCTCTTGCACACAAGGAAAATCTTGAGGCTACTCCCGTTGCAGTTGTAAAGGCAGATCCCCGTCTTACAATGACTTGGAACGGCAACAAGATTGTCGATATAAGCCGTGAGTTCTTGAACTCAAACGGTGCGGATAAGCACATTACAATCACACCCGAAAAACCTCAGGACTACAAAAAGGTGATTGACGGCTCTTTCGTTGAAAATATGGAAAAGATGTCCTCGGATTTGAACATTTGCTCAAAGAGAGGTCTTTCGGAGCGTTTTGACTCCACTATCGGCGCAGGCACGGTGCTTATGCCTTTCGGCGGTAAAAATCAGAGAACGCCCATTCAGGCAATGGTACAGAAGATAAGCGTTGAGAAAAAGCACACAGACGATTGCTCGCTTATGGCTTGGGGCTACAACCCGTTCATAACGGAAAAAAGTCCCTATCACGGCGCATATCTTGCAGTTGTAGAGTCTGTATGTAAGCTCATTGCGACAGGTGCGAAGTTTGAAGATGTGTACCTCACATTCCAAGAGTATTTTGAGAAACCCGGTCAGGACGGAAAGCGTTGGGGCAAGCCTCTTGCGGCATTGCTCGGTGCTTTTGAGGCTCAAAAGGAGCTTTCGATAGGCTCAATCGGCGGCAAGGACTCAATGAGTGGCTCGTTCGAGAATTTGGACGTTCCGCCCACACTCGTTTCGTTCGCTGTTACAACGGAAAAGACAAAGGATATTGTTTCGCCCGAGTTTAAGAAGGCAGGCGACAAGGTTGTTATTATAAGAACAGAGCTTGACGAAAACGGACTTCCGAAAACCTCAGCTTTGCTTAAAACATTCGACAAGGTAACCGAGCTTTTGAGAAGCGGTAAAGCTGTTTCCTGCTATACACTCGGTCTTGGCGGTATCGCTGAGGCGGTGCTTAAATCGGCAATGGGTAACGGCTTCGGCTTTAAGTTCAATTCAAAACTTTCACTTGACGATATATTCGGCTACAATTACGCTTCGTTCATTCTTGAAGTTGAAGACGCAGACGGTATGGAAATTGTCGGTGAGATAACGGAGGATACAAACTTCGTTTACGGTGCGGAGAGCGTTTCGGCTGAAAAGCTTGACAAGCTCTATGAGGATAAGCTTGAAAAGGTATATTCCTGCAACATCACGGACGAGGCAAAGACGATTGAGAGCTTCTCCTATAAGGCGGAGAGCTATCCCGCACCCGCTGTTAAGTGCGCAAGACCGAAAGTTCTTATTCCTGCATTCCCCGGCACAAACTGCGAGTTCGACAGCGCAAAAGCTGTAAGCGACGCAGGCGCAGAGCCTGAAATCATAGTTATCAAAAACCTCACATCCTCTGCAATTCAGTCGAGCGTTGAGGAATTTGCAACAAAGCTCAAGACGGCACAGATGGTATTTATCCCCGGCGGCTTCTCGGGCGGCGACGAGCCTGACGGAAGCGGTAAGTTTATAACTGCTTTCTTCAGAAATGCGGCTGTCAAAGAGGGCGTTACCGACCTTCTTGAAAACAGAGACGGCCTTATGTGCGGTATCTGCAATGGCTTCCAGGCTCTTATTAAATTGGGACTTGTTCCGTACGGAAAGATTATCGACACGGACGAGAATTGCCCGACGCTTACCTTTAACACTATCGCAAGACACCAGTCGAAGATTGTAAGAACAAGGATTGCGTCAAATAAATCTCCGTGGCTTTCGCTTACTGATGTCGGCGAGGTTTACAATGTTCCGATTTCACACGGCGAGGGCAGATTCTTGGCAAGCGAGGAGCTTATCAGGAAGCTTGCCGAGAACGGACAGATTGCAACGCAGTATGTTGACCTTTCGGGCAATGCTACAAACGACGTTCAGTTCAATCCCAACGATTCAATGTTCGCTATCGAGGGCATTACTTCTCCCGACGGCAGAGTATTCGGCAAGATGGGACACAGTGAGCGTATCGGTTCGGGACTTTACAAAAATGTACCCGGAAATTACGATATTAAAATGTTTGAGGCGGCTGTTAAGTACTTCAAATAATTAAAGCTTAAATCAACAGGCGGTTTAGTTCGATTTTTTGAGCTAAACCGCTTATTATTTTGTTGACATCGGTGCTGTTCAATGGTATAATATTCAAAAGTAAATCTTTAATTCGATACAGAGAGATCGGCAAGATTTGTTATATGTATATGAATAAGGCGCAGGGATATTGCGTCGCTTGTTTATGCAGATAAGCCTTGCTGAAAAGCAAGGCTTTTATTTTATCGGAGGACTATATGAACAACATTATAAATGCTCAGATATGTACCTTGACATCGTTTCCTCAGTTCACAAAGGAAACGGTTTTAGGCGCATTTTCCGAATTTGGAGCAAGTGTTTATAATTCTTCTCAATATATGATTTTTCCCGGCTTTTGCGATGTGCATGTGCATTTGCGTCAGCCGGGCTTTTCTTATAAAGAGACGATAAAATCAGGCACTCAGGCATCGGCTCACGGCGGTTATACAACGGTCTTTTCAATGCCGAATTTGAAGCCTGTACCCGACTCTGCGGAGCACTTGAAGGAGCAGCTTGACATAATAAAAAAGGACGCTGTTATAAATGTTTTGCCGTACGGAGCAATTACCGTCGGTCAAAACGGCGAAGAGCTTTCCGATATGGAGGGTATGGCAAAGGACGTAATCGCTTTTTCCGACGACGGCAGAGGTGTTCAGTCGGAGGAAATGATGAAAGAGGCTATGCAAAGGGCAAAGGCACTCGGCAAAATTATCGTCGCTCATTGTGAGGATAATTCGCTGCTTCACGGCGGTTACATTCACGACGGCGTTTACGCAAGCAAACATTCGCACAGGGGAATTTGCTCCGAGAGCGAGTGGAAGCCTATTAAGAGAGACCTTGAACTATGCAGGCAGACGGGCTGTGCTTATCACGTTTGCCACATTTCCTGTAAGGAGAGCGTTGAGCTGATACGGCAGGCAAAGGCGCAGGGGATTGACGTAACCTGCGAAACGGGGCCGCATTATTTGATACTTACGGACGAGGACTTGAAAGAGGACGGACGGTTCAAGATGAATCCGCCGCTTCGCTCGAAAGAGGATAGGCAGGCGCTTATCGAGGGTGTATTGGACGGCACTATTGATATGATAGCAACCGACCACGCACCGCACAGCCAAGAGGAGAAGTCGAGAGGACTTGAAAAGAGTGCTTTCGGAATTGTCGGAATTGAAACGGCTTTCCAGCTTCTCTACACGCACCTTGTTAAAAAGAATATAATCTCACTTGAAAGGCTTGTTGAGCTTTTGGCGGTCAATCCGAGAAAGCGTTTCGGACTTGAATACGACAACAGCTTTACCGTGTGGGATTTAGATAAAAAGACTGTTATAAATCCGTCGGATTTTCTCTCAATGGGAAAAGCTACCCCGTTTGAGGGCGAAGAGGTTTTCGGCGAGTGCGAGCTGACGGTTTGCAACGGCAAAACAGCATATAAGAAGTTTTAACATAAATAACGGAGGAAAAAAGTATGGCAAAAAGAACAGACATAAAAAAGGTATTGATTATCGGCTCAGGTCCTATCGTAATCGGTCAGGCTGCCGAGTTTGACTATGCAGGCACACAGGCTTGCCTTGCATTGAAAGAGGAGGGCTACGAGGTAATTCTTTGTAACTCAAACCCTGCTACAATAATGACCGACACAACAATCGCAGATAAGGTCTATATGGAGCCTTTGACGCTTGAATATATCGCAAAAATTCTCCGTTACGAGCGTCCCGACGCAATCGTTCCGGGCATCGGCGGACAGACAGGTCTTAACCTTGCAATGCAGCTTGAAAAGAAGGGTATCCTCAAGGAGTGCGGAACAAAGCTTCTCGGAACTTCGAGCGACAGTATCGAAAGAGCAGAGGACAGAGAGCTTTTCAAGGAAATGTGCGAGTCAATAGGCGAGCCTGTTATCCCGTCGGAGATAACCTACAATCTTGAAGAAGCTAAAAAGGCGGCTGTCGATATCGGCTATCCCGTTGTTTTGCGTCCTGCTTTCACATTGGGCGGAACAGGCGGCGGCTTTGCAAACAACGAGGAAGAGCTTGTTGAAATCGGCGCAAACGCATTCAAGCTCTCTCCCGTTCATCAGGTTCTTATCGAAAAGAGCGTTAAGGGTTATAAGGAAATCGAATTTGAGGTAATGAGAGACTCAAACGACCACGCAATCACAATTTGCGGTATGGAAAACATCGATCCCGTAGGTGTTCACACAGGCGACTCAATCGTTGTAGCTCCCATTCTTTCACTTAATGACCACGACCTTAAAATGCTCAACGACAGCGCAATAAAAATCATTCGTGAGCTTAAAATCGAGGGCGGCTGTAACGTTCAGTTCGCACTCAACCCCGAGTCAAGCGAATACTTCCTTATCGAGGTAAACCCGAGAGTTTCACGTTCTTCGGCACTTGCTTCAAAGGCAAGCGGTTACCCGATAGCAAGAGTTACAGCGAAAATAGCTATGGGTATGGCACTTGAGGATATTCCCGTAGCAGGCGGTACGGCGGCTATCGAGCCGAGCCTTGACTATATCGTTGCAAAATTCCCCCGCTTCCCGTTCGACAAGTTCGTTGACGCACCGAACACACTCGGTACGCAGATGAAAGCGACGGGCGAGGTTATGGGTATCGGCTCAACGCTTGAAGAGTGCTTGCTCAAGTCTGTTCGTTCACTTGAAACGGGCGTTTGCCACTTCCACCTTGCTAAATTTGACGACTGCACCGACGAAGAGCTCATGAACTATATTCAGGAGTTCAAGGACGACAACATTTATGCAATATTTGAGCTTATCCGCAGAGGCGTTTCAACAGAAAAAATCCACGAGCTTACAAAGGTAACTGAGCTTTTCCTTGAAAGCTACAAGAGAATTGTGGAGATGGAAAACAAGCTCAAAGAGAACGTCGGCTCTGTCGAAGTTCTCAAAGATGCAAAGGTTATGGGTATTTCCGACAAGTACATTTCAAAGGTTTGGAATATGCCCGAAATCGACGTTTATAACACAAGAAAGGCAAACGGTATCATTCCCGTATTCAAAATGGTTGATACCCTTCACACAGGTAAGTACATAGCATATCTTTATTCATCATACACGGGCGAGAACGCTTCAAGACTTACCGATAAAAAGAAAATAATCGTTCTCGGCGCAGGTCCTATCCGTATCGGTCAGGGTGTTGAGTTTGACTATTCGACCGTTCACGCTGTGCAGACAATCAAGCGTGCAGGCTATGAGGCAATAATCATCAACAACAACCCCGAAACAGTATCGACCGACTACACCACAGCGGACAAGCTCTATTTTGAGCCGCTTACCCCCGAGGATGTTATGGCGATAATCGACTATGAAAAGCCCGAGGGTGTAATCGCTTCGCTCGGCGGTCAGACTGCAATCAACCTTGCTCAACCGCTTATGGACAGAGGCGTTAAGATTATCGGCACGGACTGCGAGGCTATTGAAAAGGCAGAGAACAGAGACAGCTTTGAAAAAATCCTTAAAGACCTTAACATTCCTCAGCCCAAGGGTAAGGCTGTTACAAATATCGAGGACGGTCTTAAAGCGGCAAATGAAATCGGTTATCCCGTACTTGTTCGCCCCTCATTCGTTCTCGGCGGACGTGCTATGCAGATAGTTTCAAAGGACGAGGACTTGAAGCACTACCTTAAAACAGCGGTTGAAATTGACGAGGACAAGCCCGTTCTTGTTGACAAGTATATTCAGGGTAAAGAGGTTGAGGTTGACGCAATCTGCGACGGCATAAACGTATTTGTACCCGGTATTATGGAATTGGTTGAGAGAACAGGCGTTCACTCGGGCGACTCGATAAGCGTTTATCCGACCTTCTCAATTTCCGACAAGGTAAAGGGCATAATCTTACAGTATGCAAAGAAGCTCGGTCTCGGAATCGGCATAATCGGTCTTTACAACATTCAGTTTATCGTTGACCCGCAGGACAATGTTTATATAATCGAGGTAAACCCCCGTTCATCAAGAACAGTTCCGTTCCTTTCAAAAGCAACAGGCTATTCACTCGCCGATATTGCAACAGAGGTTATCCTCGGCAAGAGCTTAAAGGAGCAGGGAATTTTCGAGCTTTATCCCGAGGAGAAAGAGCGTCACTATGTAAAAGTTCCCGTGTTCTCATTCAACAAGATTAAGGGACTTGACGCTTACCTTTCACCCGAAATGAAATCAACGGGAGAGGCTATCGGTTATGACGATAAGCTCCACCGTGCAATGTTCAAGGCTTTGACAGCTTCGGGTATGAACCTTCAAAATTACGGTACTGTGCTTGTAACACTCGCAGACGAGGATAAAGAGGAGGCAATTCCGCTTATTCGCAGATTTTACAATATGGGCTTCAACATTGAGGCTACAAGCGGTACGGCAGAGGTCTTGAAAAAGAACGGTATTCGCACAAGAGTAAGAGGTAAGATTTCCGAGGGAAGCGAAGAAATCCTCGACTCTATCCGTGCAGGCTATGTAAGCTATGTTATCAATACAAGAGCTATACTTTCGGGCAATCATTATGAAGACGGCGTTGAAATTCGCCGCTGTGCTACCGAAAACAACGTAACAATGTTTACCTCGCTTGATACCGTTCGTGTACTTCTCGATGTACTCGAGGAAACAACGCTTACAATTTCAACTATCGACGCTTAAGGAGATAAGATGAAACAGGTTTTATTGACGGTAAAGGAAAATATTCCGCTTACCGAAAATGTATATAAAATGACGCTTTGCGGCGATTGCTCGGATATTACCGCATCGGGACAGTTTGTCAACATAAAATTAGACGGACTTTTTCTTCGTCGCCCCATCTCTGTTTGCGACAGGGACGGCGATACCCTTACAATAATATACAAGGTTGTCGGCAAGGGCACACAGGCTATGAAAGAGCTTGAAAACGGTGCTGTTTTGGACGTTCTTACGGGTCTCGGCAACGGCTACGACCTTGAAAAAAGCGGAAGCTCTCCGTTGCTTATCGGCGGCGGAGTTGGTGTACCGCCTATGTATTTGCTTGCTAAAAAACTCTTGGAGCAGGGCAAAAGGGTGTCTGTCGTATTGGGTTTTAACACAAAGAGTGAAGTCTTTTACGAGAACGAGTTCAAGGCTCTCGGCTGTGATGTTACTGTAACAACGGTTGACGGCAGTTACGGTGTAAAAGGCTTTGTTACAAATGCAATGGATAAAGACTACACATATTTCTATTGCTGCGGTCCCGAGCCTATGCTCAAAGCCGTGTACAAGATCTCTAACACTTCAGGTCAGTTCAGCTTTGAGGAGAGAATGGGCTGTGGCTTCGGTGCTTGTATGGGTTGCAGTTGTAAGACAATCACAGGCTATAAGCGAATTTGCAAGGACGGCCCTGTGCTTGAAAAGGAGGAGATTTTATGGGAAGATTAAGTGTAAACCTTTGCGGTATCGAGCTTGACAATCCCGTAATTCCTGCTTCGGGCACATTCGGCTTCGGATATGAATTTGCAGAGCTTTACGATATAAATTGCCTCGGCACATTTTCGTTCAAAGGCACAACAAAGGATGCTCGTTTCGGAAATCCCACACCGAGAATTGCAGAATGTCCCTCGGGTATGATAAATGCCGTCGGACTTCAAAACCCCGGTGTCGAAAAGGTTATTTCAACCGAACTCCCGAAGCTCAAAAAGTGCTTTAACAAGCCTGTTATGGCAAATGTCAGCGGATTTTCGGTTGACGATTACGCCTACACCTGCGAAAAACTCGATAAAGAGGAGCAGGTCGGCTGGCTTGAGGTCAATGTCAGTTGCCCGAATGTTCACGGTGGCGGTATGAGCTTTGGCACAGATCCGAGCGCTGCGGCAGAGGTTACAAGGGCGGTAAAGAGCGTTACCGAAAAGCCCGTTATCGTTAAGCTCTCTCCCAACGTAACGGATATAGTTGCGATTGCAAAGGCTTGTGAAGAGGCGGGAGCAGACGGAATAAGTCTTATCAATACAATGCTCGGAATGAGGATTGATTTGAATAAAAGACAGCCTGTTATCAAAAACAAAATGGGCGGATTTTCAGGCTCTGCCATATTCCCCGTGGCTGTGAGAATGGTGTATCAGGTATCTCACGCAGTAAAAATTCCCGTTGTCGGAATGGGCGGCGTAAGCTCTGCCGAGGACGTGGTTGAAATGATGATGGCAGGTGCAACGGCGGTTGAAATCGGCGCACAAAACCTTGTAAACCCCTATGCTTGCCGTGATATAATCGACGAACTTCCGTCAGTTCTTGATAAGTACAGAATAAATAATATCAATGATATAATAGGAGTTGTTGAATAATGGGTAAGGATGTAATTGTTGCTTGCGACTTTGCGAGCGCTGAAAAAACTTATGAATTTCTTGACCTGTTCACGGAGCGTAAACCCTTTGTTAAAATCGGTATGGAGCTTTTCTATGCCGAGGGACCGCAGATTGTCAAGGAAATTAAAAAGAGGGGACATAAAATTTTCCTCGATTTGAAGCTTCACGATATTCCCAACACAGTTAAAAAGTCAATGGCTGTGCTTTCACGCCTTGACGTTGATATTTGCAATCTTCACGCAGGCGGTACTGTCAGAATGATGGAGGCTGCCCTTGAGGGACTTACAAGAGAGGACGGAACAAGACCGCTTTTGATTGCCGTTACTCAGCTTACCTCGACCGATCAGGAGGCTATGGAGAACGATTTGCTCATTCACGAGCCGATTGACAAGGTTGTTATGCACTACGCACACAATGCGAAAATCGCAGGTCTTGACGGCGTTGTTTGCTCTCCGCTTGAGGCGCAAAAGGTACACGAGGTTTGCGGTAAGGACTTCTTGACCGTTACACCCGGCGTTCGCTTCGCTGACGGAGACATAGGCGACCAAAAGCGTGTTATGACGCCTGCACAGGCAAAGGAAATCGGCTCCGATTACATTGTTGTCGGCAGACCGATTACGGCGGCTGAAAATCCCGTTGCCGCTTACGAGCGTTGTATAAAAGAATTTGTTGATTAAGTAAGGAGAATAGTGTGAAAATCACACTATTCACATAATTATAATGCCCTCAAAATTTGCCTATGGCAGAATTTTGAGATGGCAGAAATCACCATCACGCCTGTTCAGGCAACGCAGGCTAAATCGGTGATTATTTAATAAAATATTTGTTGCCTGAAAGGCTATGGTGATTATATAAAATGGAACTCAAAGAACTTATTGCTAAGGATTTACTTAAAATTAAGGCGGTTTTCTTCCGTCCCGAAGAGCCGTTCATATGGGCAAGCGGAATTAAAAGTCCCGTTTACTGCGATAACAGACTCACTCTGACAGCTCCCGAAGTTCGCACAGATGTCGAAAAGGGTTTGGCTGAGCTTGTAAAGGAATATTATCCCGAAGCCGAGGTGCTTATGGGTACTTCAACCGCAGGTATCGCTCATGCGGCAATCACGGCTCATCTTCTCGATATGCCTATGGGTTATGTTCGCTCGGGCGCAAAGGATCACGGCAGACAGAATCAGATTGAGGGCAGACTTGAAAAAGGTGAGAAGGTTGTTGTTGTCGAGGATCTTATTTCAACAGGCGGCAGCGTTATCGAGGTTGTAAATGTTCTTCGTGAGGCAGGCGCAGAGGTATTGGGCGTTGTTTCAATCTTCACTTACGGTATGCAGAAAGGTCTTGACAGACTTAAAGAGGCAGACGTTAAAAATGTTTCTCTTACCGACTTCGACCATATCGCAGAGGTTGCCGCACAGGAGGGTTACATTAAGCCCGAAGACATTAAAAAGCTTATCGCATTCAGAAACAATCCCTCGGACGAGAGCTGGATAGGAGCATAATAATTAGATTATAATGCCCTCAAAATTTGCCTTTGGCAGAATTTTGAGATAGCAGAAATCACCATCACGCCTGTTCAGGCAACGCAGGTTAAATCGGTGATTTTCAATAAACTATTTGTTGCCTGAAAGGCTATGGTGATTAAGTGAGAAGCATCATTGATATAGTTGAGCTTTCGACAGAGGAATTAGACGAGCTTGTTAAAACGGCTTTGGATATAATCGATAATCCGAAAAAGTACGAAAACATCTGTAAAGGTAAAAAGCTTGCCACCCTTTTCTTTGAGCCGTCAACAAGGACGAGAATGAGCTTTGAAGCGGCTATGTATGAGCTGGGTGGTAACGTAATTTCAATGACCGATGCGGCTTCGTCCTCGGCTTCGAAGGGCGAGAGCGTGTCCGATACCGCAAAGGTTGTCAGCTGTTATGCGGACATAATCGCAATGAGGCATCCGAAAGAGGGTGCGGCGTATGTTGCGGCAAGGGCGGCTTCGATTCCGGTCATAAACGCAGGCGACGGCGGTCATTGCCACCCGACTCAAACCCTTGCGGATTTGCTTACGATTTACCGTGAAAAGGGCAGGTTCAACGATTTGACCGTCGGACTTTGCGGAGACCTTAAATTCGGCAGAACAGTTCATTCGCTTATAAACGCTCTTTCAAGATACAGCGGAATTAAGTTTGTGCTTATTTCACCCGAAGAACTTAAGCTTCCGAGCTATGTTAAGCGTGATTCGATAAAAAATAAGAATATACCTTATGTTCAGACAACCGACCTTGAAAGCGTAATTCCCGAGCTTGACATTCTCTATATGACAAGAGTTCAAAGGGAGAGATTTTTCAACGAGGAGGATTATCTTCGCTTAAAGGACAGCTATATCCTCACTCCCGACAAGCTCGAAAATGCAAAGAAAGATCTTACGATTATGCATCCGTTGCCGAGAGTAAATGAAATAAGCGTTGCAATCGACGACGACCCGAGAGCGTGCTATTTCAAGCAGGTTTTGAACGGAAAGTATATGCGTATGGCATTGATACTAAAGCTTTTGAAGGAGGCAGGCACGATATGAATATAGAGCCTATTCAAAACGGCGTGGTAATCGACCACATTGAAGCGGGCAGGGCAATGCAGCTTTACAAACTGTTAAATCTTGGCAGTCTTGACGCTTCGGTTGCACTTATTAAAAATGTACCGAGCAAGAAAATGGGCAAAAAGGATATAATCAAAATTGACGCTGATATTGACCTCGATTTTGACGTTATCGGCTTCGTTGACCCGAGTGCAACCGTTGTTATCATAAGAAACGGCGAGCTTGTCGAAAAGAGAAGCATTGCGCTCCCCGAAAAGCTCACAAATGTTATTTTTTGCAAAAACCCCCGTTGCATAACCTCGGTTGAGCAGGAGATAGATCACATTTTCAAGCTCTCAGACCCCGACAAAAAGGAATACCGTTGCATTTACTGCGAAACCAAGTATTCAAACTGATTTATAAAATAAAAAACACGCCATATTCCTTGTAAAAATGATATAATCCCCTTAAAGTAGACACTTGAAAAAAGCAAAAAGATTTCAAGACTACTTTAAGGGGAATTTTTATGTCTAAAGCAAAACTAAGTTATGAA
>SFGA01000071.1 GCA_004556705.1 Ruminococcus sp. | reverse complement strand
TATTCTATTCGCCATCAACACTCGCAGAGCGAATATCACTCGGCTGAAAGCCGTATATCACTGCGAAGCAATAGAACTCGCCGTTAGGCGAATAGAACTGAAAAAAGCACTTGCAATAGCAAGTGCTTTTTTCTGGTGCGGATGTTCATAAGGGATTTAATAAACACACCGGAACGTACAATCATATTTCAAAAAACGCACATTTTTTAATAATCCTATTTTGCGGTACAAAATACTTGCAAAAGGTTAGGGATGAAAAAACGGGAGAAATCTTGCGATATCTCCCGTTTTTCGGCATATAGACTTATATTAAGCAACTTAATAATTTTCTTTTCTGACTTCAAAGTAGGCTTGAGGATGTTTGCAAACGGGGCAAACTTCGGGGGCTTTTGTGCCGACAACAATGTGTCCGCAGTTGCGGCATTCCCAAATGGTTACGCCTGATTTTTCAAATACTGCCTTGGTTTCAACATTTTTAAGAAGTGCGCGGTATCTTTCTTCGTGGGCTTTCTCGATAGCGGCAACACCACGGAACTGTGCGGCAAGTTCGGTGAAGCCTTCTTCCTCGGCATCCTTTGCCATTCTTTCGTACATATCGGTCCACTCTGCGTTTTCGCCCTCGGCGGCGTGGAGCAGGTTCTCTGCAGTGTCGCCAAGCTCGCCTAAAGCCTTGAACCACAGCTTTGCGTGTTCCTTTTCATTCTCTGCGGTTTGAAGGAAAAGAGCGGCGATCTGTTCGTAGCCTGCCTTCTTTGCAACAGAAGCAAAGTATGTATACTTGTTTCTTGAATGCTTCCCAAAGGTTCTTTTCGGTCTTGGTACCGGCATAGGGATTCTTGGATTCTTCCTCAAGCTTTACGAATTTTTCTTTCGGCTGTTTGCAGATAGGACAGGTTTCGGGAGGAGTATCTCCCTCGTGAATATAACCGCATACGGTGCATTTCCATTTTGCCATTTTCGTTTCCTCTTTCTTTTCTATATTTTCATTGAAATTAATGTTATGAAGCAATGCTTCCACCACATCCGCCGGAATATCGGGATAGGATTTTATCTGCTCTAAAAATTCTTTTGTGTTGGCGCTTTGCGGAAGCATAAAGCCTGCTTCCCGGCAAAGGTCTTCTGCCATAAGTCGAGACGATTTTGCTACTGCCTCCGAAAGTGTATCGGGCAGCTGGGAAGCTATGTTTTCAGCCTGCGCTTTGCTTTGAACGAGAGCACGCAGCGCCTCGACCACTTTATCCGTTTTAGGCTGCTGCGGGGGCAATTCCTTCGGCATCATTGAAATAGCACCTGAAGGACATGCCCCGGCACATACGCCGCAGCCGATACACTTATTTGGATCAATGATGCTGTTTTCTGTATCCGTAGCGCCGGTAGGGCAAACATAAAGGCAAAGACAGTCTTTTGTGCAAAGCCTTAAATTTCGTACTGCATATTTATCTGCCATTATCTTGCACCTCCTTCTATTTTTTCAAACTTCCACGCAGGGACTTTGCATACCGGACAAAGCGCAGGCGGTGCATCGCCAACGAATACAAATCCGCAGACTGTGCAGACATAAACACCTGTGTTTTCAAGCATCTTGTTACCCTCAACCTCATATCGGGTGAGAAGTGACTGCAACATTCTCGTCACCTTTTCTGCCCACACCTGACAGCGAAGTCCGCCACGGTCGTGCTGCTCTTCCGCAACTGATTTTCCGTAAGGAAATCCTACCGAAATATCATGATTAATCAATTCAAGCAGTGTCTCTGTGCCGGCATTGCTGACAGGCTCTTTTCTAAAGCTCTCGGATTCTTCGGGCATATACTGCTTTTCGCACCCACGGGCCAGATTGGAGCAAATGATGCTCATCTCCATTGGGGATAATTCTTTTCTGTATGCGGCTTTTCAAGGATTTCTTCTGTTTTAGCAGTTTCCTTTTTCAGCACAAAAGCACCCTTTCGGGCAATTCACCGTCGGTTTTATGTACATATCCGCATACACTACAAACATATTCTTTCATTTCACGACCTCCTTTTACTTTATAATATCACATCATGGGCTTTAGTTCCGTGATGTTATCACACTTCTTAATGATTGCCGCAATACCCTTTTCCGCAGCCGTGGCTACCGCAAGCATTTACTTCATTCCCGTGTTCGTGATGATTGCAACGAACATCGGGGTCGTAGTCAAGGTTATTTGCAAGAAATGCTTCCACTGCCGCATCTGCATTGCCCGATACACCACCGTACAACTTGATTCCCAAAGACGCAAGTGCCATCTGCGCACCGCCTCCAATACCGCCGCAGATAATAATATCGACATTCAGTGCATGAAGAACATCGGCAAGTGCACCGTGTCCTTGACCGTTTGTGTCAATAATGCGGCTTTCTATTACTTTACCCTCTTCAACATCATAAACCTTAAACTGTTCGGTATGACCGAAATGTTGGAAGATTTCACCGTTTTCGTAAGTTACAGCAATTCTCATAACATTTTCTCCTTTTTCAATATTGTATTCCTTTATTTGTTGCCGTTTGGCACAATCTCTTTTATAGCAAAATTCCGAGTTTCCGTTGCAGAGATAATACTCGCCGCCTTCTATTTTAAGGGAGCGTCCGAGAACCAAAGCGTCGGCTAATTTTCTTCTTGCAGTTTCGTAAATTTTTTGTGCCGTTGTTCTTCCTACTCCGAGCTGTGTTCCGCATTCTTCTTGGCTAAGCCCTTCTTTATCAATCAGGCGTATTGTCTCATATTCGTCCACTGTCAAAATGATAGGTTCTGACACCTGTTTTTCCATGGTTGAAAATTCAAGATTTTCGGGAAACCGGCACACCCTGCGGCATTTTTTAGGTCTTGACAATATCATTACCTCCTTTACAAATACAGTGATATTATAACAAAGTTTCGGGCATATGTCAATAATGATTGGCAAAGTTATTGACATATGCCCGAAATTATAGTATACTGATTCCATCACCTTTGGAGGTGCAAATTGTGTATAAATGAACAGCATACTTTGTCTGCAAGTGTCAGAGAACTGCACCACAATAGAGGCGACCTTATCCATACAGGCGGTGACTGTATGGGACTTATTCTTGTCACTTCGGGACAGCTTCGTGCTTACACGGTTTCCGAAGACGGCAGAGAGATTACCCTATACCGCCTATTTGAGCGGGATATTTGTCTTTTCTCGGCGTCCTGTATGATGAACAGTATTCAGTTTGACATTGCTCTTTGTGCCGAAAAGGACACCGATGCAGTTATTATTCCCTCGGATATTTACCGCAGTATTATGGAAAAATCCGCACCTCTTGCTAATTACACCAACGAAGTTATGGCAAGTCGCTCTTTAAAGATCACTCATGAGGAAATCGGAAATCATTTAGGAAATCCTCGGGAGGTTGTGACGCGTATGCTCAAGTATTTCGTCGGCGAGGGTGCGGTCAAATTGTCCCGAGGTACAGTTGAGATTATTAATGAAGACATACTTGCAAAAATAGCGGGGAGATAGGTTATGGAGCTTGTTTTGCTTACCGCACTCGGTGTGGGCGGTGCGACTGTTTTCGGTGCACTGATCGGTTTTATTTTCAAAAAGATATCCCATAGATTCTCGGATATTGTATTATCCTTTGCTGCAGGCGTGATGCTTGCGGCGGCTGTGCTTGGCCTGATTATTCCGTCTCTTGAATACGGCGGGAAATTCGGGATTCTTATTACGGTTGCAGGTATTTTTGCCGGTGCGGTTTGCCTCAATATTATCGACAAATTGGTGCCGCATTTACATAAATTCGTGGGAGACGAAGCAGAATCTCATAACAATGCAAACTTGAGCCGTGTACTTCTGTTCGTCTTGGCGATTGCCATACATAATTTGCCCGAGGGAATAGCCGCCGGTGTAGGCGCTTGCCGCAGGTATCAGCCCTCGAAAGACCTTCATTCTTGCCATGATCACGGGACTCGTCGAGGTCGTGGGCACGCTAATCGGCTATTTTGCCGTCAGTATTTCCACGGCAGTTTTGCCCTTTGCCCTTGCTTTTGCCGGAGGAACGATGCTTTATGTCATCAGCGACGAAATGATACCCGAAACACATTCGCACGGAAGTGAGCGAGGCGCCACTTATGCTTTGCTTGTGGGCTTTTGTGTCATGCTTGTTGTAGATGTTTTGTTTGGATAGAAGAAAAGCGCCGAGATTTCCATGACGGATTTCCGGGCGCTTTTTCTTTTGTTTTTTTGCTAATTATCCATTCCGCAAGGGGTGGATTTTTTATTTAGTGCTTTATCATTATACACCGCATCATAAAAACGGAAGCCGCCTGCAAAGTTGTAGCAGTCAAAACCGTTGCCTGTAAGAATTCGCGTGGCGATATAACTGCGAAGTCCGCTTTGGCAAATAACATACACAGGCTTGCTACTGTCAAGTTCACTGATGCGTTCACGAAGCTCATCAACGGGAATATTGATAAATCCCTCCACATGACCGCGACTGTACTCAGCAGGTGTCCGTGTATCGAGGCGTGTTACATTGTCATCTTTTTGCAAACTCTCGGTGTCTTCGTAGTACCACTGCTTGACTATGCCGTTTTTGATATTTTCAATGATAAAGCCTGCCATGTTTACGGGGTCTTTGGCAGAGGAATAAGGCGGAGCGTAGGCAAGGTCGAGTTCTGACAGCTTGTAAGCCTTCAATCCGGCACGAATGGCGGTTGCAATGACATCAATCCGCTTGTCTACCCCGTCAAATCCGACGATTTGAGCACCGAGCAGACGGAAGGTGTCCTTTTCAAACAACACCTTCATAGTCATTACCTTGCCGCCGGGATAATATCCCGCATGGCTCATAGGGGAAAGAATAACCTTATCGCAGGAAATTCCGACCGATTTCGCCGTCTTTTCATTGATGCCTGTAGAAGCGGCGGTCATATCAAATATCTTGATGACAGAGCTGCCCTGACTTCCCCCATATCGGCTTTCAATACCGCAAATGTTGTCGGCGGCAATTCTGCCTTGCTTATTGGCAGGGCCGGCGAGAGAAATAAGCGCATTTTCGTCGGTTACAAAGTTTTTAACCTGCACCGCATCACCAACGGCATAAATGTCGGGAACAGAGGTTTCCATTCTGTCGTTAACCACGATACTGCCCTTGATACCAAGTTCAAGCCCTGCGTCCTTTGCAAGTGCGGTTTCGGGCGCAACACCGATTGCCATAACCACCATATCGGCATGAAGCGTGGGCGAATTCTTTAGTTTTATATCAATGCCATCTTCTGAATTGGCAAAGCCCTCAACAAATCGACCGAGCATAAGATTTACACCGTTTTTGCGCACTTCTGAGTGAATAAAAGACGCCATATCTCTGTCAAAAGGTGCCATTAGTTGGTCGGCGGCTTCCACAAGCGTAACATCTATCCCCAGTTCACTGAGATTTTCTGCCACCTCGATTCCGATAAATCCGCCGCCCACTATAACTGCTGATTTCGGATGATTTTCATCTATGTGTTTTTTTATTTTCAGAGTGTCTTCAACCGTGCGCAGGGTAAATATTTTATCCGAGTCGATTCCTTCAAATTTCGGTTTTACAGGTTTTGCACCCGGGGACAAAATGAGTTTGTCATAGCTTTCCTCAAAGACCTCGCCGTTTTGGAGATTTTTGACGGTGACGGTTTTCTTTTCAGGATGAATTGCCGTAACCTCGTGATACACATTCATCCCCACTCTAAACCGTTTATAAAAGCTTTCCGGTGTTTGTAGGGTAAGGTCACCCTCGTCTTCAATGGTGCCGCCGATGTAATAGGGCAATCCGCAATTTGCATATGAAATATATCCCGAACGCTCAAAAACAACGATTTCGGCTTTTTCGTCAAGTCTGCGTATTCTTGCCGCCGCGGTAGCCCCTCCGGCAACGCCGCCTACAATTACTATTTTCATCACTTGACCACCTTTCCACGGTAGGACATAATACCGCCAATATCCTCTATATTTGTATATCCCATTCTTTTGAGAATGCTTGTTGCCTGTGCGCTTCTTGCACCGCTTCTGCAATGAACAAAAAGCGGAGTACTTTTGTCTGTGATAACCGATTCTGTTTTTTCTATGCTTTGCAGAGGGATATTTTTACTTCCCACAATATGCCCCTCGGCGTATTCCTCCGGCGTGCGTACATCCAAAAGCACCGCGCCTTCAGTGGAAAGAAAACTTCTCACACCGCTGTTGATATCTTTTGTTTGCAAAAAACTGAAAAGTCCCATATCGCACCTCACAGCATAGCAAGAATCTGTGCTTTCGGTCGGGCACCTACCGCTTGGTTTACGACTTTGCCGTCTTTCATAACCACAAGGGCGGGAATGCTGTAGATTCCAAACTTACTTGCCAGCTCACTTTCCTCGTCCACATTGATTTTTCCGACTTTAATGTCTACTCTTTCCTCTGCAATCTCATCCACGATGGGACTGACCATACGGCAGGGACCGCACCAATCGGCATAAAAATCGAGAAGCACAGTGCTTTCGGAATTTATAACTTCATTTTGAAAATTGCCTTTATTGATTTTGATGACTGACATTTTTTGTCCTCCTTGTTTTGTTTACATATAGAGTATATCACAGTTTTTCGGTTTCTTCCGTGATATTATCACTTTTCTATTTCGCCTTTCCAATCGAGAATACCGCCAAATTCAACAATGTTTGTATATCCGAGCCTGACAAGCTTTTCGGATGCTTGCTTACTGCGGTTACCGCTCCGGCAATACACGAGAATAAGCCTGTCCTTGTCAGGAAGCTCGTCGATTTCATCTGCACCGATGCTTTCATTCGGAATATTGACAGCATTAGGAATATGCCCTGCGGAGAATTCGTCGGGACGGCGCACGTCGAGAATGATGTAATCGCTTTCGCTTGCCATCATTTCCACAGCCTCGCTCATAGTGATCTGCCTATATGTTGCATCGTTCTCGCCGCCTGTCGTCTCCGCACAACCGGCAAGAAGCAATATTACAAGTAAAAGGGGAACAACTTTCAGTTTCATATCGCAACCTCGCTTATTTGTTTTTGAAGATATTATACCATAATACAAAGAATTTTCCGTGATGTTATCACAAAAAAGCAAACTGAGGCGATGTACTTGTTAATCTCGTTTTTTACATAATGTTCTTAAAAAATGAGGAAGGAACATCAGCAAGTCGTTTCATTTCTTCGCCAAAGCTTTGAATATTGGACATATGACTATTTTTGTACGAATGGCGCCACGTCGGCGGTTTACAGCGATACGATAGGATTGTTCTCCGCTTTTTTATGTTCAGAACGGCGGCATATTTTCGATAAGAAAACGTAGCCTAACCTGTATAATGGTTCAAGACAACAATACTAAAGATTCTTTCTTAGTAGGAATACTGCGTGGATGTTATCAATTTCAAAACCTGTTACAACTCTTTTAAGCATAAGATGCGGTTTCCAAACGCTACTGTGAACCGGACAGTATTTAACGTACAATCATATCTCAAAAACGCACATTTTTCAATAATCCTCTTTTGCGGTACAATGTACTTGCAAAGGAGGATTTTGCATTATGAAAGTTAAAGATGTTAAGCACAAAGTAACCCTTGATGATTTTGAGCACCGCCTGCTCGTCGGTTGTGTCAATGTCGCAAGAACAATGTATCTTGAGCAAAATAAACCGACTGAGGATGTGGATGCTTTGCTTTTCAAAATCATTAAATCACCGTCAAAGAAAGTGAGTGTGAGAGTATGAAAGATGAATTTGTAAAGAACATAGGTGTTTGGGGACAGCGGCACTATGATTACTTGAAAAAGTATAGCCCGACTGTAATCAATGTTATGCGTATGAATGGAACACTTGAACAGTATCTGCGTGATCTTGATCGGGACGCACAGGATATGTTCGACCTGCTGGTGAGACAATACGCCGAGATTGAGGGCATCACCGAACAACAAAAAGCTGAGAATCAGATGGATTGGGTTTGTAGAATGAACAGTATCAAGTCAAGAGTGACAAATGTGGTAAACTCAGAACTTATATTTTGCTGAGAAAAAGCGGAGCTTCGGCTCTGCTTTTTTTGAAAAATATTCTAAATGTATGTGTTAAAATGATGTGACCCAAAAAGAAAGAGAAGTAACTTCAAAATATGGTATAATGAGATTGCAACAAAACATTAACCAAGAAAGAAG
>SFGA01000070.1 GCA_004556705.1 Ruminococcus sp. | reverse complement strand
ACGGAATCAATTCAAATCGACACGCGCCATTTTTGCTTATAACTAATTCATTTAAAATATATTACAAAGAACTAAATAATTTTTCTTTGGACACTAGTGTGGTCAAATCGTAAAAAGATGCGTCAGGAATTACATCTTTAATATTGTTCTTAGTGATATACTTATCCAAATCGGTATTCCACTCTGCTAAATGCTCGATAAATACCTCATCCGTTACACCTATTCTGTTCTTAATATCTTCAAATTGGGGCAATATGTCTGAGAGCAATAATTTATAGCCAAGTTTATGATTTACCATGTATTGTAGTGTTTCATTTAATAGCGGTATATTCCATCCCACACTATTTACTAATAAGTCTCCATGATCCACATAATAGTCCATGAGTTCTGCAACATATTTTATATCTCCACCCTCTATTAAGGAAACGGAATGACCATGTGCCAATTGCATGGCGACTAAATCGTAATATCCAGACTCTTTAATGTTTCGGCCATCAGTTTCTAATTCAGAATGCAACTGATTTATGTAGGTTGAATCTAACGTTACAGGTAAAGGTCTTTCTTCGTCAGATGCCAATAAACGATAGGTTGTAAATATAGCCCCTATATTATCTTTATTTACATTCTGTTCATCAATGCAATTCGTGATCGCTTGCAAAAGCGTTGGAAACGTATAGGTAGAATTATCTTTTAACGTTTTTACAATATCTGCATGGTCGAAATTATCGGGTAGTAAGTTTGCCAAATAATTATCGAGCGCCTCCGAATTTGTTGCTACTTGATAATATTTATATGCTTTAGTTGTCGCGTTATCCCGATAGGCAGCATCTGTTGCATTTGCAGCTTGAATATAATCGATAAATGTATTTGGCTTGACTGTTTTTGCTTCAATCAATGACGTAAAATCGCACGCCAACTTATTTTGCGCAATAAACCTGTCTATTGCATCTAACGTTTTGAAATAGTCGCCGCCATTGAAGTCATTGAACCGAACTATCTTCTTATATAATTGAGCAATCACATGGTTTTGGCTTTCCGTGTCTAAATGCAACAGCAGTTCTTGGTATTCGACAGGGAACACCTGCTTCTCTATGGATTCTTTTAATTTCAATTGTGCTATTCTTTGCCATACACGCAGAATAACATCGCTCTTTCGAGTTAATTTATGCAAACAATGTATAATCTTATCGATAAGCGCATTGTCCATACATTGTATAACTTCTTCTAATACAGTGTCAAATTGTTTATTAGTCTCTGCATATTGATTTATGTCGTGGTCTTCTTCTCCGTTGATGCAGCCTTCAATATATTTTTTCAATGGAATTTGTCGAGCATCTTCAACATCGACACCATATACCAAAGCTGCAATTTCGCGTTGTGTTTGCAGATCATTGTTAATTATTGTTTGAATGCCATTCAGATAGTCGCCGGACAATATTTGTTCTACTGGATTTGCCAGAATATCCGTCTTCTTCAAACAGAACAATGCTATGTTTATCATCAAAATTTCGTTACACCACTCTTGTTTAAGAGCGACCATCTCATTGATATATGATATAATTTCCCTAACATTGGCATTAGGATTTACCAATCTGAATATCCGATTTATAGTTTCTTTCGCTTCATTTTCTGTTTCTCCAAATGCTTCAACAAACAGTTTGTTGAATATACTTCGATAGTCGGTAATAACAGGAGGAGCAACACGATAAACAATAGGGAAAGTTTTATTGATAAAATACTTGGTCAGTTGTTTCGTTTGTTCGTCGGTCTCATCTCCGAATGCACAAGCTAAATGTGTTTCATCGAAAGGAATAACAGCCCAAACATTTTCAAAACCGCTATCGGCGAAGAACGTATGGATAGAAGACCATAATTCTTTTACTTTTTCAGCGGGGAGACGATCCATGTTGTCAAAAACAAGGACTAATTTACGTTGTCCTTTTTCCTTGATAAAATCAGAAATGTCTTGCATCCATGTTTTGAACTCGTAAACCGTTGGTTCGTCTTCGCTCAAAGTCTCATAGCAAACGTCCTTTTCGACTTTATCTTGATAAATAGCTAACATATAACTCCATCCATATTTATGATCTTTGCTATATGCCCATTTCCAAACGCACAATGCAATAAGAACTGGCAGTGCAGCTATGATAATAGACAATAAAGAAAACCACCATGTTGTGGGTGTAGGTTTTACTGCATACGCAATAAATGTAAATATCGGAGTTAAAACTGCAACCAAAAATGCCGCAACCATACCATTACTGATAAGGGGATATTTTTCGGTTACGGTCTCCGTTTTACGGGCTAATAAATATTTCAGCTTTTCAGACCATGATACGGTTTTCGTACCTCCACCTTTGACTTTTATTGTTGCATTTCCAGATAGGATACCATCATCAATAAGTTTGCTTGTAAGCAATTCCAATATAGAGCGGCGTTGCAAGTCCTCTTGATGTCCCCATGCGTCATACTCAAAAAAGTAATAGTCGTCTGATAATTCACGTTCCAACATTTTAACCACGTTGGATTTTCCAGATCCCCAAATACCTTCGATGCCGATAATTCGAGGTAAAGTACATTCCTCATCCAATGAATCATTCTGACAAAAATGGCGAGCAATAGTTTTTGCCAACCTTTCTTGCGAACCTCCATCGAATTTGTCAATACCACACGGTTTATTTTGGATAAACCGCGGATATTGCTGTTTGGATTGTAGTTTTGTTTCCATATACGTAATTTATTGATTATACGAACTCCAAATAATTCTCCCGATTTACCACATGAAACTCGGCATAGGGATAGGCTTCTTGGAAGGCTTTCGGTGCGGCCGGCATTTTATTTCCCCACTTGAACTCCAAGGCGGTAAGACTGTCGGCACTCTCCTCAATCAGGTCGATTTCCTGTTTGTCGTAGGTGCGCCAGAAATAGAACTCCCTGTGCAGTCCCTCATTGAAGTTCGCTTTGCGCCGCTCTCCGATGATGTAGTTCTCCCACAGCGCACCGACATCCTGCCGAATGGCCAGCGGTGAGAAAGCCCCGATAATGGCATTGCGAATGCCGTTGTCGTAGAAGTACCACTTGCCAGCTTTTGTAACCTCCTTGCGTAGGTTACGCGAATAAGCCCCCAGACGATAGATAACGAAGACCTTTTCCAATAGGTCGAGGTATTTTTCAACGGTCGTCTTGCTCATGCCGAGTTGTTTACCTAACTCTTCGTAAGAAACTTCGCTGCCCAACTGAAAAGCTATCAATCGCAGTAGATCGCGCATCTTGCTCGAATTTTTTAAGCCGTCAATTGCTAAGATATCTTTAAGCAGGTATGCACCGACAATATCACGTAGGTAGTCTGTTTTACGTTCATAGTTCTCCATCATTACTACTTCGGGATAGGAACCGTAAATCAAGCGCGCTTCGAGGTTCTGGCGGGTTTCAAGTGCCGTTTCCGTCTGTGCGATTTCCCGTTGCGAGAATGGTGTAAGGAGAAATTGCGTACTGCGGCCGACCAACGGTTCACCAGTCTTATTCAGCAAATCGAATGACGAAGAACCACTTGCCAAGACACTTATTCCCGGTATTTCATCAACTATCAACTTCAGAATACTACCGATTTGTGGTATGTTCTGTGCCTCATCAATAGCCAGCAAATCAATACCATCCAATAAATGCCGATAATTGGCTATTGAGCGATTCTCCAATAGTGCTAATGTGTCGTAGTCTTCGCCGTTGAGCATCATCGTCCTACCTGAATAGTTGTCCACAATTTTACGCATCATTACCGTTTTACCAACACGGCGAGCACCAAAAATCAGTACTGCTTTATTGGGCGCGATTCGTGCTGTAATCTTCTCTTGAAGTATTCTATTTACTGTTTCCATACCTTATAAAATATAATGCAAAGATAATCATATTTTTTTAATTGGCGAATTTTACAAAAAAAACGGGCTATTAAATGGCGATTTTTACAACCACAATCTTATGGAAGTTGTTTCATTGTTTTTAGTAATGATATATGTTCATACTATGATGACTCAATAATTTACCAGACATACGTTTCTGAAATTTGTCCTTATAGGAATGAAAAACTCACATATATTGTGCTAATTAATATATAATTAAATGAAAATAAAAAGACAGGATACGAGTATTCCTGTCTTCTCATATGTAATGGATATTTTTTTATTTTCTCATCCGCTCCAACTCCTCATCACGCAACATTCTCTCGTTCAGTTTTTCCTGCATCCTGTCAATGAAATAGGTGCGGCTTTCGTTCTTCCGGCGTTTGATATCAGTGTAGAAGCGGTAGCAGTCTTTAGAATCAACCCCGAATATCTTATAGAGAAGTGGGGCGAGC
>SFGA01000069.1 GCA_004556705.1 Ruminococcus sp. | reverse complement strand
AAGGTGTATGAATATACGACAGGAAATTTACCCGAATACCCCGAAAGCAAAACTCAATATCTTTATGAAAATGTTACTTGGAGTGACATTTTAACGGGCGTTAGGAAATCACATTTTGACAACGGCGTTGAGATAATTGACGACCGTTATTCAATCAGTAGTGATACGATAGGTAACATTACAAATCTTAACGGTTCGGAATATTCATGGCTCGGCAGGCAGTTGCAAAGTGTAAGCAATTCCGATAATTCAAACACTACTTACAGCTACAATGCAGACGGACAGAGAATAGCAAAAGCTGTAAACAGTGCGAACGGCGACGAATACAATTACAGATATTACTACAACGGAGATTTTCTTGCAGGTTACAAGCTTGTAATTACCAAATCGGACGGTTCGTCAACAACTCATAATGTTGCGTTTATGTATGACGAAAACGGCGAGGCTTTCGGCTTTAATTACAATGGCAACGATTATTACTATGTCCGCAATGCTCAAAATGACGTAATATTTATATCAAATTCCGACAATACCGGCGTTGTAATGTATCAATATGATGCTTGGGGTAATATTGCCGCTTGTTACGATACTTCCGATGACGGAATGTTGAGCATTATCAACCCCTACACTTACCGTGGTTATTTCTATGAATTTGAAAACAACACATATTTCCTCAAATCAAGATACTATAACCCCGAATTGTGCAGGTTTATCAGTGCGGATAATGTGGTTTCAGGTACTGGTGGAGAAATTTTAGGATACAATATGTTTGCGTATTGCTTGAATAATCCTGTAAACAGAGTTGATTCAGATGGCAGCTCTTCAGTTCTAATTGCATTAGCGATTACCGGAACACAGAGAACTGTCCCCTGTGTTCCAGAGAAATGACAATGGGCTTGAGATGTAACTGAAAACCATACCAAAAGACCGCCAAAGCTTTTGCCTTGGCGGTCAAAATTTGCGCTGCTATAAACAAAGAAAAGGGAAAATATGATAGAAACACACGATGCTGATTGATGATTTATTGATGATGTAGCAGACGGAATTATTGGGAATCATTGGCAACAGATGCGAAATTGACGCTCAATTTGAACATCAAAATATGGATCTTTATACCCTGTGCCGTCCTTAAAATGATAAAGCAAAAGCCTTGAAACCACGCTGTTTCAAGGCTTTTGGTGTGGCAGGGGCAGAAGGACTTGAACCCTCGGCACGCGGTTTTGGAGACCGCTGCTCTACCAACTGAGCTATACCCCTATATTATGCGGTTTAATAGTGGTGGGCCAGCAGGGACTCGAACCCCGGACCGTCCGGTTATGAGCCGGATGCTCTAACCAACTGAGCTACTGGCCCCTATTCAAACCGCTTAAATATTATATAGTTATAACGCCTATATGTCAAGACATTTTTTTGTTTATATAGATTTATTTTTATAAAAAATCAAAAATAGGGGGGCATCGCCGAAAATAAATATAAGTCGTAAGTATTATCGCTTGTGACAATCGCTTACAAAAAATGGGAACTCATATTTCAGAGCTCCCATTAAATTTATTTGATTATTCCGGAAGCGTTTCAACTTCAATACTTTCTTCTACTATATGGGAGCTGTGAACCTTTTCATAAATAGGCTCAAGGCGTTCCTTTGTAAGCGGATATGCAAATTTGTAAAGAATGAAAATAAGTGTGTATGTAATTGCAGGGATAAGCGTACAAACCTTGAGAATACCCTCGCTGACACCCTCAACATAGCCTGCGTTAGCCATTATCTGAACATCATATCCGACCTTGCCGAGAAGCATAAGTCCGCCGTAGTCTGCGATTGTCTGTCCGAGCTTGCGGCAGAAGGTATAAACTGCGTAAATTGCGCTTTCGCTCTTAATACCCGTTTTGTACTCCTGATAGTCAATAACATCCGCAACAACTGCCCAGTTTGTAATTGAAACGAAGGAGTAACCAAAGCCGATAATGAACAATAAAATCATAAACAGCCATGACTGATCTCTGCCGGGCTTGATAACAAAGCAAGCGATTGCAGCTGCAGCAGAGAAGAAAGCACCAACTGCACTTAACTCTTTTTTGCCGTATTTCTTAACGAGCTTCGGAACAAACGGAATCATAAGCGCCATAGGAAGATATTGTGCGATCGTACCTATTACCGAAAGGCTTGTATTACAGAAATAGTTTTTGTAAAGGTATTGGTTAAGTGAAGCAAATTGAAGCTGACCGCTGATAAGAATACCTGTAAGTGCAAGAACAACAAACGGTCTTGACTTGAGCATACCGAGATATGTCTTTTTAAGGTCGACATGCGGATCTGCCTCTGACGGTACGCGTTCTTTGGTTGTTGCGTAGCAGGAGAAATAGAAAATAATTGCACACGCTGCCATAGCAACCGCAAATAAAAGCATTCCCTTTGAATTTGCAACGTTGTATGTTCCGCCGTTTCCGTCGCTGACCTTTGTGTAGATGATGAAAGGTGCGAGGAGCAGGGGAGCAGCACCGCCGATTCCGCCGCCGATTGTCCTGAAAGTAGAAAGCAGGGTTCTGCCCTCGGGATCGTCAGTGATAACCGATGCAAGCGAGCCGAAAGGTACGTTCATTCCCGTGTAGAGCATGCCGAACGCAATGTATGTAACATATGCGAACAGGAGAATTACCCAATCACGATTCGTGAACTTGCTTATATCCATAAAGCAGATAAGCTGGGATAAAGCAAGGGGAATTGCAAGCCACTTCAAATAGGAACGGTACTTTCCGTCTTTGTTTGGCCTTTTTTTTGCAACAATCGAGCCCCACATCGGGTCGTTGATAGCGTCCCAAAGACGGGTTATCAAGAACAGATTTGCAACCTTGTTGGTAGCAATTTGCAAAACATCCGTATAAAAGACTTTAAGGAACGACGAAACATATGTCAGCACGAACAGGTTACCTGCGTCGCCGAGCATATATCCCATGCCTTCCTTAATGCCGATTTTATTCGGATGAACGCTTTGGGCCTCGGTGTTGTTTTCTTTCGTTTTTTTCAATAGAATCACCCCTCAAATGATTTAAATTCATTATATCATTGTAACAGATATAAATCAATCTGTAATTTGTAAGTTGACATTGATAAATAAATAATGCATAATATTATAAAATATTGTCACATAAATATAAGTTTGTTTTGTTGTATATTATGAGGGGGAAATATGATAAAACTTTATATGCCGTTTATTGACGATGTATAATATCGCCCCAAAAAAATAAACAAGTAAATTCAGGAGAACTATTATGAAAAGTAAGAGCAAAAAGATTTTAATAACTATTGCAGTTATTTTAGCTGTGATTGTGTTGGGAGCCTTTGGAGTCTTTTATTCGGAAAGCACGGTATTTTCGGATTTGTTTTCGAAAAATCCTGAAAAGGAAGTACAGGTTTTAGAAGCGCAGTACAAAATAAATCATAAGGATAAAACACTGATCTTTCTCTGTTCGGCGTTACAGGATGACAGCTTGTATGAAAACAAAGAATACACGGAAAAGCTTGTTACATACGGCGAAATGTATTTGAAATCGGATGTAGGTAAATCTGATGTCAGCTTCCACAGTCAATATCTTACCGCCTTACAGGCTTTAGGAATGAATGCGAAATTTGAAACGGAATGTCGTGCATGGTTTTCAAATATAACAACCGCAAATGAGCTTGTATGGCTTTGTAACGCTCTTTATTCTGTAAATATAAACGGGGCAGACAGTGAAAAGAATTTCATAAAAGCCTTTTCAAAAGAGGTTTTGGAAAGCGGAAAAATTTCAAGCGAAAATAAGCAGGAATATGATGTATTAGTAAGCAGATTTACCGAGCTTGCCAAAGAGTAAACAGTAAAAAGACGATTGCAATGCAATCGTCTTTTTTGTTGACCTTTAGTATGGTATCTTATCTTATCTACTTTAACATTCCAAGCTCAATGCGTTGATTCAACTCCCACAGAGCAGTCTTATTGCTGTCGTATTGAAGTATCTTTTGCGCTTCCAAATATGGCAGCCAAATATATTCTGTATGTTCTTGAGACAATTGCAAAAAAGTGCTTGTTACTCTTACTGCAAATGTGTACTCGGGAATGACAAAACACTCTTTTCCCCATATTGCTTCTGCGTTCTTAAAGCAGTTGGAGGGTATACTGCAGCAGGTATCGAGCTTGAAAAAGTTACAAGTCTTAGAAATTCCGGCTTCTTCAAAAGCTTCTCTTTTCGCCGTATTAATGATTGAGATATCCTTATATTCCCCGCCGCCTGCTATGAACTGTTTCATCCCCAATTAGGTGTAAAAACTCTGCTCGATGGCGGGCGGCGGCGTACAAAAAATCTATATGGTGTTGTTAAGAGAACCGTCCCGGCGG
>SFGA01000023.1 GCA_004556705.1 Ruminococcus sp. | reverse complement strand
ACAGGCTCCCTCTGACGAGGGAGCTGTTGAGCGTAGCGAAACTGAGGGAGAGATAACGAAAATTTGCTGTTTATTGCTTTCTCTCCCTCAGTCATTTTTGACAAAATGACAGCTCCCTCGTCAGAGGGAGCCGGATTCTCATCAGATTTGAAAGTTTATGCATCGTAAAGTCCGAGGATAACAATACCCACTATTGCGATTGCGATTGTGAGATAATGCTTCCACGAAAGCTTTTCCTTAATGAAAATTCTGCCCCATACAACCGAAAGCAGGCAGTAAGCCGAGATAATCGGTGCAGCCATTGCAACGTGCTCCGAGTCAGCGAGAGCATAGATATATGCGAACTGACCTGCTGTCTCGAAAATCGCACCTGCATATTTCGGAACTTCTTTTTTCGGGAAATACCTCTGCTTTTTGATGAACTTAACATAGATGAACGCTACGATACCGCAGATAAGGAATGTAAGCTCATAAGCGGTGTTTGCAACGTCCTCGTCAAGAGTTTCAAGCACAATGCTGTCCGCAAAGGTTCCGAGTGCGTCAAGCAAGCAGTAGATAAGCGGAAGAACGATAGCAAGAGCCGATTTTGAATACTTGTAATTTGACTTTTCCTGTCTGAGTGCTCTCAATTCGTCGTCCTCGTTGGCCTCGACAAAGCCGAGTGCGATAACGGCGATACAAACAAGTGCAACCGCAATGTACTGCGGAACTGCGAGCGTCTGACCTGTGATAAGGCAGATAACCGCAACGATCGCACCGGAGGAATTGCATATAGGCGAGGAAATCGAAAGCTCAATATAGCGCAAGCCGATATATCCGATCGCCATTGAAACGATATACAATGCGGAAACGGGGAGATAGCGAAGAATTGCGCTTCCCGTAACCTCAACGCCGCCGACAAAAATCGAATACAGAGCGTGTAAGCCCATAACAACGCCAACGGCGGTAACCATTTTGTAGTGACTGTATTTGTCCGACTTATCGGCGCAACCGAGCTTTGAGAACAAGTCCGAGCCACTCCAGCAGAACAATGCAATCAATGAAAACCAAAACCACATAATTTTCTAAAACCTTTCTTTGAATAATGCCGTATAATTTTACAAAAAAGTTACTTAAATGTCAATAAAAAAGCAGGAATAAATTAACAATTCATTCCTGCTTTGTTTAGTTTATGAATTTATTATTCCAACGGTTCAACTGTGAAGCTGTATTCGTACTCTTTATTGGAATGAAGAATGTACGGCTCACGAACGTGTGCGTCGCCCGGCATATCGCCGCCTACGCCCATTTGAGCGAGGTCATAGTTAAAGGTTGTAATGTCGGTGTGCTTGAGGTTGTGGATATGCGTTGCCTTTTCAAGCGCATTCTGTGTGTAGTGCCAAGCGCTGAACGCAAGGGGAGTAGCACAGGGAGAGGTGAACTTGAGTCCCTTTTCTCCGTCGTGAGAGGTAAGCTCAACATATCTTACGTCAACTCTGTTGCCGTTCTCCTGCGGACGCATATAGTGGTGCTCAAGGTCATTGACGGTCTTTTCCCAAATACCGATTTTACCGCCGGTCTTTCTGTCGGGATAAGTCTCCTGCGGACCTCTGCCGTACCACTTAACGTTGTCCAATTCCTCAACAAGTCCGAACTGAGTACCGAAGCGGAGAAGTGCGCCGCCCTTCGGTGTACCCTTTAAGTAGAACTTAATTTTGCCGTTCGGATAAATAGTGAGCTTTGAACGAACGCCCGACATTGAAAGAACATCCCACTCGAAGCTCAATTCAAGTGTGCCGTCGGCATTTTTGTCAACGCCCGAAAGGATACCGCTTAACTTGTCCGTAGCTTTCTGCCATCTGTAATAGGGATGAAGCGGAATGAGGAACGGAACGAAGTTTGTATTTGAAAGGTCATTGTCGGTAATCGGACGGAAGAAGTTGGGCTTGATTTCCGTCTTGACATATTCCTTTTCGTTATATTTAAGAGAAACGATTTTGCCGTGCTTGATAACAAGCGAGAAACCGTCGCCGTTTACAACGATTTTGCCCTCGTGCTTTGAGAACGAAACCTCTTTCGGCTCATAGTTTTCTTCAACATCTGTCTTTTCCTTTATAATGAACTGGTCAAATGCCTGCTCGTATCCCTTTTCGCAATAAGGCTTATCCTCTTTTGTGATGAACGAAAGAATAAGCACATATTCCTTGTTTTCATATTCCTTTATATCATACGGAACTGTGATTTCGGTTTCGCTAAGCGGTGCAACCTTAACAGTGCCGAGTGAGCCCGACTGAACCTCAACGCCGTCTGCATTGACAACCCACTTGATTTCAAATTCGGAAAGGTCCGTGAAAAGATGCTTGTTGATAAGAGTGAATTTCTTATTTTCAAGGTCTTTTTCCTTGATTTTCATCTCGGCATAAACCTTTTTAACTTCATAATATGAGGGGTGGGGCTTTCTGTCGGCAGCAACGATACCGTTAGCGCAGAAATATGTGTTTGAGCCTGTCATTGCCGTTGTGTTCGGAAGCTGCAAGGGCTTTCTCGGCTCTTTTTTCTCAAAGTCTGTACCGTAAAGCCAATGGTCGCCGTCCTCAGCCTTGTAGCGAATGGACTGGTCAACGAAATCCCAGATAAAGCCGCCGCACATATTATCGTACTTTTCAAAATCGTCCATATATTCCTGGAAGTTGCCCAAGCTGTTTTCCATAGCGTGAGCATATTCGCAGAGAATTACGGGGCGAGTATAAGCCTCTTTCGGAATTGGCTTTGAGTCGGCTGCAAGCTGATTTGCAATGTTATCATAAAGAGTGATTGTGATAGGCTCACGGTTGCCGAGCTTCTTCATTGTGTCCTCAAGCGGATACATTCTCGAAATAACGTCGCTCTTTGTAAAGTCAAAGTCGCCTTCATAGTGGAACTGACGGGTTGTGTCAAGTCTTAATGCAGCTTCTTTCATCTTAACGAAGTTTTCGCCGTCGCCTGCCTCGTTACCGAGTGACCACATAAATACGCAAGCGTGGTTTCTGTCACGAAGCACCATTCTCTCCATCTTATCGACAACCGCAGGAGTCCAAACGGGATTGCTGCCCGGTACGCCCTTACGTCTTACGCCGTGGCTCTCCATATCGCACTCGTCCATAACATAGAAGCCGTATTCGTCTGCCAATTCATAGAAATACGGGTCATCCGGATAGTGTGAGGTACGGATTGCGTTGATATTTGCCTTCTTCATAAGGCTCATATCCTGCAAAAATCTCTCCTTAGGAACTGCCCAGCCGTGATCAGGGTCGAAGTCGTGACGGTTTGTGCCACGAAGCATCATAGGCTGACCGTTGAAAAGGATTTTCTCACCGACGATTTCAACCTTCTTAAAGCCGAAGCGGATTGACTTGTAAACCTTTGAATGCTTCTCGGCGTCAAGCTCGATAACAAGGTTGTAGAGATTCGGAACCTCAGCCGACCACTTTTCGGGCGACTCAACCGTTGTTTTCAAATGCACTTTGTTTACGCCGTTTTTGGCAACAAGCTCTGCCTCTCCGATAGGAGTTTTCTTGCCGTTTCTTTCGATATAAGCTGTAACTTTTGCTTTTTTATCCTTTGAATGATAGTTGTTGACCTGAACTTCAAGCTCAACGTCCGAGTTATTGTAGTCCTTGTCAAGGTCTGTTGTGATAAAGAAGTCACGCAGGCAAACCTTTGGCTCTGCGAAGATATAAACCTCTCTGTAAATACCGCAGAGCAGCCACATATCCTGATCCTCAATGTACTGTGCGTCGCTGTAACGGTAAACCTTTGCGGCAACAGAGTTCTTACCGGGGACAAGATACTTTGTAATATCAAATTCGTGAGGAGTCATAGCACCCTGCGAATAGCCTACAAAGCTGCCGTTTACATAAACCTCGATTGCGGATTTAACTGCGCCGAAATGGAGAAAAACCTCCTTGTCCGAGAAATTCTCGGGTAGGTCAAACTCTCTTCTGTAAATTCCGATTTCCTGCATATCGTGGTCGATTGACGGAATTTTAGACTTTTTACGGCTGATAGCACGGGGAAAAGTGCTTGCGTAATAGTAGGGGAAGCTGCCTGTCTTTTCAGTCTGCCAAACAGACGGAACTGTTATGTACTTCCAATCGCTGTCGTCAAAATCGGGCTTGTAGAAGCTCTCGGGGCAGCCCTCAATGCCCATCTGCCAATAGAATTTCCATTTGCCGTCAAGAGTAACCTTGTAATCCGACGGCTTTCTTTCAAGCGCAGATTTTTCGTCGTCATAGCAGAATGCTATAACGTGACCGTCCTCTTTATTCCTTTTGATGACGGCGGGATTTTCCCAATCATACTTGTTTTTTGCCATTTTATAACTCCCTTTTTCTTTGTTTACATAATAAAGCAGGTCAAATACATTATAAATAAAAATATTTCAACAATATCTATTGACATTGTTGAACGAATGGTTTATAATTAACTGCTATTAGAATGGAAATGTATGCCTTTTCATTTATCAACGTAACGGTATTTTACCATAATATGTGTTAAAAATCAAGAGCATATTTAACCGTTTTGAGAGTAATCTCCGGGCTTGTGAAAAAGCCTTTAAGATAAAAATAATGATGGAGAGTGATAAGCCCTATGGTGAATGTCAAACCTGAAAAATTCGGAAAAACAACCCGTATGACTTTCTCGAAAATCAATGAGGTTATGCAGATACCTAACCTTATCGAGGTTCAGAAGGATTCGTACAAGTGGTTTCTTGACAAAGGATTGAAGGAAGTATTCCGTGATGTTGCGGAAATTACAGACTTTTCCGGCAATCTTGCGCTGAGTTTCGTAGATTACAGAATGGATGACACCCCGAAATACACTGTAAAGGAATGTAAGGAGAGAGATACTACTTACGCAGCTCCCTTGAGAGTAACCGCAAGACTTCTTAACAAGGAAACGGGCGAAATCAAAGAGAATGAGATTTATATGGGCGATTTCCCACTTATGACCGAGTCGGGAACTTTCGTTATCAACGGTGCTGAGCGTGTTATCATTTCACAGCTCGTTCGTTCTCCCAGCGTATATTTTGATATGACTCACGACAAGACCGGTAAGGAACTTTATTCCGCAACCGTTATCCCGAACAGGGGTGCTTGGCTTGAATATGAGACAGATCAGAACGACCTTTTCTATGTTCGTATAGACAAGAACAGAAAGATTTACATCACAACCTTTATCAGAGCGTTGGGACTCAGCTCGAACACCGATATCCTTGAATTCTTCGGCTATGACGAGAGAATTAAGGCTACGCTTGAAAAGGATACCACTATCAATACAGAGCAGGCTCTTATCGAGGTTTATAAGAGACTTCGTCCCGGCGAGCCGCCCACACTTGAGACGGCACAGGCTCATCTTGACGGCTTGTTCTTCGACCCGAGACGCTATGACCTTTCAAGAGTCGGTAGATATAAATACAATAAAAAGCTCGGCATTTCTTCAAGACTTGAGGGCTTTAAGGTTACACAGCCCGTTATCAGCGAGCTTACAGGCGAAATCCTTGCAGACGCAGGCGAGATGATTACTCCCGAGCTTGCATACAGAATCGAGCAGGAGGGCGTTACCGTCGCTTATGTTGATTCCGAGGGCAAGGAAGTTAAGGTATACTCAAACGGTATGGTTGACATCGGTGAGTATGTTCCGATGTTCACTGAGGACGAGCTTGAGGAAATCGGCATTAACGAGAAGGTTCGCTTTACCGTTCTTCAGGAAATTCTCAACAAGTGCGGCGACGATAAGGACGCACTTCGTGAGGAAATGGCTAACCGTGCCGACGACCTTATTCCGAAGCATATTATCATTGACGATATTATGGCTTCCATCAACTACCTTAACTGCATTGCTTGCGGCGTAGGTGTTACCGATGACATCGACCACCTCGGCAACAGACGTATCCGTTCTGTCGGCGAGCTTCTTCAGAATCAGTTCAGAATCGGCTTCTCAAGAATGGAAAGAGTTGTCAAGGAGAGAATGACACTTCAGGCACAGGAGCCCGATAAGGTTACTCCCGCCGCTCTTATAAATATCAGACCTGTTATGGCGGCTATCAAGGAGTTCTTCGGCTCTTCTCCGCTTTCACAGTTCATGGATCAGACAAACCCCTTGTCGGAGCTTACTCATAAGAGAAGACTTTCCGCATTGGGCCCCGGCGGTCTTTCGAGAGACCGTGCAGGATTTGAGGTTCGAGACGTTCACTACTCTCACTACGGACGTATGTGCCCGATTGAGACTCCCGAAGGTCCGAACATCGGTCTTATCTCTTACCTTGCTACATTCGCAAAAATAAATAAGTACGGCTTTATCGAAGCTCCCTTCAGAAAGATTGATAAGGAAACGGGTGTTGTACTTAACGAGGTTGAATATATGACCGCCGACGTCGAGGATAACTACATTGTTGCTCAGGCAAACGAGCCCCTTGACGAGAATGGCAGATTTGTAAATTCAAAGGTTACCGCAAGATTCAGAGACGAATTCCTTGAGGTCAACGCTTCGGACGCAGACTATATGGACGTATCGCCCAAGATGCTTGTTTCCGTTGCTACCGCAATGATTCCGTTCCTTGAAAACGACGACGCAAACCGTGCTTTGATGGGCTCTAACATGCAGAAGCAGGCAGTTCCGCTTCTTAAAACCGATTCTCCGATTGTCGGAACGGGTATGGAATATAAGGCTGCCGTTGACTCGGGTACCGTTATTCTCGCAAAGCGTGCAGGTACGGTTGTCAAGGTTGACGCTCAGAAGATTGAAATTGCAGTCAAGGGCGGAGACGTTGACACCTATGAGCTTATTAAGTTTATGCGCTCCAACCAGGATACATGTATCAACCAGCGCCCGATAGTTTCTGAGGGCGAAGAGGTTACTGAGGGACAGGTTATCGCAGACGGTCCCGCAACCTCAAACGGCGAAATCTCACTCGGTAAGAACGCTCTTATCGGATTTATGACCTGGGAAGGCTATAACTACGAGGACGCTGTTCTTATCAACGAAAAGCTTGTTCGTGATGATGTTTATACATCTGTTCACATAGAAGAATTTGAAATCGAAGCAAGAGATACCAAGCTCGGCGCAGAGCAAATCACAAGAGATATTCCGAACGTCGGCGAGGATGCTTTGGCAAACCTTGACGAAAACGGTATTATCCGTGTCGGCGCAGAGGTTCACTCGGGCGACATTCTTGTCGGTAAGGTTACACCTAAGGGCGAAACAGAGCTTACCGCCGAGGAAAGACTTCTCAGAGCGATATTCGGCGAGAAAGCAAGAGAGGTTCGTGATACTTCTCTTAAAGTACCTCACGGCGAATACGGTATCGTTGTTGACGTTGAAGTTTTCACAAGAGAAAATTCGGACGAATTAAGCCCCGGTGTCAATAAGGTTGTACGCTGTTATATTGCACAGAAGAGAAAGCTCTCCGTCGGCGATAAGATGGCAGGCCGTCACGGTAACAAGGGCGTTGTCTCGAGAATACTTCCGCAGGAGGATATGCCGTTCCTTGATGACGGTACTCCGCTTGATATAGTTCTTAACCCGTTGGGCGTTCCTTCCCGAATGAACATCGGACAGGTTCTTGAGGTACACCTCGGCTTCGCATTCAGAAAGCTCGGACAGAAGATTGCCACACCGGTATTCGACGGTGCGCACGAGTCCGACATCAGAGATGCTCTTCGTGAGGCAGGCTACCGTGAGGACGGTAAGTCGATCCTTACAGACGGCAGAACAGGTCTTAAATTTGATAACCCCGTTACTGTCGGCATTATGTACTACTTGAAGCTTCACCACCTTGTAGACGATAAAATCCACGCACGTTCCACAGGTCCTTACTCACTTGTTACTCAGCAGCCCTTGGGCGGTAAAGCTCAGTTCGGCGGTCAGCGTTTCGGTGAGATGGAGGTTTGGGCACTTGAGGCTTACGGTGCTGCTTATACTCTTCAGGAAATCCTTACTGTTAAGTCGGACGACCTTGTCGGAAGAGTTAAGACCTATGAGTCCATCGTTAAGGGACAGAACATTCCGAAGCCCGGTGTTCCCGAATCGTTCAAGGTTCTTGTTAAAGAGCTTCAGGCTCTCGCTCTTGACATCAGAGTTCTCGATAAGGACAACAACGAAATTGACCTTAAGCAAAACTTTGATGATGAGATGGATACTCCTGTTGTTGCTAATGAGGATATGTCCTACGTAAACGACGCTTCACTCGATGACGGCTACGTTACGGATGAGGATGCAGAAAAAGAACTCGGAGAGGACGCTTTCAACGAATATATCACAGATGATGATTCGTTTGACGACGACGAATTCAACGACGACGAATTTTAACCGAGTAAACTCACAGTTCAGATTTTAAGGAAGAAGGTAAAAATTTAATGGAAAATATAACCTTTGAGTCAATTAAAATCGGCCTTGCCTCACCCGAGCAGATCAGAGAGTGGTCTTACGGAGAGGTCAAGAAGCCCGAAACAATTAACTACCGCACGTTAAAGCCCGAAAAAGAAGGACTTTTCTGCGAAAAGATTTTCGGACCCACAAAGGACTGGGAATGCTACTGCGGAAAGTATAAAAGAGTTCGTTATAAAGGCAAAATATGCGAACGCTGCGGCGTTGAAATAACAAAGGCTAAAGTAAGAAGAGAGAGAATGGGACACATTGAGCTTGTTGCTCCCGTTTCTCACATTTGGTATTTCAAGGGTATTCCCTCAAGAATGGGACTTATCCTTGATATATCTCCCAGAGACCTTGAAAAGGTTCTCTATTTCTCAAGATATATAGTTACCGATCCCGGCGATACCGAGCTTGAAAAGAATCAGATTCTCTCCGAGAAGGAATATCTCGATATGAGAGAGAAATATGAGGACGATTTCAAGGCAGGTATGGGCGCAGAGGCTATCAAAGAGCTTCTTGCGGATATTGACGTTGAAAAGCTCTCAAACGACCTTCGTGCAGAGCTTAAGGATGCAAGCGGTCAGAAAAAGACAAGAATTCTCAAGCGCCTTGAGGTTGCAGAGGCGTTCAGACAGTCGGGCAACCGTCCCGAGTGGATGATTTTGGACGTCATTCCGGTAATTCCCCCCGATATTCGTCCTATGGTTCAGCTTGACGGCGGCAGATTTGCTACCTCCGACCTCAACGACCTTTACAGACGAGTTATCAACAGAAACAACCGTCTTAAAAAGCTTCTTGAGCTGAGCGCTCCCGACATTATCATCAGAAATGAAAAGAGAATGCTTCAGGAGGCTGTTGACGCACTTATCGACAACGGCAGAAGAGGCAGACCTGTTACAGGTCCGAACAACAGAGCGTTGAAATCTCTTTCCGATATGCTTAAAGGTAAGCAGGGACGTTTCCGTCAGAACCTTCTCGGTAAGCGTGTTGACTATTCTGGACGTTCGGTTATCGTCGTAGGACCCGAGCTCAAGATGTACCAGTGCGGTCTTCCTAAGGAAATGGCTCTTGAATTGTTCAAGCCCTTCGTTATGAAGCGTCTTGTTGAGACGGGTGTTACAGGAAACATAAAGTCTGCAAGAAAGATGGTTGAACGTGCTAATCCCGAGGTTTGGGATGCTCTCGAAGTTGTTATCAAGGGACACCCGGTAATGCTTAACCGTGCTCCCACACTTCACAGACTCGGTATTCAGGCATTTGAGCCGGTTCTTGTTGAGGGTAGAGCAATTAAGCTTCATCCCCTTGCTTGTACAGCGTTTAACGCCGACTTCGACGGTGACCAGATGGCTGTTCACGTTCCGCTTTCGGCTGAGGCTCAAGCTGAGGCAAGACTTCTTATGCTTGCTGCCAATAACCTCCTTAAACCGTCAGACGGTAAACCCGTAACCGTACCTACACAGGATATGATCCTCGGTTCGTACTATCTTACAATGGATAAAGACGGCGAACCCGGTGAGGGCAAGGTGTTCTCAACGGTTGATGAGGCTACAATGGCTTATGATGAGGGCTATATCGGTCTTCATTCAAAGATAAAGGTCAGAATGACCAAGGAGATTAACGGCGAGTCGGTTTCACAGCTTGTTGAGACAACTCTCGGTAAGATAATCTTCAACACACCCATTCCGCAGGACCTCGGCTTCGTTGACAGAAGCGATCCCGCAAATGCGTTCAAGCTTGAGGTTGACTTCCTTGTCAACAAGAAAACGCTCGGTAAAATCATTGATAAATGTATCAAGGTTCACGGCGTAAACGTTTCTTCTCAGGTGCTTGACGCTATCAAGGCACAGGGTTACAAATATTCGACAAAATCAGGTATTACCGTTGCTGTTTGCGACGCAGTAATTCCTCCTTATAAGGCAGAGCTTCTTAAAGAGGCTGATGCAAAGATTGATAAGATTTCGGCTAACTACAATCTCGGTCTTATCAGTAACAGCGAGAGAAGTCAGAAAGTTATTAAGGTTTGGGAAAAATGCACAAACGACGTTGCTTCCGGTCTTAAAGATAACCTCGGTAAGTACAATCCGATTTATATGATGGTTGACTCGGGTGCCCGTGGTTCTGACTCACAGCTTCGTCAGTTGGCAGGTATGCGTGGTCTTATCGCCAATACATCAGGTAAGGTCATCGAAGTTCCGATTCGTGCTAACTACCGTGAGGGACTTAACGTACTTGAATACTTCATTTCATCCCGTGGTGCTCGTAAAGGTCTTGCCGATACAGCTCTTCGTACAGCTGACTCTGGTTACCTTACACGTCGTCTTGTTGACGTTTCACAGGATGTTATCATTCGTGAAGAGGATTGCCATTGCCACGACGGTATCGAGGTTTACGATATTATGGAGGGCAAGGAGCTTATCGAGAGCCTTCAGGAGAGACTTACAGGTCGTTTCTTGCTTGAGGATTTGACAGACGAAAACGGCGAAGTTATTATGTCGAAGGACAAGATGATGTCCGAGGCTGACGCTAAAATCGTTGCAGATGTTGTCAACGCAAGAGAGAATCCTGCAGACAGAAAAATTAAGATTCGTTCACTTCTTACTTGTGAATCCGAACACGGTGTATGTATCAAGTGCTACGGCTCAAACCTTGCAACAGGCAAACCCGTTACGGTCGGCGAGGCTGTCGGTATTATCGCAGCTCAGTCAATCGGTGAGCCCGGTACACAGCTTACAATGCGTACCTTCCACACCGGCGGTGTCGCTTCGAGTCAGGATATCACACAGGGTCTTCCCCGTGTCGAGGAATTGTTCGAGGCAAGAAAGCCCAAGACGCTTGCTATCCTATCCGAAATCGACGGACGTCTTTCGTTCAGAGAAATCAAGAGAAACGAGCATATCGTTATTACAAATGACGAGACGGGCGACGAAAAATCATATCTTATTCCTTACGGCTACCGTAAGAAATTCAATGTGGACACCGACGAAAACGGCAACCCCATTTATGTTAAGAAGGGCACAGCTCTTACAGAGGGTTCTCCAAATCCGCACGACATACTTGCTATCAACGGTGTCCATGCGGTTCACGATTATCTTATCAAGGAAGTTCAGAGAACTTACCGTATGCAGGGTGTTGACATCAACGATAAGCATATCGAGGTAATCGTTCGTCAGATGATGAGAAAGCTCAAGGTAGAAGAGCCCGGCTCAACCCACTTCCTCCCCGGCGAGCAGGTTGAAAAGGTTGACTTTACTATCGAGATGAGAAAGGCTAAGCAGGAATGTGAGGCAAAGGGCGAAGAGTTCATCGAGCCTGTTTGCGAGCCCGTGCTTCTCGGTATCACAAAGGCTTCGTTGGCTACAAGCTCCTTTATGTCGGCAGCTTCCTTCCAGGAGACGACAAGAGTTCTTACCGACGCAGCTATCAAGGGTAAGGTCGATAACCTTATGGGACTTAAAGAGAACGTTATCATCGGTAAGCTTCTTCCCTCGGGAACAGGTATGCGCTGTTACAGCGAGGTAGAAAACGAGAAAGTTTATACCGCTTCAACTGAGTCCGAAGAAGAAATAAATGACTAAAAATTAAATAATGCTTGACAACCGAAGGTTTTTAATGTTAAAATCTTTGGTTGTGTGAGCAAAATAAACACTATTTTAATCGATAGTGTTTGTTTTGCTGACACATTGTGTCATAATTTTTTATCGGAGGTGAAAAAATGCCAACCTTTAACCAGCTTGTACGCAACGGAAGAGATACTGTCGAGAAGAAGTCAAAGGCTCCTGCTCTCGGTAAGGGACTTAACTCTAAGAAGAACGTTATGACTGATAACGCTTCTCCTCAGAAGAGAGGTGTTTGTACTGTTGTTAAGACAGATACACCTAAAAAGCCTAACTCAGCTCTTCGTAAGCTTGCCAGAGTTCGTCTCACTAACGGAATCGAAGTTTCTGCTTACATCCCGGGCGTAGGCCACAACCTTCAGGAACACTCAGTTGTTCTTATCAGAGGCGGCCGTGTTAAGGATCTCCCCGGTGTTCGTTACCATATTATCCGTGGTACACTCGATACACAGGGCGTTAACGGAAGAATGCAGAGTCGTTCCAAGTACGGCGCAAAGAGACCCAAGGGCGCAAAAAAATAAGGTAGTCAGACCTTAAATTATCAACAGACAGAATCTACCAATTCAGTCAAATGCTATAATTGGTGTATATATATATTTATATGCCTCTTTGCATTGACACCACGGGTTTTGTCACCAGAGTACCTATGATATCATTACTATGAAGGAGGGAAGCGAAGTGCCAAGAAGAGGCCAGATTGCAAAACGTGACGTTTTGCCGGATCCGCTTTACAATTCAAAGCTTGTAACAAGGCTTATCAACAGCGTTATGCTCGACGGTAAGAAGGGTGTTGCCCAGAAGATCGTTTACGACGCATTCGACATTATCGCTGAGAAAACAGGTAAAGAACCGTTGGAGGTTTTTGACGCTGCAATGGAAAATGTTATGCCTGTTCTCGAAGTTAAAGCTCGCCGTGTAGGCGGTGCAACTTATCAGGTTCCGATGGAAGTACGTCCCGAGAGAAGACAGACTTTGGGACTCCGTTGGATCACGCTTTATGCACGTTCACGTTCAGAGAGAACGATGAAGGAAAGACTTGCTAACGAGATCCTTGACGCAGTCAATGAGACCGGCGCAGCATTCAAGAAGCGTGAAGAAACACACAGAATGGCTGAAGCTAACAAAGCTTTTGCACATTTCAGATGGTAATTTTACCGGAGAATTTTTACGCCGAGTAATTCGGCAATGGAGGATATTATGCCGAGAAAGGTATCTCTTGAAAAAACAAGAAATATTGGTATCATGGCTCATATCGACGCCGGTAAAACAACTACAACAGAAAGAATTTTGTTTTACACGGGTGTTAACCACAAATTAGGTGAGACACACGACGGCGACGCTACCATGGACTGGATGGCTCAGGAGCAGGAGAGAGGTATTACCATCACTTCCGCTGCTACCACCTGCTTCTGGAAGAATCATCGTATCAATATAATCGACACTCCCGGCCACGTTGACTTCACAGTTGAAGTTCAGCGTTCGCTTCGTGTACTTGACGGTTCTGTTACCGTTTTGTGCGCAAAGGGCGGTGTTGAGCCTCAGTCTGAGACCGTTTGGCGTCAGGCTGACGAATACAAAGTACCCAGAATGATTTTCGTTAATAAGATGGACATCATGGGTGCTGATTTCTACAGAGTTCTTGATATGGTCAAGGAGCGTTTCAACTGCAACGCTGTTCCGATTCAGCTCCCGATAGGTGCTGAGGCTACCTTTAAGGGTATTATTGACCTTATCAATAACGACGCTGAGGTTTATTATGATGACCTCGGTAAAGACGTTCGCCGTGAGGAAATTCCGGACGATATGAAGGAGCTTGCTGCTAAGTACCGTTCACAGCTTATCGAGTCAGTCGTTGAGCAGGATGATGAACTCATGGAGAAATATTTTGAAGGCGTTGAGCCGACAGTTGAGGAAATTAAGAAGGTTATCCGTAAGGCTACTATTGCCAACGAGATGGTTCCGATTTGCTGCGGTACAGCTTACCGTAACAAGGGTGTTCAGCCTCTCCTCGACGCTATCGTTGACTTCATGCCGGCTCCCACAGACATCGAGTCTATCAAGGGCATAAACCCCGATACCGATGAAGAGGAGCAGAGACATTCATCAGATTCAGAGCCTTTTTCAGCTCTTGCATTTAAGATAGCAACAGACCCCTTCGTTGGTAAGCTCTGCTTCTTCAGAGTTTACTCGGGTACTGTAAACGCAGGTACAACCGTTTATAACTCTGTTAAGAACACCAGAGAGAGAATGGGTCGTATCCTTCAGATGCACGCTAACCACAGAGAGGACATTGAGACAGTTTACGCAGGCGACATTGCCGCTGTCGTAGGCCTCAAGAATACAACAACAGGTGATACACTCTGCGACGAGAAGTACCCGATTGTTCTTGAGTCAATGAAATTCCCGGATCCGGTTATCCGTGTAGCTATCGAGCCCAAGACTAAGGCAGGACAGGAGAAGATGGGTATCGGCCTTCAGAAGCTTGCTGAAGAGGACCCCACCTTCAAGTGCTATACAGATGAAGAAACAGGTCAGACCATTATCGCAGGTATGGGCGAGCTTCACCTTGAAATTATCGTTGACAGACTTCTTCGTGAATTCAAGGTTGAGGCTAACGTAGGTAAGCCTCAGGTTGCTTACAAGGAAACCATCCGCAAGAAGGTTGACCACGAAACCAAGTACAAGCGCCAGTCGGGCGGTTCCGGTCAGTACGGTCACGTTAAGATCATACTTGAGCCCAACGAACCCGGTAAGGGCTATGAGTTCGTTAACGCTGTTGTCGGCGGTAAGATTCCGAAGGAATTTATCGGACCTGTTGATCAGGGTATCCAGGGCGCATTGAACTCAGGTGTACTTGCAAACTACCCCGTTGTTGACGTTAAAGTTACTCTTTACGACGGTTCTTACCACGAAGTCGACTCTTCGGAAATGGCGTTTAAGATTGCTGGTTCAATGGCATTCAAGGAAGCTGCAAGACTTGCAGACCCGATTCTTCTTGAGCCCATCATGAAGGTTGTTGTCATCGTTCCCGATGAATACTTCGGCACCGTACAGGGCAATCTTATCGCTCGCCGTGGTGAAATTCAGGGCTTCGAGGACCGTTCAGGCCTCAAGCAGATCAATGCAAGAGTTCCGCTTGCAGAGATGTTCGGTTATGCAACAGACCTCCGTTCACAGACTCAGGGACGTGGACAGTATGTTATGGAACCCGACGGTTATAAGCCGGTTCCGAAGAGCATAGCTGAGAAGATTATCAGTGAAAGAACTAAGAAAGACTGATTATTTCATTAAAAAGGCTTGATATTTTGCCAAATTATTGGTAAAATATCAAGCACAGACAAATACAAAATATTTTCCGTTAATAAAAGGAGGAAATTCCAATGGCAAAGGCAAAATTCGAAAGAACTAAACCCCATGTTAATATTGGTACTATCGGTCACGTTGACCACGGTAAGACAACATTAACAGCAGCTATTACAAAGACACTCGCATCTAAGGGTCAGGCTGACTTCGTTGATTATGCAAACATCGATAAGGCTCCCGAAGAGAGAGAGCGTGGTATCACAATCAACACAGCACACGTTGAGTACGAGACTGACAAGCGTCACTATGCTCACGTTGACTGCCCCGGCCATGCTGACTACATCAAGAACATGATCACAGGTGCAGCTCAGATGGACGGCGCTATCCTTGTTATCGCAGCAACAGACGGTCCTATGGCTCAGACCAAGGAGCACCTTCTTCTTGCTCGTCAGGTTGGCGTTCCGGCAATCGTTGTATTCATGAACAAGTGCGATCAGGTTGACGATCCCGAGCTTCTTGAGCTTGTTGAGATGGAAATCCGTGAAACACTTGCTGAGTATGATTTCGATGAGAACTGCCCGATCATCAAGGGTTCAGCTCTTAAGGCTCTTGAGGCTACAGACCCCAATGCTCCTGAAGTTCAGTGCATCTGGGAGCTTATGGATGCAGTTGATAGCTACATCCCCACACCCGACCGTAAGGCTGACCAGCCGTTCCTTATGCCTGTCGAGGACGTTATGACAATCACAGGCCGTGGTACAGTTGCTACAGGTAGAGTTGAGCGTGGACAGCTTAAGACAGGCGAAGAGGTTGAAATCGTTGGTCTTAAGGATGAGAAGACAAAGTCTGTTGTTACAGGTATCGAGATGTTCAGAAAGACTCTTGATTACGCTGAGGCAGGCGACAACATCGGTGCTCTTCTTCGTGGTATTGACAGAAAGGGTATTGAGCGTGGACAGGTTCTTTCCAAGCCCGGCACAATTCACCCCCACACAAAGTTCAAGGGACAGGTTTACGTCCTTAATAAGGACGAGGGCGGCCGTCACACACCGTTCTTCAACAACTATCGTCCTCAGTTCTATTTCAGAACAACTGACGTTACAGGTATCATCACTCTTCCCGCAGGTACAGAAATGTGCATGCCCGGCGATAACGTAGAGATGGATGTTGAGCTCATCACTCCTATCGCTATCGAGGAAGGCCTTCGTTTCGCTATCCGTGAGGGTGGTAGAACAGTAGGTTCAGGTGTTGTTACAGCTATTAACGAATAATCTGATTATTCAATAATAACATCTAATTTAAGCTCCCTTATCGGCAACGGTAAGGGAGCTTTTGTGTGTTTTAAAGGCTTGTAGCTGTGTTTACCTGCCAACCGCCTTGAAAGCTCTGTTTGACGGCATTGCGGCTGCTTTGAGGCTTTTACAGAGCTAAAAAATCCCTCTGCAATATTACAGAGGGATTTAAGCATATTATGTTGTTTTACGCTTTCTTCAAAGCTTTCTTTTCGTCCTTTGAATAGAGTGACTTAAGGATAATAGGCGTTATAATCGACGATACCATAATAAGCACGATAACGGGCGTAAAGTATTCGTTTGAAATTATGCCGCAGGAAAGTCCCTTTTGAGCGACAATCAATGCAACTTCGCCTCTTGTCATCATACCGACGCCGATTTTCAGCGAGTCGCCGAAATTGAATTTGCAAGCCTTGCCCATAAGCGAGCAGCCGATAACCTTGCAGATAAGACCGACGATAACAAAGCAAATAGCAAACAGCAGCATTTCTCCAGTTATGCTGTCAATCGAGGTTTTAAGACCGATGCTTGCGAAGAAAACGGGACCGAAGAGCATATATGAGCTGATGTCCATTTTCTCTGCAATGTAGTTCGAGTCGTGAATACTGCAAAGGATAATGCCTGCAACATAAGCACCTGTAATGTCGGCAATTCCGAAATATTTTTCCGCAATATAAGCCATACCCAAGCAAAGCGCAAGTCCCATAATCGGAATACGTCTTGTGTGAGGCCACAGCTTGTCCGAAAATCTGAAAATCTTGTAGATGATATAGCCGAGCACGAATGCGAACAGGAAGAACAAAACAGTTTTTACAATAACCGTAACAGGCTTTGCCTCTCCTCCGTTCATACCGATTACAAATGTGAGCACGATAATACCGATAACATCATCGATAATCGCAGCACTTATAATTGTTGTGCCGACCTCTGTTGAGAGCTTGCCCAACTCCTTGAGGGTTTGAACGGTAATGCTGACGGAGGTAGCCGTCAAAATTACACCGATAAACACAGCCTTGTAAAAATCGGGAGAGCCCCACGGCGCAGCACCGTAGAATGCGAAATAGAGCAGCGTACCGCCGACAAGGGGAACGAATACTCCGGAACAAGCGATTAAGAACGCCTTAAAGCCTGTCCTTGCAAGGTCCTTGAGGTTAGTACCGAGTCCCGCCGAGAACATAAGAAGCACAACGCCGATTTCAGCAAGCTGAGCTATGAAATCCGTCTGGTCAACAAGGTGCAAAACGCTCGGACCTATGATAAGACCTGCGATTATCTCGCCGACAACCTGCGGTGCTTTGAGCTTTCGTGCGATTATACCGAAAATCTTTGCGGCAATTATAATTATGCATAAGCTTTTGAATACCGAATAAGCTTCCATAAAACACATATCCTTTCTTTATTTTTCCGTAGCCCATTATACTCTAAGCATAAGCTAAAAGCAAATAAAAAAGCTATTTTTGTAACATTATATAAAATCGGCGCTATGTGGAGGCTGAATATTGAAAAATTGCAAAAAATGAGTATAATTATAACAATACGAAATCCGTTTATGGAGAGATAAAATGAAAAAGTATTTTAATCTTTATAAAAAGCAGTTCGTTTTAGGCCCTGCGTTCAAGCTTGCGGAGGCTATACTTGAGCTTTTTGTTCCGATTACCGTTGCAAGTATGATTGACAAGGGAATTGCGGTAGGGGACACGGCATACATTTTCAAAATGGGCATTGTGCTTTTCCTGCTGGCGCTTTTCGGCGTTCTGTTTGCCATTGTCTGTCAGTATTCGGCGGCGGTTGCACAGCAGGGTGTCGGAACGCATTTGAGAAATGATATATTCGACAAGATAAACCTTATGTCGAGAGAGGATATTGACACATTTACAAGCGCATCGCTCACAACGAGGATAACCAACGATGTTACTCAAATTCAGTCGGCGGTCGCAATGCTTATCCGCCTTGTTTTCCGTTCGCCGTTTTTGATTGTCGGCTCGCTCATCGCCGCTGTCGGACTTGATGCGAAAATGTCAATAATTTTCTTCGTGTCGGCGTTGCTTGTAAGCGTAATTTTATATTACATTTTAAGCCGTTCGCTGCCGCTTTACTCTCAAATTCAGAGAAAGCTCGACAGAGCCGCTTCAATCGTAAAGGACAGCCTTTCGGGCGTGCGTGTAATCCGTGCGTTTTCGAGAACGCAATATGAAAAGGATAAATTTGAAAAGGCGAATGAGGAATTGACCGAGCGAAGCGTTAAAGTCGGCAGGCTTTCGGCACTCCTCAATCCGTTGACCTTTGCGGTTATGAACACGGCGATTGTTTTAATCCTTTATTTCGGCGGAATTAAGGTAAACACAGGCAAGCTCACACAGGGCGAGGTGCTTGCCTTTACAAACTATATGACACAGATTTTGCTTTCGATTATCGTTTTTTCGAATGTAATTGTAATTTTCACAAAGGCAGGCGCAAGCTATCAGCGAATTAAAGAGGTGCTTGACTTTGAGCCGAGTATGACCGACGATAATGCTCAATTTACACAGGCTGACGAAACGAAGCCTGCGGTCGAATTCAAGAGCGTTTGCTATTCATACGGCGAAGCTGATGAAAATGTGCTTACCGACGTTGATTTTTCAATAAACAAGGGCGAAACTGTCGGAATAATCGGCGGTACGGGCAGCGGTAAAACAACGCTTGTCAGCCTTATTATGCGTTTTTATGATGTTGACAGCGGCGAAATTGACGTTTTCGGTCATGATGTCCGTGATTATAAATTTTCGGCATTGAGGAGCATTGCACATATCGTTCCGCAGGAAAACAGGCTCTTTTCGGGCTCGGTGCGTAAAAACTTGCTTTACGGCGACCAAAACGCAACCGATGAGGATATTGAGAGGGCACTTAGAATTTCACAGACCGAGGAATTTGTCAAAAAGCTTCCCAACGGACTTGATACCGAGATAAACGAAAACAGTAAAAACCTTTCGGGCGGTCAAAGGCAGAGGCTTTGCATTGCAAGGGCGTTGCTCGGAAATCCTAAAATTGTAATTTTCGACGACTCATCATCTGCACTTGACTTTGCGACCGACTCAAAACTTCGTAAAGCCATTCACGACGAGCTTTCGGACACTACCGTTATCATAGTTTCTCAAAGGGTAAACACCGTCAAGAGCTGCGACCGAATAATCGTGATGAATGAGGGCGGAATTTCCGCTATCGGAACGCACTCGGAGCTTTATAAGACGAACGAGGTATACAATGAAATTTGCCTTTCTCAGCTTTCGGAAAGAGAGGTGAATGCACAGTGAAAACGGTAAAAAGACTTTTCAAATACGTTAAACCCTTTACCGCAAATATCGTTTTTGCAGTCATCTCCGCAATCGGCGGAATTTTGCTTTCGCTGTTCGTTCCGATTATGATAGGCGAGGGCATTGACTGTATAATCGGCAAGGATAACGTTGATTTTTCGGCGCTTTCAAGGGTTTGCATTGAGCTGTTTGTAATCGTTATCGCCTCGGCAATTTTGCAGTGGATAATGACCTATAACTCGAACAAGCTCTCATACAAAACCGTTAAGCTCTTACGCCGTGAGACAATCGCAAAGCTCAACAGGGTAGAGCTCAAATACATTGACTGTGTACCGCACGGCGACCTTATAAACTCTGTAATAACCGACGTCGATATAGTTTCGACGGGACTTTTGCAGGGCTTTACGCAGGTGCTTTCGGGTGTTGTAACGATAGTCGCAACGCTTGTGTTTATGTTTATGATAAACCCGTATATTACTCTCGTCGTTGTGATACTCACGCCCGTTTCATTCTTTATGGCTTCGTTTATCGCAAAGAGAGCACACTCGAAATACACCGAGCAGGCAAGGCTCAGGGGCAAGCTTACGGGCTACGCTTCCGAAATGATTGACTCGGCGCAGGTCGTAAAGGCATTTAATATGCAGCAGACCGCGACAGAGGCTTTCAGGGATATGAACAACAAGTGGGAAAAGGTCGGAGTTATCGCACATTTCTATTCGGCTCTTACCAACCCGCTTACAAGATTTGTAAATGCACTTGTATATGCTGCGGTTGCCGTTATCGGCGGAATTTATGTCTGCGGCGACACTCACGCAATCACCGTCGGTGCGCTGGCGTCATTCCTCGCTTACTGCTCGCAGTACACAAAGCCGTTTAATGAGATTTCGGCTGTTATCGCAGAATTCCAAAACGCTGTGAGCTCGGCTGAACGCATTTTCTCCGTGCTTGACGCACCCGAGCAGGTGAGCGACGAGGGCAACCGTGTTCTCGAAAGTGTCAAGGGAGATGTCGAGCTTCAAAATGTTGAGTTCTCATATACGGACACTAAGAAGTTTATCGAAAACCTCAACCTTTCGGCAAAAAGCGGACAGACGGTTGCGCTTGTAGGTCCAACGGGATGCGGAAAGACTACACTTATCAACCTTTTAATGCGCTTCTATGAGATAAGCTCGGGCAAGATTACGGTTGACGGAAACGATATAACCGAGGTTACCCGTGAGAGCTTGCGCAGTCAGTTTGGAATGGTGCTTCAGGACACTTGGCTGTTCTCGGGCACGATTTACGAAAATATAGCTTACGGAAAGCCGAACGCTACCGAACAAGAGGTTATCGAAGCGGCTAAGAAGGCTCACGCACACAGCTTTATCAAGCGCTTGCCAGACGGCTACAATACGATTATAACAGGTAACGGCGACAATCTTTCGCAGGGTCAAAGACAGTTGATTTCCATTGCGAGAGTAATGCTCTCCGATCCGCCGATGCTCATACTTGACGAGGCAACTTCGAGCATTGATACGAGAACGGAATTGAGGATACAAAAGGCATTTTTGGAGCTTATGGACGGCAGAACGGCGTTCATTGTCGCACACAGGCTTTCGACAATAAAGAATGCAGACAAAATACTTGTTATGAAGGACGGCGCTATCATCGAAAGCGGTACGCACGGGGAATTGCTGGAAAAGGGCGGTTTTTATTCCGAGCTTTATAACAGTCAGTTTGCGGTTTATTAAGGAGAATATATGACTTTTTACGAAAATACAGATTCACCCGAGAGAGTTCTGCTCATTTCGGTTGACACGGGCGATTTTAATGCCGAGGAGTCAATCGAGGAGCTTGCCTTGCTTGTCGAAACAGCAGGCGGCGAGGCGGTTGTAACCTCAACGCAGAAGCTGCCGTCCGTTAACCCTGCAACCTATGTCGGAAGCGGCAGAATACAGGAAATTGCGGAAATTTGCCGTACAAATGAAATTGACCTTATTGTTGCCGACGACGAATTGTCGCCTGCGCAGCTTAAAAATATCGAGGATTTGACGGACACAAGGGTCATTGACCGCACAATGCTCATTCTTGATATTTTCGCACTCAGAGCGAGAAGCAGCGAGGGTAAATTGCAGGTCGAATTGGCACAGCTTAAATATTCCTTACCGTTTTTGACGGGTAAAGGTAAAAGCCTTTCCAGGCTCGGCGGCGGTATCGGCACAAGAGGCCCCGGTGAGAGCAAGCTTGAGAGCGATAAAAGGCATATGCGCCGCAAAATCTATGCTCTTGAGGAAGAATTAAAGCAGATTGAAAAACGCCGTAACACAATGCGAAGCCGTAGAAAAAAAGACGGCATTATTTCCGTTGCGATTGTCGGCTATACAAATGCGGGCAAGTCAACTCTTATGAACAGACTCACCGATGCAGGCGTGCTTGCGGAGGATAAGCTGTTTGCGACGCTTGACCCAACGGCGAGAAAGCTCACACTTCCCAACGGTCAGGATGTAATGCTCATTGACACGGTAGGTCTTGTCAGACGGCTTCCGCATAAATTAGTCGAGGCGTTCAAGTCAACGCTTGAGGAGGCTAAAAATGCCGATTTGATACTCAATGTGTGCGACGCCTCAAGTGATGAATGTTCGGAGCATTTGGAGGTTACCGCAAACCTTTTGCGAGAGCTCGAATGTGAGCAAACACCCGTTATTTCCGTTATGAACAAATGCGACCTTGTACCCGATATTTACGATTTGCCGACTCTCGGCAGGGCAGTTATGATAAGCGCATTAAACGGTGAGGGAATTGATGAACTGCTTTCGGCTATTGAGGAGGCATTGCCCAAAAACAGGGCAAGGAAAAAGCTGTTAATACCATTCGACAAGGGTTCAATAATTGCCGAGATAAGAAAAGACGGCGTTATTCACTCGGATGATTACACCGAAAACGGAACGCTCATAGACGCAACCGTTAACATTCAGTATCTTGAAAAGATAAAGCAGTATATTCAGTAATTAAATAAGCATAAAAAAGAACACTCTTTCAAAGAGTGCCCGTAATGAAAAAGGCAGTACAAATTTTGTATTGCCTTATTTTTGTTTATCTCAATAAACTGCCGCAGGCGAATATAACTGAGGCGTACTTCACAAGGAAGTACGCCTCTAATCTCCCGCCCGACCGCAGTCGGTGAATAATAACCTGCAATAAAAGCAGGTGGGTACTAAGTCTTCGCCTTTGTATGCTCCCAGCGTCCGTGAAAACGGGAGGTCTGCTCCCGACGTTGACATTTTAAGTTCCCTATAAGAAAGTGTTGGGTTAATATCAACCGAGCTGTTTGTCGCATCGGGCAGGAATAATATTTTATGCCATAAGCACTTTTTTATTCTTCTTCGCTGTCAAAATCGTAAAGTTCTGCAATTCTCTGCTCAAAAAGATTTCCAATTTCATCAAATTCAGCGTCATCCTCGATAGGCTCAAGGTAAGTTTCGCCGTCATCCTCTTCGACAACCTTCAAAATAATAAGCTCTCCGTCGTCCTCAATAATTTCCTCCGCATCATCAAAAACGGGAGTAAGAGCAACATAGCGACCTTTATCGGTCTCAATTCTGTCAAGCTCTTCGAAAACATGCTCAACGCCGTCCTCGTCAACAACGGAAACAATGTCGTTACCGTATTCTTCGTTCATCGGAAACACCTCCTAACGTCTATCTATATTTTACAATGTAAACCGATTTGAGTCAACAGATAAATTGTAAATATTCTTTGACAGATTAAAAAATTCGGCAGATAAAGGAACAGCCCATATCCGCCGAAGAAGTCTCTTTTATTAACACTCAGCCTTTTTTAGAGCCGATTTTTCTTTCCTCGCCCTTTTTAATACGCTCAATGTTTGAACGGTGCATAAAGATTACAAGAATTGCAATAATTGCCGTACAAACGGTCGGTATTTTCCAGTCGCCACGCAAAAGCGGAGGATTGAGAAACGGAAGAAATTTATAAATTACAAATGTTACGACGGGAACGCACACAGCCGAGATAATCGACGAGAGCGAAACCATTTTTGAAGCGGACAGCGTAACGAAAAACGGAACAGCCAAAATCGGAACGGAGATAGGGGACATAACCGTTGTAACGCCGAACATAGAAGCAACGCCCTTGCCACCCTTGAAGCCGAAGAAAACGGGGAAGATATGACCGATAACCGCACTTGCACCTGCGATATACGCACAGCCGACGGGATTTTCCTCGCCCGAAATCAAGAACAGGGCAATCAACGCCGCTATCATAGGCTTTATGAAATCACCGAGAAAAACGACAGCCGCCGCCTTTTTGCCGAACGTCCTTGCGGTATTCGTCATACCTGCGTTGTTCGAGCCGTAATTCCTTATATCCTTTTTGAATTTTGTTTTTGAAACGATGACGGCAAAGCTCAACGAACCGAGCAGATAGCCGACAACCGCACTGATGAAATATCTGAGCATTATATAAACTCCGTAAATATCGCTTGTATGTGTTTTTTTAGTTATTATAGCCGTGTAGTATGCGTTTGTCAAATGTACTTTGTGTAAATCTACAAATATGAAAAAATTGTGAATTTTTTTGTCGAAAACGGTTTACAAGTGCCGTGCGTTGTGCTATTATAATCGCAATAAAAATGTTTACCTTTAATTCGGTACGGGATGCCGGCAAGGAGAACGCAAAACGCAATATCAAATTTTGTGCCTTGTCGAGCTTTGACAAGGCTTTTTTCTTTTGTGAAAACGGAGTAAGAAAATGGAAAACAAGATTATTATTGACAGACAGGCGATGCTCAGGGCTTTGGCTCGTATCTCGCACGAAATTATCGAGCAGAACACTCATGTTGACACCGTTTGCTTAATCGGTATCAAAAAGCGTGGAGTTCCGCTTGCAAAAATGCTCAAGGCTAATATTGAAAAGTTCTCCGACCTCAAGGTTGAGCTCGGCGAGCTTGATATTACATTATATAGGGACGATTTAACGCCGAAATATCAGACCCCGCACCTCAATTCGTCGGTTATTGACTTTGACGTCAATGACAAATCCGTGATTTTGGTGGACGACGTTTTGTACACGGGCAGAACGGCGAGAGCCGCAATGGAGGCTATAATCGGACTCGGCAGACCTGCCGTAATTCAGCTTGCGGTAATGGTTGACAGAGGACACAGGGAACTGCCGATATGCGCAAACTATGTCGGTAAGAATATCCCAACCTCAAAGGATGAATTTATCAACGTAAAGGTTGATGAAACGGACGGTACTACGGAGGTTGTGCTGTCAAAAAAAGGCAATAAGGCGTAAGCCGTAAAATATTAGGAGGAAAAAGAAATGAATCTCGTTTACAACATCAAAGACAAGCCGAAATTCGGACAGCTTATCGTGTTCGCTTTTCAGCAGCTGCTTGCAATCCTTGCGGCAACAATCGCAGTTCCCACCATCGTAGGTAACGGAATGAGCCAGTCCGCAGCGCTTTTCGGCGCAGGCGTAGGCACAATCGTTTATCTTCTTTTCACAAAGTTTAACAGCCCCGTATTCCTCGGCTCATCATTCGCTTTCATCGGCTCAATGCTCGCAGCTTTTGCAGGTGCTGTTTCGGTTGAGGCAGGATATGCAGGTATCATCTTCGGCGCACTTTTCGCAGGACTTGTATATGTAATCATCGCAATCATAGTTAAGTTTGCAGGCGTAAATTGGATCAACAAGCTTATGCCGGCAGTTGTTATCGGACCGACAGTTTCGATTATCGGTCTTTCACTTGCGGGCAACGCAATAAGCGACCTTATGAAGGGCAAGGTTGTTGACCTTGCAGGCGAAAGCGTGGCAAGTCCTTATGTAGCGCTTATTTGCGGACTTGTAACACTCTTTACTGTTATCCTCTGCTCTGTTTACGGCAAGAAAATGGCAAAGCTTATCCCGTTCATTATCGGTATCCTTGCAGGCTATGTTGTGGCTGCAATCTTTACCGTTATCGGTATTAAGACAGGCAATGACGCCTTGAGAGTTATCGACTTCTCGGTATTCTCGGGTATGAAGCTTTTTGCAGTTCCCGATTTCTCATTCCTAACAGCCGCAAAGGGCTTGAGCGCAGTTGACGGAAAGTATATCCTTACAGTTGCGGTTGCATACGTTCCAGTTGCATTCGTTGTATTCGCAGAGCATATCGCTGACCATAAGAACCTTTCATCTGTTATCGGCAAGGACCTTCTTGAGGACCCCGGTCTCCACAGAACTCTCCTCGGCGACGGCGTAGGCTCGGTAGCAGGTGCTTTCTTCGGCGGCTGCCCGAACACAACCTACGGCGAGTCGGTAGGCTGCGTTGCTATCACAGGTAACGCTTCGGTAGTTACAATCCTTGCAACAGCAATTATGTCAATCGTAATTTCATTCTTCGGACCGTTCGTAACCTTCCTTTCAACAATCCCCAACTGCGTAATGGGCGGCGTTTGCGTTACTCTTTACGGTTTCATTGCAGTTTCCGGTCTTAAGATGATTCAGGACGTTGACCTCGGCGATAACAGAAACCTCTTTGTTGTCGCAATCATTCTTATCTGCGGTATCGGCGGACTCACACTTTCATTCGGTAAGGTTACTCTTACAGAGGTTGCCTGTGCGCTTATCCTCGGTATCGTAGCAAACCTTGTTCTCGGCGGAAAAGACAAAAACAAGGCTGAGGAAAAGGCTGAAAAGGAAGCAAAATAAGTTTTCAAAAAGGCATAAAATTAACGCTCTTACTATAGCTTAGTAAGAGCGTTTTTTAGATTTATTATTAAAGGACATATACACCCGAGCTTAAAATGACAAATTCCTTTAGTGCCGAGCGAATGTATTTGTAAACGGGCTCGTCAAATCGCTTGTAATCGCTGACAAGATAATTGGAAAGGTTTACCTTGCGTATCTTATTTGACCCTGCGTTGCAGACGAACATCTCTTTCCTGTAAATGCTCAGGGAAACAGGCTCGCTGAAGGTCTGAGAATTTTCAGACCCTATTCTCATACTGAATTTCTTATGCGGAATTGAGTAATTGATTATTGAGTTTTGAAGCGGAACGGTAGTCCAAAAATAAACGCCGTCGGCAACGGCACCGTTTATAGGACAATCCTTGTAAATCAAATCTCCCGTCCATACGGGCTTGCCGCTTGCGTCAAAAATTCCCGTTTCACCGCTTGAATACACGACCGCAACGCTGCCGTTTTTGAAAACAGTGGCCTCGCAGGATATATAGTCGCCGATTTCCTCGCAAATTTTTGCATAGTTTTCGCCGAATTTATTAAGTTGATAAAAGTCCTTTGTAACGGGAGAAAGCTTGCCCGTTATAACGCTGTATTGAAGAAAGCTGACCTTGTAGCTTGTTCCGTTGAACAATTCTTTTTGTGAGAGGATAATTCCGTCGGGACAAGGTATAATGTCAAATACTTCAAAGGGAAAAAATTTTTTCATTTTTCTGCACCGTATCTATATTAAAAAGTTATAATCGTATTATATTATATTATTTTACTTTATTTTGCATAATAGGTCAACCGTAAATCGACAAAATCGGCAAAATTTAATAATCTCTGTTTCCGCCTGTCATATTTTACGCCGTCGTGAGCATAAAATTCACTAAAGGAGTGACAAATATGAACACGGCAATATACTGCTTGTTTGCGGTTGCGGGACTTGCAATAATAGTTTCGATGATAAGGACAAAACGCTTTTTCTCCGTGCTTTTTCTGACGGCGGTGCAGGGGATAATCACGCTGTTTGCGGCAAAATATGTCGGCGGCTTTTTCGGCATAGGACCTAATATCAACGCACACACGCTGACGCTTTCGGCAATCGGCGGAATACCCGGTGTGATATTTTTGTTTATCGCCGCAACAATTTTCAAATGAGTGTTGCAAAATTTGAAATATTACTGTATAATATCGGTACTGCAACAGGGACGTTTAGCTCAGTTGGTAGAGCATTCGCTTGACGTGCGAAGGGTCAGCGGTTCGAGTCCGTTAACGTCCACCACGTCGTCGCGGACTTTGTATCGTTCGTGACGGCTTTTTTTATTGAAAAAGCCATCTCTCATTCACGCCGTTAAATCACAACAAATCAACGGATATAAACAATTATATTTTATATTTATCGTAGGGGCGAACTGTGTTCGCCCGTTTTTAATTTGCTATGAATTGACGGGCGACCACAGGTCGCCCCTACGGTTGTGCGAAATTTTTCAACGTCATATTTACCATAAATTATCATGTATCGACAATAATCTAACGACTTAAATCACATTAAAACACACCCACAACCCGTAGGGACAGGGCTTGCCCCTATCCGCAGCAAACCAATAAAAACAAAACAATTATCGGCTGTTATCAAATTGAAAAGCAGACGAAACTTAAGTCTCCCTCTGATGAGGGAGCTGTCGTTTTTCGCAGAAAAATGACTGAGGGAGAGAAAGCAATAAACAGCAAATTTTCGTTATCTCTCCCTCAGTTTCGCTACGCTCAACAG
>SFGA01000068.1 GCA_004556705.1 Ruminococcus sp. | reverse complement strand
TCCCTCGAAATCCTCAAAAATCCTTGATTTTACTGGCTTTTCCGAAATTTTAGTGTTAATCATTTCTCTTATGAAATCTGCTAATTTTACGCCGTTTTTTCCTTTCATTTTAGCAAGGTATTAGCAAATGCAAAGAAATATGGGAAACATCATTGAGTTAATCTGTAACCCATAAATCACAGGAAACGCATTCAAAGTTTACGCATTCTCTTATGCAAATAAATAATCTGCGTTCAAATATTATAATGGTTTTTCGTCTTGATTTCAAGGTTTTTCAGGTATTACAAAAGGCAACCCTGACGGATTGCCTTTTTTGTATGATTAAATTGTTTTCGCTAAAGCCTTTAATAATGCTGCTGTATCCGGATTTGATAATAGTTTTGCGAGCAAGGCAGCGTTTTCGTCTGCACTGTTTTCAGCAGGCTTTTCTTCTTCAACTTCGCTCCCTTTTTGAACCTCTGCCATTGGGTCAAGGAGTTCAACCGAAGTTTCAAACTTGGGCATTGGAGCAGTTTTACCTTCTTCCGCATTTTTGAGACCTTTAGCGTTGTAGAACTGTTCCTCAAACTTCTGTGCGTTGTATCGCCTGTCCTCGTCGATTATATGGCTGTAAACATCGGCAACCATATCCATTCGGGCGTGTCCCGAGTCGCCTTGAACCGATTTCATATCGCCGCCGTTCCATTTCAGCTTGTAGGTTATACTTGCGTGACGGAAGCTGTGAAACACCACATCGGGTAAGTCGTTGTCCTGTATCAGCTTTTTTAAAGCACGGTTGATTACCTGACCTTCCATCGGTCTGCCTGACGAATGGCAGAATACCAAGTCATAATCCAAATACTCATCACCGAAAAGCTCTTTCATTTCGTCAATCTGCTTTTTTCTCTCCAACAGCATTTGAGCTACGGTTGACGGCAAGAAGATTTTTCTCACACTTGTTTTAGTCTTTGGCGTTTTCAAAACAAGGGAGGTATTTGTATTTGATAAGGTTCTCGGAAAGACACGGATAATGTCCTTGTTATCAAGCACCTCCATTACATCTCTGTTTACACGCTGAAGCTCCTTATCTACATAAATGGAAGCATTGTTTTCTCTCAGGCTTTCTTCCGAAATATCAATGCAGTCCCAAGTAAGACCAAGCATTTCGCCCATACGGAGAGAACAGGCAAAGGATAAATTGATAGCTAATGCAAGAATATCATCATCGCACACTTCAAGAGCGTGCATAAGCGTTTCTGCTGTCCAAATCTCTCGTTTCTGATGTTCCTCTTTTGGGAGCGTTGCATTGAGAACCGGGTTTCTTGTCATCAGCTCCCATTTTACCGCCTGATTAAAGGCACTCCTTAAAAACTTATGGATTTCTCTTACGGTATGTACTGTCAGATATTCATTCTTCGGCTTTTTATTCTGCACCGATTTGGTCTTAACTTTCAAAAGGCTCTGATAGAATTTATCCATAAGTCTCGGTGTCAGTTCATCAAGTTTTACATCGCCGATAAGTGGAATGATGTAATTATACATAAGTCCTTTCTTTGAACGGTAGGTTGACATTGCCCAGTTGTTTACTCCGTACACGGAGCAGTATTCTTCAAGCAAATCTGCCACAGTCGTTGCATTAGGAATAATGAATGTACCGCTTTGCTGCTCAAACTCAATTTGAGTTTTTCTCTTTTTAGCGTCTGTGTTTGTATCAAAGGTTTCCCATTTTTGATGTTGGTTTCCGTCATCGTCTTTGTAGGTATAAACGACGGAATATCGGTTCTTTCTCTTTACAATAGAAGCCATAGTCGTTCCTCCTTATTCGTTATCCAGCCATTTATCAAAGCTGGTCTTTATAATGCGGTATCCGGTTTCGAGCATTACTGCCTGAAAACAACCCTGTTTTATGAGCTTATAAACGGTCTGACGGGTAATACCCAAGATTGCCTGAACTTCCTCTACGGAATAGCTCTTTTTTGTGTATGTACCGCCGTTTAATTCACGAACTCTTTCTTCAATCGACATATCCCTCCACCTCCTCGATTTCTTTAACCTTTGTGTATTTGCTTTGCGAAGCGTACCACTTATCAAAGCTCTCTCTTTTTATTCGGCGTTTACCGTCAACCCATATAAACTCAACAATACCGTCATTCATTAAGTCATTGGCTGTGCTTCTCGGAATACCGAGTACCTTTGCAACAGTAAGAGGAGAGAGCGTTTTGCCGTATTTCTTGCCGGGTCTTTCGCCGTTCACTTTCTCATAATGGAATTGTCCCGCATACCAATCTTCAAAGCTGTCCACATCAACCCTCATTTTGCCCAGTACCAAATAGGTCTTAAATCGGCACTGATTGATGAGTCGGTATGTAGCCGTCTTTCCAAGACCGAGTATTCTCATTACGTCGGGTACAGACATTGTCTTTTTGTCCTGATATGTAAGAACTGCCTTGACGATTTTCTTATTTTCTTCAACGCTTTTCTTTGAAGCTCTGTATTCGTTGCCGACTCGGTATGTTTTGAATAAGCCGCAATTCATCAGTTTCAGTGCTTCTTCTTCGGAAATGGAAAACAACCGAGATATTTCCTTGACAGAATAGGCTTGCCACTGTGCTTCTTCCTGAAGCTTTTCATCGCTGAACAATTCTGCCAAGCGTTCATTTTCCTCTCTGAGATTGAACTGCTCTACTCGGTCGTTGAACATATTAACAAATGCCATCTTCAGAACCTCCTTCCTCGCCATTGAGCCAATTTTCAAAGCTCTTTTTAGATATTCGATACTGACCTCCGACACGAACGCTATGGAATTTCTTGCTTTTAAGCAGCTCATAGACGGTAGTTCTGCTCACTTTCAAGATGTACTGTATATCATCTACCGTGTATGCTCGTATGCCAGGTTCAGTCTGCCTGAATGTATTAGGAAGTCGAGTATCGCTCTTTTCAATTTTCTTTCGCATTACCGTTTACCTCCGATTTCTTATTTGCCACTCTGACTACCATATAGCCAAGTGACTTGGCTATATGGTACTGAAAATCGGATTTTTTGTTAATTATGCGATTGGTTTAATCGCATACTTGACAACCGGAGCTTTCGCTGTCCATATTATCAAGCCATCGGTCAAAGCTCTTCTTGGAAATTCTGTAATGGCCGCCGACCTTTACAAAATGGAAAACGCCTGAGTTGACGAGAGCATAAGCAGTGTTCTTTCCAATGCTGAGAATATCCATTATTTCTTCTACCGTATAAACTCTTTTCTCAAAGCCGGAACTATCATCAACAGCGTTGGGTAGTTTGTTCATTGCTTCAATCTTATCTTCAAACATTGTCAACACCTCCCTTAGCGTGATGATGGTGCTTTTTGAAAATCATATAGTCATAGCCGTATCCGACCTGACATTTATCGCACACCTCTTTATCTGCCTGAAAAGGGTCAAGTCTTTTAACAATGTTTTCAGGGATAGACTGAAACTCGCTTCTGCAACGAGGGCAAAGACTTAGTACAATGCCTTTACGCTCTGTCTTGGGTTTAACGGGAATACCGACTGCAAATTTCAATCCTCGCTTGATTTCGCTGATTTTATCTGCGTCGGTAATTCTTCCGACAAAATTATCAAGCTCTGTGGCTTTATCCACGGTGCGTAGCTGCTCAAGCATTACCATCGACGGCTCTTTTAAGCCACAATCCGTGTTTAGCTCAATATGAGTATTCATTGCCGTTTTCTTTTTAACAGCCGTTATAGCGGCTACAACGACCGTAGGACTGCTTTCATTTAAGCGATTTGTCTGAACCACAAGAACCGGTCTCATTCCCGATTGCACACTGCCGTTTGTAACCCCCAAGTCGCAGTAATAAATATCGCCCCATCTGACATTCTTAAATTCTTTTTCTTTCATATGTAAATCCTCGCTTTCGATTATTCTGAGGTAATTCATATCCGGATTAGAATTAACCCCTTCACTTGTTTGAAATGGGAGAGCGTTTCTGGGGGGTGTTTTAGAAAAATTTCCTCAACTTTTTTATTGCACTGTTTACCGATTCTCTTACAGAAGTAAAATCGACTCCTTCTTCATCTGCGATTTTTTCAAGTGTTTTGTTGTAGAAGAAATACTTAAAAACTCTGCGTTTCTGTGTTTCGCTTAAGTAACACAAAACCTCCCGAAGTCGCTTAATATTGTCTTGCAGCATTATTTCTTCGATTGGGTCTGTATCGACTGCCAGTTCCGGATGATGCACTTCAAATTCTCCGTCATTGATGTCAAATGCGTGTCCGAAAAGAAGCCTTCTCATTCTCTCTCTTGCTTCGTAGTTCTGATACTCCGTTATCACTTCTCCCTGAGCCATAGAAAGAAGAATGAACGGAGTGTACCGACGGATAACATCAGGGTATTTAACCCACAATTCTTCTTCCGCCAGTTCTGTTACAATCGCCCATTTCTCCGTGCCTGTGTACCCGTGGTATTCATACCGCAGATTGATGAGCTTGCAGTCATTCGCAAATAAAAATTCCTGTTGTTCTAATGTAAGTTTTGTCATTGTCGTAATCTCCTTAAATTTGAATTTTTGAATTTGGTTGGAATCAAAAATTCGGAGATTACGGATACTTGGCGATATATGCCAGCCACTTATATGTCACGGTCTTGCTCCTTTCGGGAGCGACAAAAAAGCCGGACACC
>SFGA01000067.1 GCA_004556705.1 Ruminococcus sp. | reverse complement strand
GGGCGGTAATGAGGTTTTGGGTGGCTTGTCTTAACATAAAATCCTCCGTTTCCGACAGCCAGCCCCACTATTCCGTGGTTTCATTGTACCACGGAACAGGGGCGGCTGTACAGCGGTAAAAGTGATAAATCTGCTTCTTTACAGCTTGTCAAATCGCCTTTTTTTGTGTAGCAGCGGCTTCCGCTTCCAGTACCCTCGCCATCTTGTCGGCGGCGGTGCTGGTGGTGTCTTTCTTGAAAAAGCCGGACACGACAAGAACGGTATTCCCCATGCGGATTTCCGTCACGCAGTCGGGGCGGCGGGTGGTACGGTGGTCGTGCTGCTTGATATTCTCCATAGGCAATACTCCTTTCATTCAGCCAGCAGTTTCTTCATGGTTTCCATTTTCCGCTTTGCGGTTTCCTGCCGGAAGTTGACGCCAGTAAAGCGTATCGGGACGCACATGGACAGCAGTCGGTCATAAATCCGGGAATGGGCCGTGTCTGTCGGCTTTTTCAACTCGTCCAGCGGGCGGTTGGTGGTGGCGATCAGCGGCTTGTTGCTGCGGTATCGGGTATCAATCACATGGAATACCTGTTCCAGTCCATAGTCGGTGCCACGCTCCATGCCGAAGTCGTCAATGATAAGCAGCGGATAGCGGCAAAGGCGGGAAATATACTCATTCCGGCCTGTAAAGCCGGGAGAGAGGTCGCCCAGGATAACGGCGAAGTTCGTCATATATACGGGGACTTCTTTCTCCATGAGGGCGTTTGCGATACAGCCCGCAAGGTAGCTTTTCCCGTTGCCGACGTTCCCCCAGAACAGGCAGCCGATGTTTTCGGCCTGCATTTCTTCCCAATGCTCCGCATACCGCCGGGCAATCCCGGTCTGCGGGTTTCTGCCGTTGTCGTTCTCGAATGTCCATTGCTGCATGGCTGAGTCGGCAAAAGCCCTCTGTTTCAGATTTTCCACGGCTTCCACATGGCGGCGGTGTTCCTCGGCGGCCTGCCGCTGCTCACGGGCGGCTCTCTGGCAGTCGCACTCTGCCGGGTGGCGGTCACGGCCAAACAGCTCCTTACCCTCCGGGAAGTAGGCTTCTTTCGGCGTATGGCACTTTCCGCAGTAAAGCAGTCCGTCCTCGCCGATATAGTCCTCCATCTCCGGGGCGGCGGTTGTCATGTTCTCCAAAATATCTTTGATTTCACTTGTCATAAGCTTTCTCCCTCCATACAGGTATAGTCGGGGATGCCCTGTTTTACGGCTCCCTTTTTGTCATTGGCCGCCCATCTGTGCAAGGCGGCGGCATAATTCTGGTAGGCTTTCCCGCTGGCGGCAAGGTAATGGCTCATTTCCTCAATCAGCCGTTCCAGCCTGTCCGGGTATTCTGCCTGTAACTCGTCATATTCGTCCTTTGACAGAAAAATATTCTCATATCGGCCATAAGCTGTGGGCGGCTCCCCACTCGCTCTCATTGTTTGGTTCTCTATTAAGTTGTTTATATTAGTTTTGTTAGGGGTCGGTTTTCCGACCATCATAGGGTCGGTTTTCCGACCGTCATAAGGTCGCTTTTCCGACTGTATGAGGGTCGCTTTTCCGGCCATCAGTTGGTCGGAAAACCGTACCACTGGGACAGGCGGCACTTTCACATAAAGCCGATTGGGTGCGGAGAAGCCCCGCCGTTCCCGTTCTAAAAGCCCGGCTGCGTCCAGTTCTTTCAAGGCTCCCTTGATGGCGGTACAACCCTTGTCCAGCATTTCCGCTATCTCCGCAACGGGGTAGACAATGAATATCCTGCCCTCGCCGTCCTGCCAGCCGTTCTTCTGTGACAGGGTGGAGCGGTCTAATAAAAGCGCATACAGCAGCTTGGCGGTCTGTGAAATCTCCATTTTCAGCAGGAAACGGGGGTATGGAAGATAGGCGGGCAGCGTGGTGTCTGCCCTGATATAATCAGCGATAGTATCACCTCCCTCTGTGTTGTGTCGTTTTTGGGCTTTGTCACGCATTAGGACGGCATTTCCGGGGGGAAAGGATAAATGTATCGCATACCCTTTGACACCCACGAAAAAAGCCTTGATTTATGCGGGTTTGAAAGGCTCTAAAGCGTGACATTTCTGCCTTTGTTTCCGCTTTCTCTCGGCGGCTTTGCGTTTCTTCATGCACCCGGCGCAGCCGGGGCAGTATTTCCCCCGGTTGGATTTGGGGACAAAGGCCGCCCCGCAGACCGCGCAGCGTTTCCGGCTCCCCCGGTACAAGAGGGCTGCGGCCAGCTCCCCGTCAAGGGGCAGGACAGCCACACGGAACCAGCGGCACATGAGGGAATAGGAAATGCTCTGGACGCACACGCAAGGCTCCCCGTCGTCTAACAGCAGGCAGTTCCCCTCGTCGTAGTTACAGCACTCATGCACAAGGCGGCGGGCTGCCTGGTGCTGGCGGTAGTCCATGCGGGACGGCTTATCGTTCATGGCTCTGCTCCTTTCTGCGGTGCGGCTCTTCCCGGCGCAAAATCTGGTCGATGTTCCGCTTGACGGTCTGCAACTCCCTGAACCGCTGCTTCTGTTCGTGATAGGTGTTGTACAGGCCGTCTTTCTCGGAGATAAGCTGCTCGATCTCGGCCTGCAACGCTTTTCGGCCGGGCAGCTTGGTAAGCCCCTGTGCCTTGAAATACCGGGCGGCGGCTTCGGCTATGATAAAATCGCTCTCGTTTGCCTGGCGGTATGCGGCGCGGGCTTTCTCGGATTTCTGCGCTTTCAGCCCCTCGCGGATGGGCTTGGTCTTGGCATAGGCAAGTACCTGTTGCCGCAACTCCCTTTTCCCTTGCAGCTTCGTTTCCAGTGCTTTCAGTTCGCCGCTGGTCTGGCGCATTTCCTGATAGGCGGTAGCAACGGCGGCTTCAAGCTGTTCCGGGGAAGAAAAGCCGTACTGTTGGTAGATGGTCAGGGTCTTGGCGGCCTGTTTCAGATTGTGTATCTTCGCCCATCGTTCATAGCCTTTGCCCTTGCCCTCGGCCATCTTCTGCTCAATGTCCACAAGCCGCTGCACACTGTCCTGTCTGGGGTCGATTTTCCCTGTCTTTTCGCCCTGTAAGCGGCCTTTCCCGGCGTGTAGGTATTCGGGTATGGCTGCGGTCTGTTCGGCAGCTCTGGCGGCTTGGTGCTGCGGGGTGTAGCGAACCGTTACGCCCCTCTGGGCGTTCTGCTCCAAAACGGCAAGGACGGCGGTGCGGTCAAAGTCGCCGCCCAGCTTCCGGGCGGTGATAGGCTTCGTCCTGTCTGGCGTGAGGTAGGACAGCCGCCCCCGGCTCTCCTTGACGGTCACACCCTCCCGCAACAGCAGAGAGGAAAACTCGTCAAAGCTGGCAGCGGTGGCAAGGGCTTTCCGTAGGGTCTGCCGCAGCTTCTCCTTGTTCGTTTCAAACTTGGTCTGCCGGGGCGTGATACCGCCTGCAATCATGGGGGCGTTCTGCTTGTCCAGTGCGGCCTGTCCCTTTTTCTGCGCCCAATATTCCCGGTCTGTGACACGGTTCTTGCTGCCGTTCAAGAGGTCGATTTGGTAAAGTCCTTCCCGGTGGCACATCTCCATGACCTCGGACTTGAAGTAGCGTAGGGCTGCGTCGGTGCAGCGGTGCTTGCACCCGGCTTTCGTGTCCGCTGGCCTGTCCATGTAGGGCAGGAACGGCACTTCCTCTATCCGCAGGCTGTTAATGACGATATGCACATGGATGTTGCCGCTGTGGTTATGCCCGTCCGGGTGGGTGCAGACAAGGGCCTGATGGCCGGGGAAATGCTCTTTACAGAATTGCTCCCCCAACGCCTGCGCCCGGTCTACGGTCAGGCCGTTGTCCGGCCCGTCCCGTGGGTCAAAGCTGATGATATAGTGGTGGCTTTTCACATCCTCCCGCCGCTGATTTTTCTCATAGCGGAGATTGGAGCGCATACACGCAACGGCAAAATCCTCGCCGCCGCAGTTCAGCGTGGACAAGCGATAATCCTCACGGGGGATAAGCCTGCCGTTTTCATCAAGGACGGGCTTCATAGTAAATTCGTCATGCTCAAAGAGCAGGTATTGTTCGGCGGCTCCGTAGTCGGCGTTCTTAGAGCCTAAATGCTTGAGTGTTGCCAACGGCGTCACCTACTTTCTTTAGGACTTCATACTTGAGGGCGGCAAGGTCGGCGGCCGCTTCCCGCAATTCCTTTGCCATAGCCGGGTAGGGGCTATGCCACTCGTTGAGGGTGCGGGCAATCTGGTTGAGATTGCCGCCAATCCTGCCGTACTCGGCTGTGAGCTTCCCGACAGCGGAGAGCAGCTCGTCATTGACTGACGACACATGGAGTACGGGGCGTATGGTAGTGCGCCGGATGGCCTGCCGGAGAAATTCGGACTGACTGATACCATAGGGCGCAAGCCGTTCTGTGAAGTCGGCGTATTCTTCATCGGTCAGCCGGGTTTTCACAACATGGCTGCGGTGGGGGGTGTTGTATCGCTTCGGCATGGGCTGTAAACCTCCTTTCACTTATCACAAAAAATGGGCTGGTCTGTTAGCTATTTTCGGGGCATTTCCTGTCTGCCGGACAGAAATAGGTTTGGGGAAGGCACTCCCCAACAAGTTTCCCGCGAGGGGCAAAACCGCAGAATTGCGGATTTTGGCACCGTGGTAGAAACTTGCTCTAAGTAAGCCGTAGATTTCCCCTTGCACTTACTACTCGTATAGCTGCCGCCTGTTTTGGCCGGATTTCTGCAAAAATCTTACGGCGTGGGGCGATTTTTACCCGCAGTTCTTTCTTTCCGCTAAAGATACATTTCAAAGGCCGCCAGCTACCCGCTTGCCGGGAATTTTCTCAAATTTTCCTTTGCCTTAGAAATACAGAAAATGCAGATTTGGCTACCGCCGCAGAAAATTTTTTGTTTCCGGCTTCACCTACCTACTACGGATGACTTTGCGATTTTGCCAAACGGATAAAGAAAAAAGCAGCAAATCTTTTTCAGACTTACTGCTTTCGCTGGCCGCCGATGGGCGGTGGATATTCAGTTTTGAAAGTTCAGGTCAGGTTGGCCCGATGATGGATAGCACAATAAATTCCTGTTTTCCCTTTAAGGCATTGTGCATTTTTTCTATTTCTCTTGATGATTATTTTTTTCATAATCAATCAATGTACCTATAACAATTCCAATCAACATTCCGATACCTGCACAAATAGAAATAGCAAAAAGATTTTGCAAAAACGCCCATGCCAACACACCTATGCAACCACCGACAATAAATCCTGTTAATAAGCCAATAGTTAAGTATTTATTACTTTTCATATTGCTATATCTCCCCTAAAAGTATATTTGTCGTTGGTTCTATTATACTATGACCTGCTTCCTTTAGGAATAGATGAATTGTAAACTGGCTGGAGTGAAACCGCTAATGACAGCCAGTGTTTGTTCTTTGTTTATCGGTCAAAGCGAAATTTGAACAGGGCGGCAATGAGCTGTTGCTTTATATGTTCCTCAACTTCGGCGTTGACTTTCCCGTGTACTTTGGAACAGTAGCGGATATATCCGGCATAGTGGGAAAGAATGGTGTCGATTGCGTCCGGGTCGCCCTCATGGGCTTTGACGATTGTTTCATAGGGGAGAAGTTTACTCATAGTCATTTCCCTCCATGAGCCGCCTTAACCGCTGCAAGGCAAGCCGGATATGCCGCCCCGCTGTGCTGCGTGTCCGGCCAATATGTACGCCGATCACTCGCTGCGGCTGGCGCAGGAAATAGTAACGAAAAATTTCTTCCTGCGTCTGCTCCGGCAAAAGGGCAAGGGCGGCGGCAAGCTCCGCATGATACAGAACGGCGGTCTGGCCGCAGGCGGTAAAAAGATATTCTTCAAGCTACTCCGGCTCGGCAAGCTGGACAAACTTTTCACTCATCAGATAATCAAGGGAAACTTCCCGTTCCCACCTCCGGCGCAGCTTCAAGATTTTATCTATGGCTGCGTGACGAATGACTACCTTGCAAAAGGCATTGAATGTGTACTGGATATGCACCTTGTAGGCTTCATCTTCGGTCATGGAAATTCCCCCTCTCTGAATAATAGTGCGGGGCGGCAGTACTCCTTGCTGTCGCCCCTTGATTGCCTACCAGCAAAGACGGGCGGGGCTGTCAACGACGGCGCGAAGCGGCGTTCATTTTATCGTTGACTGGCTCGGCTGGGTTTGCTATTTACCCGACAAACTTGAATTTATTTTAAGCTATCACGTTTTACCTTCTTAAGCCTTACTATCATTACCATA
>SFGA01000003.1 GCA_004556705.1 Ruminococcus sp. | reverse complement strand
GCTACGCTCCACTCAAAAGGCGTTCAAAAACATTGTACTATATTTTGACTTATTTTTTTATCAAAAATGGGTCACATCTATTTACAACGCAGAAAAAATACGGCAAATATTAAATCTGCCGTAACATCTCTGAAAATTCGGTTTTTCAACATTATTCACAAATAAAAAGCACATGATTTACTGTCGGGTAAATCGTGTGCTTCCACGCTTTTTGATTTAATCAAATATCTCGAAATTAAAGTACGGGCATATCGGGGAAAATGTCGATAATTCTGCCGATAGTCATCTTGTCCTCGGGACTCTTTCTCTTAAATCTGTTTATTGTCGCATCGTCGGGAGAAGGATAAATATCTCCGCCAATTATATAAGTAACATCGGCATTGAGGATGGTGCATATGTCAAGAAATGTTGCAAAGCCCGGTGCAGACTTACCTGTCTCAATATTCGACAAATGGTTGTTTGAAATATTGATTTTTGCTGCAAGGTCCTTTTGAGACAAATTCATTTCTCTGCGCACTGTTGCGATTCTTCTTCCAATTGCTTTAAGATCGTGTGTCATGCTGATCTACCTCCTTAGCATTTATTTTAACACTATCTAAAGTTCGTTTACATAAATTTGTAGCGAATTAGTTTGATTATATTATAATTTTTTCGCTTATTTAACACTTTATTCGCAATTTGATGTTAATTGACTTATAATTATAACGAAAGCCGCATCCTAACAAATGCGGCTTTCGATTTAATCTTATTTATAAAGTGCGCCGTAGGTTTTGCAAGCATTGTAGTCGGCAGCCTGCCTGTCGTCCGTACCGAATGCAGCCCAGCAATGCGGACGGAAAATTCTTGACTCGTCAACATTGTGCATATTAACGGGAATTCTGAGCATTGAAGCGAGCGTGATAAGCTTGTCGCCGACATGACCGTAAACGGTTACGCCGTGGTTAGCACCCCAATTTGCCATTACGCTGTATACATCCTTGAATGCGCCCTCGCCCGTGAGAGTGGGAGCAAACCAGGTTGTCGGCCAAGTCTTGTCTGTTCTTTGGTCGATTGTATTATGAATTTCATCGGGGAGGTCAACGGTATAGCCCTCTGCAAGCTGAAGCACCGGACCTATTCCGTCAACAATATTCACACGAAGCATTGTAACAGGCATCTGTGCGCTGCAACGGAAGTGTGAGGAAAATCCGCCGCCTCTGAAATATTCATAGTTAGCTCTGCACCAATCGGTTGCCTCGATGCAAGCGTTTATGTCGTTGTCGTTCATCTTCCAGAACGGTTTCATACACGCCTCGCCGTTCTCGTTCTTAGAAGCGCCGCAGCCGTCAAGAGCAGTAGCACCCGAGTTGATAAGATGAATAAAGCCGTCCTTTGCAACGCCGTCGGGTCTTTTGCCCGTTACTCTTTCGCAAGCGTCTGGACTCCAATATGTACGAACATCATGGAAGCAAGGTGCTGTATCGGAAACAAGAGTTCCCAAAATCATAGCCGCACCGTTAAGTGTGTCGTTCTCGGTTGCAAAGGGCGTCGGCATCTTTTTGCCGTTCCAATCGAAGGTCGAAGCCATTATAGCCTCTGTAAAGTCTGCGTTCGGAAGCCAGTCTGTCCAGTTTCTCTGTCCCTGGAAGCCGCCTGCAACCGCATTCTTACCGAGTGCCTCTTCGTGCCAACCCATCTCATCGAGCTTCTTGTTGCCGAAAAGAATATCACGGACAACAAGCGTCATCTTTGTGATAAATTCCCAATCCTTATCGGGAGCAACAACCTTTGATTTTCTGATGATTTCGGGCAAATTCTTGCCTGCGTTTACGTCAAATCCCTCTTTGCAGTTTTCACGAACCCACTTGATTGCTCTGTCGTATTCCTCATGGTCATAGATTTCAAGGGTAATTCTGCGGACGATTTCTGTCATATCGACCCATTCGGGACGGATACCGAGATACTCTCTGAAGAAAGAAGCGTTGCAGTATGAGCCTGCGATACCCATAGCGACACCGCCGAGGTTTACATAGGACTTGTTTTTCATCCAGCCGACAGATACCGCACATTTTGCAAAACGCAAAATCTTCTCAGCAACATCCTCGGGAATAGTTCTGTCATCCATATCCTGAACGTCATGACCGTAAATTGAGAATGCGGGCATACCGTTCTGTGCATAAGCCGCCATAACAGCCGCAAGATAAACAGCGCCCGGTCTTTCAGTACCGTTGAAGCCCCAAACAGCCTTGATTGTTTTCGGATTCATATCGTATGTTTCCATACCGTAGCACCAACAGGGTGTAACGGTAAGCGTTGCGATAACATTTTCGCCTGCAAACTGTTCCTCGCACTCTGCCGCTTCGGCACCGCCGCCGATTGTCGTGTTGCTGACAACGCACTGTACGGGTGTTCCGTCGGGATAGCAAAGATTTTCCTCAATGAGCTTTGCGGCAGCTGTCGCCATACCCATTGTCTGATTTTCAAGGCTCTCACGAACTCCGCCCCATCTTCCGTCGATAACGGGACGAATACCTATTTTAGGATATTTCATAGTACATTCTCCTTTTATTATTTAGTAATAACAGTTTTGAATTTATCATAAGCCGCAGAAAACTCGCTTGCGTTTTGGGGATTATAAGTTTTCAGGGTTTCAGAAGAAGCCAACAGTTTTCTTCCGGCCTCAACGCTCTCAAGGTCGCCGAGAGCTATCAGCTGAAGCATAATATTTCCCAGTGCCGTAGCCTCCGTCGGACCTGCCGTAACGGGAATGTTAAGGCTGTCGGCTGTCATTTGACATAAGAAGCTGTCCTTTGTTCCGCCGCCGAGCAGATGAAGTACGTCAAATTTTTTGCCCGTGTTCTCCTCAATCTGTTCAATGGCAAAGCGATATTTCATCGCAAGGCTCTCATATATACATCTTACAAGCGCACCGTCGGTTTCGGGTATGCCCTGCCCCGTCCTTTTGCAGAAATCACGGATTTTTTCGGGCATATTTTCAGGTGATGCAAAAATCTCGTCATCGGGATTTATAAAGAACCCGAACGCCTTTTCCCGTCTTGCAAGCTGTTCCATATCGTTGTAGGAATACTCCTTGCCCTCTTTTCTGAAATTGCGTCTTATCTCTTGAATAAGCCAAAGTCCGCTTATGTTTTTAAGATAATTTATCTTTCCGTTTGCGCCGAGCTCGTTTGAAAGCTCGTCCTCCATACTCTTTTTCGTGAGTATCGGCAAATCGTTTTCACAGCCAATCAGCGACCAAGTTCCGCAGGATAAAAACGCAGGTGTTTCGCCGTCTGTTTCGGGCATAGCACATACCGCACATTGCGTATCGTGTCCCGCAACCTTGATAACCTTTATACCGTTATATTCTCCTGCCATGCTTGCACTTTTTACAATAGGCGGAAGCATTTTTTCACTTTTACCCGAAAGAGCAAAAGCCTCTTTTTGCCAACAAACTTTTTCCAAATCAAGCATTTGAGAAGTCGAAGCTATTGTCTGCTCGGCTGATTTTACAGAGCAAAGAGCATAAACGAATAAATCGGGCATAAACAGAAACATATCGCCGTCTTTATCCTCAACACTCAGCTGAAAGAGTGTGTTTATATTCATTATCTGATTTCCCGTAAGTGCATACAAACGCTCGGGAGAAATTTTTTCAAATATTTTTTCAGGTGCATTCTTCGTTCTTGTGTCACGATAGCAAACAGGCAAACCTTTTATCTCTCCGTCTTCCCCGATTATGCCGTAATCAACTCCCCAAGTGTCAAAAGCAAGCGAATCAACATCATTTGCCATTTCAATTGCCTTTTTAACCTCCGAAAGAAGATATGGGAAATTCCAACAGAGTTTTCCGTTTTCGGTTACAAGCTCGTTGTCGAAACGATGAATTTCACGGTAACTCAATCTTCCGTTTTCGTACTCGCCGAGAATCGCTCTGCCCGTAGATGCGCCGAAATCAAAAGCTAATACACGGCTCATACCTTTACTACTCCCTTTTTGAGAAGCACGTTTGCGTAAATTGCCGTTTCGCCCGTTGCGATTATAAGATAAGCCTTTTTCGCCCTCTCGTAAAATGCAAAACGCTCCGTCATCTCAATATCGTGGTGTTCAGTCTCATATTTCGTAAGGATTTTGTCGTATTCCCTCCAAATTTCAGGTGTCGGGGTATCATCACCCTTGACGACCTCCATCAAAGCAACAGGCTTTTCCGTATATGTATCAAGCGGAATAAGCGACAAAACCGCATCCAATACATCCGTTGCCGAATGTCCGTCTGCTCTTATAACAACGGAATTTTTACCAATACTCTCGCTCGGAAAATTTCCGTCTGCAATTATGAGCTCGTCGCCGTGTCCCATCTCGCAAAGAGCCTTGAGAAGCTCGGGGGAAATTATCGGATTGATACCTTTAAGCATAATCAGTCCTCCTGCTTGTGAAGTATTTTGTCGTCGGGATTATAAACCTTATAGCCCGGATGTCTGCCCGTGATTTTATAGTAGCTTCTCAAATCGATAAGCTTCTGAATATTCTCTCTGTCTATGTCGTGGCTGCCGCCGAGAATAACCGCATTGATTGTGATTTTCGCCCACAATTCAAGGCTTTCCATTCTGTAAAAAGCGGTTATAACGTCACTTCCGACCGCAAGCGCACCGTGGTTTTCAAGAAGCATAACATCATGCTCATCAAGGTACGGCTCAATAGCATCGGGAACCTCCGTTGTAGAGGGTGTGCCGTAAGGAGTAAGCGGAACTGCGCCGATAGCCGCTACATCCTCAATCATATTGTACATATCCATTGCCTTATGCGCTACCGCAAAGCCCGTAGCTCCCGGAGGATGAGCGTGGATAACGCTGAACACATCCTCACGCTTGTCGTAGCAACGAAGATGCATCTTAATCTCACTTGACGGACGAAGTCCCTCCGCCGCCTCAAGAACATTACCCTTCGAGTCAATTCTGATAAGCTTTTCGGGTGTGATAAACGATTTGCTCATTCCTGTCGGTGTTGCCAAAATCGTACCGTCGTCAAGCTTTGCGCTGACATTTCCGTCGTTCGCCGCAACCCAACCGAGCTGCCACATCTTATGACAAACGTCGCAAATTTGATCTTTAACAATTTGAATATCCATCTTGCCGTTTCCTTTCCTTTTATGTGTCTTAGCACATTACACATTTATTGTAACATAAATAAAATTGATATTCAACGATTATAATTTTACGATTTTTTGAACAAATATAACACTTGTTGACAAAGGTAGGGGTACGCCTTATAATCTTAATTGCATTTTTCAAGAAGGGGTATACTATGGCGAAAAAAGGGTTGTCAGATCCCGATTTTTTCGGAACGCAAAAGATTTCAAAAATACTGCTTAAAACTGCGCCTCCCGTTATGCTCGCACAGCTTATTCAGGCACTTTATAATATAGTTGACAGCTTCTTTGTCGGCAGATATTCCGACGAGGCTCTTACTGCGCTGTCGGTAATCTATCCGATACAGCTAATAATCATTGCACTTGCTGTCGGAACGGGCGTCGGAGTCAATACTTATATGGCACGAAAGTTCGCACAGGGCAAGCCGAAGGATGCCGACGAAGCAGGCGGTACGGGTATGCTGCTTGAGCTTATCACTTGGCTTACTTTTACAATTTTGGCGGTAGCTCTTATGAAGCCGTATGTTATGACCTCCGCAAAATCGCCCAAGGCAATCGCAAATGCCGTAACCTACGGAAATATCGTCTGTATCGGCAGCGTCGGTGCATTTTTGGAGGGCAACTGGACAAAGGTGCTTCAGTCAAGGGGCGATATGAGGCTTCCCATGATAGCGCAGATAGCAGGTGCTGTTACGAATATTTTATTTGACCCGTTGCTGATATTCGGAATAGGCCTTTTCCCCGAAATGGGTGTTGCGGGTGCGGCTTATGCGACGGTGCTCGGTCAGATAGTTGCCGCTGTTATCACAGGCTCAAAGGGCTTTTGCAAAATTCCCGAAATAAAAAAGCTCTCGCATTATATTAAGATGATATACCGCTACGGTTATCCGTCAATATTTATGCAGCTGCTTTATACCGTATATATTGTTGCGTTGAACGTCATACTTGCAGGCTTCTCCGACTCCGCCGTTACGGTGCTTGGACTTTACTACAAGGCTCAATCGCTGTTCTTTATTCCGCTGTTCGGACTTCAAACCTGTATAGTTCCCGTTTTGAGCTACAACTACGCAAACAAAAGCTATCGCCGCTGCCGTGATTTAATGAATTTTTCCTGTCTCATTTCAGCGGTGTTTATGATTGTCGGTATAGTCTTTTTCGTATTCTTCCCCGAAGCGCTTATGTCCGTTTTCTCAAAGAGCGAGGAGGTTATGCAAATAGGCTCGGTAGCGTTCCCGATAATCGGCTCAAGCTTCCTGCCTGCCGTCATTTCTCTTACAATGCCTGTGTTCTTTCAGGCTATCGGCTACGGCAGAACAAGTCTTATGCTATCGCTCACAAGGCAGGTTTTCTGTCTTATCCCGATTTTCAGAATATTTGCAGAATTCGGTCTAAACTACACTTGGTTCGCCTATCCGATTTCAGAAGTCATTTCAGGCACAATAGGTCTTATAATCTATTTCTCGGTTTTGAAGAAATGGAAAAAGGAAACGAATAAATCTTTATCTCAAAAATCGACAACCGAATAAACCGACACAAAAACCACCACAGAGAACAAAGCTCTGTGGCGGTTTATATTGATAAATATTATTCCTCAATATGCTCTTGACCTTTTGCGATTATCATACGAACGTGGTCGTCTGCAAGAGAGTAGAATACCGATTTACCCTCTCTGCGAGCCTTAACCAGCTTGTTTTGCTTTAATATTTTCAGCTGATGCGAAATTGCCGACTGATTCATATTAAGTGCCGAAGCCAAGTCGCACACGCAAACCTCAGCCTCAAACAAAACATAGAGTATGCGTATTCTCGTTGAGTCGCCGAACACCTTGAACAACTCGGCTAAATTGTAAAGCTCAATTTCGTCGGGCATTTCAGCGATTATCTTTTGAAGCACGGAGCTGTGAACCTCGTTTACCTCACAGCAGTCTAATTCTTTTTCCATTGTCTACACCCTTTCGATATAAATCAAAGCTTTTTAACCATAAGCACACGAATTGCGTTCAATACGGCGATAACCATTACTCCGACATCTGCGAAGATTGCCACCCACATATTTGCGATACCCAATGCGCCGAGTATAAGGCAAACAAGCTTAACGCCGAGTGCGAAGATTATATTTTCATATACAATTCCGAGACATTTTTTCGAAATCTTGATTGCCTTTGCAATTTTAAGCGGATCGTCGTCCATAAGCACAATATCCGCCGCCTCGATAGCCGCATCCGAGCCCATAGCGCCCATTGCAATACCTATATCGGCTCTTGAAAGCACGGGAGCGTCGTTTATGCCGTCGCCGACAAACGCAAGCTTTTCCTTTTCGCCCTTTTTCGACAAATACTCTTCGACCTTTGAAACCTTGTCGTCAGGCAGCAATTCGCTGTAAACCTCGTCAATTCCGAGCTCGTCTGCAACCTGCTTCGCAACGTCCGAAGCGTCGCCCGTGAGCATAACCGTCTTTTTAACGCCTGCACTTTTAAGCTCTGCAATCGCCTGCTTTGAGGTGGACTTTATAACGTCCGAAATGAGGATATGACCTGCGTATTTTCCGTCAAGTGCAATATGAACCTTTGTGCCGACCTGCTCGCACTCCGTATATTTAATGCCGAGCATATCCATCAGCTTGCCGTTGCCTGCCGCAACCTCTTTTCCGTCAACCTTAGCGATAACGCCGTGTCCCGATATTTCCTTTACGTCTGAAATTCTGCTTTTATCAATTTCCTTGCCGTAAGCTGCCTGCAAGCTTTTGCTTATCGGATGCGTCGAATAGCTCTCTGCGTATGCCGCAAGTTCAATTAGATGATTTTTGTCTATTGTGTTATCATGAACTCCGACAACCTCAAAAACGCCCTTCGTCATTGTTCCCGTCTTATCGAAAAGAACATATTTTGTCTTTGAAAGCGTTTCAAGGTAGTTTGAGCCTTTGACCAAAACGCCTGCCTTGCTCGCTCCGCCTATTCCTGCGAAGAAGCTAAGCGGTACGCTGATTACCACCGCACACGGACAGCTGATTACAAGGAATGTAAGCGCCCTGTAAATCCAAGTGCCGAAGCCTGCCTGATTACCGATTATAAGGTTGATTATCGACGGTATAATCGCAAGAGCCAACGCACTGTAGCAAACCGCAGGAGTATAATAATGTGCGAACTTGCTTATGAAATTTTCGGAATGTGATTTTTTCGAGGTTGCGTTTTCAACAAGGTCAAGAATTTTTGAAACCGTTGACTCGCCAAACTCTTTTGTCGTTTTTATCCTGATAACGCCCGAAAGATTTATACAGCCGCTGATAATCTCGTCGCCTGCCTTGACCTCTCTCGGCACGCTCTCGCCCGTGAGTGCACTTGTGTTAAGCGAGGACTCGCCCTCTGTTACAACGCCGTCAATCGGCACCTTTTCGCCCGGAGTAACCACAATTACCGTGCCTATCTCAACCTCGTCGGGGTCAACCTGCCGAAGCTCTCCGTCAACCTCAATATTGGCGTAATCAGGTCTTATATCCATAAGCTCGGAGATATTTCTGCGGCTCTTTCCGACAGCATAGCTTTGAAAAAGCTCGCCTATCTGATAGAAAAGCATAACCGCCACACCCTCGATATAGTCGCCCAACGCTATTGCACCGACGGTTGCGACTGCCATAAGGAAATTTTCGTCAAAAACCTGCTTATTTTTAATTCCCAAAAATGCTTTTCTGAGAATATCATATCCGATTACAAAATACGGTATCATATATAACGCAAATTCAAGATAGCGATTTATTTCAACAAAGCTGCCAACAACCTTGAGTGCGACAATAAGCAACGCTGAAACGATAATTCTTACAAGCATCTTTTTCTGCTTTTTCGTCATAAAATTCCCTCCGTTTTCAATATTTCAAGCTATGCTTAATCGACCGTTAAATGTATATTTCGCAGTCGTCCTCAACTCTTTTACAATTTTTAAGGACATCCTTCATAACAGCCTTTACGTCTGCATTTTCGTCAAACTCGACATTCATTTTAAGCATCATAAAATTAACCGTTGCGTCCTTTACGCCCTCGGTCTTTTTTGCCGCCTCTTCCATTTTATTGGCACAGTTTGCACAATCGACATCGATTTTATATGACTTTTTCATAATTTGTCTCCATTCCGACGCTCTGCGTCATTTATTTCAAGCACATTCGCTTTTCGATTTATCATATGAACAACTGTTCATATGTTGATTTGATTATAGCACATCTATATTATATGTCAATGGCTTTCGGAAAATTTTCTATATTTTTTTGTAAATCGGTCAATCTTATGTTACAATATCCGAGAGGTGATAGCTCAATGGTAAATTTGGGAAATGATTGGGACGAAATATTAAAGAATGAATTTTCAAAGCCTTATTATAAAGAGCTTCGGAAATTTCTTAAAGCGGAATATCAAAATCATACGGTTTATCCGCCTATGAACGATATATTCAATGCACTTCGTTGCACCTCGTTCGCCGATACAAAAGTCGTTATTATCGGGCAAGACCCTTATCACGGCGCAGGGCAGGCGCACGGTATGTGCTTTTCGGTAAAAAAGGGCACTCCTCCCCCTCCGTCGCTTCAAAATATATTTAAGGAAATCCATTCGGATCTCGGTATAGATATGAACGCAGGTCACGGCGAGCTTACCGCTTGGGCGAAGCAGGGCGTTTTGCTTTTGAACACGGTGCTGACCGTTCGTGAGGGCGAGCCTAACAGCCATAAAAATATGGGGTGGGAAACATTTACCGACAGGGTAATTTCCGAGCTTAACAACAAGCAAACGCCCGTCGTGTTTTTGCTTTGGGGCGCTCACGCAAGAAAAAAAGCGTCGGTTATCACAAACCCCATTCATTATAAGCTCACCGCACCGCATCCGAGTCCGCTTTCGGCTTATAACGGATTTTTCGGTTGCAAGCACTTTTCAAAGACCAATGAGCTTTTAACAGCTTCGGGACAGACGCCTATTGATTGGCATCTCGACTAAATTTCAACAAAGTTTTATATTACTATTGATTTTTAGACTTTGTTATTCTATAATATCAAGTGTCGCACTTCGAGTCGGTTGTGTAACCGCTTCGAAGTGTTTTTATGTGATATTTTCATCCTAATCGGGAGGCAATAACAGTGAAAATTGGATTTGATAACGATAAATATCTTAAAACTCAATCCGAGCATATAAGGCAGAGGATAAATGAATTCGGCGGAAAGCTTTATCTTGAATTCGGCGGAAAAATCTTTGACGATTTTCACGCTTCAAGAGTACTCCCGGGATTTTTGCCCGACAGTAAAATGAAAATGCTGCTTGAGCTTAAAGATGAGGCTGAAATGCTCATTGCCATCAACGCAAATGACATTGAAAAAAATAAGGTCAGAGGCGATATTGGAATAACCTACGACCTTGATGTTTTAAGGCTTATCGACATATACAGGGATTTCGGCCTTATGGTAAGCGGTGTTGTTATGACGCAGTTTAACAATCAGCCGTCGGCAGAGGTTTTCAGACAGAAGCTTGTGGGGCTCGGCATTAAGGTTTACCGTCATTACAGCATTGAAAACTATCCGCAGGACGTTCAGCTTATCGTAAGCGACGACGGATACGGCAAAAACGAATACGTTGAAACCACCCGTTCGCTTATCGTTGTTACAGCACCCGGTCCAGGAAGCGGAAAAATGGCGGTTTGTCTTTCTCAGCTCTATCATGAGCACAAAAGAGGCGTTCAGGCAGGATATGCAAAGTTTGAAACCTTCCCGATTTGGAATTTGCCGTTAAAGCACCCTGTAAACCTTGCTTATGAGGCGGCGACAACCGATTTGAACGATGTCAATATGATTGACCCGTTCCACCTTGAGGCGTACGGCGTTACAACCGTTAACTATAACAGAGATATTGAAATCTTCCCCGTGCTCAACGCTATTTTCGAGCGTATTTACGGCACTTCTCCGTATAAATCGCCTACGGATATGGGCGTTAATATGGCAGGTAACTGCATAATCGACGACGAGGTTGTAAGAGAAGCGTCAAAGCAAGAGGTTATCAGAAGATATTATAAGGCTCTTGTAGATAAGAAAAACGGCTCAAATGTTGCAAATGAAATCCGTAACCTTGAGCTTATAATGAAACAGCTTAATATCGTTCCCGAATACAGAAAATGCGTTTTGCCCGCAGTTGAGCTTTGCGACAGAACGGGAGAGCCGGCGGCATCAATCGAGCTTGACAACGGCAAAATCATAACGGGAAAGACCTCAGACCTTTTGGGTGCTTCTTCGGCTATGCTTTTGAACGCACTTAAAGAAATCGCCAATATCAATGACGATATTGACTTGATTTCCCCGAAGATTATCGAGCCTATTCAGGACTTAAAGATAAATCATCTCGGTAACAAAAACCCGAGACTTCATACAGATGAGGTTTTGCTTGCACTTTCAATTTCAGCGGCGACAAATCCCACCTCCGAAATGGCAATGAAAGCGCTTGAAAAGCTTGACGGCTGTCAGATGCATTCGACGGTCATACTCTCCGAGGTTGACCTGCACACACTCAAAAAGCTCGGTGTAAATGTAACCTGCGAGCCTTACAGGCAGTCAAAAACCCTTTATCATAAATAAAAATAATATATGCCGAAGTTTGAATTCAGAGTCAGACTTCGGCATTGTTTTTTTTGTATTGACAATTTTTTTTGTTAAGGAGGAGTTGTATAATGAGCGAGAGACAGCCAAAGGCTGTTGCGAACGATACGAAGCAAACAACGACGTGGTAGGGCGGTGGCTTGCTGCCGCCGTTAAATCACAACAAAATAACAATTATATTTTCATATTATATCGTAGGGGCGAACTGTGTTCGCCCGTTTTTTATTTGCTATGAATTGACGGGCGACCGCATATTCAGCCTCCCTTGTGTAAAGGGTGCGGGTCTCCTGTGGAGACCTCTGCATTTAATGCAGAAGCACCGACCGAATCGGCAGGTGAGACGGTGGGTTGCCTTAGGCAACTCGGAGGGATTGTAAGGTTGATTTTATACGAATTTATAAAAATCCCTCAGTCATTTTTTATTCCAAAAAAACGACAGCTCCCTTGTAAAGGGAGCCTTTGACGGACAGCCGCAAGGGCTGTCCCTACGGCACGTCGTCGTTTGCTTCGTATCGTTCGCAACAGCCTTTGGCTGTCTCTCACTCACTATGCAACTCCTCCTTTTCCGCAAAAATCACGCTCAGCTCGCCTGTTCGGTTGTAAACGCCCTCACAACGGCTCACTGTCGCTACCAACTTTTGCGGATTTGCGGACAGGGGCAAGCCCTGTCCCTACGGTATGATTTATAATTAACTCCGTGCGAAGCACCCACTTCTTTTCACTCTTCACTTTTCTCTCTTCTCTGCCCGTCAGGGCTTTTGCCAACGCCCTACGCTGTTGGATATAAATTTCAATCCGTGTAACACCCGCAACTATATACAAAAAACGCTCAGCCTTAGCTGAGCGTTAATTTTATATTATATTCCGTTAAAAGCCTCGTGAGCTTCCGCCACCGCCGAAGGAACCGCCTCCGCCGGAAAAGCCTCCGCTGCTTCCTCCCGAAAATCCACCGCCGGAGAAACCACCGCCCGAGTGATGATTTCCACCGCCGCCGAAGAAAATAAACGGTGTGCGACCTGTGATTTTACGAATTACAATCAATATTATAATAAAGATTATAAAATCAATAATGACTGCCTTTGAACTTTCGTATTCTTCATCTTCATCCACATCAGGCGCAAGGCTTGAGCCGTTAATTTCAACACCGTACTCGGTTGCCGTTTCGCCTATCAAAGCCGAAAAAGCTTCACGCAGTCCCGTCGAAAAATCGTCGCTCTTCAGATACGGTATAGCGTAGTTGTCAAGAATTCGTCCCGTCTTGCCGTCGGGTAATGCACCCTCAAGACCGTAGCCCACCTCAATATCAATCTGCCGTTCTTCAACAGAGAGAAGCAAAAGCACACCGTCATTATTTTTACTGCCTATTCCCCACTCTCTGCCCAAGCCGAGAGCGTAATCTCTGACTTCATTACCGTCAAGGCTATTGACCGTTACACAAACGACCTGTGCGCCTGTCTTTTTGTACAATTCTTCTGCCATTGCCTGCATTTTTTGTTCGTCGGACTCATTGATGCAGTCGGCAAAATCATTTACGAAAAATTTTTGCGTAGGCGGCGGATACGGAGTGTTTTTCGCCGCAAAAGCACTTACCGATAACGACAGTATCAGCAAAACAGCACTTAACAGTATCGCCGAATATTTTTTCATATACTTACCCATTCGCCGAAGCATCAATCAAAATTCACGCTCGGTGCCGTCTGTGCCTCACTTGAAGCCTCAAAGTATTCAGCCTGCTCAAAATTGAACATAGATGCAATTATATTTGCAGGGAATTTCTTTATGTGAGTGTTGTAAGCCTTTGCTACATCATTGTAGTCCTTACGAGCAACCGAAATTCTGTTTTCACTGCCTGCAAGCTCATCCTGAAGATTGATAAACTGCGTATCGGCTTTAAGCTCGGGATAATTTTCCACAACGACAAGAAGTCTTGAAATTGCGCTGTCAAGCTCTGAGTTTGCCTTTTCCATTTCATCAACGGTGGTAGCGCCCGAGAGCTTTGAGCGAGCGTCCGCAATTGCCGTATAGACCTCTTCCTCGTGAGCCGCATATCCCTTTACGGTGTTCACAAGATTTGGTATGAGGTCTGCTCTTCTCTGCAACATTGTCTGAATATTTGCCTGTGCATTTGTAACGGTTTCCCTTTCGTCAACAAGGCTGTTGTATGAGGAAACAATGCTTCCTGCGAATATCGCTATTACGGCAATAACCACCAAGGCAATAATAAGACCTTTTTTGTTTTTCATGGCAAATCCTCCTATAAATCAATTAAAATCAATCGTCATATCCGTTCGGATTCTTTGACTGCCAATTCCAAGAGTCACGGCACATATCGTCAATGCCTCTCTTAGCCTCCCAGCCGAGAACCTCTTTAGCCTTTGTTGGATCAGAGAAGCAAACCGCAAGGTCGCCGGGACGTCTCGGTGCAATCTTGTAAGGCAATTCCTTACCGTAAGCCTTGCTGAACGCCTTTACTATGTCAAGAACGCTATAGCCCTTACCCGTTCCGAGGTTGAAAATCTGAACACCCTTTTTTCCGTCAAGAATATTGTTAACAGCCTTAACGTGACCGTCTGCAAGGTCAACAACGTGGATATAGTCTCTAATACAGGTTCCGTCCGGTGTGTCGTAATCGTTGCCGTAAACGCTGAGGAACGGACGCTTGCCGATTGCAACCTGTGTGATGTAAGGCATAAGGTTGTTCGGTATTCCACTCGGATTTTCGCCTATTCTTCCGCTTTCATGTGCGCCGATAGGATTGAAGTAACGAAGAAGCGTTACGTTCCACTCATTGTCTGACTTGTAAATATCCTCAAGGATAATTTCAATCATATACTTTGTTGTGCCGTAGGGGTTTGTTGTTCCGCCTGTTTTCATTGTCTCTTTAAGCGGAGATACGTTTTTCATACCGTAAACCGTTGCCGAGGAGCTGAAAACAATGTTCTTACAGCCGTTATTTCTCATAACGTCGCAAAGCTTCAATGTACCGCCGATATTGTTATCATAATATTCAATCGGCTTCTGACAGGACTCGCCGACCGCTTTAAGTCCCGCAAAATGAATTACTGCGTCGATTTTATTCTCTTTGAAAATTTTATCCATACCCTCAGAGTCTCTGATGTCACATTCATAGGACTTGAAATCCTTGCCTGTAAGCTCTTTAACTCTTTCAAGAGATTTCGGATTTGCGTTGTAGTAATTGTCAACGACAACAATCTCATATCCTGCGTTAAGAAGCTCAACGCAAGTGTGTGAGCCGATAAATCCGGCTCCGCCCGTAACAAGAATAGCCATAATTTATTCCTCCGTTTATATTAAAAATTTTTGTCAGTTAAGAAATGTGCCCGGGAAATATTGGTCAAGTATTTTATCATATTTTGTACCCGAAACAGCCATATTATCAGCACCGAGCTGGCTCATTCCGACACCGTAGCCGTCGCCGAAGGTGGTTATTGTATACGTGCCGCTTTCGGCGTCATAGGAAAGGCTGAAGCAAGGAGATGAAAGGTCTTTGTTCTTCATTATATCATATATAAATGTTACGCCTGAAACCTCTTTGTTTCCGACTGTAATTTTTTCAACATAGCCCGTGCCTGTGCTGACCGCCGTGTCGTGTGCGTTAATTGTAAGCCACTTTGAAACATCCTCGGGGAATTCGATTGTCGAATCAAATGCCAAAGCACCTGCTTTAATATCATCTGCCGTAAGGAGAACTTCCTTTTTATATCCGTCTCTCTGCTTGTCGGAAGCACTTGCGACACTCTTAAGATATGTAAAACTATTTCCGAAAACTGTCGAAGCGTTTGCGGTTTTACCTGCCGACATTCTGCAATAAGGCGTAAACGCAACCTTATCGTTAAAGGTAAGGTAATGACCGAACACCTCATTTACCGCATCCATTGCCTCTTGAGTATAATTATCTGCAATTGTGAGATTGCTTATTCTCCAATTTGTATCTCTGTATTTGAGATATGTGTATGTGATTATCGCCTGAGCCTTGAGTGTTTCGACGTTAAATCCGCTGTCGGTTTCGGCGGTAACTATCCTTGCGATAGCTTCCTTTGCCTCGATTTCCTGTCCGTTTACGGTAATAACGCTCGGAACAGCGTTCGGGTCCTTAGGAGCTTCATTTGTCTGAGGCTCATTTGCAGTAATTGCACCTGCCGTCGTTTCAACGGGAGTGGTTTCGGGCTCTTCATTCTTTATGCCGTTTACAAGCTCAAAGCGCATAAGCTTTGACAAGGACATTGTGTCAGCTTTAACCGGAGCTTCGGTTGTGGTTTCGGGGGGCTGCGTTTGAACTGGCGGCTCTGTCTGCGGCTCTTTATTGTTATTCTTCTGTTTAACGAAATAAACAGAGCCTACGGTAATTGCCGCAACAAGGATAATTGCGATAACTGAAATTATCGCCTTTTTTGTCTTTTTAGAAAGCTTTTTATCAGCCTTCGGAGCTTCGTCCTGTGCAATTTCAATGCCTACCGAGTTGTTGCCCATAGCCTTTTCCCCGATAAGCGCAAAAACTTCTTCGCAGGCAATTCTGATTAAGTGTGCGTCGTCCTCGCCCTCCTCTTTATAAAGCTTTCTGACGAGAGCAGACTTGTCCGTCGCAACGGAAATACAAATGTAATCGCAGCCGTCGTTGGTTGTGAATATATCGGAAATACACGCACCGAGTGTTGCACTCGAAAGGGCCTTTGCCGAACGAGCCATCTGTGCGGTGTAGTCGGTTACGTTGTAATCGCCTCTGTCCTCTATGTGCGGAGTAAAGGTAAAATACTCATCGAAATCATCAAGACCTACCGCAAACTCACGCATAACGGTTGCGTTCGTATTGCCGTTAACAGCAACTTTAACGTCGGATTCCTTGAGAATATTAAGCGTATGTGCGGCAATGTCCATTTCCTGCTCACTTATTTCCGAAGTCGTTTCAGAAGTGATTTCCTCTTTCTCTTCGTGAGTGGGAGCCGCCTCCGGCTCACTTGCCGAATTAAGACGTCCGCCGTTGGTTATGTACGGCACAAGACCTCTTTTGAGGACAGAGTCAAGCCTTTGATCGTCAAAGGGAATCATAACGATTGTCTGCGAGCCCTTTTTAACCGCAAAGCCTGAATTTATGCCGTCAACCGATACAAATACGGTTGCACCCTCGGGCATAGCCGCATTTTTCTCCTGCGCCGATTCATCAAGCTCAAGCTTTGAAAGCTTTTTAAGAACTGCCTCATTCTGCTCTTTTTTCAAGGAAAGAGCTGTCATAAGCTTCAATTTTGTAGAATTGTAGATGCTCGAATCAACAGCGATTACAATAAAATCGCTGCTTTTGAGAGCCTTTGAAAGCCCACCGAACATATCCTTGAGCGAAGTGTACTCATCAAAAGAAATATCGCTGTCCGCAAAGCCGTTAAGACAGCCGATTACCTTAATCTGCATCTTAACGGACGTGTCCGCCGCATTGCGATACAATGAAAACAACTTCATTTCCATCTCTTTATTACCACCTTAATATAAATTACTTATCAGTTATCGGGATACCAATTCGTCGCACCGCTGTACGGATTTGACTGCCCCTTTTGGTCATACCAAATCTGCGGATAACGGGGATTTCCGTTTGTTACGGAATAAGTTGTATCAACATCCGCAGTTTCGCCCGTCCTCAAAAGTCTGCCGACAACAACAAGTCTTGCGTCCGTAAACTCATAAGTGCAAGTTGAAAGCGTAATAAGCTTATCCGACGAGTTAATATCGACACCCGTTGTGTAGAGCTTTCTCTCATCAAGTGCCTTAATGTAGCTGTCAAAATTCTCGGTACTGCCAAATGAGGTAACGGTATAGTTGAAAATATATCCGTTGTCGTCCTGCTCTCTGCTGTTTGTGATAAATACCGCATAGACCTTGAATTTATATGACTTATAAAGCGTATCATAGTTGATTATCGGGGACTCCAAGAAGCCGTCAAGCGTTTTGTACTTGCTGAGCTCTGCGAAAACAAGTCCGTCGCTCATATGGTGTCCGTAAATTATAGTATTTTGATTGAGATATTTCGGGTCGTTTCTGTAATCCATAAACGGGCAGCCGTATCTGCTGTAATTTCCGTAGAAATCCTTTTTAAGATAATCCGTATTGTTGGGAGACTGAACCACCTGAACGTCAATGCCCGAGTTCGGAACGCTTATCCAGCCTACCAATTCCTGATTAAGCGCATAGAGGTAAGCATATTTTGCCATCATTCCGTCGGGAGTTTTAACGTCGGGGTACTTCGCCCTGAATTCCTCCCAAAGCTTTGCTTCTTCTTCCTCATTTGTGGTGTCTATTATCTTGTTTGCAAGACCCGTCTGCTGTTTTTCGGTTTTATTTCCCTGAACATAAATAACGCCGAATGCCACAGCGCAGCCTATAAGCACCAAAACAGAGAGATTTGCAACCGTCTTTCTGACAATTTCGGATTTTTTGTCCTGCTTGTTCGGAAAAATCTTTCTGAAAAAGTCCTTGAACATTTCGTTGAAGGTCTTTACCCTTTCTTTGCTTTGAGCAGGTTCAACCTTTTCAAGGCCTTGCAGCTCGCCCTCTTTTTCTTCGCTTCTGTCGCTCTGAAACGGGTTGGCGACATCGACAAAGTGCTGCTCTCCTCCGTATTTTACACGCCTTGTGGTCATTTCGTCAAAGGACTCCGAATTTTCGATGTTCTTTACTATTTCGGCATAGACGTCATCGGAAGCCTCGGGTGTGGGAAGCTCGTTTTCGGGCTTAGCCTGTTCTTCGGCGGTATTCAACTCTTCGTTCTTGTCAAACTCGTTTTCTTTCATCAATATTCAACTCCTTCGGGGAACCATCTTTCGGCAAAGGCGTATGGGTTTGGAAGCCCATGCGTATCGTACCAAATCTGCGGATAACGTGGATTGTCATTCTTTACGGTTTTGGAAACGTCAACCGTTTCGCTCTCGCCGTCCCTGACAAGCCTTGCGACAACCACAAATCTTGCGTTTGTCTCGCCGTTACCCTTTACATCCATATCTCTCGTACAAGTCGAGAGAGTAAGAATTTTATCATTTTTATTTACATCGACATTTGTAAAATAAAGCGAACGTACTTTAATTTCATCTACAAACGCTTCAAAATTGTCATTAGTCATAAACGGATAAATGTAGTTAAAGGTGTATCCGTTATCGTCCTTATCATCGGCATTTGTAAGGAAAACGGAAATTATTTTCCACTTATGCTTTTCGTATATCGTATCAAACTGAATTACGGGAGAAGTCTTATAAAACTCAATATCCTTGTACTTTTCAAGGTCTGCAAACATTGTCGAGTCAAGGAAATTATGCCCGTAAAGTATAGTGTTCTTGCAAAGCGGCTTTGCGTGGTCACGGTAGTCCATAAACACGGTGCCACGTCTTTGATAATCTCCGTAAAAGCTGCGTCTCAAATAATATTCGTTATTTTTAGCTTGAACAACAGGATGATTTATCGAGGTGTTCGGAACAACTATCCAGCCGACAAGGTCATTGTTTGCGTTGTATGCGCTGCGGTATTTTTCAAGCATACCGTCGTCGCCGTACTCCTTTGCCTCTTGAGCAGGCTCCGTTACAAGCCCTGCGATATTCTCCGTCTGTTTTTTGTTGTCCGCAACATCATAAACGGTTTTAAGAATGACGCCCAAAGAAGCCAAAAACACGATAATCGCAATAATCATTATTACTCTGTCAACGGTTTTCATTTTCTTTTTCTTAGGCTTCGGCACAACGGCAACAGCCTCATCCTTATCGTCGTCATCCTCTTCCTTTTGAGTCTGATAAGGATTATCGACAACCTTCATACCGTCCTCATAGTCACCTTGAGCCTCTGCGTCCTGCGGTACAAAAGAGCTTGTGTCAGTATCATTCAATTTTTCCTTATCGAATTCTTCACTCATCTCAAATACTCCAATACTGTTTCAAGAGCCGTATCGGCTGATTTATTTCTGTTATTTTCCCTTATATTGTCGGAATAATCGTTTAGACATTTTTTAACTATTGTGCTTTTGCCGTCGGAAAAGGCGATATACACAAGACCGACGGGCTTGTTGGTGTTGTCGGAGGTCGGACCTGCAATTCCCGTTACGGCAACCGCAATATCCGCACCCGTAAGCGAAAGCACGCCCTTTACCATCTCACGGGCACATTCCTCGCTTACCGCACCGAATTTTTCAAGCGTTTCGTCGCTCACGCCGAGGATTTCATGCTTTATGCGGTTTGAATAACTTACAATTCCGCACTCAAACACGCTCGACGACCCCGAAACATCGGTTATCCGCTTCGCAATCAATCCGCCTGTACAGGACTCGGCGCAAGTAAATATTAAATTCTTTTTCTTTAATAATTCAACAACTTTTTCTTCAAGCTTCATCTTATATCTGAAATAACCTCAAATCTTGCAGTGTCAACTGCTTCCTTAACAAGTGCTTCTATATCGAATACCTTTTCCGCTTCTTCAAGCATTTGAACGGTAGGTCTTGTCCTCGGATGCTTGGGAGTGAATACCGTACAGCAATCCTCAAACGGCTTTATTGAAATGTCAAAGGTGTCAATCTTCCTTGAAATTGCGATAATTTCTTCAAACATTGTCCGTGCAAGCAAGTGCCGACATAGTCTGACTTGCGACCTGTCCTATGCTCTCTCCCGTTACGAGCGCCTGACAATCATTCTTCATTGCAATTTCATTTGCAATACGCATCATAAAGCGTCGCATAACAAGCGTGAAAAGTTCCTCGGGGCAGTTGTCCCTGATTTGCTCTTGGATTTTTGTAAAACATACGGTGTAAAGACCTATATCGCCGCTGTAAGCCGAAACCTTGCGCAAAAGGTCGTGAACCTTCATTTCCGCCTGCGGAGAGGTATAGGGCGGCGAAGCAAAATGCACCGCATCAAGCACAACACCTCTTTTTGAAACCATCCACGAAGCTACGGGGCTGTCAATTCCGCCTGAAATAAGCACCGCCGCTTTTCCGCCTGTGCCTACGGGCATACCGCCTGCACCCTTTATCTGATTTCCTCTGATAAACGCATAGTTATCTCTGACCTCAACCGTAACGGTAAGTTCGGGATTGTGAACATCAACCGAAAGGTGCGGGAATTTTTCAAGAATTGCGCCGCCGACCTCTCTGCTTATCTCGGGCGAGGTCAACGGAAATTTCTTGTCGCTTCTCTTCGCCTCAACCTTAAAGGTATCGACATTTTCAAGCTGCTCCGAAAGGTATTCGGGCGCAACCGCCAAAATTTCATCAATATTTTTCTCAACCGCCGCAGCTCTCTGGAAGCCTGCGATACCGAAAATTTTTGAAATTCTCTTTATAGCCTCTTCCATATCGAAATCGTCGCAAAGCGGCTCGATATTCATTGTCGATTGCAAGCATGTAACCTTAAATTTACCCAAGCCGTGCAAACGTCTTTTTATATTCTTTGCAAGCACCGACTCAAATGAAGAACGGTTAAGTCCCTTGAGTGCAAGCTCGCCGTTTTTGATAAGTATGATCTCTTTCATTTTTTCTTCCTTTATTTTTTTGAAAGCTCCGAAAGGCACGATTTTATAGCCGAGAGAGCATAATCAATTTCTTCCTTTGTTGTTTCATAGGACATACTGAGCCTTATTGCGCTGTCAATGCGTTCGGGCGACAAGCCCATCGATACAAGCACGTCGCTTCTGTGCCCCTTTGAGCAAGCTGAGCCTGCCGACACATAAACGCCCCTTGAAGATAGGTAGTTTACAGACACCTGAGACGGCACAGCACCGATTGAAGCGTTGATAATATACGGCAAAGCGTTGTCGGGGGAATTTATTTTAACACCGTCAATCTTTTCAAGCTCGCTTTTGAAATATTCATTGAGCGAAGTAACCTTTTCAAGTCTTTTTTCAATATCCGCAAGCTCCTCAACCGCAGCGGAAAACGCCGCAATGTTCGGCATAGCCTGCGTGCCGGAGCAAATGTTGTTTTCCTGACCGCCGCCGAGTACATAAGGCTTTATTCTTACGCCGTTCGCTATGTACAAAGCGCCGCTGCCCTTTAAGGCGTGAATCTTATGTGCGCTGACGCTCATAAGGTCAATTCCGCACCTTTCGGGCTTGACGGGTAATTTCATATATCCCTGAACACAGTCTACGTGCAAAAGTGCAGGCGATTTTTTGCGTTTGATTATCCGCTTTATTTTATCAAAGGGAAGAACTGTTCCGACCTCGTTATTCACTGCCATAAGGCTTACAAGAACAGTCTTTTCGTCAATAGCGTTTTGAAAAGCCTCCTCGGAGATATTTCCGCTTTCGTCGGGTGCGATTCTGACAACCTCAAAACCCGATTGTTCAAGCTTATCCATACATCTTGCAACGCTCGGGTGCTCAAATGCCGTTGTAACGATTTTGTTGCCCTTTCGTTTCATAAGCTCAACCGCACCGAATATCGCCGTGTTGTTTGCGACCGTTCCGCTCGGAGTGAAAAATATCCTCTCAGGGTCAACGCCGAGGCTCTTTGCGATTACACCTCTTGCACTTTCAAGAATTTGCATTGCGTCAAAGCCTTTTTTATGAAGAGACGACGGATTTCCGAAATCATTTTCCATTGTCCTCAAAGCCGCCTCGCAAGCCCTTTTACAAGGCTTTGTCGTTGCGCTGTTATCAAGATAAGCTTCCAAAAACCATTCTCCTCCAAATTACACTTTTCTGACTTTATATTATACACCATGACTCTTTATTTGGCAAACAAATAAACAAATGTTTTATGTATATTTATAAAAAATTTACAAAATATATTCGAGAGGTGAAGAATTTGGAAAATCAGGTATCTCGCAGAGGAAAAATAAGGGTTAGGCTCTATGCTTCGGTGCTTATTTTGGTGCTTTTTTCGGCGTTCGTGATAAACGCTCAAAAAGCGTCCGAGCTTTCAAGGCAGCTAAACGCCGATGCGGAGCGTTCCCTTTCAACGCTTGAAGCGTGTATGTCCTCGATAAACACGAATCTCACTAAAGGTCTTTACGCAAACACAACGCCGATGCTAAGCTCAATGGCTATCTCATTGACTCGTGATGCCGCAAGCGCAAAAAACTCTCTTTCGGCACTTCCGCTTTCCGACACTCAGCTTGACAATATGCTCAAATTTCTCTCGCAGGTTGGTGCGTTCGTATCGACTCTTGACCGCAAGCTGTCGCTCGGAGAGCCAATAACCAGCGAAGAGCGAAATCAGTTAAAACAGCTTATCGACATTTCTCAAAAGCTTTTATCGGAGCTTGACACGATAACGCAGGGTGTCGAGAACGGAAGCGTTAGCTTTAAGCAGGCAGGAAGCACACTGCAAAAAAGTGCCGACCAATCTGTACAAATAGACTCGGCGTTCAGCGATGCGGAGCAAACGCTTACGGATTATCCGACCTTGATATACGACGGGCCGTTTTCCGACCATATATTAAATCAAAGTCCCAAAACGCTTGAGGGAAAGTCCGATATTTCAAAGGAAAAAGCTTTGGAAATCGCTTCTGATTTTATCGGTATAGACAAAAGCACACTCCGCTTTGACAGCGAAACAAACGGCGTTATTGAAACGTACAATTTTTTCGTCGATTCGATAAATATAAGCGTTTGTAAAAAAGGCGGTGCGGTGCTGTATCTGTTAGGCTCGTCAAGCGCAGGCGAAAGCGTAATTTCTCCCGAACAGGCAGTCGAAAACGCTAAAAACTTTCTTTCGGCAAAGGGCTACGAAAATATGAAAGAGAGTTATTATTCAACGCAGGACGGAATTTGCACCGTAAACTTTGCTTATGAAAACGAGGGTGTTATCTGCTATCCCGACCTTATTAAACTGAGCGTCAGCCTTGAAACAGGCAACATTATATCCTTTGACGCAAGAGGATATATTATGAATCACACGGACAGACCTCCCGTTCAAAGCAAAATTTCGGCAGATGAGGCTAAAATGTCTGTTTCCGATTATCTGACCGTTATGTCCTCTCGCCTTGCGGTAATTCCGACAGACTACAAAACCGAAAAAACAGCGTATGAATTTCATTGCAAAACGCCCGACGAACAAGAGGTGCTTGTATATATCGACGTTCTGACCGCAAAGGAGGACGATATACTGCTTTTACTCTATTCCGACGGCGGAATTTTAACCAAATAACCGTTATAAATAAAAATAAAAGGGACACAATAACTGTGTCCGAATAAAAAGGAGAAAGCTATGAAAAAAGCATTACCTATCTTGTTGGCAATCCTGTTACTGTGTGCGCTTGTGCTTGTCGGCTGCGGTAAAAACAAGGAAAACACGCTTGACAGCACAGCTTCAAAGCCCAATATGAGCGACCGTGCGAAAAACGCCGTTACAAATGGCGGAGATATTATCGGCGAAGCCGCAACAGGCGTAGGCGACAGAGTCGGCGAGGTTATCACCGGTGCAGGCGACCTTGCAGGAGATGTCGTAACGGGTGCAGGCGATATTGCAAACGATATTGTAACTGGCGCAGGCGATATAGTTTCACACGCAACAAGATAAAAAAGAATACGCTCCGATTTCAGTCGGAGCGTATACATAAAATATTTTCGGTTTATTATTTAACCTTTTTCTGACCTGTAATCTGCGGAACAGAGCCGAGAATTGCAGCAACAACGGTAGTAAGGATGATTTCGGGAACCATATAAAGACCGTTGTAGAAGATTGAGTAAGCAATAGCAAGCGAAGAGCCCGAGAATGTGCCGAGAATCTTTTCGCCGATTGAGTAGAAGCCCTCCTGTGTGAAGAACCACTCGGCGTATGCGCCGTAGAAGATTGCACCCGATACGATATGTACGAGGTAACGGAGAAGCAATGCAACAAATGCACCGAGAGCAAGCTCTGCTGCGGGCTTTTTGAATTTGCCCTTGAAGATACCGCCGAGACCGAGCAAGGTGTATGCGAGAACATAGTCAAGAAGGCAAATGCAGATTGCCTGCCAAAGCACCATCTGATCGTCGCCGGGCAAGAACATTGCCGAAACAGTCTTAGCACCGAGAAGCATCTGAACCAATGAATAAGTGAAACCGCTGAGAAGGCCCCACTTTGTGCCGTACTTGTAAGCGATGAGCACGATCGGAAACATACTTGCGAGAGTGATTGTTCCGCCGAAGGGCAATTCAAGACCGAGAGCCTTTGAAATAAGCTCGATTACCGCTGCGATTGCAATAAGCAATGCGCTTTCAACTAATCTAACAGTTGATTGTTTTTTCATTTTGAAAAACCGTCCTTTGATAAAAAATTAAGCCTTACGATACTTCAAATACCGTAAGGCAGAATTAAATATTCACACTTCCTACGGCGGCATTATCCGCATCAGGTTTAAGGGTTCGACGAACACACCGTCATCTCAGCCAACTGCTGTCAGCACCCCTGATATTGATTTTTCGCTTGGCTTCGACAAAGATTATATTCCTTATATCGCTAAAAGTCAACAATAATTATTTTTCGCCGTTTGCCTGAGCCTCTCTCAAAGCGCATACAAGCTGGTCGGGGCAAGAGGTCTGCTTAAATCCGCATTTAATTCCCTTAAATGCCTTTTCAACCTCATCAACGGTCTTGCCTGTTACAATTCTTGAAATTCCCTGCAAGTTGCCGTTGCAGCCGCCATAGAATTTAACGCTCTTTATAATATCGCCGTCAAGCTCAACGTCAATCTGTCCCGAACAAGTTCCTTTTGTCTTATATGAATACATTTTACATTACCTCTTTCAAATTATTTGTAAATTCGCAAAGCTGTGAAAGCGTCAGCTTTTCGCCTCTCACGCTTGCGTCAAGTCCTGTCATTTCAAGAGCCTTAGCCACCGTGTCTTTCGGTATTCCGAGTCCTGCCGAAACGGAATTGAGTGCGGTTTTTCGCCTTTGCATAAACATAGCCTTAACGGTTCTGAAAAACAGCTCCTCGTCCTTTGTTTCAATCGGAGGCTTATCATAAATCGCAAGCCTTATAACCGCCGAGTCAATCTTAGGGCTCGGAACAAACGAGCCTTTTGAAACATTGAACAGCTTTTCGGCTTCGGCATAATAATTTACCGCCACCGTAATAGCCCCCGACTCCCTTGAGCCTACGGGTGCTGTCAATCTGTCCGCCGCCTCTCTCTGCACCATAACGATAATCTGCTTTATAGGAAGCTTGTCCTCAAGCAGCTTCATTATGACGGGCGAAGTGATATAATACGGCAAATTCGCACAGACCGAAACATTTTCACAGTCAGAAAATTTCTCTTTTATAAGCTCGTGCAAATCAACTTTTAATATATCCTCGTTTACGACTTCAAAATTGTCAAATTCCGCAAGCGTTTCGTCAAGCACGGGCAAAAGTCTTTTGTCAAGCTCAATCGAAACGACCTTTTTCGCTCTTTTGCAAAGCTCTGCCGTTAAAACTCCGACGCCTGCGCCTATTTCGATAACTCCGTCATTTTCACTCGTTACCGCTTCCTCCGCCATTTCGGGACAGACCGCAGGATTTATCAAAAAGTTTTGACCGAGAGCCTTTGAAAAAGTAAAGCCGTGCTTTTCAAGTATCGACCTTACCATTCCTATGTCAGAAAGATTATACATAACTCTGTTTTACCTTTTCAATCAAATTCATTCCCTCGACGATTTTTTCATCCGTGGGGGTTGAGAAATTCATTCTGAAGCAGTTAGTCTTTTCGCCGTCCTCGACCGTGAACGCCGTACCGGGAACGACCGCCACCTTATTGTCAATGCAACGCTTTACAAAGTCAAGCATATCAACATTTTCGGGAAGCTCGCACCACACGAACAAGCCGCCCTCGGGACGAACGTATTTTACAAAATCTCCGAGCTTTTCATCGATAAGCGAGCACATAAGATTAAGCTTGCGCCTGTATATGCCCCTTATTTTCTCGATATGCGCCTCAAAATCGGTGGTTTTCATCCACTCGTCAACAAGTATCTGCGAGAACATTGTCGAATGTGTATCCGCCGCCTGCTTGCCGACTGTCATTTTTGCGATTATCTCCGACGGTGCAACGATATAGCCTATACGGATACCCGGTGCGAGAATTTTTGAAAACGAACCTGCGTAAACGACTATTCCGTCCTCATCCATACTCTTTATTGTCGGTATATCCTCGCCCTCAACTCTCAAATCGCCGTAAGGGTTATCCTCCAAAATAAGCACGCCGTATTTTTTGGCAAGAGCATAGACCTGCTTCCTTTTTTCAAGGCTCATTGTCACGCCCGACGGGTTTTGGAAGTTTGTTATCGTATAGATAAACCTGACATTTTCACTTTCACGAAGTGCATTTTCAAGCGCCTCGATATTCATTCCGTCAGCCTCAATGGGTACGCCTTTCAGCTTACAGCCGTATGAACGAAAGCAGTTGAGCGAGCCGATAAACGACGGTGTTTCGCATATCACGGTATCGCCGAAATTGCAGAAAACCTTAGTCGTAAGGTCCATTATCTGCGTAGCGCCCGAGGTTATGATTACGCTGTCAAAATCTCTGCCGATATTTTTAGAGCTTTTAACATATTCCCGTATTCTCTCACGCAGCGGCGTATAGCCCTCGGTTATTCCGTACTGAAGTGCGGTAACGGGCATTTCATCGAATATTCTTTTGGATATTCTTCTCACATCGTCAATCGGGAAAGCCGCAACATCGGGATTGCCTGCGGCAAACGGAATTACCGACGGGTCGGAGGTCGCCTTTAAGATTTCTCTGATTGCAGACGGTTGAAGAGATGAAATTCTGTCGGAAAATCTATATTCCATATTTACACCTGAATTTTAGTTTTTTGATATTTTATCACAGCGCTGTTTGTTTGTAAATATAAAGCGTATTATGTCAACAAGGCGGTAAAGCTTTACCGCCCTGTCCGAAAATTTTATGAAAGCTCAAACTGTCCTGTATAGAGCTGATAATATCTGCCCTTTTGCTTTAACAAATCCTCATGGTCGCCACGCTCGATTATTTCGCCGTGTTCAAGCACCATGATTGCGTTTGAGTTGCGGACAGTCGAAAGTCGGTGGGCAATGACAAATACCGTTCTGCCCTGCATAAGCTTATCCGTACCCTGCTCAATGAGCTTCTCCGTTCTTGTGTCAATAGAGCTTGTCGCCTCGTCAAGAACAAGCACAGGCGGATCAGCAACCGCTGCTCTTGCGATACTCAAAAGCTGTCTTTGACCCTGCGAAAGGTTTGCGCCGTCTCCCGTGAGCACCGTATCATAGCCGTTTTCAAGAGACATAATAAACGAATGTGCGTTGGCAAGCTTAGCCGCTTCGACAATCTGCTCATGTGTCGCATTAAGGTTGCCGTATCTTATGTTGTCCTCAACCGTACCCGTGAACAAATGCGTATCCTGAAGCACCATTGAAAGCGAACGTCTTAAATCATCTTTCTTGATTTTCTTAATGTTAATGCCGTCATATCTTATCTTGCCGTCATCAATCTCGTAAAATCTGTTAAGCAGATTTGTGATTGTGGTTTTGCCTGCGCCCGTAGAGCCGACTAAAGCGATTTTCTGTCCGGGCTTTGCATAAAGTGAAATGTTTTTGAGCACGGTTTTCTTTCCGTCATAGCTAAAGGTAACATTCTCGAATACAACATCGCCCTTTAACTGCTTATAGGTAACAGTGCCGTCCGCCGTGTGCTGATGCTTCCAAGCCCAAACGCCCGTATGCTCCTCGCACTCGCAAAGCTCGCCGTTTTCGTCAAATTTTGCGTTAACAAGTGTTACATAGCCGTCGTCAACCTCGGGCTTTTCGTCAATGTACTCAAAAATTCTCTCCGCACCGGCAATAGCGGCAATGGCATTGTTAAACTGCTGTGAAACCTGAGTTATCGGCTGTGAAAAGTTCCTTGAGTTTGTAAGGAAAGCCACAATTCCGCCCGGTGTCATAAAGCCCTTTACTGCAAGCATACCGCCGAGAGCCGCAGTAATAGCATAGTTTACATAAGAGAGGTTGTTCATAAGCGGCATAAGAATACTCGCAAAGGTATTAGCGCCCGTTGAAGCCTTGCGAAGCTCCTCATTTATCTGTGTGAAATGCTCCGTAACCTCTTCCTCATGGTTGAACACCTTAACGACCTTTTGTCCCTCGATAGTCTCCTCGATATATCCGTTTACCTCGCCCAATTCCTTTTGCTGTTTTTTGAAGTAATACGAGCTCTTTTTACCGAGCACCTTTACAAGGAAAATCATAAAGGCAACCATCAGCACAACAAGAATAGTTAATTTCCAACTATAATATAGCATAACGCAAAATGAGCCGATTATGGTAATCGAAGATGATATAAGCTGTGTAAGTCCCTGACTCAAAAACGCTCTTAACGACTCGACGTCGTTTGTGAAGCGGCTCATAATTTCGCCGTTAGGTCTTGAATCGAAAAAGTTTATCGGCAAATCCTCTACCGAGTCAAACAAATCCTTTCTCAAATTCCTAAGCGTTTTCTGCGTAAGGTAAACCGAGCATCTCGACTTGCCGTATGAAGCTCCTGCGCCGATTATCGCAGCGCACACAAGCATTATAATTATCTTTGTAATAGGCTTGAAAAGTGCCCACGAAAACTCCTGACCTATCGCAGGAATGAGCAAATCGTCAACTATCGGCTGAATGAAAACCGAAGCCATAACGGTTGCAACGGAGCTGATTATAACAAACACGATCATTCCGACAAGCAGGCTTTTCTGCTTACCGATATACTTTATAAGCCGCTTTACCGTTCCCTTTGTGTCGGACGGTTTGTGCGTATGTGCCGAATTATTAGGTCCATGCATTATTGCTCACCTCCGACTTCATCAAAATCATCCGTGCCCTTTTGCTGAGAGGTATATACGTCACGGTAAATTTCATTTCTTTCAAGAAGCTCCTCATGTGTTCCGATATCGTTTACAGTACCGTTATCAAGAATGATTATCTTGTCGCAATCGGAAATTGAGGAAACTCTCTGTGCAATTATAATTTTAGTAGTGCTCGGAAGGCTCTCTCTCAAGCCCTGTCTTATTCTTGCGTCGGTAGCGGAGTCAACCGCACTTGTCGAGTCGTCAAGAATAAGTATCTTAGGCGATTTCAAAATTGCTCTTGCGATACAAAGCCTTTGCTTCTGACCGCCCGAAACGTTTACGCCGCCTTGACCGAGATCGGTTTGGTATCCGTCGGGGAATGAGGAAACAAATTCATCCGCATCTGCAATTTTACAAGCGTTGCGAAGCTCCTCGTCTGTTGCGTTTTTATTACCCCAACGGAGATTGTCTGCAATCGTTCCCGAGAAAAGAACATTTTTCTGTAACACCATACTGACATTCTCTCTCAAAGAGTGCAATTTGTATTTCTTGACATTTTCACCGCCGACTAAAACTTCGCCGCCGGTTACATCATAAAGTCTTGCAATCAACTGAACAAGTGAGGATTTCGAGCTGCCCGTTGCCCCCATAATTCCGACCATTTCACCGCTGTTAATCTTAAACGAAGCGTTATTTATGATGTTCTTGCCCTCATTGTAGCTAAACGATACATTCTTAAATTCAACGCTTGCGTCCTTGAGTGTTTCAAGTGCGTTTTCGGGGTCTTTGATATCAGGCTCTTCGTCGAGCACCTCCGCAATACGCTTTGCGCTTGCCTCTGACATAAACAGCTGTGCAACCATTGCGATAGTCATAAGGAAACTCATAATAATCTGCATTATATAGGTAAATATCGCCGTGAACTCGCCGACAAGTAAAGAGCCGTTTGCAATAACCTTTGTCGATACAACAATCACCGCAAAGATTGTGCAATAAAGCAAAACCATCAACAGAGGCTCGCCGAGTATCATAAGCTTTTCTGCGTATATGGAAGCGTTGTAAAGGTCATCATTTGCGGCTTTGAACTTTTTCTTTTCGTAATCTGTTCTGACAAACGATTTAACAACTCTTATATTTGTAAGGTTTTCCTGTATGGAAGCGTTAAAGCCGTCGAACTTTTTGAGCATAGCCTTAAAGCGTTTAATTAAAATCGGGCCTGCGATTGCAAGCACAATTAAAATTATCGGAAGCGCAACTCCAAACACGCTTGTAACTTCCTTGCTCTTTTTAATACATATAGCCAAAGCCGTAACAAGCATTATCGGTGCTCTGAACAAGCCTCTTATAAGCATTAAAAATGTGTTCTGCACCGTTGTTATATCGGTTGTCGTTCTTGTGATAAGCGACGCTGTCGAAAATCTGTCTATATTCGAGAATGAAAAAGTCTGCACCTTTTCGATAAGTGCGTTTCTGATACCTGCACCGAAGCCCATACCCGCAACCGAAGCGAGCCTTGCCGCCATAGCTCCGCAAAAAAGCGAACACAATGCAAATGTAAGCATCTTTCCGCCGAGTGCAAGAATTGTTTGAATTGCCTCTTGCTGTGCCACAGGATCGGTTGTTCCCGTCAAGCGTATTGTTTCGACAATATCCGCCATAACCTGCGGAATAAGCAGCTCAAATATAACCTCGCCCACCATAAGCAAGGGCGAAAGGAGCGTATAGAAAATATATTTTTTTGTGTATTTAAGCAGCTTTATCATCAAATATTCCCTCCGTTCTTATCGGTTTCGGACCTTGTGCAGCATTTTGCACACTCCGTTGATGACAGATTGTTATAAATCCTGTCAAGATACTCCTTGAGCGTCGCAAGCTCGTTTTCGTCAAAATCCGTAAACATTATTTTATCAATTTGGTCAAACTTTCGGTGCATTTCCCTTGTCAATTCCCTGCCCTTTTCGGTAAGAGAAATTCTGTTGCACCGCAAATCGTTATCGTCTGCGATTTTTTCAACAACGCCGTTTTTCTGCATTCTTTTAATCGACACCGCAATAGAAGCCGGAGAAACCTCAAGCGCCTTTGCAAGCTCATTCTGCGTGCATACGCCGTTTTTCTCCAAAAAATCAAGTATCGGCGGCTGACCAAAATAAACGCCGCTGTCCTTGAGCATATTGTGCATTGTAAACCGCTTTACGCACTCAAGCTTTATAAAAGAATGGCTCAATTCCTTTAATTCCAACATATCATTTCCTCAAATTAAAAATTAGCCGATTTATATTTAATCGGTTAAGTAATTTTATATCAAATATATTTATATGTCAACACATATTTAATTTATTCAAAAATTGTTAATATTTAATCGGTTAACAATTATCTCCCTGCAAAAAACAGGCTGTATTAAAAATACAGCCTGTAAATGTAGAAATATTAAACCGTCGTCCTTTTAATATATCTGCTCGGAGTTATCCTCCTCAATCGGTAACGGCTTTTCGGTTATAATGCTCACAGCGTGCTTTATGGTTTTAACGGTAACATCCGTCTGATCTCCGCCAAACTCGCCGTCAAGCGTAAACGCCGTAGGCTCGTCAAAATGAAAATCAATTTTATCGCAATGCCTGAATGTGACAAGCTTATTCTTTGCCACCGTTTTATTCAGCATATCGTTTACAAGCGAAAAAAACTCGGACGGAGATTTGAACATTTCAACGAGTATCAATTCATGTTTTCCGTCGTCAAATTTCACGCCCATATTATGTAACACGGGCATTCCGCCCACAGAATAGGAATTCGAAGCCTCTCCGTAGAAATAGTCGCCCTCAAAAACCTCTCCGTCTGCCTCAACTCTTGCGTGATAGCCTTTCATTTTGAAAAACTCTCCGACAGCATTGAGGTAATAAGCGTTTTTGCCGAATATATTTTTAAGCTTTTGACTTGCCGAATAAGAAATAGCCGTGAAATTGCCGAAGCCTGCGACATAAACAAAAGTAGTGTCACCAAAGACTCCCATATCAACAGGTCTTGGCTCACCGTTTATGATATTTTCAACCGCCTTTTCGACCTTTGTAGGAATACCTACCGAATGTGCAAAGTCATTTGTCGAGCCCATCGGTATATAGCCTATCGGAATATCCTTTTCAAGCTCCATCACTCCGCAAACCGTCTCTTTAAGCGTACCGTCGCCGCCGACGCATACTATAAGGTCAAACTCTCTGCCTCTTTTTCTGACAATTTCATAAGCGTTTTCATCTTTTCGTGTATATACCGAAGTAACGACGAAGCCTGCCTCACCGAACCTCTCCATCATACCCTTAACATAATGCCTTGCAAGCTTTTTGCCCGAAACAGGATTTACTACAAGGAATAATTTCTTACCCACGGTTTGTGTCATTTTGCCATCTCCTATATTTCGTTAAAAATCAATCTTCTCCGAAATATAATCAACAAGCTCGGATATGGGCATTCTAACCTGCTCCATAGTATCTCTGTCACGAACCGTTACGCAGTTGTCGGCAGGAGTATTTTCGTCGCCGACTGTTTCAAAGTCAACCGTAATGCAGTAAGGTGTACCGATTTCGTCCTGACGGCGATATCTCTTACCGATTGAGCCTGCGTCATCATACTCAACATTGAAGTGCTTTGAAAGTTCCTGATAAATCTCATCCGCCTTATCCGAAAGCTTCTTTGAAAGCGGAAGAATAGCAGCCTTAACGGGTGCGATTGCCGGATGGAAATGCATGACAATTCTTGTGTCGTTCTTCTCTGCGTCAACAACCTCTTCGTCATAAGCCTCTGTAAGAAGCGCAAGGAAAAGACGCTCTACGCCGAGCGACGGCTCGATAACATAGGGAACATACTTTTCGTTTGTTGTCGGGTCAAAATATTCAAGTGACTTACCGCTTGTTTTAATGTGCTGAGTGAGGTCGTAGTCTGTTCTATCGGCAACGCCCCAAAGCTCGCCCCAGCCGAACGGGAACATATATTCAAAGTCTGTTGTTGCTTTTGAATAGAAGCAAAGCTCCTCGGGATCGTGGTCACGAAGACGAAGATTTTCGGGCTTAATGTTAAGAGAGTAAAGCCAATCACGGCAGAAGCCTCTCCAATAGTCAAACCATTCAAGATCGGTGCCGGGCTTGCAGAAAAACTCAAGCTCCATCTGCTCAAACTCACGAACACGGAAGATAAACTTACCGGGAGTAATCTCGTTTCTGAAAGATTTTCCGACCTGAGCGATACCGAACGGCACTTTTCTTCTTGTTGTTCTCTGAACATTCTGGAAGTTTACAAAAATACCCTGTGCGGTCTCGGGGCGAAGATAAATCTCGGAAGTCGAATCCTCCGTAACGCCCTGGAAGGTCTTAAACATAAGGTTGAACTGACGAATATCGGTAAAGTTGTGCTTTCCGCAGTTCGGGCAGGGAATATTATGCTCCTCGATATAAGCGCTAAGCTGCTCGTTTGTCCAACCTGCAACATTCGTGCCGTCGAATTCTTCGATAAGGTTATCTGCTCTGTGGCGAGTCTTACACTCACAGCAGTCCATAAGCGGATCGGAGAAGCCGCCGAGGTGTCCCGAAGCAACCCAAGTCTGCGGATTCATAAGAATTGCGCTGTCAAGACCGACATTGTATTTGTTCTCCTGGATAAATTTCTTTCTCCAAGCCTTTTTGATGTTTTCTTTAATCTCAACACCGAGAGGGCCGTAATCCCAAGTGTTTGCAAGTCCGCCGTAAATTTCGCTGCCGGGGAAAACAAAGCCTCTTGTCTTACTCAAGGAGACAAGCTTTTCAAGAGTTTTTTCAGTGTTTTTCATCATAGTATCATTCCTTACAGATATAATTAAAAATAGTAACAATTAAGTTTATAATATTAAGCAAAGAATGTCAAGCAAGCAATTGACAAATTCCGCACTCGGTACTATAATATATCCGTTAACAAACGGGCCTGTAGCGCAGCTGGGAGCGCACCACATTCGCATTGTGGGGGTCGTCGGTTCAAACCCGATCAGGTCCACCAAAAGAAAACCCTTGTTCAAAGGCTGAGTGTTCACAAGGCAGTTTTGCTTCAAAACAACAGCTTTTCTAACAATCATGCGTTAAATCCCACAGATATGCATCAGCATTATCTGTGGGGTTCGCTTTTTCTTGTATCAAAAATATATTGTTTTGAAGTGCATCGCAGTTTCGTAGCTATAAAAATTCTTTTATGCCGAAGCCGAGAAACGAAGCAAGGCTGTCGCCTTGCGAGGCTTTTTGGCAAAAGCATAATGGATTTTTATGCGAGAAACCAATACTTCCTTGTCAACACTCAGCCACGGACAGAACAAGGGTTTTTGTTGTATTCGGTAAACCTAATGTAAAGAAGGATTTGCCTCTGCCGAACGAATTAGCAAATATATTACTGCTTTCGTGTGCAATCTAATTTGAAAAAATTATGCGACCGTAGGGACAGGGCTCGCCCCTGTCCGCAACAAATTACATATAAAATCAAGGCAACGGACAACCGCATTTTCAGCCTCCCTTGTGTAAAGGGAGGTACCGAACGAACGTGAGGCGGAGGGATTGTGAACAAAATTCACAGTCAGCCTCAATGCATAGTGTAATAAGATAGTATACAGGTTGTGTAAGGACATAATATACAGTTTTGAAAAAGCGGACAGGGGCGAGCCCTGTCCCTACGGGTTGTAGGTATATTTTAATGTGATTTAAGCCATAAATTATCATAATTCAACAGCAATATAACGGCGGCAGCAAGCCACCGCCCTACCGTGTAAAAATTAATCTTAAGGTTTATATACGGCTTTTATCTGATTTCAAAATTTATTGAAACAAAAGCTCCCTTGTAAAGGGAGCTGTCGTTTTTTTGGAAACAAAAAAATGACTGAGGGATTTTTATAGAATCACATAAAATCAATTTTTCAGACTTTATAGAATCCGCAAAAGATGGACTATTGAGTTCGAGTCTCTCCCATTTATTTTGCTATGCATAAAGAAAAGGTATCAAGGGAAAATCCTTGATACCTTTTCTGGCGCGGAAGGAGAGACTCGAACTCTCGCGCCGGTTTCCCGACCTACGCCCTTAGCAGGGGCGCCTCGTCACCAACTTGAGTACTTCCGCAGGTAACTTTGTTAAAAGTTATTCATTTTTGAACAAACGCTATACGGTTTCCCGTATAGCATCTGTCTTTTATGGCGGAGAGAGTGGGATTCGAACCCACGGTACGTTGCCGTACGACGGTTTTCAAGACCGTTCCGTTATAACCACTTCGGTATCTCTCCATAGAGCGTTACTAATGTTACCATATTCTACGCCTTTTGTCAATTGAAAAATTATTTATTTTTATTTTTCCCCTTGATTACGCTCCAATATTCCTTTGCCGCCTGCTCATTTTTGTTCTCGCCGGGTACATAATACTGTGCATCTTTTATCACGTCGGGCAAGTATTGCTGCTCAACATAATGATTCGGATAGCCGTGCGGATACAAATAAAACTGCCCCTTGTTCTTGTTATCCTCGCCGTCATAGTGCATATTTTGAAGTTGACGGGGTATTCTTCCGAAATTTCCGTTCTGAACGTCCGCCATAGCCGCATTTATCCCCAAATATGCGGAATTCGACTTCGGGGAATTGCACACCAACACAACAGCGTCTGCAAGCGGTATTCTCGCCTCGGGCAAGCCGACCTGCAACGCAATATCAACCGCCGCTTTTACAATCGGAATTATTTGCGGATACGCAAGTCCTACATCCTCGCACGCACAGACCATAAGCCGCCTTGTGGCCGACGCCAAATCCCCTGCCGTAAGCAATCTTGCAAGGTAGTGCAGCGCCGCATTGGCATCCGAGCCTCTCATCGACTTTTGATAAGCCGAAATAACGTCATAATGCTCGTCGCCGTCTTTATCATATCTAAAAGAATTTTTCTGCGTAAGCGTCTCAACGGTTTCAAGGTCTATATCCTTTTTGCCGTCCTTGACATTTGCGGAAAGATAAGAAAGCTCGACAAAATTCAGCGATTTTCTGACATCGCCGCCGCAAGCCGAAGCAATGTGCTCATACACACCGTCCTCTATATTCGCTTCAATTCCGCTTTCAGAAGCTAAAAATTCAAAGCCTCTTTTAACAGCTGGAACAACCTCTTCTGCCGTTACCGACTTGAACTCAAACACGGTTGAACGGCTGAGCACAGCGGAATAGACATAAAAATACGGGTTTTCCGTTGTCGAGGCAATCAGCGTTATAGCACCGCTTTCAATGTATTCAAGCAGGGACTGCTGCTGTTTTTTATTAAAATACTGAATTTCGTCAAGATAAAGCAAAATGCCGTTCGGAGCTGCAAGTGTATCAAGCTCCGCAACAATCTCCTTTATATCGGAAATCGAGGCATTTGTGCCGTTGAGCTTATGCAATTTTCGATTGGTCTTGTTTGCGATTATCCTCGCAAGCGTGGTCTTACCCGTACCCGACGGGCCGTAAAATATCATATTCGGCAGAATTCCCGATTCGACAATATTTCTCAAAGGCATACCCTCTGCAAGGAGGTGCCTTTGTCCTACCATTTCTTCAATTTTCTCGGGTCTTATTCTGTCTGCTAAAGGTGATGACATATTTTACTCTCCGAAAATTATTTTGCGAACCTCAGCCGTATTTTTGACTATATATTCCGCTTCGTGTTCCATAAATTCTTCTCTTGAGCCGAAGCCGTAAAGCACAGCTACGGTCTTTATTCCCGCGCCCTTTGCGCCGTCAATATCAAATTTTCTGTCGCCCACCATCAACGCTCTTGCTTTATCGGTACAACCGAGTTCTTGCAAGGCATTGTTGATAATAGCCGTCTTTCCCGACTCCTTGTTGTCAAAAAGCGTTCCGCCGACATAGTCAACGTACTCCGAAAGTCCGTTTACCTCAAGCATTTTCTTTATAAACACCGTGGGCTTTGAGGAAGCTGTGGCTGTCTTTATTCCCTTTTCGTGAAGCTCCTTCAGAAGCTCGGGAATACCGTCATAAAAGCTCGCCTCAAGATAACCCTTTTCGCTGTATCTCTCACGGTACTTTTTAATCATAAAATCTATCTCGTCTCCGTCGTAGCCGAAAAGCGTCTTAAAGCTCTCATATAACGGAGGTCCGATAAACTTTCTAAGAATATCTCTGTCGGGTGCTTCCTTTCCGTCCTGCTCAAAAGCATATATCAAGCTGTTAAATATGCCCTCGGAGGAATCGACAAGCGTTCCGTCAAAATCAAAAAGCACCGAGTCAAACCTGTTTTTCATCTTTCACCTCAAGAAATTTTTGCAAGATTTATAATCTTTTCGTCATATCCGTCTGCGCTCTGCGTATAGAAGCAAACCGTCTCGTTTGTCGGGCAGAACAAATTGTAATGCACCGAAAAATCCGAATCCGCAAAGGTTTTCGCCTTTTTTGTCTGTGTATTGTAAATATAAATCTGATAGTCCGTTGCATTAGTAACCGTACCCGCAAGAACAACATATTTGCCGTCGGAGGTTATTGCAAACTGTGACGGATTCATTTTGAAATCGGGAAGCTCAATAACGCTGTCGTCATAGGTCGTGTAAATTCTTCCGTCCTCCTTGCAGAGAATGTAATCGCCGCTTCTGATATATTCCTCACCGTACTGTGCGAAAAATTCCGAAACCGTGGTCTGCGTGCCGTTGAGATATTTCACAAACTCAAATCCGCCGTTCGTAGCCCTAACGAATATAAATCCGCCGTCCTCGGTAGGCTTTGCGTATGTATCAAGTACGCCCTTTACAGCCTCGCTCTCGCCCTTTGGCGTCTTGACGTAAATATCCGTCGCCGCCCCGAGCGTATCGTAAGACCTTGCCGAGAAAAACGGGATATTTCCCGTAGCACTTGAAAGCTCTTTATCCGTTACCCTGCTGAAATCAGAACGCATTGCGCCGTTTATATCAAGCGTACGGTTGTTTTCAATGAAAAATCTTGAAACAGACGAGCCGTCTCTCGAAATATAATAAGCGTCCTCCCAAACAGGATTTATCGAATACACATTTTTAATATCGGTGTTCGCAAGCATAAGCAATTTTCCGTCTTTTTCGTAGCCTGCCGGAAGATTTGTAATTTTAACAAGCATAAAATCATAGATATAAACATCCTCCGAGCTTGCAGATGTAAACACGCCGAAGCCTGAAAATTTACCGTCTCGCTCGATATAATGCACCTTTACGGGAATTTGCTGACCGCTTAACGGAACGCTGACATCCATTGTGCCCGTTTCCGCGATTTGAGCGTACTCCGTGCCGTTGAACTCATAGAAAACAATTCCGCCTGCCGAGTCTGCGGTATAAACAATTTTGTCGATACCCGTTGTAACATAAGGCATAGCAAGCGACTTTTCGGAAAGCGTTATGCTCTTCAAATCCTTAACGTCCTCTTTGATAATCGACGGCTCATTTCTCGACGCAACCGTTTTGAAATAGAACACAATAACGCAGACAACCGCCGCCAACGCTACCGCCGCAAGCAAGCCCGTGCGAATTGATTTTTTTATCTCATTTTTTTCTTCCTGTGTGCGTTTGGTTTTCTCAGCCAATTTATATCATCCTTTCGGTAATATCTCCGATAGTTATTATACTATCTGACATATTAAAATGCAAGTGAACGAAAAGTTAATATTTTATCTGTACAAATACAGAAATAGCGGCTATAATATTGTTGCTCTTAAAAATAAAGTATCGGAGGATACAAATGATAAAATTCATTGAAATTATTAAGGTAATCGTTCTCGGTATCGTCGAGGGAATTACCGAATGGCTGCCTATCAGCAGTACAGGTCATATGATACTCATTGACGAGTTCATAAAGTTGGATGTTACCCCCGAATTCAAGGATATGTTTTTCGTTGTAATTCAATTCGGCGCAATCATTGCCGTTATAGCGCAGTTTTGGAATAAGCTTTGGCCTTTCGGCTACAAGGAGCACAAAATCGTCATTAAAAAATCCATTTTCAATATGTGGTTTCACGTTATAGTTTCGTGCCTGCCCGCCGCAATAATCGGCGTGCCGTTTGACGACTTTTTCACGGCGCATCTTTATAACTATGTCGTTGTTGCCATAGCTCTTATTGTATTCGGTATCGCATTTATAATTATCGAAAACAGAAATAAATCCATAACGCCTAAAATCAATTCAATTTCGGCAATCGACTATAAAACAGCGTTTATAATCGGTCTTTTCCAGCTTATCGCCGCAATTTTCCCCGGTACATCCCGTTCGGGTGCGACAATAGTCGGTGCATTGCTCATCGGCGTTTCAAGGACAGTTGCCGCAGAATACACCTTCTTCCTCGCAGTCCCCGTTATGATGGGCGCAAGTGCGTTAAAGCTTGTGAAATACGGACTTAATTACACCGTAGCCGAGGTTGTATATCTCGGGCTCGGAATGATAGTCGCATTCACTGTTTCATGGTTTGTAATAAAGTACCTTATGGCATACATCAAAAAGCACGATTTCAAGGTGTTCGGTTGGTACAGGATAGTCCTCGGCGTTATCGTTCTCGGCTATTTCGCAGTAAAAACAATGCTTAAATAATAAAAAACAACAAGAAATAAAAAATATCGGTATTCGCTTTGAATACCGATATTTTTGTTTTGAAAAATGACGTTTTTCAACAGAATTCATTAAACCATCACTTTTTCATAGAACAATTCGATTATTATACAGCATTTTTTGGGAAATTAGGTAAAGAAATTATACTATTTTACCAAATCATGCAATTTGTCTATGATTTCACAAGCCTTGCGACACATTCCACATGCACTGTTCTCGGGAAGAGATCGACGGCTGTTAATTTTTCGACCTTATAGCCTGATTCTTCAAACAATTTGCAGTCCCTTGCAAGCGTTGCGGGATCGCAGGAGACATAGACAACTCTGTCGGGCGACATATTACAAACCGTTTCCACAAGCGAAGCTTCACAGCCCTTTCTCGGTGGGTCAAGCACAATAACGTCGGGCTTGATTCCCTTTTCCTCAAGCATCTTTGCCGCTTCGGCAGCGTCTGCACAATAAAATTCTGCGTTCTTTATACCGTTTATTTCAGCGTTGACCCTTGCATCTGCAACAGCCTGCCTGATTATCTCGACTCCGATTACATCTTTGCAGCCGTCAGCCATTGAAAGTCCGATAGTTCCCGCACCGCAGTACATATCCAAAAGCGTTTCCTCGCCTGTCAGCGAAGCATATTCCCTCGCTCTTTCATAAAGCCTTTGCGCCTGTGCGTGATTTACCTGATAGAACGAAAGCGGAGAAAGTCTGATTTTAACGCCGCACAATTCATCATAAATATAATCGTTGCCCCAAAGCGTTTTGCAGACTCTGCCGAGTATAACATTCGTTTTATCCTTGTTTATATTTATTACAACGCTTTTTATATCGCTTATAACGAGCAAGCGTTCAAGAAGCTTATCCTTTTTCGGCAAGAAATCGGAATTTACGACAAGGCACACCATAATTTCCTTTGATACCGCACCCTGTCTTATGTAAATATGCCTGACTATGCCTTTTCCCGTTTCGGGATTATAAACGGAAATTCCGTATTCGACAATCCATTTTCTTATTATCTTAACTATCTCCGAAAATACCTCGGGTTGCAAGGCACAACGGGGACAATCTATAATTCGGTGCGTATGAGAAGCATAGAAGCCGATTTTAAGCCTGCCGTCAAAGCCGACGGGATATTCAGCCTTGTTGCGATAGCCTGTAATTGACTCTGCGCCTATCATTTCGTCTATTTCCTTGTCAATTCCGCCGAGACGTAAAAAAGCATTTTCAACCTTTTGGCGTTTCATTTCAAGCTCTGCACCGTATTTTATATGCCTGAATGCACAGCCGCCGCACGAAGCAGAAGCCTCGCAATCGGAGTCCGTTCTGTCCTTAGACGGCTTTAATATTTTAACGACCTTGCCTATCGCATAGGTCTTTTTAGCCTTGATTATATGCACCAAAGCCTTATCTCCAACGACTGCGCCGCTTACGAACACCGCCATTTTGTCATAGTGTCCGACACCGCTGCCCTCCGAGGAAAATGACTCGATTTGCAGCTCTATTTCTTGATTTTTTACAAGGGACATATATTTCTCCTATCTCGAAAAAACGGACAGAAACTTTTTGCCTCTGTCCGTTGTATTTTATCTGCCCAAATATCCGCTCGGGTTTACTCTTGTTCCGTTAACATAGACCTCAAAGTGAAGGTGAGGACCTGTAACGTTACCCGTAGAGCCGATATTTCCGAGCTGCTGACCTGCCGAAACACGCTGACCTGCCGAAACCTTCAGCGAGCCCCTTATCATGTGTGCATATCTCGTCTGCAAGCCGTTGCCGTGGTTAATGAGAACATTATAGCCCCAGCTCGGATGATAGCCTGCCGAAACAACCGTACCCGAAGCCGCCGCAACAACCGGACAGCCTGTACTGTTTCCGCCGGGCTTAACGATGTCTATACCGCCGTGAAGTCTGCCGTGCCTGTAGCCGAAGCCCGAGGATACGCTGTAAGCGCCGATTGCGGGCCATACGAACTTGCCGCCGTAGGACTGAACTGTTCCGTAATTCTTGATGCTGCCGTAGCCCGAGGAATACGTCTTTGTGCCGACCTGTATCTTCTCGTCAACAGCTTCCTTAGTGGTAACTCTCGAAACCTCCTTCGACGAAACTCTTACGCCGTCGATATACGTTACAAGCTCTGTTATCTGCTGCTCGCCGTTTTGACCCTTTGTAACCGTCTTGCTCGTTCCCTTATACATACTTGGGTTTTCGACTTTAACGGTGTTATAAGGAATAGAAACTGTTCTGACCTCGGTCTTTGTAACCTGAACTCGTACAAAATTTACCTCGCTTGAAATAAGAACACGGTCGCCCACATGAATTTTCTCATTTAAGCCGGGATTTAATTCGAACAGCTTTGCGGTTGAAATACCGTATTTCTGTGCAATTCCCGAAACCGTATCGCCGGAAGAGACAGTATAATAAACCGCTTCGCTTTTCTTTGAGTTAAGCTTTTCGCTCAAACGATCCGCACCCCAAACGGTGTTATCGTCGTCGGGATAAAGGCCCTGAACATACTCAATATTCTCAACGAAGCTTACAATTGCATTGCTGTCGCCTGCATCATAGCTTGTAAGAATATTGTCGAAAACCGTCGTAGCGTCCGTCTCATTTTTAACGGCACACAAAAACTCTCCGTCGATATAAATTCCGCAAGCGTTTGTAATATTCTTGTTGGAATACTCAATAATCTTATCGCAAATAGCCTCGGAGTCCTTCATATTGTTGAGCTTAACGGGCACAATCTTATACTGTGCGCTCTTTATGAGAGCCTCGCCGTCATTTGCCGCAATAGCAGTTTTAAGCCTTTCTGTAGCCTTATCCTCTGCGTCAAGGTAAACCGATTCCGAGCCGACATAGCCTATATCGGCATTGTTATAGGTTATTTTAAGAGCCAAATTCATACTGCTCCAATAGCGAATCGTAGCAATTAAAATAACAAGAGCCACAACGGGTGTAACAATGTTCGTGAAAAACGAGAACACTATTCCGTGTCGCTGAAAAGCTTTTTTTACATAGGTCTTAAAGGTAACAGCCGCCTCATTCCTGTCCTGCTTAAAAAGGGAAACAAGCTTTCCGAAAACACGCTTAATATCGCCGAAAAGCTCCTTGATTTCGGAATTTATATGCCTTGCCGAGCTTAACACAAGCTTATCGACAACGACGAAGGCTGCAAACAACACGGCAGACAAAGCCTTGACGGGCTTCATAACAAGCTTGCCGAGCCATTTGAAAAAACCTGTCACATACCTTGCGGTAAACAAGCCGAGAATATATAGCTTTTTATAAATTAAATCAAACATAATATCTCCGTGAAAATCAACTTCAATTATTACAGTCAAACTTACGCTAACGAATATTATATCACATTTTTACCGCCATTTCAAGCAAAGGCTTACGAGCCGTAGCTATCCTTGAATAATGTATCGACCTGCCTGCGCAGTCTTCTGTTTTCCTCGCTCGACAAAGCCTTGTCCTTTGCAATTACATTTTGAGCGCAGTTTTGTGCCGCCATAAGCAAATGCGTATCAGTCATAACGTCCGCAAGTCTCAATTTCGGCAGACCGTGCTGTCTTTTTCCGAAGAAATCTCCGGGGCCTCTCATTTCGAGGTCAACATTCGCAATCTTAAAGCCGTCCGAGGTCGAACACATTGTGTCAAAACGCTGCTTTGCTTCTTCCCCTTTTGCGTCGGAGACAAGAACGCAGGTTGATTTTTCGCTGCCTCTGCCTATTCTTCCCCTCAGCTGATGGAGCTGAGAAAGTCCGAAGCGTTCAGCGTTTTCAATGACCATAATTGCCGCATTCGGCACGTCAACTCCGACCTCAATTACAACCGTCGCTATAAGCAGCTGAATTTCGCCCGAGGAAAATTTGCGCATAACCTCATCCTTTTCACGAGGCCTCATTTTTCCGTGGAGCAAGCCCAATTTGTAATTCGCAAACTCGCTCGACGACAATTTTTTATAGTATTTTTCAGCACTTATCAGGTCGTTATCAATTTCGCCCTCCTCGACAAGGGGACAGACAATGTATCCTTGCAGTCCTGCGTCAAGGTGCTTTTTAATATATTTATATATTCTTTCGTGATAGCTTGTATCAACACAAAAAGTTTCAACATCTTTTCTGCCCGGCGGCAGTTCATCAAGCACCGAAACATTCAAATCGCCGTACATAATCATAGCGAGCGTTCTCGGTATCGGAGTTGCCGACATAACGAAAATATGCGGATTGTCGCCCTTTGCGGCAAAAGAGGACCGCTGTGCCACGCCGAAGCGGTGCTGCTCGTCGGTTATTACAAGACCGAGCCTATTAAACTCAACGTCCTCCTGAATTAAGGCGTGAGTGCCGATAATAAGCTTCGTTTCTCCGCTTGCAAGCCTTTGCTTTGCAAGATTTTTTTCGGATTTTTTCATACTTCCCGTGATAATATCAACGGTTATATCCGTATCCTTGAAAAACTTTTCAAAAGTTCTCAAATGCTGCTCTGCAAGCACCTCCGTAGGTGCCATCATAGCACATTGCCAGCCGTTTTTTACGCAAGTATAAATAAGCGCCGCCGCAACCGCCGTTTTGCCTGAACCGACGTCGCCCTGCAAAAGCCTGTTCATAGGCTCGCCCGATTTCATATCGCCGATTGCTTCCCCGACAGCCTTTACCTGTGCCGAGGTCGGAGAAAACGGCAAATGCGAAAAGAATTCCTCCGAAAAATCTTTCTTTACAACACACTCTGTTTTGAGCGTTTGCGTTTTGCTTTTAAGTGATAAAAGACCGAGCTGTAAGATGAACAATTCCTCAAAAATGAGCCTGTTCCTTGCCTTGTCCAACGCTTCATAGCTTTCGGGAAAATGAATATTGCGTATCGCAAAATCAAGTGAGCAAAGGGAGTTTTCGGCAATTATCTCACTCGGCAGGCTCTCGGGGATTTCCTCAATTGAGTCAAGCGCATTTTTCACACATTTTGCAATAAGCTTTGAATTAAGTCCTGCTGTCTGCGGATAAACAGGCTTTATGCCGGCTTCCGCACTCGCATTTGAAAACACGGGAGAAGCCATTTCCCTGCCGCCGAATTTAGACTTCGTTATCTTACCGAAGAAATAGTATTCCTCGCCGCTTTTGAGCATATTCGGTATGTATTTATTATTGAAAAAGGTCAGATTTATAAGCCCCTGACCGTCGGTAATGCTCGTTTTATAGAGCGTTGTTCCGCCGGGAATACGAATTTTAGACGGCGTGTCGCACACGATACCCTTTACGCAAATATTCGTATCAAACGGAGCCTCTCTGATGGGATAAACAGCACTCCAATCCTCATAGGCTCTCGGATAAAAGCGCAAAAGAGCACCGACAGTGCCGACGGAAAGCCGTTGAAAAGCCTCCGCCCTTGCGCTGCCGACGCCCTTTAAGTATTTGATGTCGGTTGAAAAATTCATACTATCACTCTACCGATATAATGAAATAATACACGGGTTGTCCGCCCGGAATTACATTTATTTCTATATTCGGAAATCTCTCCGAAAGTCTTTCGCTCAAACGCTTTGCCGTCGCCTCGTCCGTTTCCTCGCCGTAATACACGGTGATGAATGACGCATTGTATTTTTTAGCCAAGCGTCTTGCGGTACGGTATGCGGCATTTACAATATCATCCTCAACAAGGGTGATTTTGCCGTCCTCCATACCGAGAATTTGTCCCTTTTTAATCTTCTGACCGAACGCCTCGCTGTCCCTTGCGGCAAATGTAACCTGCGCCGTGTGAACTGCCTCGGCAGCCTTCATCATATTCAAAAGATTGGTCTCGACGTCCTCCGATTCCGAGAAATTGAGCATTGCGCTGACTCCCTGTGTGAGAGCCTTTGTCTGAAGAACGGAAACCTTCCTGTCTGCAAGGTTTACCGTCTGTTCCGCCGCCATAATAATATTTTTATTGTTGGGAAGCACAAAGACGTGTCTTGCCGGTGTTGCCTCGATAGCCGACAAAATATCGTCAGTGCTCGGATTCATCGTCTGACCGCCCGAAACTATATTGTCTGCGCCAAGCTCCTTGAACAGCTCAATAAAGCCGTCGCCCGCAGCAACCGAAACGAAGCCGTAATCCTTTGTCGGCTCAACAGGTGCTTGTGCCTGCTCGGAGGGCTTAATTTCCTCCTTTGCGTTTTCCGTGCCACGTTCTGCGTTCCTGTGCTGGAAGCGCATATTATCGATTTTTATGTTTGTAAGCGGACCGCATTTAAGAGCCGCCTGAATTACATTACCCGGCTCGTTCGAGTGAACGTGTACCTTGATAATATCGTCGTCATCAACGACAACAACACAATCGCCGATAGACTCAAGATATGCTTTGAGAGCCGCCGCATTCGACTGTGCATCCTTTTCTTTGTTAATTAAGAACTCGCTGCAATAACCGAATTTAATATCACCCGAAGCCGCCGCAACAACGCTTTTGTCTGATTTTGCATTATCCTTTTTATCAAGCGCTTCAATAGGCTCAACTGTCTTGCCGTCCTCGATAACGCTCAGCATTCCCTCAAGAATAAAAATAAAGCCCTGTCCGCCTGCGTCCACAACGCCTGCCTGCTTGAGCACGGGAAGCATTTCGGGTGTTTTCAAAAGTGCGTCCTTTGCCGCTTCGTAAGCCGTTTTAAGAACTATTTTGCAATCCGTTTCCTGCGTGTTTTTGACAGCCTCCGCCGCCATTCTGATAACCGTGAGAATTGTTCCCTCGGTAGGCTTCATAACCGCCTTATAAGCCGACTCTTTGCCGAGCTCAAGAGCTTTTGCAAGCGCCCTGCCGTCTGCCGAGTCCATACCCTTAAAGCCGTTTGAAATTCCTCTGAATATAAGAGAAAGTATAACGCCTGAGTTGCCTCTTGCGCCCCTGAGCAATGCCGCCGCAGCCTTTGCGGAAACACTTGCTATATCCGTCTGCTCACAAACCTGAAGTTCTCTTGCCGCCGCCGAAATAGTCATTGACATATTCGTACCCGTATCGCCGTCGGGAACGGGGAAAACGTTAAGAGCGTCAACCTCTTGTCTGTGATTTACTATATTGTTTGCGCCCGAAATCAGCGCTTGCTTGAAAATGATACCGTTAAGCATTTATATACTACTCCTATTATTCCTTCATTCCGTCAACATAGACGGTAATTCTCTTAACCGTACGACCTGTCGATTTTTCAACGGTGTATCTGACTTTATTTTTAATCGAATCGACAATCGCCTGTATATTGACTCCGTAAGTAACAATAATATGCAAGTCAATGACAAGCTCATCAGCCTCGGCACGAACCGATACGCCTTTATCGATATAATTGTTGTGCCTGAAAATAAGCTGGCGGAGATTTTGCGTAGCTCCGCTGTTTGCCATTCCTGCAACGCCAAAGCAAGAGGTTACCGTATGACCGATGAGGTCTGCAAAATACTGCTCATGCAATTCTGTTGTTCCGAGATGATTTTCAAATTTAATCATATTCACTGAACCTTTCCGGCTGTATAATAAACCCGTCACGCTCCGTTTCAGCCACAACGAAGCGATAAATCTGTCTGACTGTATTTATTCCGCCGATTTTTCCCAATTTTCCATATTGCCGTAAATATCAAACGGCGCATACGTAAAGTCCGGCGTAAGACCCTTTGAATAAGCCGCCATTCCCATCCTGTAGCAAAGCGGAACAAACGGCATTTCATTTAAGAACGCATCATTCACGGCTTTAATATCCGCCTGACCGTTCTTAAAGGAATTGTAGGCGGTGGCAAAAGCTCCGTTTGCATCAATAGCTATTCCCGACCTACCGTCGAAAAGCGAGGATAAATCGAAATTCTCACAAAGCTTGACCTCTCCGATATACGCTTCGTAATTTCTGCTTAAAACTCTCTGCCTGTAAACGTCGCCGCTAACAGCGTCAACCGTAACCGAAAAGCCACGCTCCCCGAGCTGACGTGCAATTTTTTGTGCCGCCGAAACTCTGAAGCTGTTTTCCGAATTTACAAGTATAGAAAATGAAAGCACATTGGTCTGGTCGGTTTTAATTCCGTTTTTCGTATAATAATTATACCCCATTTTTGAAAGAATGGAATCACTTTTTGTCACATTTCCCTTTGCCGAGGGAAGCTCCTGTGAAGCGAGCATATTAAAATCGGGATTAAACACGGTAACTGCCGACTTCGCATAGCCCTGATATGCGCCCTGACTTATATCCTCTTTGTCGATTGCATAATAAAGTGCCGTGCGTACCGCCGAGGACGAAAGCGCACCCGTCGGATTTATTCCGAGGAATACGAAATTGTTAAGCGTAACCGCCCTGTTCTGCGCTACAATTCTCTTGTAATTTCCGCTTGAAAAATCCTCAAACAGATAGTTTATATTTCCTATTTCAACCGCATTCGTGATATATTCAAGCTTCTTTATATCGTGAAGCGTTATCCTGCTGATTTTACTTACAATCTCGCTTTTTGTGTTTACCGTGAGCGCTGTGCCGTTTTCAAAAACGAAATGTCCCGAGCCCATCGGAACAGCTTCCGAACTTTCGGCTGTTCCCTGCTTGACTATCGGGAACGTCAAAATATTTTGGCAAAGCGAATCGGGAGCCGCAAGCGTAAATATGACTGTTGAGCCCGAAGCGTTAACCGAATTGATATTTGAAAGCCTTTGTGAAAACGCAACGGACGCTTTAGCCTTATTAAAAGAGTAGACAACATCCTTTGCCGTAACGGATGTACCATCGCTGAACACCGCACTTTTAAGCGTAACGCTGACCTTTGTGCCGTTTGTTGCGATACTGTCTGCAAGCACCGCCTCAGCCGAATAATCCGATTTTACCGTATAAAGCGGTTGACAGTAAAGCGAAGCCAATGCAATATTTTCGTTGCCCGTTGCGAAATACGGATTTAGCGAGTCGCTCGTTGCATACGGCAAAATAATTTCCGCCGTCTGCGTATTTCCCGTACCCGTATTTGTGTTTGTTTCTCCCTCGGGGGTTGTCGGAGTTTTCGTACAAGAGCAAAGCAGGATTGCAACCACCGTCAATGCACAGCAAAACGCAATTATTCTCTTTTTCACGGCAGCCGCCTCCTTTTTATATACTTATTCGCTCAACCGAAACGGTTTTTCCGCTTGAACGGTCTATCTCAAATATTATACCCTGCAAGAGAGCATTATCGTTAGGATTTTCAAATCTTACGGGCATATTTGTACGCATTTTTTCAATCGCAAGCTCGGGCTTAACGCCTATTACCGAAAGTGACGGACCTGTCATTCCGACGTCGGTTATATAGCCCGTTCCGTTTGGCAAAATCTGTTCATCTGCCGTCTGAACATGAGTGTGTGTGCCGTACACCGCCGAAACCTTTCCGTCAAGGTAAAATCCGAGCGCCTTTTTTTCCGCCGTTGCCTCTGCGTGCAAGTCAACAATAATTATGTTCACCTCATCACGAAGCTTTTTTATTGCCTCGTCCATACAATCAAAAGGATTTTTGAGGTTTTCCATATAGATCGTGCCGAGAACATTTACAACGCCTATTCTGACAAAGCCTTTGTCTACAATCGTATATCCTCTGCCGGGGCAATCCTCCGAATAATTTATAGGACGTACTATCGAATACGAATTTTCAAGCGTTTCATAAAATTCACGCCGTTTGAACGTATGATTTCCGCCTGTAATGACGTCTGCACCGCTTGCAAAAATATGCTCGCACGAAAAAGCGGTCATTCCGTTTCCGACTGCGGCATTTTCACCGTTTACAATACAAACATCTATATTTTTTTCCTTTTTAAGAGAGGGTAAAAGCTCCCTCAATTTTTCACAACCCACAGCTGAAACAACATCGCCGACTGCAAGCACCCTTACGGTTTTATTCATAATTCACCGATTTCTATATCTGTCATTTGTCGGAAAAAGCCCTGACTGCACAGTCAGGGCCGCCGATTTTTTATTTTGCGTAATCGACAATGCGATTTTCACGAACGATATTGACCTTGATCTGTCCGGGATATTCAAGCTCTTCTTCGATTTTCTTAACTACATCACGTGCAATAAGCACCATCTTGTCGTCGCTTACAACGTCAGGTTTAACCATTATGCGAACCTCACGACCTGCCTGAATTGCGAAAGATTTTTCAACGCCTTCAAATGAGCAAGCAATTTCCTCAAGCTTTTCAAGACGCTTAATGTAATTTTGAACATTCTCTCTTCTTGCGCCGGGACGTGCAGCTGAAACTGCGTCAGCCGCCTGAACAAGGCAAGCAACAACGGTTTTTGCTTCAATGTCGCCGTGGTGCGCTGCGATAGCGTGTACCACCTGCTCATTTTCCTTGAACTTTTTAGCATATTCAACGCCGAGTTCAATATGTGTTCCGTCCATCTCGTGGTCAAGCGCCTTACCAATATCATGGAGAAGACCTGCACGCTTTGCTGTTTTAACATCAGCGCCCAACTCTGCCGCCATAAGTCCTGCAATATACGAAACCTCAAGAGAGTGACTGAGTACGTTCTGACCGTAGCTTGTACGATATTTGAGCTTGCCGATAAGCTTTACAAGCTCGGGATGGATACCGTTTACACCTGCGTCGATAACAGCTCTTTCACCTGTCTGGCGAATTGTCTGCTCAACTTCACGCTTTGACTTTTCATACATTTCCTCAATACGTGCGGGATGTATTCTTCCGTCTGCAATGAGTTTTTCAAGTGTGAGCCTTGCAATTTCTCTGCGAACAGGCTCAAAGCTTGAAACCGTGATAGCTTCGGGTGTATCGTCAATAATAAGGTCAACACCCGTGATCGTCTCAAGGGTTCTGACATTTCGTCCCTCTCGTCCGATAATTCTGCCCTTCATTTCGTCGTTGGGCAATGCAACAACAGAAACCGTTGTCTCGGCAGTACAATCCGCAGCACAACGCTGAATTGCCGTGGAGATAATTTCCCTTGCGAGCGTATCAGCCTCGTCCTTCGTTCTCTGCTCATAGTCCATAATTTTGACTGCTTTTTCGTGTGTAAGCTCTTCATCAAGGTTCTGCAAAAGCACCGCCTTTGCCTGTTCCTTAGTATAGCCCGACACCTTTTCAAGCATATCAAACTGACTCTTCTTTATAGACTCAACTTCCTGCAATTTAGCATCAACATCTTTGAGCTTTGCATTAAGAGTCTCTTCTTTTTTCTCGATATTTTCTGTCTTTTTATCGAGAGTTTCTTCTTTTTGAATTATTCTTCTTTCCTGTCTCTGAACCTCGGCACGACGTTCTTTAATGTCCCTGTCCGCCTCCGATCTGAGAGCGTGAATTTCATCCTTAGCCTCAAGTATGGATTCTCTTTTCTTGTTCTCGGCTGTCTGAACTGCCTGATTGACTATCCTTGTAGCCTCTTCGGTAGCAGAGCCGATTGCAGCCTCGGCAACCTTCTTTCTGTGAAGCTCGCCGAAGATAAATCCTAAAACGCCGCAAACAACCGCAGCGACGATAATGAGTATAACTGAAACCGTAGTATTCAAAAAGCATTGCACCTCCTTTTGTGATTTTTTAATAAACTTAAATGTCGTTAAAAATTATTAAATCGTTAAATAATTTTCAGATAATGATATTTTCGCATTATAAAACATTATCTTAGATATTTTATAACTTTTTGTACAATATGTCAAGAAATCAAAGGCATATAACCTTGATTTTTTTATAAATTTTCGGGTGTTGTTAAGGCTCTGAAAAAACAAAAACGCCCGTGAACCGCACACCTAAGCGCATAGCCGACGGGCAAATCTGTTTATTTTCAGTGTTGTATTATCCCATTGTGTCAAAAACCGCTGCTGCCTGTCCGTCGGGATTAGCTTTTTCGGCATACCATTCAAAAAGCTCGTCGGAGACCTCATTGGATTATCAAAATATATAATCATAATTCCGTCCTTATTTCCTCATACAGCATATTTCAAAATCGCTCATTTTATACTTCAAGAAAAATATTTTATAAAACAAGCGAAACAGGCAACCAAAACTTAACACATTATCCAAGCGGAACACCTGATAATCTAAAACTTTATAGTCTTTTCTGTCAAAATCAATTTTTAGGTTTTAATATTGCTCATTATTGTCACCAAGTTTTGCTTAAAAGTTTCGGTTTATATATTTATCACATTGAATTTAACTTTTTAAGTTCTTTCCTCAACCTCTTATTACACAGTAATTCCAAAACCGATCCACTATGTCCTACTCTCATTCTCATTGATGACTCATGCATTGCTCCGTAATATGCTACTCTGAAATCTGCATATTTTGAAAGCTGATATTTCGACTTGTAAGTGCTGTATAAATTAAACAAATCTCCCCACATATTTCTCAATTGAAACAAATCATACTCACGGTCTGCCCACATACTGTCGCACGGGTCAACAAATGCAGTCAAATTAAATGAATGTATGTCTGCCATAATATTCATTATGTTCATATCCCCATGAACAAGTACAGGGGATGTGTTTTCCGCGGGTAATTTGTTAAAAGCTTCGGTTGCATCCAGAAGAAATTGAAAAGATTTTGAAGGAAACTTCCCCTCTTTCTCTAGTTTTTTCAATCCATCAAGAATCGGCTGTTGCTTTTCTGTGATGTAATAATCGTACCAATTGTCATAAATAGGATTTGACAACTCACCAAATTTTTTATTTGTAACACTGTGCCACTCCAACATACCTGATATAACTTCATCAGCAAATTTCTGCTTTTGACTTTTACTTTTAAGCAAAAATAGCGGATTCAAAACATTTTTCCCCGGAACAAAAGTCATAGCCAAAAGCGCTGTTTTATCATCTTCATATGTAAAAATTACATCCGGCATCTTTACAGAAGTGTGTTTACCAAGAACACGAAGTTGCTCTGCCTCATGATGTTGATTTCCTTGTAACAAATAGGCTTTTACAGCGATTATATCGCCATTACCAAGAACAACTTTATACACTTTTCCAAAACTGCCGCCACCGACATATTTTATTGAAGTAACCTTTTGATTAAGTTTTTCTGATACTACATTCGGAACAGTAAGGAATATATGTTTATCTGAAAGATTTAATTTATTCATGTTCTTATGTCACCTCAATAAAATTATATCAAGCATTCAAAGATATTACAACAGAAAAAAATCCGCCCACTATCGTGAACGAAATTTTTTGTAAAGATGATATAAAAGAGATACCTTTTGCAATTTGTAACGAGGACTTGAACTAACGATAATAATCATATTAGTAGCTAAAATTAAACTTTCAAGTTGCAAATAATGAACTATTGAAAATTAAATAAAATTTATGTTATGATTAATTATCAGGAGGAGAGAATATTATGATTTTAAATCACATTCGAAATAGAAAAATTCGTGAAAAATATAGTAAAGACAATGTTGGATGTGATTCGGAAGGATCTCTAATTGAAGATGTATTATTTGAAGCAAAGAACAAAAATTTATTCATTATTCGCCATATACGATATGCTGATGGAAATGACAATCTTACTACGTTTAGAATTTATAAAATTTTAAATAACAAGGAAAAAGTAATCGGAAATCTCAAGTATGTTTTTGAGAATACAGATTGTTCTCATCCATATATGATACTCTGTGATATATGTTTTGATATTCCTTACCGAAATATCGGAATAGGTTCAAAAACATTGAAATTGTTTGAAAAGCGCACAAACGATTATGGGGCTTTATATATAGAAGGCACATTAAGCGATGTGGATGAGTTGTCAATGGATAACCAAGTGTTGAGGGATATTTTTTATCAAAACGCAGGTTATACAATTATCAACCATAAAATATTCAAAAAATTATCAGATTAAAAATACAATAAATAATGATTACAATAGCAATCTCAAAGGTAAGATTGCTATTGTAAAACAACATTATTATATAGCGTTCTATAATACAGAACGGTCACATTAGATTATAAAGTATTGGACACTTGACAAATGGGAAAGCAAATATTGGGATAATAACAATCATACAAAAATATATACAAATTGCAGTATTTAAATAAATATGTCACAGATTTTAGTTAGATAATAAAAAATCGTATGATAACATATAAAAGATAACAGACTTCTAATCGAACACTTTGGTTCAGATTTCGAAGTCTGTTCAACTGGGACCTCCCCACAAATTTGAACCCTCTAATATCAATTGAAACTTCGTGATATTCCATTTTTAGTGAGTTAGTTCAGAATATATGAAATAGCTAATTAAAACAAATCCACTTTCAAATCAACCTGACTGCCAATATTCTCCGTAACTACATGTACCAAACAATCATTCAGTATCAAATCTTTAATTACAGACGAATGTGGATGTCGATAACTATTTTTACAGCCAGCAGAAATTATATTAATTGCATTTAGTTTAGCTATTTCATTATTATAGTTATGCCGTGACCCATGATGTGGAATCTGAACGCCCCCAATATATTTCCAATATTCATTATATGCATCTCTTAGATCTTTCCATTTTTGCCTTTCAGATGCATCGTAATCACCCATATACAAACATCCATTTTCTTTTATTGGAAGACAATAACCGCAAAAATGACAATTAGGCATAGCATAGTATTGCTTGACGCAACTGTCTTTTGTTCCTGAAAATAGAGTCATTGTGTTAGTATTTAAATTTTTATTGACCTTACCATAAGCCCTCTTTATTTTATCTTTATCATTTGGATATTTATCAATAAGATCCCTAATTTTATTCTCAATCGAATCCGGATCCGTATCACAACCAAAAATTTCAACAATAGCTTTTTTAAACTTTTCAATGCGCTCTTTTTGCCTGAAATTGAAAGGAATCAACTCCCAATTAACTCCTTCGTTAAAAACAGAAGCCAATTTTTCTGCAACGTTTTCTCCCGACGAAATATACCCTGTATCAACATTATTCCAATTATCGCCACCTACGGTTCTAACCGGATAAAGCATCGGGGCATCATCTACGCCTAAGCTGTTAATAGCATCAAGCGGATTCTCAATAAACTTATACAAAAAGTGGTCTTTATCTTCTGATAATAATGCTTTCAGTTTTAAATATGCTTTATCTTTCGTAGTAACGAGTGGGAAAAACAAGTTGTAAACCTTGCAATACTTTATCAAAAAGGGCAAACCGTTTATGTGGTCCTCATCCAAATGCGATATAAAAACAGCATCAATAACCTCGCCCTCTTCAAACTCATCTTTAATCTGCTGTTCAACAATTGATTTTGCAGTTAAAGAACCGCAATCATAAATAATTGTATGCCTTCCATCTTTAAGATTAAATACTTCTCTATAAAAGGCACCCTGACCAACTGGCAAAAAACTGCGTAACATAATTGTTTCTCCTTTATAAATCATGTTCTATTTGTATAATTCAGATGCAAAAAGCAAAATTAAAATCGTTTTAAATTTCAATTGCTTTCATTTTGTTTTATATTTTACTATTCCAAATTAATAAAACTCTCGTATTCTTTCCAACAATTCTTTCTCTTGCTTTGATTCGATATAATCCATTCGTTGTGCATGATTTGTTTCTAAATAATACAACCACCCTTGCAACATTGACATATAGTCATCATCCAACGTACTTAAATCAGAATATTTACCCACATAACAATTACCGGCACGCCATGTTTCTTGTCTAACGGGATAATAATTCAAATTTTCAACACTAACGACTTTTGCATATCCATTTTCGTCAATGACTAATGTGTTATGTTTTCTATCGTCCGCTTTTTTCATTTCAATTTTAATTTCTTCTTTTGTAAACAGATGTTCAGGTTTCCCACATCTTAGAATGTTAAACGAAAAGTATGCAGCGCCACAATCATTAAATCCATTATCTTTGCAATAGTTAGTTAGTATTTTTTTACATTCTTCAATACAACTTGAAACCTCTCTTTTATCATATATTAGTTTGATCTCATCCATGTGATTTCTTTCTCTCTTTATATACCCATCATTACACAAGCAAAACTCTCCTTCTAACAAGCTGTCAATATCAAGTTCCCCATCATTGATTGTTAATGTTATGTAATATGCGATATTGGTAGTTTCTTTCGTATATTCTGAAACATCAAATATCCAATTTTTAAATTCATCTCCTATAAATGATTCTACACACTTTGACTCATTAATTCTAGGGTTACCGGGATCCTCTTTCATCTTCACTTTTGTCTTAGGTGCAGCGCCTTTGTTTTTAATAAGTAAATGTACATATTCTCTAAACTCTTCATGAGAAAACTTACCGTGCCGACCATCATATGTTTCAGGAATTCTATTGTACGGACCACTTTTTAATACAAACAGAAACTTGCCTTTCAAATATCTTGCAACGACCTTATAACCACTAGGTAATTCTTTACCCGAATCATAATCATATACACCATATTGCTCATATTCTGCTGAGACATAATGTGCAGGATAATCTTCCACTAGTATTTCGTATTCGAAATCGGCACAGTAAACAGGATTTAATTCTTGGCACTCTAACAATAAATAATTCCACTCTTCATTTTTATCAAATCTTTCAAAAAATAACGCTTTTGGCTTAACCAAATTTATCTCTTTACAATCATCATAAATATAAATACATCCATCTTCATTTGCCAAACTTGCCTTTAAAAAATCCTGTCCTCCAGCTGATGAAAACAACATATGATTATGAGCTTGTGTTTTAGCCAACACATTGAGAACAGTAACAATTTCAACAGGATTTCTCCAAATTATTGTTTCGCCTGAATTCTTCAAAAAATACTTGTTTAAAAATTGCCATTCACTTCTTTGAGATTTACTATAATCATCAGATACCTCAAGCCATTTCAATAGGTGATTTTTAAAACTATCAATAGATGGACGGTTTTCGGGTGTATTATCGGTTGCGTTCTTTAATAATTCTTCAATTTCGACTAAATGTATATTTTGAAGATGCTTATAATTTTTCAAACTATGCTTACTATCCGAAAAATCATACACCCCTTCAAACCCTGTTTCATCAAGCGACAATAACATCCATAAAGTTTTTGCCAATGAGTATACATCTGCTTTCTTACCGTCTGCTTTCCTAGGATTTCTTTTCATTTCCGGAGCTATTGTAAAAATCGCTCCTAACCCTCTATCTTCACGAGTATAATTATTTTCTCCGTCCGGCAAATCTACTAATCCAAAATCTCCTATATAATATCTGTTATCATAAAAATACAAATTGCTTGGTTTAATATCTCTATGCGAAATATTTTTTGTGTGTAATTTTGATAATGTATTACAGATATCTATTATTCCTAATACAATTTCTCTAGGACTAGATTCGTGTTCTTTTATATACTTAACTATGGGCTCAGCAATTGGCATCGTATATTCAAACTTATATTTAGAACTCCAAATAATTGGGATTATACCAACAATTTCTTTACAATTTTGTTTGATAACATCAATTTCATCTCTAAAACGAGATTTCTTTTCCTTATTTGCATCTTTATGGAGTTTTTTTAATGCAACAACCTGATTATTATTTGTTTTAATTTTATAAACTGTTGCATTTCCCCCACTGCCTAGTTTTTTTATTATATTATACTTCAAATGAAATCACCTCGAACATTTTATCATAAACAACTTAATTTATATATGTCTTAAAAACTAAAATCTACTAAACTAATTCTTCAATTTTATAATAAACATATGCAGCGTATCTTCTCTAAAAGATTCAGTTATATCCACTTTGCATATTATTTTGCATTAAAAAGCTATAATATTCCTTTACTATCTCAAATTGTTCTTCTATATCATTTCTAAAACACTCTTCTTGTATTTGTCCTTTTATGAATTTTTTACAAATCAATATTAAATCCTCAAAAATTTCAATAAATTCTTCATCATCAATAATTGTCGCTTTTTCTTCAATTTCTTTAGCAAAAGGCTCAGCCAACAATTTTCCGCTTATATAATCATTAATCAACGTGATAACTTCTTGAATCTCAAAAAACTCAAAAGCAACACAAGTATCACCAATTAAACTAATTAATTCAATCCTATTCTTTGGATGTTCCATTTCTTCGTATAAAGTTTCAACTTCATCAATCAATGTTTGAGGAATGTTACCAATTGAAAGTTCTGATAAGTATTCATTGATTAAATTTACATCAATGTCTAAAGGTTCAATCTCATCAAGAAATCTTAAAAATGCACAGGTTTCTTCTGTATTACGTATACAAGCAATCAACTCTTTTACCGCAATTGATTCTGTGATTTTCATTTCTTGTAATGATTTGTTTCTATAATTACCTAAAAATATCTTTTCGGCTTTTGAATCTGCTAGTAATTCATAGGTATATGTCCCATTTTTATTAGCACCTTCTCTAATCAACGAATAATATTTATTTGCTATACTACCAAGCGTCCTGCCCACCAACTTTTTAACCTTTTCATTAACCATAACCTTTCCAGATAAGAAATGATATTCTATTTCATCAGGTTTCAAATGCTTTTTTACAAACTCAATAAAAAGGTTTGCTTCCTTACATTCGCTGGTATTAATATTAAATCTATTATATCGAGCACTCTTATAAAAGTTTGTTGCAAGCATCAAAAAATCATTTTCTCTATTATTAAACTCAATTTTTGCACTTCTTTTTATCCTGCTATGCAAATCTTGATGACTATGAGTAATAAGGCTTTTTTCAAATTCTTCATATTCGTCAAATTTAATGTCCTCAAAAAGTACAATAATTATTTTTTGTAATCTTTCTATTCCTACTGACGTATGATATAAAAATGAAAATAAGGGAGAACTTTCTTCAATGCATATCATTTCATTAAGTGCTTCTATTCCATCATATATAAACTCGCCCGAAATATCTAATTCGTGCCCCATATTGAAATTTTTATATGCCCACAACTGATTCATTTAATAAAACTTCTCCTTTTATATTTATTAAACAATTACTGTTTTTAATTATATCATAATTCACCACAACATTCTATATATTGATACACATATTATTGAAGTAATTTCAAAAGCAAACAATATGCCTATTTAAGCAAAAACAGGCTTTAAAACCACACATTTATGTTATGGATTCCAAAACCTGTTTACTTATTCATATCATAAAACTTTTTAATCATATCAAACACGTCATCAAAATACTTATCACCTATTTGACCTACCAATCACCTACTTCAACACCTACCTTATCAGCTTTCAGGTATGTAGTAGTTTCTGTGCAAGCTTCCAAGTTCAAATCAATTCTCAAGATTTTATGATAAGATAGTTGCTCCAAATAAAATTTTAAGGAGGCGTTTTATCATGAAAAAATACTATTCAGATGAAACAAAAAATCAAACAGTCCAGGAGTTCATTAACGGAAAGAGTGTATCAAAGATACATGCTGAAACCGGAATATCAAGAAGTACAATATATTCTTGGATTGAATCCCAAAAGGAAACATTCACAAAATCAGAAAAGATTAACCTCAGAGATTATCGTGAGCTTGTAACTAAATGTGAAAGGCAACAGAAAATCATTCAAATCTTAAAGGAATCACCGTGCACTGTTTCTTCACCATTAAGAGAAAGATATAATGTTATTAAATCATTTAAGGATACATATAGCGAAACGTTGTTATGCGATGCTCTTAATGTGTCTAAAGGCAGCTATTTTAATCATATTTTCAGGAATAAGAATGATGCTAGCCAATATGCAGCGAAAGTTGAAGAAATAACACCAATTATTGAGCAAATATATCACGAATCAAATCAGATATACGGTCCGGGTAAGGTTCACGCCATACTTAAGGACAGAGGCTATACCATCAGTATTAATGTCGTTTCAAGAATAATGTACCAAAAGGGTTGGTTCGCTATTAGGACGAGTTCTAAAACATTATATGATCAAGAGCAAAAACGGAAAGAAAATATAGTTAAACAGAATTTAAATGTAAAGAAACCAAATGAAGTATGGGTAAGTGATGTTGCATATTATAAGTTTAATAATATGATTTTTTACATCTGTGTAATAATTGATTTATATGCCCGAAAAGTTATTGCATATAATGTATCTAATTCAAATAACACCAGACTTGTAAAAAGAACGCTGAAAGAAGCTTATGAAGAGCGAAAACCTGACTCAAATTTAATTTTCCACAGTGACAATGGCTCAAGCTACACATCCAAATCATTTATGAAATACTTGAAAGAATTAAACATAACACAATCATTTTCACGTCCTCACATTCCATACGACAATTCAGTGGTAGAATCATTTTTCAAATACTTGAAGGCTGAAGAATTATATAGAACAAAATATAAATCCGAGCGTGAGTTTAAAGAATCTTTAGCGAGATATATGACTTTCTATAATACAGAGCGACCTCATTCAATTATTAAATATTGGACACCTGATAAGTGGGAAAGTAAGTATTGGAATAAAAATAATCGTACATAATCAAACAGTTTTATATACAAATCCTTAAATACAAATAAAAATGTTTCAGAATTTAATGAGATAATAAAAACTTGTACGATAAACACATCAAAAAAAGCCCCGATTTTACGGGACTTTAAAAGAAAAACAGACTTCTAATCGAACACTTTGGTTCAGATTTTGAAGTCTGTTCATATGTAAAGATGATATAAAATAGATGCTTTTTAAGAAATGTAATGAGGACTTGAACCAATGAAAATAATCCTATTGAGTCCCGTAAAACAAATTGGTTTTTCAAACAATGTAGTTATTCATAAAAACCCAATAAAGATATTTTAATTTGATTCTAAAAATAGTATAATTATAGTTGTTAATATTTTAATAAAAGGGAAGATTAAATAATGAATGAGAGTATTTCACATTATTTTATAGACTATATTAAAGACTATATTATAATTATTGCATTGACAGCATGTATGTGTTCCATATTTAACTACGCAGTAAGGAAAATATATTTCAAATTGCAAAATTTATATATAAAAAAATCCGATAATAAATATAGATTATATGAAAAGCTATTAGTGATTAATTATAAGGTTTACAATTGTTTAGAAACATTTTTTTATTTTATTAATCCGATTAAAAGCTATGATGAATATTCTAAGAAATATTTCGATATTAAAATATTTTCATATAGTTTTAGAGATACCGTAAAAGCAATAAGTATTTACGGTATAATACTATTTGTAATAAAAATTATAACAAAGAATTATAACGGTATATTAAATTTCCTGCATAAACAACATAATATTAACTATATAGAAATTATTCAAACAATATTTATAGAAAACAAATGGTACATTTTAGCCTGTTTAAGTGCAGTTTCAATTATTTATGGTATTTATAAAAACAAATTTACTAACAAAATAGTTGAAGAACTTCAAGATAATGAATTAAAAGAAATAATAGAATTATATAAAAATATCAGTTTAGGATTAATCAATCTTGAAATGTTACTATTAGAAAATATTAAAACGATACTTATATCATATAAAAAAGATGGAACTTTTGTTTTTTTATATAATTTGATTGAAAACAGAACAAATTTTTGTAAATATGATTATTCAAAAAATATCCTAATTGTTAAAGAAAATCATTTTAGATACACAGGACTAGGCGTTGTAAATATTAATTTAAACGATATTAATCAACCGTTAGATAATATTAAAACTGCTTTTGATAACTACTATAAAAAAAGGCATTTTTATTCTCCGCGTGCTATAAATAAGTATTTTAAAGGTTTAAATCATTTTAATATAGAATTTTTTGCAAAATTCCCACCGCTTTTGATTGATGAAAAATATATAAACGAGATGATAAATAGCATTATTAAAGATTGTAATTTCATGATAGAAGACGAAGATATTCCAAGAGAATACATTGTTGATAAATTAAATGAAAAAGTTAAAGATAAGAATATTATACTATATAGCACTATTAGAGAATCTATTGAAAAAGTAATACAACTCGATAAATTTAATAAACAATTAAGGAAGTCTATGTCTTTAAAAAAACATCGCGATAAATTTTCTATTGATAGTCTCATATCAAACATAAAATAACAAATTTAATTTCCTACCTTTTGTTCTGTACTAAAGCTGAGTGATTCTGTTGTTTATATTATTAAAGAATTTAAGGAGCAGAGAACCAATAATAAAGCACAAGGGTAGGTTTTTTCTCTCTGCCCTTGTGTTAATTTTTTTCTTTGATAACCACGGTTCCTATATGGTTTAAAAATGTACAATGACTTCCAAGCGGTTATTAAAGCGGATAGGAATAATACTGTTACCTAACCCTCGGCTAACAACCATAGTACCGCTATTTGTAAACAGCCCTGTGTCATACTTGTTGATATTTGGAAACAAAGTAGATGTTTCATTTATATAAAAAATATTGAGACTATCCATTCCAATCCTATCGACTCGCAAAATAGCCGTTTGATTCACCGTAAAATGCAACAGTAAAAATTTCTCAAAAAGCAGCAGCAAATCTTGATATACAAGGATTTTTAAAATTATGTATCTTTTGGGGATGGAAACACAATTCTCTATCCAATTTTGATAATCGATAAGTCCATCGTAAAAAGTTAAGAGAAAAAATGTGCCAAGGGAACTCACTGCATAACCAATCCTATCAGTCTGTTCTTTCGTTGTGCAAAAAAGATAGTACTTCCATATAGTTATCCAAGTAAGCATCAATATTAGTTATTTTATTTACCGAGTAATATAATCGCTTACTATCGGTAAACATAACCATAATATATTTACCAAAATCAAAGAAATCAATGCTTTGACTAGTCCTTATTTTTTCAACATCTATAGTCGTATTTGTTATTCTTTTAATTTTTTCCAATTCATCATTTGTTTTATTACACAAATCATATAATGCCGCTTTTCTGCAAACTTCATTGTCATATAATTTTACAGTTAGTACCATCAATGCAGATATTTCACGATAAGCTATAGTTCCTTCTATTCCTGTTCCTTTATCTCTAAAAGGTTGATATAGAACAGAAAAAGGGAGCGTCATTGCAGTTATAATTACATTCAGTGCCATAAGTTCAATTTCTTCTGTACTAAACTCACTCAAATCTTCCTTATGGTTCATAAGTTCCTTTAGTACAAGAGGAAATTCCTGCGCTAATTTCTCAGATGCAAATTTGTCAGCTTCAAATTCAAAGTCACTGTTAATATCATCGTTTGCTTTCAACAAAGCAAATCTTTTATAATTATCTGAAATATTAGCAATGTGGCCTTTCGTATGATGCCCTATTTCATGAAGAACCAAAAAGCGGAGAGCCGCCTCAGTTATCATGTAACTTATTATTCTTTCATCCTTATATCCTAAAAGGCTATCGTCATTTCTCACCACCAAAACACCTTCATTGTTTATAAAAATCTTTTTAGGTTTAAACTTTTCCATTGGGAAATCACTTTCAAATAATGAGCCGATCATTAAATTAACATTATGCTCTATTTCTGTAACGCTCCCCATATATAGCCCTATTATCGGTATACTCTTTATTGAAGTAGAAATCGCATTTGTACTACTGTCATTTATAAGGATAAATTCTGAATCAGGCAAATATTTTTTGTCGTTTTCATTTATTCCGAAGGGCAAACTAACATTCGACTCATTTTCATTATACTCATACCCGCGTGCATTCATCTCCGGCATATAAATGTATGGTTCACTTGCCGTTTGTAATTCTCCGTGTTTTTTAATATAAGCACCTATATCATAAGCTGACAAAGTAATGTTTTCATAAGACAAGTTCATATTTGTTACCTTTTAATTTAATTACTTTTTTACTGATCAGCGACTCTACGGCCTTATCAATCATCTCACTGTCTGACCATTTATTGCAATTGCCGTCATCGTTTAAATTGCCGCATTTTGAATTATTATAAGTGAAACTGCATTTACATGAATTTTTCAGTTCAGTTAAACTAAGAGCTCGTGCTTCCTTCAATTTATATGCAATACATTTTTCCATGTCAGTTAACTTTACTAAAGAATAATCCACACCGAATATCGCCAATAAAAACGAGGCAATGCCTTGTGACATTGTAATATCGAATATTAGACATATTAAAGCAAGAGTTGTATATTTTATATTTATATGGTATGTTTGATGAAAAAACATAAAACCAAATACACCTGTATCAGAGCTCTTATTTTCTAATGGATATGAAGTCTTTTTTATAAAGCACTCATCATCTGATAACAATCCTTCATTATTATGTATTATGCTAACCAGCAAGGCTGCATTTGCTTTATTACAAGCAATATTTTCAACCATACTATTCTCAATTTCATCTTCTGTTCCCGTCTTTTCAAAATAATCATTTGTTTTCATGACAATTCTCCTTGTAAACAATATAATAGTATTTGTTCTATTATATCACAAAAATTAGCTTTTTTTCAACTGAGCGTTAGACCATATAAAGCTTGCTACACTTTGAAAATCAAATCAAAATCATATAATATGAGTTAAATCAAATTTCCCCAAATGATTTTTGAATATATAGTCCAATAAATTCATCGCCTTTCTGTCTGTATCGTCCGGAATAATTGTGTTTAGCTCTAAATTCATGCCTGAAAATCGTAGATATTTGCGCTGTTTTATATTCATTTCAGTAAAAAGTTTACCATCCAAGTATCCAATCTTAAAATAGTCTTCTTCGTTTCCGTATATCGATCTATAATTTTTATTTGTATGTTTCTCTCCATCAAAAGCTGCTATTGAGTCTACTAACGGTAAAGTAATTTTATATGGTGTAACCTTTGTACGCCAATCAAAGAAGGACACATTCGGCACGCAGTCCGGCAAAGGACAATTTGCAAAAAGACTATTCCCCTCCAACTCCATGCTGTTATCTTCCGATGAAAAGAAATCTTTATCAGAAAAATTATTGTTTTCAAGAATATCTTTTGGTTCAAACGAATAATAAAAATCAGTGTTAATAAAATGCATTAGTTCGTTTTGCTTGGCAAAATCCAATTTTGAGAAATATGTTTTAAATGACAATTTTGTGTTATCTTTTAAGCATAAATTGAATGACAATAAATCAAATTTAAAAAAGAAAACATCCAAAAAGAAGTGTTTCATATTATCGGAAATAATCTTTGAATTTATCATCTCTGCCTGTTCAATTATTACCCCATGATATTTGGCCTTTTGAATGGCACCCGCAGTAAACGATTTTGTTGTAGTCGCAATAATAAAGTCCAGACCTAAATCTTCACGCTTTTGAATTAGTTGCTCTATCCACATTACATTTTCAGCATGGCTTCTGTCTCTGCATTCAATTGCAATTTTTCTATTGAATCCTTTAGAATCCAAATATTCAACCAACACATCAACTTCTCTGTTTTCATTTGCCGCTTTATCAAAAACATATGCAGGACATGTTACTGTATATTTTTCATCTAACTCATATAGCCATTCATACGCTAATTCAAAATCTCTACCTTTTCGTGCCATTTCAAATCCCCCTATAATTTAATTATAGCATATTTTTGATTCTCTTTCTACCTGTTTTACAACCTCACATAGTTGTGCTATCCTTAAGGCATTACTTTTAGTGAGGCGACTTATGAGAAATACATATCGAACACAGAAGGTTAGAATAAAAAATAATTTGATAATTCACCTTCGAGGCTTAGAATGTTTTGATTTCACCATAAGAATGTAAATAGAAAAAGCTAATGAATGTCATATAAATATTGAGTTTATAGAATAAAATCAACCCTCTATCGAAAACTAACGGTTTAGATATGAGGGTTGATTTAATTTATTATATCTTTGTTTGTCTTCTTAATGATTCTATTGCAACGTCCAAAGAGTTATCGGTGTTTTCTTTTGACCATTCTGACCAAAATCCTATAGTCGCACTATTTGGTTCTGGATTAGGCCTATTGATATTAATTCTACTTGGCAATAAACTCGCATCACCCACTACCAGAGCTTCACCAACATCTAAAATTGGTAAAAGTTCGCCAAAATTGCCAAGACTGTCTGGTAATAATTTTTTAATAACATTTTGATCATCCGCATTGGTTAATCGCATCGCAATAAAATTACTGCTCTGACTCAGTACTGTTCTATCAACTTCTGACGGTCTTTGAGTTATTACTACTAAACCTATACCATATTTTCTGCCTTCCTTAGCAATTCTTTCAAAATTAGTTAAGCTCTGTGTCTCCATACCTTGCTTTGTATTTTGAGGAATATAAAGATGTGCTTCATCGCAAAAAATTGCAATGGGATTGATTTTTTCTCTATCTGTCCATTGTTGAACACTAAAGATTAATCTTGCTACCAACGATACAACTAACGGTAACACATCAGAAGGAACTTCCGAAAAATCTATTATTTTTACTCCTCCGTTATTTGATGCCGGCAACATAAGCTTTGAGCATAATTCAAACATATAATCATAATTCAGAAGAGACTCATCACTGGAAAACAAAAAATTCAAACGCTTATCCATAACTTTGTTTTCAAGCCTTTGTATGAATCTCGAAAGAGTTCCGTTGAAGTCACCTTTTTTAGGCTTATTATTTGCACCGGGTACCATTTCCTCATTGATATGATTTAGTTCTCTTAACAGAGCATTAATATCATATGGTATGGGACTGTCAATAGTAATATCTTCAGCAATATCAGTTTTTTGAATATTATTTAGAAATTCTCTTTTGCATTCTAAAACAGTTCTACTAAAAATCATTGCTTGGTTAGGTGCATTATTATCTGAACGGTCTATCATCATAGAAGTCATTTCTTCATATGTTAACAGCCAATAAGGAAGATATATAAACTCATCTTCCACATTATCTGATGGACCAGCAATTTTATAATGCTTTATATTTTCGCCCGTTATAGGTTCATATTCTCCATGTATATCAAACACAACTGCATTTGAGGACTGTAATTTTGCAATTTCTTCTATAAGTGTAGCTACTGTACAAGACTTACCAGACCCTGTACTTCCAACTATTACAGCGTGTTTTTGAAACAGTTTATTTCCATCTAAATATGCTATGGCTTCCTTATTCAAGGTATAGTTTCCGATTTTTAACGAATTATCCTTGCCCTCTGCATTTACAGATAAAACGCTCATAAAATTACTTAAATCTTCATTGCTCATTACATAACATTGAGCAGTTATCTCAGGAACTGATTCTAAAGTTCTTTTAAAAACATTTTCTTTTGTTCCAAATTTGTCTAAAAGAGTTCCGATTAATGTTATTTTAACAATATCATCCTTCTCAATCTCATCACTGTCATCAACCATTTCGCCAAATTTTCTGATAATTTTATTAACCATTCCAATCAAAGTTTGCCTTTGCTTAGAGGCTTTTATAACGACAAGATTATTTACCTGTATTTCTGATAAGACATCATCATTTTCAACCTTTACAACAATGCTTGCCGTATCAACTGCAATAACATTACCTATTAAAAAGTCATTTTTAAATTCAAATAAACTCATATTTTCCTCCTATATTATTTCCAAGAAGTTTTCAAGTTTCCAATATTCTCCGTCAATTTCATACTCTTGTTTATCGATGATTACACGAGTTTTATTTTGCGGTGCCTCTATAAGTACGATATATCGCTGAGCTTTATTATTAATCAACGATAATGCCACATCACTTAGTTTTTTAGTTACAACTACTATAGGCTTCCCCATAGCAATATTTCTTAAAATATTCTGCTGAATTTGGCTATCGTTAAATCCATAGCCTATACACAAATAGCATTTGGCGTTATTAATAATCTCATTTGATTTAGTGAAAATATTTACATATGTATCAGTAGTTAATATAGTTTGATATTTGTTAGAACCCGGCGTTACGATTTCCGGAATAAATCCATTTGGTATTTTATATTGCAATGGAATGCAAATATTTTCTTTAGTTTCAATACTGTGAAAAGTATCTAAAGAGCCATGAACCTTTAGAAGATTCACCACATCTTTCTTTTTTAATTCATCGTTATTGAGAGTTTTTAGATATAGTCCATCAAATCTATTATCAATTTTAACTCCACAAATATCACAGCAATATTCAATATATCTATCATAATTTGTCGTGATTATATTCACATTGTTATAACAAGTTGACATTAGCTTTGTCAGTAACTCGCACAATGGTTGCCGTTCTCTTAATAAAACTTTTTTATTGAAAAAATTCAAATCATATTCAGTTACGAGTTCCCAAGTCAATTTAACTATATCAGTCAATATATCTCCCTTGACATCAATCCCGGTTAAAGCGGACTCCAAATCAATGCCTTCATCCAGTCTGTCGGATATTTTGCGCCAATTAGGATTATTTGCATATTTATCTTTCAAATTGGTTTGTAAATATTTTGACAATTCATTCATACCAGGTATCCCAGCAGGAATTGAGATGCCTGTTCCTGCTAAAACAACAGGAGTATCTGTAATATATGCTTGTACCGTTTTAAATACTACGTCCTTATTTTTATCTTCCATATTCTCTCCTATAATATTTATTTATTATTAAAAATGATTCTCAATAATTATATAATTGCTAATCTCCAATGCAGGATAACTGTTTGTTATCGAAGGTGGATTCATATGATAGATAAACTTGATTATACATTTTCTATAAAGAGAATAAAAAAAACTACTGATACAGATTATATAAATGCTATTAAAATATATAACGATAAAATCCCTTATGAAATAAGAACTCCATCAAACGAAATAACAATGTGGTTAAATAATGAATCCAAAAACAATCCATTTGAGTTATTTTGCTTTGTTCTATATTTCAATAATGAAGTTGTTGGATTTGCTATGGAAACCTATATCAAAAGAAGCAAAATTATGTTGGGTGAATATTTATCATTGAAGAATGAGTTCGAATTTGAAACTATAATTTTTGCATATATTGATTTAATTAGGAATTATTATAAAGCTCGCAATATCGATATATCTTTTTTTGTTGACGAAATCAGCTATAAAGATTCAGGTAAAAACATAGATAAAGAAAGTAAACTTTTCAAAAAAATGTTATGCGTTCAAGGTTATGGAGAGGTTGAAGCATTACATACAACGATACCATTAGGCCTTAATAATTTTGAAAGTTCTTTTACTGCAAAGATTTATATAAAAGCTAATGATGATATTAACGAAATCTCAAAAGACACCTATTTACAAATAATTGAATCAATATATTATGATTATTATGTATCATGGTATAAAGATTTTTTCACTGAAATACAATTTGATAAATACAAGAAAAAAGTCGATACATTTTATAATAATATTTGCAATGAACTAATTAAAAAAATAAATTACATGTGACTTATGCGGATTGCCCAATTTTAAGAGAACGACAACACTCATTTGAATCAATAACTATACCGACAAAAGCATCTAACAAAATTTTATCTTGGATAATAATTATATTATTAGTTTTGATTTTGCCCCCACTTATAACTTATTTTTACACATTGATATTAGAAACAACAAAAATTGAAATGAATAGTGTAAATTCTGTTTTAGGTGAAAGCATAAGTGGAATACTAACATTTATTTCTGCTTATGTAGTATATAAGAAGAGATTATAACTTCTTTAAAGTAACTATAATATTTCCTGAAAGTTTTTTGGTTACAATGTGCCTATTTAAAACTTTATCAAATTTATTAAACTTTTCTGCAATAAATTCATGCTTTGCAAATAAAGAATCGATTATATGAAATCCTGTAACATCTAAAATCTTAATGCTATTATAACTCTCTATAATATTCATAATATAGTTATATGAATATATCCATTGTTTTTGATCTTTCCCAAGATAATCAGTACTTATAATTGATGCATCTTTTTTGTGTTCTTTAGTAAACAAATATTCCAAACTATTACTATTTTCAAATTCAAGTATTATAATACCGTTAGTATTCACAACACGTATTAATTCAGAAATGGAAGCTATGGCATCAGTATAGTTTATGACACTTCCCACACATATTGCTCCATCAAAGTAATTCTCATCGAATGGAATAGATTCGATGCTTCCTATTGTATATTCCGTACAATTATTAACTTTATTCTCAGCAATGTCCATATGATGCATTTTACAGTTAAGGTCATAACTGTTACCCGCAGAACCTGCATTTAAAATATAATTACATTTAGTAATCGGACTTTTATGCAAATAATTCCAAATGAAATTATATGAGTAATTGTACCAATAAGAATTAGACCATACATTTTCTGCTGTTTCATAAAATTGTTTTGTTTCAGTTAAATTTAATTTTTCCATATATTATCCACCTTCGATAACAAACAGTTATCCTGCATTTATTTCGATAAATTACCACTTGTTTTATACCACATTTTTCTTAATTCATCAATGTAGATCACAAAAACGACGATAAAAACGGCAAAATTGACGAATTTTATTGAAATTTTACTCTTGACATATCGACAAGCGTCTTTTCCTTCGTCATAATAAGTTAGTAAAATTAAGGAGGATATGTTATGGATAATTTAAATTATGAAGTAAAAAAATACTTGCTTGTTTGTAAGGACACAAAAGGACTCAGTCCACTGTCGATCAAAGCATATAAAACTGATTTCAAGCAATATTGTACATATATGAATTTACGCAATCCAATTTGCAAGGAAGATATAAGTACATATATCAACCTGCTATATAAGCAATACAAACCAAAAAGTGCAAATCGAAAAATTGCGTGCATCAAGTCATTTTATAAATATATGGAAACGGAAAATATCATTAAAGATAATCCCTTTCACAAAATAAGAATTAAACATAAGATGCCAATATTGCTTCCAAAGACTATTCCGCTTAACTATGTGAAAAATATATTGGAATACTCATATGAAACCATTGAAAATTCGAAAACATCGTTAAAAAAAGAAGAATCTTTGAGAAATTCGGTCTTGCTCGAACTGCTCTTTTCCACAGGAATGCGCGTGTCTGAAATTAGTAATTTAAAATGTGAGAATTTGGATTTAAAGAACAGAACAATCCGCATTGTCGGCAAGGGTGCAAAGGAGCGCATCATCTGTATAGCTAATAATCAAATTACAAGCATGATTGAAAAATATATAGATACATATAATCCTGACTCTGAATATATTTTCAAAAATCGCTTAGGTAATCGGCTTTCTGAACAGTCTATAAGGAATATGGTAAACACTTATGCAAAAGCAGCTGGTGTACCGAAGCACATCACACCACATATGTTCCGTCATACTTTCGCAACCGCCTTGCTAGAAGAGGATGTTGACCTAAGATATATTCAGCAACTTTTAGGGCATAGCTCCATTGTAACAACACAAATTTATACACATATCAGTACATCTAAAATTCGTCATATATTGGAGGACAAGCATCCACGAAACGGATTTGATTTTACACTTAATTTGAATTTTTAATAATGATTCAACTAACTGTTATAAACACATATAATGAATTTAACGAGCAATATTTTATCATAATTATTAGATAACAAGATTTCTCATATATGCGCCTCTATCTTTACCCCATCCTTAAAATAGATGTGTAGTGTATCTTTTGACATTACTTTAATACATTCTATCAACTGTCGAACGACAAGGTCATTATATTCCACAGGGTGATTTTTAAGGCCTTTCATAACCTCGGTCATTTTTTCTGTGCAATCGGTAGCGGTTTCGATTTTAGATTTGCTTTTTTCTATTTTTTCAAGTTCATCTTTGATAGCGTACATTTCGGCATATAAACTTTCGAACTGTGCGTCAAAATCTCCATTCTGAGCCGCTTCGCTGTCCATATAGGTTAGTTTATTGATATGTTCTTGAACGGTCTTCAAACGCTCTTGTTTGGCTAGAATACTGCTTGTATCTTGACTGCATTGATACATTTCTATATGCCTGCAGATGCGGTCAACATCAGTATTTTCCATATGTGCTTTTTGTGTTATTGCTTTTGTAATTGCATTGTGCAGTATTGATTCTTCAACTGACGGTGAGTCCTTGCAGTATTTTGTTCCGTAATCAAGCCTGCTGATGCATCGCCATACAATTTTTTTCTTTCCGTTTTTAGACCATGTGCATCGACGATACGGTGTTCCGCAGTTGCCGCAGTATAGGATTTCGGATAAAGCATACTTGCCTGAATATTTACCAAGTTCTGTTTTAGTGCCGACCTGCTTAACTTTTTTCTTACTGTTTCTGCGTGAGATCTCTTCCTGCACTCTATCAAATACAGCTCTTTCAATAATGGCAGGATGATTGTTTTCTACATAGTACATAGGCAGTTCGCCTTTGTTCTTTTTTGATTTTTTACTTATACAGTCAACGACATATGTCTTTTGCAGTAAGGCATCGCCCTTGTATTTTTCGTTTGTCAGTATCGACTGAACTCTTGCAGATGACCAATTTGTTTTGCCTCTTGCTGTCGGAATTTCATCCGCCGTTAGTCCTTTAGCGATATCAAGTAAGCTTTTTCCCGCAAGATATTCGGCAAATATTCTGCGGATTATAACTGCCTGTTCTTCATCAATTTCGGGTTTGCCGTCTGCTCCTTTGCGATAACCGAGGAATGATTTATAGCTGAACGGCACATTTCCGTTTTTTAGGCTCTGCCGTTTTCCGATTTTAACATTCATACTGATGGATTCGCTCTCGGCTTGGGACAACCCGCTAAATAAAGTGATTAGCAGTTCGCTTGAAACTTGAAGCGTGTTGACACCCTCTTTTTCAAAGATAATCGGTATTCCCATCTCTTTCAGTTCTCGGACATAAAGCAGGCAGTCAAGATTATTTCGTGAAAACCGTGATACCGATTTTGTAATGATTAAATCAATTTTGCCTTTTCGGCAGTCCTCAATCATACGCATAAAATCGGGGCGTTTTTTAGCAATTGTACCCGTAATGCCCTCATCAGCGTATATACCTGCCATTTGCCAGTTTGGTTTCATCATAATCATTTCCGTATACATTTCTTTTTGTGTCTCAAAGCTATGTTCCTGCTGTTCTTTATCTGTCGAAACTCGGCAGTAGGCGGCAACGCGCTTGGGACGTATATCAATTCGGTTTTCACCTGAGAATTCAGGCTTCGGCGGGATGATTCTGACTGATTTCGGCGCAGCCTGTGTTTGCATCACCGTAAAACAACTCCTTTCGTATAATTTTCCCGTTTTTCAGTTTTAGACTGACTTTTTTATTTTTATCAATTATCACGGCTGATACCGTTCGTTCGAATAAGTCTGTATTAAACGCTGAAAGCGGACTCCTGTTTTCGAAGTCCGCTTTCAATCTATCTGTAATGTGTCGAACACCTTTATACGCATCATACTTTTTCGTTGCACATTGCAGTATCATATTTTGTATTTCATTTTTATCGAAGTCAATAGATTCAAACTGCCGTTCAATCTCATTTTCCATTCTGATGATTTCAAGAGACGGTTCAGCCTGAATATCTGTTTCTTCATATTCCGTAAATTTGGGGGTTGATATTAGTAAATTCAGTATTTCCGTAATTTCATGTTCAAGTTCGGCAACAGTCATATACACACTGAATTTACAGTCTTCATTTTTACAAAACCACTTTTCACTGTTCTTAAGTCTGCTGTCTGTATTGTGGAATAGTCTTCTTCTGCAGTCTGTGCAGATCACTTTATGTGTAAGCAATTTCTTTTCTGCTGTTACTACAGGACTTATGTTTGTTCTTCGGCTGTTCTTTTCAAAATTTGCTTTTTGGAAAATATCCTTGTCAATAATGGCAGGATAGGTATTATCACCGATATATCGTTCATCTTCAATCATACGCTTAATACGGCTTTTGTTCCAACCGTATTCGCCGGGCAAAAATTCAATCTGATTCTCTGTAAGCCTTTCAGCAATATTCTTTAAATTTTTCCCGTTCAGATATTGACTGAATATTTGTTTAACCGTATCAGCCTCTTTTAAGCATATTACAATCAAGCCGTTTTGCATTTCATATCCGTACGGAAACCGCCTGTTTTTCATTGGCGTTTGCACCTCCTTCGGTCGGGAATAGTTTCTGTAATTACTAAATTACCGATTAACTTAAAGCATAAGTTTGTATCAGTTGGGAATGTGATTTCTTCAACCATACTTTCAAATATTTTTTCATCAAATTCGGTTATATGACTTTCTATATCTGATAATAAATCATTTAATGTGCGAAGTCCTGATAATATACTGTTTTCATCTTGTTCTTTTAATAACTGTCTGCGTTCGCTTCTCAGATTATTTACACATCCGTTTATACTGCCGCTCTGTTCGGCATATTCAGCAGGGTGTATAATACCTTTAGTATTCAGCCTTGCAAGTACAAGGCTTTTATTGTTAAATTCAGCAATTTGCTTATCAATTTCTTTGATTTTTGCAACTAATCCTCCTGCTTTCATTTGCAGGCGTTCGGTTTGTGTAATAGCCGCAGGCAAAATATCCGCACGGCAAATTCTTAATTTGTTTATCATTGTAATAAACGCCTCATAAATATCTTTTTCGGGTATTCGGCGCGAATCACATTTGCTTCTGCCTAAATTGTGTTTAGTACACTCCCAATATTTTTTGCCGTTTACGGTAAGCGGTTTGAATGTTGAACCGCATTTACAGCGTATTTTCTGTGTTAACGGATAAGTTACCGCCTTTTTACGCTGATTTTCAAGGCTGTTGTCTTTTATAAGTTTCTGCACCATTTCAAAATCCGCCTTTGATATAATAGGCGGATTTGTGTTTTCTACATAATATTTAGCTTTTTCTCCGTTGTTTGCTTTATTTACAAACGGCAGCGTTTCAGTAGTATAGGTTTTCTGAAAGACCGCATCACCGATATACCTTTCGTTAGTAAGGATATATTCTACGGTCGATATTTGCCACGGCACTCCGTCAATGCGTTTCGGAATATCCATATTATTCAGCATATCAGCAATTGATTTTTTGCCCATACCTGAGAGGAAACTTTTGAAAATAAGTTTTACTATTTGGGCTTCGCTTTCATCAATAATATATTCGCCGTTGACAAGTTTGTATCCATAGGCTGTATGACTTGCAATAAATATGCCTGCTTTTATGCGCCGTTCAATGCTCCATCTCATATTTTTAGATATTGAGATGGATTCTTCCTGTGCCTGAGCGCTTGATAGAGCAAGAAGCAATTCACTTGACATATATGCAGTATCAATATTTTCCTTTTCAAACAGTATGCTTACGCCATACTCTTTAAGCAACCTTGCATACATAAGTGAGTCAGCTGTGTTTCTTGCAAAACGGCTGACTGATTTTGTAAGCACTCGGTCAATTTTTCCTTTTTTGCAGTCTTTAATCAGTCGATTAAAATCATCACGCATGGATGTTTTCGTACCTGTTATACCTTCGTCAGCATATATATCGGCAAGCTCCATCTGTTCGCTATCATTTATGAATTTAGTATAGTACCTTACCTGTGCGGCAAAGGAATGAAGCTGATCGCTTGAATCACTTGATACACGGCAGTAAGCGGCAACACGCAGTGTAGATTTTGGTATTATGCTTGGTGCTATTGTAACAACTGTGTTCTCCATTGCTTATCCTTTCCGCAGGATTTACCTGCTGTTGCCATCTTTTTTTGATGCAACACTACAATACTACGATAGTTCGAATATATCCAGCTTTTTCTGCAGATTTATCAATTCAGACATAATAAAGTTTTGTCAAGAATAAGAGATGCGCCGTAATCTTCGGATGCTATTTTAATAATGCCGTTTAAATCCTTTTCATTTAAATATCCCATAGCGGATAATATCTTTAGCATACAAACTTCGTAATAAAAAGCACTGTTTGATTTTGCTTTTTCAGAAATAATCATTTCTTTAAACCCTCCAGATAATCAAGACCGAAGCTGATTAAAATCGCTTTATCAACTCGTTTTATTGTTTTGCTATCCATTGTACCGACAAATCTGCCGAGACGGGATTTATCGATTGTTCTTATCTGTTCAAGCAGAACCATGGATTCTTTTTTCATGCAGTCTGATTTAAATATGACATGCGTCGGTAAATTCGGTTTATCAAGCTCGCCGGTAATTGCAGCAACTATTGTCGTACGGCTGTGCAAATTTCCTTTATTATTTTGCAGGATAACAACAGGGCGGATACCGCCTTGCTCCGAACCTACAATCGGACATAAATTGGCGTAGTAGATTTCGCCTCGTTTTATTTGTTCCATATTTTTATTGCCTCCGTTAATAAGTAAAAAGGCGATCGCTTATCTGAAAAAGGTAAACGACCGCTTGTAATTTTGTATCAATCGTTTTGTTATCCGATATTTGAACCACGCCACCCCTCGAATACACGGGAACGCACTTTCCGACCATGCTTTTGGTCTCATTGGAATCTCACCACCCCGAGGATCTCTCCGAGCCGCTCTCCTTTGTTGCGACGGTTTTATCACGCTCGACTTTAGGACTGAACGGAAGTATCATTATTGCCTCTGCCTTTTATCGCCTTCGTGCAGATTGCCTGCATCGTCTGAGTCCTGAAGGTATAAAAATGTGTTCGCTCATATGGCTTGCCGGTTTCGCCGACAGCAGAGGGAATGTAAAAAATGCGCTGTGCTATTTTGTTTTCAAAGAACATAGAGGCAATCGAAAAGCCCCCTTACTTTCCATGCCGAAAAGTTTGGGGGCTGATAACCTGAAATTTTTAAATTTCAATAAATTTTTTCAGTTTATCAAGAATTCTGGTTTTGCGTTTATGTATTGCGACCTGTGAAACGCTGTATTTTTCTGCAAGTTTGCGTTCCGATAAACCTTCATAAAATATCTCACGAATAAGCTTTTGCTCATCATCTGACAGCAGAATAATAGAACTGCTCAGCTTGTCCAGCATGATTTTATGTATCACTGCATCACCGATATCCTTAGATGTATCTACAAGAATATCTTCGCCGTTAAAATCATCAGTTGTGAGCATGTTATAAGAAAAATCACCGTTTTCTACCGACCGCTCGTCTATATATTTTTGACGGCGCTTGGATTTATAGAAATCGGTGTAATCTTTTGGGGATACTTCCATAAGCATACCATGAAAAGGAAAGAATTTTTTAGATTTGTATTCTTCATTTGTATTTCTACGCTTACATAATTCCGCATAGGTTATCTGTTCATAACCGCTTTCTGTGCGTATAAAGCAAATGTTGTTTTGTTTGTCCTGATTTTTAAACATTTTTTGTAATCTCCTTATTTTTAAAGCTTGATTTGTCCTTAAAAATGCAGAGATTACGGGTATTCCGCGATGTAGCAAAGCCACTCTTTCATATATCCATCCCCCTCAACAGACATAGAAATGCACAGCGTAATAACAAAACCTGAACCTGTTGTTCCGGCAAAACAAAAAGTCCCTCTTGCGGTTTTTTAGAGCCGCATGAGAGACTTATACTGTTATTTCTTATATAAAATTGTGACAAAAAAACACCGTGTAAGGTGGCACAGTAGTTTCGGAAGATATCTTCCGTTTACTGCTTTTACCTTACACGGTGCTGTAATTACATTTGGCATTGCCGGTTATGGATTTTGTCTATGCAATGAAAATCTTAAATATTGAATTGTACATATTTTATTTTTCATAATATTAAACAAATGCACTGCTTGCAATGCTATTCGGATTTATTCAACGGTCAATAAATTACAATATAAAGATTGCGGATGAATTAGAACATTAATTAAGATTTGTATCCGCTTTTACTTCTATAATCTTTCTGGTTGGGAATGCGCTGACACAAAAGTAAAACGGTTCATTTTCCATTCGTTTTTCAATTTCTCTTGCGTTTGTTCCCGTATCTAACGGCATAGGCGTAAATGGAATTGTTAATGTAACCGTCGAGTTTTCAACAATGCTCATATTAGGCCAACCATCATAGTTTTCATCCATTAAATCCCACAGGACAAAATCAATCGGAATATTTAAGGACTTATTATATAAAGCGTACGACAATAGAAATAGAGATCCATCCGTATTCCCCTCGTTTTTTATTGTCATATTGACAAGGAAAACATATTTCGGAGCGGGATAGTTTTTGGAAAAACCACCGTTTTCTATAGAACCGCCGTTTTTCTCTAACACCTCTTTGTAATTCGCCAACTCAACATGGTTCACTTTAATAAAATACCCGTTCACCGATTCGTTTGAAGATACAAAAAAATTATTTTCAAGCGCAACGCTTTCACCCATCTTATAATACTCTTCTTTTTCAACGAATTTAGCTTGATTGGTATTTACAGTGCATACTACCCATAGGATAAGCAATATGAAAACAGCTGCCGCAAAGCATATGCTAATGATTATAGCTTTCTTTTTTCCCTTTTTTAGTATATTTTTATGCATGCCTACACTTCCTTTTTACAAATGTAGTTATCTACGATTTCACCATTTTCAATACACAAAACCGAATCAGAAAGTTGTTTTAAAATGGTAGCATCATGACAAGATAAAACAACTGTTGCACCTCTTTCTTTTTCCTTAAATACAATCTCACGAACCATACGGATGCCATCTTCATCCAAAGAATTGGTAGGTTCATCCAAAAGAATTATGTCGGGTTTTTCCATGATAGCAGCTGCAATTCCTAAACGTTGTTTCATGCCTAGAGAATACTTTTTATATTTCTTATCTGCATTATCTGATAAACCTACAAGTGTAAGCACTTCGAAAATTTCTTTGTCTGTTATTTTTTTATTTAAGGAGGCAAGAAGCTTTAAGTTTTCAAATCCGGAATACGAGTCTAAAAAAGCAGGGTTTTCAAGCATCAATCCCAAACTCTCAGGAAACGAAATGTCTTTTCCAAGCCTTTTTTTATCAATAAGAACGTCCCCGGTAGTAGGGTAAATCAAGCCCGCAATCAAACGCATAATCATTGTTTTCCCGGAACCGTTTATGCCCTGCAAGCCGATGACATTCCCCGTAGGGATAACAAAATTCAGTTCTTTAAGAACCGTTTTTTTCCCGAATTTCTTTGAAACATTTATGAATTCTATAGCCATATTCATCGCCATGCGATATTAAATCCGCACAAAAAGAGATGAGAAATCTGCTTTTCTGCGTCGTATCGTTCCTTTCTTAATATTTTACACATGAAGCGCAATGCGATACAAATTTCGCTCAAATTGTCATAAAGCAGAAAGCTTTGCGCTTGGCGTCTTTTTCCTATCTTCATATCTTTCGAGTTAAGCCTCTTTGCTGTTAAGAATCGAATATTTTTTAAACAGTAAAATGCCTATGATGATACTGCACAAGGAAAGCAGCACGGAAAAAATTGCTCCGATCTTGCTGTTTATCCCATTGCTGATGGTTGAATCGCTTCTAACTGCCATAGCATAGTTTCCCAATAACCACGGAACCAGTTTATATGCGGAAGAAATATAGATAACAGCGGATATAACAAAACTAAGCATTGGCTTAATAATTAAGCTCATTGTCATTTGAATGAGGCTGACAGCGATAGAAACGAGCAAGGGCAAAATCGTCAACTGAAAAAGCAAATTGTAATGTTCGCTTATAATTTGTTTCTCGCCGAACAATAGAAGCATAGGTATCGGTGTTATATCAAAAGACATTTTTGCTTTACAGAAAACTGAAAAAACAAATACGGTTATCCATCCGATTATATAAAACGAAGAAACATAGATTACATTCCATATGCATTTTGAAATCCACCAAATTGTACGGCTTTTACATCTGTAAATTAAGTTCTGACCAAATCCTGTTAAATCATCGTGCATATAATGTAAAGTGAAATACAAAACCAGAAAATGCCATAACAGCCAACGGTAAGGAACGGGGAACGGTTCAGATGGCGATGGGATATATTCTTTCATACCACCGAAAATATATAATAAAAAGTGCCCGTATGTATATTCTGTTACATAGAATGCTTTTAACTGCACATAAAAGTCAAGACATGAGATAATAAGAAAAATGAAAATGATGATAAATTTACCGTACTGTTTAAAAGCACCTTGATACAAATCAAATTTTATCAATTTAAAAAATTTCATCTCTTTTACCTCTAACAAGTATTGTCACAAGTGAAAAAGCAATTAAGAGCAATGTCACGGAAACGACAACCCAAGACACAACCTGTCCTCCCAAGGTTCTTGAATGGATAAAATAAGTTGGTACAAATTCGAACTGAACGGTATCAGTGCCGATAAGGTTATAAATAAATCCTTGAAGATAACCAAAAGCAATCATAAGAATAAACGGCAGTATTTCGACAGCGAAAATATTGTTTATGTAAAATGTTATTGCAAAGCTTAAAAGAGCAAAAATCCCACCATATAAGGATTCAAGGATTACATAAAGAGCTGTGTAAAGCATTGGAGTTGTATAGTAAATATCAGCCCACATATTCCCGAAATACAAATGATTGTAATGTGTATAACCAACAAAAGGTCTGACAACGGGCACAAACGCACTAACCAGTAAAATATTTACAAGTAGCGGAACAAGCACAACTAGGCTTCCAGATAGAAAGACCGCAATCGCTTTAGAATAGTAATAATATTCTTTTTTGACTCTCGATGTAATATTTTTAATATAACCTGTTTTTCGTTCACGATAAAACGACCACGCAAACGGAAGTGCCGCACCTAATGGCAGTAATTGAAAGAAAAGGGTATATGCAAGCGAAAGCTCCTCACCACCGACCCACGAATTGTAAAACCCAAACAATGAAGTGTCCGGATTTTCTGTGAATTCGCCATTGCTGTAACAGTATTCATATATGTCATCGGGATTGTAACCTGCTCTGCTCTCTATCATATATATACCGCTTAGAACTGCAAATAACAGCATGACGGAAAGGCCTATAATAAAGTATTTAGAAACCAGAGCTTTTTTTAGTTCCATTTTTAATGTATTAATCATATTTTCACCGCTCATTTAAATAAATCAAAAATTCTACAATCAAGATTTTGTACTGCTACGGACTCATCGGCAGTTACATTCCCAAGAGCTAATAAAACATTTTTCGCATCAATAAATTCTTGTGCCGCAATAATGCCAAGTTTAAAATTCAATGTTTCTCCATTTTTTATAGAAAAGCAATAGTATTGTCCTTCTTTTGAACTCAACCTTGGATCATCATCTGTAGGGTGTTTACTGAAATATATTATATAAGGTTGCATTTTTTGAGTTTGGTTTTTTATTTCCGAAAAACTTTTTCCGAGTTTTCTTTCATCACTTTCTGCACTAAACACAATAGATGTAAGAACTTCATTTTCACCGTTCTGCGCTTGATAAGTTGCTGTCATATCAACCAATATAAAAGCATTATCAGCAAATGTTTTCTCATAATTTGGGTTGTCATCGTCCCACTCTGTTTCTTTAATGTCTATGCCGGAAGTACATATTGAATCGAAAATTTCTATTCCGTTTAATGTATATGTAAGCCCCGGCGTACCGCATAAAATTGTTTCTTGTGTTTCCCGAACTATGATATTCCAAGAAGCTTCCATGGTATCGCCGGTTCCCAATATTTTGACATTATCTAAAAAGTCTTTAGATTCGGATTCAACTATATTAGGTTCAATAGAATTATTATCAATTTTCTGATGTATCTTATTTTCAAATTCAACATAGGAACAAGATGAGCATAAAAAAACGAACATCATACACAAAAATAAGGCGATACTCTTTTTTAGTTGCATCTTAATTACCTCCCAACTTCTAATATAGCCAAGCCGAAGGATTGTTCGGCTCGGCTATATAATGGCAAAATTAAATTTTACGGTATGTAATTTGGAGTAAATAACTGATAACTTAAATTACATGATTATAATGGTTGTATGTTCCGACGCTATCTGCACTCCAGCAACCCATTGCTATTCCTCTGTTTGCCTGCGATTCTTGTTTCGCCCAAATCTGGGCATATGAATTGTATCCGAAACGCTCATAAACATCTTGCCTTATGAATCCCTTTGTCCCTTTTGTAATAATCGCTCTGGATCTCGGTCTGTTATTGTATGTATAGCTTGAACAGTCAACAAATGAAGAACCATTAGATGAGCCATAAATAAAGGCTTCGAATTTATATGGTCCCCTAACTGCATATCCTTGGCTGTCAGTTGTATAATTAACATAAGAACTGCTTGTATCCTTTTTTAATCTAGCGGCTGTGTATTTATTGGGTTCTGGATTAGTAAAGGCATAAAGTATAAAATCCACATCCGTATGATTGTTTGCACTTGCAGAAACTGCAAATACTGATAACATTGCAACCAATGTCAGTAAGAAAATTAGTATTTTTTTAGTTTTCATAATCATTCTCCTTTTTATTTGTGAGCTATTATTTAGTTGATAAATATGTTAAATCATTAAAATCACCACTTCCCCAAAACAAACTCTTTCCTTAAAACCTCATAGCATTTCATGCTATGTTGAATACAAAATAAAGATATTCTTCAATTTAATAAGTTGAAATTTTCACTGTAACTGTAGAGTTATTTTTTCTTTTACATGAGCAATAATCATTAGCAAAGAGACAACAATCAATCCCATTCCAACCGAATATGAAACCTTTCTGCCATTTATATTAAGATATAAAACAGCCAACAACACAAATACAGATAAAATTATTGACAATGTTCTATATATTTTATTCTCCCTGCTAGATAGTGGTCTGTTTATATTTTGAACAGGCGACAGAGCGCATATTAAAACTACAGAAAACATATCAACGCATATAAATTCAAATCGATAATTATTATTTTGCAAAAGCCTTATGATGCATAATGATATTGCGATTAAAATAACAGAACTAAAAAAACAATTAACATATCTTTTTGCGTGAACTCCACCAGTGAATTTTCTCAGAATAAAGAAAACTAAAAAAAAGCATATACATTCCTTAAGCATCCCAAACACAATTCCAATGAGCAAAGTTGTAATAGTATTAATAAGCGTATGTATTGTTATTTTTATTGCGTACTTGTACAGTTCTTCTTCGTTGCTTTCTATATTCTTACTTGCAACTAAAGCAGAAGCGATTTTTCCATATATTTCTTCCATTATTTAAACAATTTATATTTATCTATCGTTTTTGGCACTTCTGGCTCGTTTAAAATAAAGCAACTCGCAGAATTTGCATTTGTTACTATCACTAATGTCAAACATCCAACTACTGTTGGTAATAATTTTTCAAGTAATCGTTTTAATTTTTTCATCATATATTACACCTCTTGATTGCATTTTAACAAATTATCTATATGTTTTGTTGCTTTTAGCAAAAACGCACTTAAATTCAGAAAAAACGATATAAAATTCCATTTTTTCGGCTTATATAAACAAAAAACCATGTTCTGATAAGCATTATCAAGCTTGAGATCTTCACTGTATTATGCTTTTTTTGTCATATCCAACGGTGTGAATGCAACTATGTATTTGACGGTAAAATTGATATGGTGACAAACAACCGATTCTATTGTATAATCATATAAAGGAGGCCTTTTATGATTAGAGTACTTATATGTGACGACGATGATTCTATAATTTGCCAAGTTGAAAAGCTGATTAAAGAGATTGAATATAACCATAAAATACATTTCTTAATTGACAAAAAGAACGATGGTGCTTTTATGCTGACAGAAAGCGCCGCATTTGATATTGCCATCGTTGATGTGGAAATGAATGGTGTGAATGGTATTCAGTTATCGACTTTACTAAAAGAAGCGAATCCGGATATTCAAATTATTGTGTTAACATCTTTTCAACAATATTTAGATGACGCTATGCAAGTTCATGTTTTTAGGTACTTATCAAAGCCAATTGATAAAGACCGTTTTTACAAAAGTTTTATTGCCGCTGTCAAAGAGTATACCTTCATTAGTAAAAACATTGTAATTCATGAAAACGATAAAATCATAAAAATAAGAACAAAGGATATTTTCTATATTGAAAATATAAAATACGGTTCTATTATCCATACAAAAACGAACCAATATAAAACAAATCAAAAACCAAAACAATGGAGCGAAATTATCAATCAACCAAGTTGTTTTGTTTATTCACATAATAGTATTTTAGTAAATCTTCAAAATGTGATCGATTTTGACAAAAGTTCTGTAACCTTTAGAATAAACAATGAAAAAACAATATCCACATATATGTCTCAGCGAAAATATCAGTCATTTAAAAAAGCATTTTTTGAATTTGCAGGGGGAATAAAATAAAATGACCACTCTGTGTTATCTGTTTATATACATTTTTGAACAGTTCATTGCATACATGTATTTCAAAAATAAATTCCATCCAAAAAGGAAGGCTATAATTATAGGGCTTTGTTATGTCTTATCGTTTTTAACGCAATATGCAATTCAGCTTTTCGATAATCCATTTTTAAATTTGGCCTCGTTTTTTGTTGCGAACATTATAATCGTTGCAATTTGCTTTGAAGCTTCTATCAGACAAATTATTTTTAATACGCTCCTACTTGAAGGCATCATGATAACTACAGAAATTGTGGTTATGTATTTGTTCTCATCTATATTGAATATTGATTTATTGGCGTGCAAAAACAGCAATTTTATTATTTTTTTAGAAACAGCCACAACAAAAGCATTCTACTTTTTCGTTGCGAGCCTTATCTCTAAAATTTCTAAAAAGGAATCACATAATATATACAGTAAAAATGATTATTCATTTCTTTTGTTTATTTTACCGGCAGTTTCCATTCTTATTATTGCAAGTTTTGCTTATCTTTCATTTATATTACCAATTGATAAAACAACAAATATATTATTTTCGGTAGCTTCAATAGTCCTATTGTTATCAAATGTAATTGTATTGATCGTGCACGAAAAAATCATCGATACAATCATGAAAAACGCAGAATTACAATTAGAAATGCAAAAAACGGAAATCAATGATGAATATTATCGAGAACTTGAACAGCAATATAATTCCTCAAGTTTGTTAATTCATGATATAAAAAAGTGTTTAATGAATATTCGGGAGTTGTCGGTTCAAAAAGAAAACGACCACATCATTACATATATAGACTCCATATATAACGGCTATGAAATTAAATCGTTCAAACAATTCAGCAATCATAAACTTGTCAATATAATCGTCAGCCGATATGAACAGTTATGTGAAAGTGAAAATATACGCTTTTCTGTCGACATAAGAAGTGTTGATTTTTCATTTATGTCTGACAGCGATATAACCGCTTTGCTAGATAATTTGTTGGAAAACGCATATGAGGCTGCAAAAGCATCGGAAATCGGAATAATTGATTTGAGCATTGAAAAACAAAATGAAAGATATGTACGCATACAAACATCAAATTCTTCTGAGCAAAAACCGATCATAACAAACGGAATAATAAAATCCACGAAATCCAACAACAAACTACATGGTATCGGAATAAAAAGCATCACGAAAATAACAAAGAAGTATTCAGGTAATATTGCGTGGAATTACGATGATGCTTCAAAAGTATTCACTTCTACAATACTGTTGAAAATGGATAAACATTAATTCAAACAGGAAGACAATAACTTTTGCCATTGCCTTTCTGTTTTTTGTTTGTTTAAGATTTAACAATGCAATTATAGGGCAATTTAAAAATCCAACCTCACACGCTAAATATTGAAGGTATGCGTAATTCACCAACTATAACGGTTAAAACCTGTAATATCATTTCTTTTCTGCTGTAATATATTTTCAAGTGGGTAGTTCACTTTCTCCTTCCATCATGACAGGTGGCACCTGCCGCCGAGAGAGCATAGTTCTTTCTTGGCGGCGGGTGTTTTTATTTTTATGCAATTTATTTTTTTTGTAGTTTATATAACAAACTGCTTTTACCACCTTTCTCTCGATATCGCTGTTCAGTTGTTATGAGTCCTGCTTTTTTTAAATCTTTTGAAGCTCTCCTGACTGTTGATTCGGAGAGCTTTAATTCTTTGGCTATTGTCGGAATCGCCGGCCAGCATTCGCCGTTCTTGTCGGCTCTGTCAAAAAGATAAATATACACCGATACCGCCCTGTGTGGTAAATCCATACGGTATAAAAAATCAAGTCTGCTCATTTTCTTTCACCTCCTGCGGATGAGATTTGTTTTGAGATTTCCGACGGCTCGGAGGTACAGATTCCAACACAGTCTTACCGATCTTGTTTTTATTCTTTGACTTTTTCTGAGACTTTCTCTGCGGTTCATGGCATTGACTCTCAGCCTGATTTTGACCGCTTGCAGAGTCGGCTCTTTCAGATGTTTCTTCCTGAAGCAACCAGTCAGAATGATATTTTTGCACGATGCCGTTTATGATTTCACTCTTTTCAGCATACTCTACTTCACGGTTTCCGTTATCGACTACTGTATACGGCTTATTCTCATTAAACTTAATGCCCCATTTGTAAAAAAGTTTTAACTTAACACACATAGGATGAACACCAGTTTTCATTACAACAAACTGACCTTTGGGCATAGATTTGAGTTCATCGGGAGTCATGAGCGGTCGTTCAATCATTTGTAAAGACTGTGACGGATCATTTTTGCTCCTTGATACAGAACCCGACATCACCGTTCTGCTGCCTAATGCTTTTGAGAGTACCTCTGCTGAGCTGCTGTTGGGAGCAAAGCCGCCGAACAGGATGATTTGCGTGTTGTCTACAATAATCTCTGCACCTTCTTTGCCGTAGTTCTTGTCGAGCTGCGAGAAGGACTGAATAATCGGTACAATCTGTAATCGCCTTGAACGAGAGGCAGAGAACATCATTTCTGCACTCTCTATCTTTGGCAAAGTCCCGAATTCGTCACAGAAGAAAACACAGCGATTTTTAAGTTTGCCGCCATTCTCATCGGCTACAGCAAGGATTTCCCTGTATAGCTGCTGAATGATAAGAGAAATCATAAAAAATGTGTTGGGATTTTCTTCAGGCATAATTACAAAAATAGCGCATTTCTCATTGCAGAATTCTTCAGCATCTATCTCTGTATCAAAACATAGTAACTGTTCCAATTCCGAATCGAGAAAGGTATTAAGCCTTGATAATGCTGTACTCATAACACTTGCCATTGACTGCTCTGCAGTATTTAATGCCGCACCCGCAAACCATTTTGCCTTATGGTCATTCGGTAGCATTTCCATTAACTGCTGAAACTGATTTTTGCCTTTTGAATTTGACGGAGCGAATAATTCCTGAATGATTTTAAATACTGATACGATATGCCTTTCTTTGGATTTGCAGAATTCTGCAACTAACAATATTGTGGCTGTCAGCAATCCCTCTGCGGCATCATAGAAATATGCGTTCTGTCCAAAGTTCGCCGCATCCATGCCCGATAGGATGATAGTCTTGGAGATAATCTTTGCATACTTTTCCGCTTTGGCTTTGTAAACCAATTCTTCGCTTGATTGATATAAATCCATATATTTGTTGACAAGGTGCAAGAGATTATTTCCGTTAGAGCGAGTGGGGTTTCTCAAATCAATAACCGAAACATTGTAGCCGTACTGTTTTGCGATGTTACCATAGTTTCGCATGATATCGCCTTTTGTATCTGTGGAGAGAAATGACATCCCCGATGCACAGGCATATTCAATACAAGGGTACAGCCAATAAGCCGTTTTTCCTACACCTGCCGCACCAATCATCAACACATGGACATCTCCTGTATCCACAAGTGCTGTTGTATTGTGTTTGCCGCCTGTGCAACCAACCACAATGCCCTGCGGCAAAGCTTCTTCCGGCTGTTTTTTTTCTTGCTTTTGAAAAGCCTGCGTTTGACAATTCGGGATGCAGTCGGAGTTCCTCCATCGGCGGCTTGTTTGCGCCATTTATTTGATGTAAACGGAATATGCCGATAGGTTTTTCGTATTTCCGATTTAGTTGCCCACCGAGCCGTACCGTGCTGACCATCACCTACAGTTTTGGATTTGATATTGTTCAGATTGTAAATGTGAGCAAGTAAAGTAATACCACCAAGAACACAGAACATTACAACTGTAACTATACCTAAAACTACAATTCTGGACATTGAGTTTCACGCTCCTTTATTTTTTTCTTTTGGAAATAATAAATCCTCGTTCCAATCTTTATGTGTTGGAATAAGGATTTCGGATTCTATACCAAGTGCGAACAGCTTTGCACTGATTTTGTTTGCCGCTGTTTGACCGGGTTCGTCACTGTCAAAGCATAAATACACTTTGCGGATATTCGGATTATCCTTTAAGCATTGAAAAAGCACCCTGTCCGAAACGGAACAAGATGCTGCGTAACTATGATTTATCCAATTTTCTTTGTGCATTGATATGAAACTCAGCATATCAATAGGTGCTTCAAAAAGGAAAAGATATTTACTTGTACCAAACCGGTGAAAGCTGTATTCGGGCTGACTGTTTGGCGCATTTCCTTTGTATGTGCTATTCGAACCCGTTCCACGCATACAGGCATGGCGTGGATTTCCGTCTTTATCATATCCTACGAACACAGCATTATGATATTTGGCCGACTCGTAAATCATCTTGTGATACACAAAAGTGTACAGCACCTCTTTGTCAATTCTGCGTGTGAAGTTCAGATATGCAAAAACTCTTCGCATATTATCATTGCGTGGTGGCAGCTTAAACGGTTTTTGTTCTTTCACATCAGGCGGGGAAGTAATCAATGTTCCGCCGCAGTCACCGAGCAGGAATTCCATTGCTTCTACATAGTTTTTGTTGTAGAACCTGCGGACAAAATCAATTGCATCCCCACCGACTCTATCATACTGATGGAACCACAAATTACCACGAATAGTGACCTTTGCCGCTCCATCCTTCCACTCATATTCAGAACCTGAGCGTTTGATGGTTTCGCCCTGTGATTCAAGCAGAGATACAATATCTGTCTGACGAGCCTGTGCTTTTTGTTCGTCTGTAAAATGAATGTAGGTTGACATTTTGATTCTCCTTATTGATTCTTAACTTAGAAATTGATATAATATTATTACAATTTAGTCCTTAATGAGTGTAGTTGCAATAATTATGGGATTCTCTGTAACGATTTCTAAAAAATTCACGAATGGTTTCGAAGCAAAACTTGGTTTTACAGGAAAGGATTTGATAGAATTGATTATAGTGATGAGTTGTTTGGCGGGTACCGGTGTATGTGGGAGTCGTAGCAGACACAATGAACATATGAGTAACTTCACAATGAAATAAGGTAACGACACCGAGAGGTTCGAGTTCCTCTGACTCCCGCCATATTTACTAAAATCGCAGGCCATGAGCCTGCTTTTTTTCTTCAATTTTTCTGCGTAGTTTGCGGTCGATTAAATTTGCTTTACCTTTTCGTTCTTCGTCCAAGCGATTCTGTATTATACGGCTGATTTGACTGAGTAGGCGGAGCGAGCCGAGTGTTGCAGACCAATTGCGGTTGGCTTTGATACTGTGCAGAAGTTGCTGGGCATACTGATTGCCGTGTTCAGCAGATGCAGTAAGGTATACAATCGCTCTGTCATAGTCACATTCAACCTCTTTGCCGTAGAGATACATCTTACCGAGCATATACTCTGCAAAATCGCTTCCGTTCTCAGCAGCGATTTCAAAGTTGTAGATTGCCTTAGAAATATCTTTTACAGTGTTTTCGGTCAGCCGGATTTTGCCTGCAAGGTAAGCAGCATAAGAATTTTTCTGTATTGCTGCTTTTTCAAGACATTCTATTGCTTTTTCTAAATCCTGCGGCATGATTTCACCTTTGTATAACAGTTTTCCGAGTAGATACTGTGCAGGAGCAAAGTTTTTGTCTGTCGATTCGGTAATTAGTTTTATCGCTTCGGGAATATTTTGCATAAACATTTCATCGTCAAGATATGCTTTGCCGAGCGTATATTTTGCATACTTGTTTTCCTGTGCAGAGGACTTTTTCAACAAATCTTCTGCTCGGTACAAATCCTGTTCAATATCTTCACCTTTAAGATAGGCTTTGCCCAGCAGATATTCTGCAAACTCATTGTCCTCACTGACCGATTCTTCAAGCCATCGCAAAGCATAATCCACATTCTTTGACACATCATTGCCTTGCAAAAATATCTTGCCAAGGAGGTATTTGGCAACACCGCATCCAAGTTTTGATGATTCAATCAGAAAATCAACGGCTTTGTTTGGATTGCGATTCACACTATCTTTGTCAAGAAGTTCCTTTGCTTTCTGATAATACTGCCACATTAAAGATATTTTTTCTTCATCCGATAGTGGCGCTTCTGTTTCTTCATCGCTCGGTTCTGAATCGGATTCGGGCTGTTCATTTACAATTTCATCATCTTCTACGAATATTCGGTCAAAAACAATGTTCATTGCTTCCTGAGTAACAGCGTTTTTGATAGATTTAAATTCCTTATTCTGAGACAGCGAAACACGCTCAGGCAGTTCGTCTGTATAGGTTTTAATTACAGATTCTCTTTGCTCATACCATAAATCATAGAGTGTCGATATGCGTTCATCGGATGCAAGTTCATCTACAATGGAATCAATAATTGACTTGACATCTGCTTTCAAATAACCGTAAACTTTCTTACCGCTTGTTCTTGACAGCCTGTCAGCAAGATGTAAAAGCATTTCTTCAAGCTTCGGATTATCATAGATACCGCTGTTGATTTTTGAAATAATTTCCGCAATCACCTCACGGCTGTTCACTTTTAACTCGTCACGGTATTCGGTTTGCTTCTCATATATACTTATCAGATCCTGTCTGAATATTTGTTTTGCAAGCGTTGACTTGATTTCTCTGATTCCGTTTTTAGTCAAATATGCTTCATTCGGATTTGTCGAGTATGCTATCATATGAACATGAGGATGATGAGATTCATTATGAAAAGCGGCATACCACCGAAAGTTTTCAGGGGCAATCTTCATATTGCGTGCAATCATATTTCGGTTCGCACGGATTAAATTCATCCATTCATCAGCACAGTTATACCCAAGCCGTTCAGCATCCTCACGCCGAAGGGATATAATGTGCGTCCAAATATTACTCTCGCTCTCTGCCGCTTCCTTTGCAACATCGGAAAGAATAATCGGGACTCCCTCATCCGTAAAAAGACCGTGAGAAGAAATTACTTCAACCCGGGGACGCTCGGCGATGTATTTTACATACTTTTCACGGTCACCGAACAATTCACTGTGCATCTCTGCGATACGCATAATCAGTTCGTCTGCATTTTCACGGGTGGGGTGGCTGAGATAATCTTCATATTCAAACAGTTCCTTGCTGTCGGGATAGATTTTCACAAGCTTATCAACCAATTTCTTCTGTGTTTTAAATGCAGGTATCGTATTGGTACTGTTCTTTGCAGGCTCTGCACCATCACGGGTGGCAATGTAGCGAATATAATTTTCAATATGCACCTTTGCATTCGGTTTCAGGTACGGAGATTTAAGAATAATCTTAGCCATAGGTTAACCGTTTTGCCAGTCCACGGCATCTTCAAAAGAAAACCTGCCATTCAGACGTTTGACCTCTTTGATACACTCTCCGCGTAAACGATTAATACTTTCCTTATCAACATCATTGCTTGCGGCAAGTACGTTCATCATCATTGCCATTTCAACCGACATCTTGAATAATAATCGGGCGAGTCTGTTTTCCGTATCCGCAATCTTTGCACCGATTACAGATTCAAGTGCAGGCGTCAGCATCTTACTGGTTTCCTTTGAATTCAGCCATGCGATATACATTTCTGTTGCATCGGATATAAACTCACTGCGGGAGGAAGCGTTGGTTTTAGATATATTCTCATCGCACCGTTTCAAAAGATTGCGGCTGATATAGATTCCTGTTCTGACTGCGTCATTTCCGTTACTCATAGCATTTTCCTTTCCGGAATACCTTTTGTATTCCTGCATTTTTCTTTAAAATCGGCGGATTTCGGCACATTGGTATACCAACTTTTACACAAGGCGTAAACGGTAACACACTTTGAAACTCCCGAACGGCGTTGCCGGTTGGTGTAAAACGGCAGTTGCCGCTCCTCGGCGGCATACAGCCTTTATCCTGCTTGATTTTCGACCTTGTAACATCTGCAAAATAACGGTGTTTTGCTCATCTGCAACACTCGCCGAAAATTGCCCGAATTTCGCCGATGCGTTCGCATTCGGTTACTTTCCCGCCCTCGTCCCCACACTCGTCACACAGGGCGACACGGTGGCTCACAGGCGGCTACGTTGTTTTTTCGGACTTGTTCATTTTTGAAGTCACTGTATAGCTTTCTGATTTCATAGATATAAACTCACGAACGCTTGCAGGAACGGTTTTGCCGTAAAGTGTATCCAGCATTTTTACAAGTTCATCATCAAGGCCTGAGCCTTTCTGTCCGAGATACATTTTTAATGCACTCAGTTTTTCCTCGTCGTAGGAAATATTGATTGTTGTTTTCTTCACTTTTTACACCTCACATTGAAATGTTTTGCCTGGGCGATTTATCCGACCATTCCTGCTCGTTATAACTGCAACCTCTCATATATACATCATCGAGTTCCATATCGCCGATATTAATTCTTTCGAGACAGCAATTTTGCAGGCTGCCGTTTTTTATCGTGCAGTCGTAAAACTTGGCTCCTGTGAAATCACTGTGTGTAAAAATACCGCCGTCAAAATTGCAGGCAACACACTCGGCATTTTTGAATTCGGATTCTTCTGCAACAATATCTATGCAATTACAGTTCTGAAATTTTGTTTCGTTAAAAAGAGAAAAGCAGAGTGATGCTTTTCTCAGATTTATATTTATAAACTTTGCACCGTCAAAAACAGCATTGATTAGATTCTTGCCTGACAAATCTAAATCCTTAAGCAAACATTTTGAAAAATCAGCCTGTTCGCCGCCTGCGTCATGAAGCCATAAGACATGCTTTGCACACATTATTTCAATATCCTCAGAGTCTAATATTCGCAGACTCTGTTCATCTTCCTGTCTTAAATACGGTTCGGCAACTGTAACCGTACAGCCATCGTCAGAGTATTCAACACCGTTAATCTCATCTCTGTCTGAAAGCATATGCATAAATAAATCTTGATTGAATTTGCTTGGTACACACAGGTTTCGTACTTCATCAAAATTAATTCTGTACTTACAGTCAATCTGTCCGTCAACAGCCTTGCGTGTATATTTATCTGTAAGGCTGCACATTTCATCTATAAAGTCATTCAGCGATGGATGTTGATCTAATTGAATGAGCGTTCGGGCATTCGGAACATAAGCGGAATATCTTGCGTAATTGTATCCTGAAGATTCCACAAGAATTCCGTCCGATTTATCCTCACACAAAACAAGTAAACACTGACTGACACCTGATGGATCTGTTCCCATTTCATCTGCGTGTTCGGATATAAAAGAATAGTCACTCAGAAGATTATTTCTGAATGACTCAAATTCATGATACGGTAATTCAATTGTATCGACTATGTTGCAGTGTTCGGGTTCTGCTTTAAATTGTTTTCTGTTAAGCGGTATATCAATTAACATTTTAATTGCCATGCGATACATAAGTCGCAAAAAAAGTTATATAAAAACTACTTTCTGCGAACGGTATCGTTCCTTTCATTGTATTTCTCATATTAAACATTTTCCTTTTCTTCGATATAGGTGATATACGGAATTTTCAGCCAGTGTGTCCATCCGCCGTTTTTCAGCTGCGTTTTTACAATACCATACTGTGTACCCATTGCTTCAATGACTTCACCGTTACCGATATAAATACCGATGTGGCCTTCGTGCCATACGGCAAGTCTGGGAGTTTCGGGGATAGTATCAATCGTGCCTTTTTCTCTTGCCACCTGAAACATTCCGTTTGCCGAAACATCCTGCATACCGTTTGCACCGATATCGATCTTTCCGCTTTCTGCATCGTACCAACCGTAGCCTTTGATTAACCCAACGCAATCGGCAGTTCGTCTGCCGAGCCAGTTCTGTTCAATGAAATCAGCATAACTTCCGACCTCATCGGGATACTGATTTTTCTTAAACTCAAAGACAGATTTATCAAGCACTGCACCGTAAGTCCCGTATACATAACCCCATCCGCTTTCCTGAGCGTGTATTCCCCACTTTGCTAAATCGATATTATTTTTTGTTGAAATATCGGTATAGTCGGAAATATCAATATGCAAAGAGCGTATATTGCCCATGACATTGCCGAAATCTTCGGCAGTGAGCTGTGTGCCGAATGCAGAATTAACAGCGGAGATTAACTGTTCATCTGTTTGATTTTCACTGAAACAAGATACAAGTTTATCTGCAAAATCGGGATTGTTAGAAAAATCAGAAAGCGCAAGTACATACAGTACCTGCGCCTCTTTTACTCTGCTGTTAAATCCTACGGCTGTCATTTTATCATCAATGGTGTTCATAATATCTTCAACGAATTGAAGTTTAGCTTTTTCCTCTGCAGACAAATTCTGAACTACCATTGTTTGCAATCTATCGGTGTCAATATTGATATCGCCGTTGAAAAAGGAAACCACGGCAACGATAGGCATGATGATTATGATAATCACTCCGAGTATGATTCCGAGTGCTGTTTTCAATGCTTTTTTATCCGTGAGGATATATACAGCAATCTTCTTGAGAGCTGCCGCTATAGTTGCACTCATTAACGACCACCTGCTTTTCCGAACAATGCGGATTTGTAATCGGGAGCAATGACTTGAAGCAGATAACGTTCGTTTCCGCATCGGTACAGGCAAGTACCGCGTTCGGGATATTTAATCAGTTCAAATTCGCTCGGTTCAACCTGTAAAGCGTCCATATATTCTTTCGGATTTATTTGTCCTGCATTGAATAAAAACTGATGCGTCGGAATTGAAAATAACGGCTTTGTAAACTCGCGGATAGAAGGTATTAAAAAATCCTCCATATTCTGACTTGCAAGAATGATCGAGGAATCTTTTTTACGCACACGCTTCATAGCGTTACGGATATATTCGATTGCCGTCATATTTGTAAGGAACAAATAAAGTTCATCTATTGATGCCGTCGTATTTCCTTTGCCGAGAAGTTGGTTGCTCATGAAGGAGAGAATATTGAACAACATAGCGTCTTTTAATCGCTTGTTGGTATCCAATAAGCCTTTTACACCGAATACAAGAAATGCATCATCGGTGATGTTTGTATGGCCATTGAAATACTTGCTTTCCGCACCTACGCACATTGAATGAATGCCGAGGCATACTTCTTGAAGTGTTTCTTCGGTATAGAGATATTTTCTATTACTGTCGTAACTCATAAATTCTTCTTCACACAGCTTGTAGAAATCTTCCATAATCGGATAATCTGTCGACTTCATTTTGCTGTAGTCCGTGCTGTCCGTAATTCCAAATCGGGCATACAGCTTGGAGAGTAGGATTTCAATCGTATCAATCTGTGTATCGGAAAAGTCCTTGTAACTGCGAAAGAAATCTTTGAGAAAAGCGATGTGCTGTGAAAGCCTTGTTACTTTTCTGAATGCCATAGGCGCATCAAGATCTACATCGTCTGCACTGTCATTCCATGCCTTTGGTTCAAGCGGATTGATGGTGTACTCACCTGACATGAAGTCGATATAGCAACCGCCGAGCGCTGAACAAAGTTCTTCATACTCACTTTCGGGATCAAGGCATATTATGCTTTTACCTGATTCTCTTATATTTGTGAGAATCAACTTTAACAGATAGCTTTTTCCTTGACCGCTGTTACCGAGAATGAGGATATTGGATGTTGTTTTGTCCTCAGCTCTGCGGTCAAAATCTACAAGGATATTCGTGCCGAATTTATCTCTGCCGATATACACCCCTTGAGGATCGGTCTTGCCCGAAAAGTTAAAGGGATACAGATTGGCAACGGAACTTGCAGGCAATACTCGTTCATACTGCGCACCGAACTGATTCGCGCCCACGGGCAGAACGGAGAGAAAACCCTCTTTCTGACGGAGTGTCAGTCTGTCAACCGAAATTTTGGAGCGAGTAAGCTCCATTGCAATTTCGCTCTGCAATTCTTTCAGTGCGTCCATACTTTTTGCCTTTAATTCAATAAATACGGAGCAGTGAAGCAGAGGTTCTTTATTCTTTCTGAGATTAGCGAGCAGTTCAACAACATCCTGCAAATTGCCCTCGGCTTCAATGGTTTCATTTACATCATTACCGCCCGATTTCAGCTTGTTTCGGCGTGTTGCATTTTGAATGATTTTACGCTGTTCCCCGGCTTCTACAAGTCTGTGGTAAATGCGAAGCGTAACACCGCTTCTGTCGCCGAGCTGAGAAAGAATTGCCTGTTCTTCGGTTGTCGGCGGATATTCACGGACAGCCCAAACACATCGGTAACTGTCACCGACAACATAATGGTCTGAAAAAAATTTGACCGTGCCGGGCAGAATCATATCAAAGAAGTCTTTTGTGCGGATTTCTTCAATCTGTTCGGGTGTTAATTCTTTAGCTTTTTTCTTTAACATTCATTTTCACCGTCCTTGTCAAAATCAAAAAACTGTTCGCCGTCCGAGTCGGGCATTTGTTCACCGTTCATACTCGCTTCAAAGTACAAGGCGAGGAAACGCTTGATTTCATTTTTCTTCATTCGGTGCGTTTCAAAGCCTTGCTCGGATATGACTTTTTCTATGCGGTTTGCCGTATCAAAAGTCTGTTTATCCTTTGTGTTTTTAAGCCTTGCGACAAACAAAAACTGCCTTGCCGTTGCCATTTCCATTTGAATATTGTCAAGGAAATCTATATCCTTTTTAATAATCTTTCTGACTTTAGGATTGTGTTCTTTTGATAATCTTTCCTGCAAATATGACTTGTTATCATCAAAGCACTCACTTGAATCGGTACAGGTGATTTCAATATCAGGAATTGAGGATAAAACCATCATTAGATGTCTTATTTTAATCTCGACATTCGTATGAGACAGCACGGATATATTTGTGGGAGCTGCGAGGTAAAACAAAAGCTCGCCCTTATTTGTGGCGAGCCCGTACTTCGTAAATGTTTTGACGCCAATTAAATCCTGCACCGAGCGTCCTTTTTTCTTTTTCTGCTGTTTTTCTTTTTTTATCATTAGCCTGCTCACCTCCAGTAGAATTCTTGCTGTGTAATGATAAAATATCTTACTGCATATTTGATAAAGTCCAGCACCGTTGTTTCATCCATACGGATAGTTAAAAAGCCGTAACACAAAGTCACGGCAACGGGGATTACAATTCTTGCCTGTACTAAAATAATGATAGACAGCAGTGCGGCAATTCCCAATATGCAAAAATCCTTTAAACTCCAAAGCCACAGGTTTGCTGTGGCTCTTAAATTTTGAGGGTATAAATATTGTGTCATGTTTATATTACCTCCATCATTTTCCTGTCGCTCTTGCTACGGAACGAGTAAGATTTACTGCTGTGGTTGTTGCATGAACAACGCTCATCATATTTACCTTTACGCTTGAGTCGAGTCCGAACTGCTGTGCAATTCTCGGCACTTCGTTGGCCGCAAGCATAATTCCCAAACCAAGTAGCATATTTGTGGGAAAGGTAAGCAGACCGAGAAACAATAGCGTTGTTTGCATAAAAGCAGTTAAACACAAGGCGGCAATCTGCTTACACCATTGGTTAAATCCGTCCGCATATCCTCTCGGAACAGAGAACATATACAGACTGCCCACAGCCATTTGAATCAGCAGTATTCCCCCTCGCTTTATATTCGCAAAGAATATCTTTATAACGCAGTAAGCAAACGCTATGAGAGCAAGCAAATTAAACAGATTAAAACTCACCTGTGTTGATACTTCAAAGCTGCCTTGAAGAACACTCATGCTTTGACTTGCCAGATCCAGCGACTGCGTTCCTGCAAAAATTCGGGATAAATCCTGCGAAAAGGTATTTTGCAGACTGATGCAGAACTTATACAGCTCTACAGGCACAATCCCAATAAGCGAACAGGCAAAAAAGCCTTTTAAAATATTAATTGCGGTTGTTTTGATGTTTGCTCTGCCGCACTGATATTCAATCGCCACATCAAATACGGCAACGACAACACCTGCAACAAAAAGCGCCCAACCGAACAGCGTAAATAATTTTATCGTTGCCTTTACCCAATCAAGGTCAAAGATATCTGCGCCCATATTTCCCATCATCGTGAAAAAGTCCGCAACCGCACCGTATATGGTTTCGTAAAACCACTGGAGCATTGTATTCCAAATTACATTAGATATCTGCTGCCCGAGCGTTTCAAAGACATTGCCGATAGAATCACCAATACCTGAGATAATATCGCCTAACCAATCAAACAAGTGATTCACCTCCATTGATTTTTTTCAGAAATTTTATATAATATAAATGATTCACAAAATGAGGGGGCAAAAAAATGGATGAATCAACATTCGAATTATTAAAAGCTATTATTCCAAGTGCTATTACGGCTGTTGTCGCAATTATAGCATTGATTACATCTGCATATTCTTCTCATAAGGCAACTAAAACCTCATATAGTAATAATATTGATAATATGCGGTTTACCCAAAAAGAAAAAATATCGGATCAGATTATTGAAAAGGCATCTGTTCTCTTGACAAAAACCGATCCAAATTATTTGAATACTATTATTAATGAAATAACACCTATAGAGATTTCGAAATCTGAATTTACAAGTATTCAAAAACAACTTCTTTCAATAACAGACGAAATTCAAACATTATCTACGAATATCAAACTTTTGACATATTCAATTAAGGATTCTAATTCAGAAAAACTAATTTATAAAATTTATGAAGAATTAGATTTGGTACATAGTGAAATACAAGATATGATTCTACAATTAATCCAACTATATTGTGCTCTTACTCCAAATGGAAATATAAAAAATATTACTGTAATGCCAGAAAAATATAAATTAGAAAAGAGCTTTTCTGAAAAATATCCAAAGATTTATACTGATTTATCAGTAGATATTATATTGCTTGTTGAAACACTAAAAAAGAATTCTATCCCTCAAAGTAAAGCATAATTATATTAATCAAAGAGTCATCGGCTTTATGCTGATGACTCTTTAACATATTAGAGAATTGACCAGATATACAGCGGCGCTGTCAGCGTGAAGATAAGGCAGGCAAATAGTATCGCCGGGGCGGTAATTTCGAACTGCCCGTGCTTGCGATACTCAAAATATGAAGTGCCGACCTTTACAAAAAACAAGATTGCCAGAATCATATCTACTACGGGAAACACAACATTGTTTACAACTGTTTTGATTTGAGCCTGCGCTGCGTTCCACGTACCTTCAATAGCGCTTGCAACATCGCCCGCAGCAAAGACGGTAATTGAAAGGCAGGCCGTAGTAATTGTTACAACTAATACACAGAGCAGAACTCTGAATAATTTTTTATTGTTCAAAGAATATTTCCTCCGATCTTTTTCGTTATTTCACTGTCCTGAATCCTGCGGATACGGACATTAAGATTTTTGCAAAACTGTATTTCAGCTCTCATCCCTTCGGTTTCCTTTCCGCCGAATATCCACATTTCGTCACAGAGCCATAAAAGACTGAGCCCTGCAGACATACCAATTTCACGTTCTTTCGGGAGGTTGTCATTAAGGCAGAGAGCATAAAAATGCGGCACGACAGGCGCCGTACCGCACAGCAGTGCAAATCTTGCATATTGCTTAACTTTTTTTAGATTCTTTTGTATATTACCGCCGAGAGGAGCGCAGATATATACTTTACGCATCTTCGTCATCCTTTTTATGCTTGATTGCCATGACTCCGGCTGATACAAGTCCGCCTAAAGCAACAGCTCCTAAGCCGAACCAAAAGCCGAGGTTACTGTCATCACCTGTTTGGGGATTTTCGGGCATAAGAGGGATAAGCTTCACGGTCTGACCTTCGTCCGTAATGTCTGCATGCACAGCGATTTCTACGCCGTCACGGAAAACGGATTCAAATACAACGATTTCTGTTGATTTTACAATTCCGCTTGCGTCGAAAGTAAAGGTCATCTTTATCTCGCCGTCTGCCGTTTCGGGCTTAAAGGTATATAAACTGCGGATTTCCTCTCCGTTGACCGTAAATGGCTTACCCGTTGTCTTGTCCATCAGAACACCTTTTACGGTGTACTCCTTGCCGGGAGTGAGATTTGTATAGGAGACAGTATCTTCAACAGTAATCGTACCTTTGGCGGTAATTGATTTCTTACCGTTGACGGTTGCTTTTGTCCCGATCTTAGGCACCTTAACCTTTACTGTCTGTCCTTCGTCCTCAATATTTGCATGAACAGCAAGCTCTTTGCCGTCACGGTAAAGATTTTCAAAGATGACAATATCAGTATCCTGTTTGATGAATTTGGAATCGAAAGTAAATTTAACTGTTACTTCGCCTGACGGATTTTCGGGAGTAAATGATGCTTCGGAATGGATTTTCTTGCCGTTAATCACAAGGGGTTTGCCCGTGGATTTATCTATAAGAATTCCCTTTAGAACATATTCCTTGCCGGGGATGAGATGCTTGTAAGAGACTGTATCGGTAAGGGTGAATACCTCGGTTGCACAGATTTCTTTTTCGCCGTCAACGGTTGCAGTTGTTTTAATTTCGGGAATGCGGTCATTAACTGCGGTTATTTCAATAATCTGTTCGTTTTCAGTTACTGTAATACGGTGAATGTTGTCACTCGGCAAATAGTTTTCAGCAGGCTGTAATTCCTTGATTGTCCATTCTCCGAACGGTATATTTTCAAAAGTGAAAATACCGTTTTCATTTGACTTTGCTAAAAGAATTGCAGTTTTTTCCGTAAACTCAGTTTCATCCGCTTTGAATAAGCCAAACAATGCGCCTGCAATAGTTTCGTCTGTTTCACGGTCAATTTTTAAGCCTTTTACAGTGCCGTAGATGAGGTTGTTTTCAATCAGCTCTCCGTTATTTACAGAGAGATTAACGGTTGCCACGTCCTGTCCCGCATACTCAAAAATTACGGGATATTTTTCATCCGAGAGGAGATAGTGGATATCTGCACTGATTTCCTTGACATACAGCTTTGCTCCTACGGGAATATCCGTGTTAAAAGCTGCTTTGCCGTTTTCATCACAGCTTACAATTTCCAATAAACTGTCTTTAGGAATAACCGAGCCGTCTGCGGCTTTTAAATCTTCATCTGCAAAGAGTCCGAACTGCACGGAAAGGATTTCACTATTCATACCGATTCCAAATTTCTCATCCTGTGCTAACACTTTGGCAAGGCTGATTTCTGCCTTTTGACGCTCGTTGCAAAACTCAGCAGAAGTTTCGGTTATGCTTATTTCCTGTCCCACATAGGTCAGTTCTATGGTTTGCGATTCACCATTCAATACCATACCGTAAGGAGCTTTGATTTCACGGATTTCATATTTTCCGAGATACAAAGGCTTGCTTGTTGCTCTACCGTCTTTTTCTGTCGTGATTTCATCTACAACTGCGCCTTTTGCATAGCGGAGCGTACCGTCCAAAGTGTAAACATCCTCGGCGGCGGTGATTTCATAAACTGCACCCTGTAAGCCTTTTGTCTCATACACAGGCTGACATAATCTGTCTGTCTGCGAAACAGTCGAGAACACCTCACCGGTCTTGGCCACGGTGATTGTGCCTTTCTGCGCAATATTATGCTTTTCAACGGTTACAACGGTCTTGCTTCCGTCAACCTTAAACGGCACAGGCGTACTGTCAAGGACATATCCGTAACAGGTGTTCTGTTCAACGATTTCGTAATTGCCGTAAGAAAGCGCTTCGGGAAGCATAAGTTTACCTGTGCTGTCGGTGTAGTAAGTGTCGATATCTATCGGCGTGGGATAATTGATGTGCTGAACGATATATTCGCCTGTATCGGTATTCCTTACCTTAAAACCAATACCAGAAGCAGGAATGATTTTACCTGTTTCTGCATCCTTTTTTACGATTTCAATAAGCGATTTAAAGACTGCGTTGTTGATGAGATAACGGTAGGTTTCGCCGTTTTTACTGATAAACACATCGAACAGCTTCATCATTTCTTTTCCGTCCCAGCCTTTTGTCTGCATGACAGTGTAAATGCCGTAGGGCAGGAGTTTTGTTTCAGCAAAGCCGTTTTCATCGCAGACGAGAATATCTCGCTCAGATTCCTTTGCATTCTCATACGAACCTGACTTTTTGAGATACACTTCAAATTCAGCGCCTTTTTCGGGCGTTTCGATCTGCGTCGAGCCGTCATCGCAGTGCTTAATTACAGCGATTTTTCCTTTCTGTACGGTTTCAAGAGCGTCGAGCGCCGTGCTGTTGTATTCCGCAGTGTAGAGCTTCGCTTCTGCGCCGATGTGTAGGATTTCCGTGTTGACAAGATATCCTTCACTCGGCGTGAGCTCACGCAAAGTCCAATCCGAATCACAGACGTAATATTTGGTAGTGAACTGTCCGTTTTTATCGGTCGTATAAGTGTCAATTAACTGATCGCCTTTGTAAATCCCGTAAACAGCTCCCGCAAGGCTCGCATCACCCTGTTCGGTTCCGGTTTCTTTATCACTCTTGGTTACGGTAAGCTGCCATTTTTTAAGGATGTTATTAAAAGATTTATTCGTTACCTTATTCCATTCAATTTCTGCCATCTGCTTTTCGGGAACAACATAGCGAACGGCTGTGTCGATTTCTTCAAGTGTATATCCTGAACCTATCAGAACATCTTTAAAATACGCCTTGCCGCTTTTATCTGCAACAGCATATTCATCTACGACAAGACCGGACAAAGAAGTTCCGAACAAGTGAAATTTTACGCCCTCGTTCAGTCCATCCTCGCTTGTCTTGATAACTGTGAGATTGCCTCGTTTCAGCTTATTGTTAAAATTAACTGTAGCCGTTTGTCCTGAAACCACTGTTACACGTCGGATTTCCTGTGGTTCATATTTGTTTTCTGTTTGCTCTGTAACAGTGTAAACACTGGGCATAAGGTTATCAATCTGGATTTGACCACCGTTGACTGTTTTAACTGTCTTATCAATTCCATTGCCCTGAATACGGAAGGACACACCGTCCACCTTACCGTCCTCTGAGGTTTTCACAATTTTAGCAGAACCATAGGATATTTTTAAATTCAAATAGCCTTTTACAGGATCGTTTACCGACTGCGTATAAGTCACCATATCCTGTGAGCCTTTGCCGGGCACATATATGCCGTCTGTCCAAGTAATCAAACCCTTGCGCGAAGAATTTTTCTTTTCCGCTGTAACAGTGATTACATTTTCGGGAGCCGTCTGTGAGGTTACAGTCAGCACATTGCCGTTCACTTGCAGAGAAACATCGGGATTATCTGCTTTGAACGAATACTCTGACAGGACATCATTGCTGTCGTGAAGCACAGAGATATACTGTTTACCGTCCCAAGACATTTCGACAGTTTGCGCTTTGGAAGTTGACCTTGTAAAAAAGCTCGGAACTTTTGAATGATTCTGCACAGACTTTTCAATGCGTGCATAGTGTTCCATGATCTGACTGCGTATAGGGTTATTTGCTCGTATAAATTCCGTTACTCTGTTACAGTTTCCTGTATCCACATGGTGAAAATCATAATTCCTTTCGCCGACAATCGTTTCCCAAATTAAAAGCTGTGTGGCAATGGCATGGGCAAGGTTGTTTGCTCCTTCGGGATTCTGTGTTCTCCACTCGGTTGAAACATTTCCCGTATATCCGTACTGAATAATTCTGCCGATAAAAAGCTTTATACTATCCGAATCAATGGTTTTATTGTATTCGGGAGGGAAATTGTTCCAAAAGCTTTCGTCCTTTTGCGTAAAGGTATCGCCTGTGTGCTGTCCTGTTCCGGGTTCAATACAATAACAAATTTGACCTGTATACGAACCGATTGCCCGAAGCATAAGCTTATCCGTTGCACCGCCTGTATTCCAACCGTTCATATATTGCAAGGCCTCGTGACCCCAGCCTGAACGGTTCGCCTCGCCGCTGCGGGGGAATTCCACGATATATACATCTGCCTTTTCACCGACAGCGGCATAAGAAGAAAGCGTTCCGACGGAAAACAGGCTTAAGCAAATGACTGTCATTGTCAAAAACAACGACAATACTTTTTTGAAGTTTTTTCTAATCATATTTTACATTCACCCTTTCTGAATGAAAAAAGCGCACCGCTTTTTTGCGATGCGCTGAATTGGTTTGTTGTTTTGTTTTAAGCGTAGCCGATATAGATTTCATAGGAATTGTCTGCGATCTTTTCCGCCCATATCCACACAGACGTAATATCATCATCCCTTGCATAACGATTCAGTCTGTTTTGAATATCCCGTTCAAGATATTTGCATTGTGTGTTTGCAGGTATGGGATTGTCCCAACAGTCTGTTGCCATGTTGTCAAGCTGCAGACCTACGTTTTGTGCGTAGCGTTTTGCATAGTTAATCCAATAGTCTATATCAAATTTCTGAACAGGCGGTTCTGTCGGCTTTTCCGTTACACTCGGCGGTGTTTCAGGCTGAGCGGTCTGAGTCGGAGCGGTTGTTGGTTTTGTCGGCTCAACAGGCTTTGGCTTTTGCGTTACTGATTCCTTCGACGGTGCAGACGAATCGGAATTTGTTTTCCCTTTTGTTTGCGTATGCGGTTTTGTTAAATCCTCTGCTTTTTCTGTCGGCATACGTGTTTCAGATACGCCGCTTGTAGGATTTTCAGTTTCCACCGAAATCGTTGTTGCCGTTTCTGTGACGGTAACATTTTCATCGGATTCGGTTGCTGATTGACTAACAGCAGACAAATTCTCACTTTCAGCTGAACTCGTTTTTTGCTTTCCGCATCCTGTAAGGCATATTGTCAGTGCAAGTGCTATGATAAAAATATTTTTCATTTTCACGGTGATTCACCTCTGCTTACAGGATACCGACAAAATCGGGAAAAGTCCAGCGAAATTAAAGATTTTTTCAAGAATTACATCCCTTGCATGAAATCTTCCGATTCATCTGCGTATTCAGCTTCATCCGCATCTTCCTGCATATCCAGCTGTTCTTCATATGCGGATACAACAGCGTTGTTTAAAGCGGTACGGGCTTCTGCAGTCAATGCAAATACAGTATCGTTGTACTGCGTTTCGCCTTTGCTGTCCTTGTGGGATCGGCAGGGCATTCGTGCGAACAAGCCGTTTTTGCTATCCATAACCGCAATATCCTTTACGATAAACGCACCGCCGATATTTATGCTGGCGTATGCTTTAATTTTAGCTTCCGGATTCGTCATACGGTCAATTCTCGCCGTGATATTCGGAAATGCTTTCTTTTGTTCTTTTTTCTTTGCCATAATATTTTCCCTCCTGTTACATTGAAATAAAGGTGATACCCATATCGGATTCCACCTCGTCCTGACTGATATCTTCAATTTCTTTGAACCTATCCATATATTTCACCACCTCGCTCTCGGTTAATGATCTGAAGTTTTCACCGTCATCACCCACAACAAAAAATGTACCTGCAATAACGCTTGCACCGTCCCTGATTCTGCGGTTGCCCTCTAAGCCCTGCAATTTACCTTCTTCATTGCAAATTATGAGCGTTCCGTCACCGTTTCCCACAACCTCAATATATCCGCCGACAGCTTTTTGCAGAGCAGATAATTCGTCATCAATTTTCGTTACATACGGCGCTTTGTGCGGTTCGACCATTACAACGGTTAATTTTTTAGCCATTTAATTCACCGCCTTGCTTCTCAGCCCACTTGACTGATAAATGCACCAAAGCGGCTCTTTGCTGTTCGGGTGAGAGGTTATTCAGAAAATCAAAGAGCGTAACCTCGTCATTTCTGACAACAGGTTGCGCTCCTTTACAGTTATCACATATTTTCTCTCGCCTTACAACAACCGACCTGCCGTCCGCTGTTTCGATAAACGATAATACATCGTTATACTTAAACCCTACACGCTGTCTGATTTCAAACGGAATCGTAATTCTTCCTCGTTTACCGAGAATACGAAGCATTTGCATCATTCAAAATTCCTCTCTTTCGTCACAGCTGCCATAACAGGGACAGCTTTCACAATTCTCATCACAGTCTGTTTCACTCATAGGGCAGTGTTCGCAGTCGCTGTCGCAGATAAAATCTTCTGCATTTTTTACTGTGTTAATAACTATCTTGCCGTTTCCGGCGCTCATCTGAACAATGCTTTCTTCACCGACACCCACTTCTTCAAGCATTTCAACAGGTACGGAAAAGAGGATATATTCGCCCGTGTTCATTTTTGTGTTTTGCATATGATGCACTCCTTTAAAATTTTTTCATAATCAAAATTTGCATTTTCACACTCTATTTCAAAGAGTGTTAATTGCTGCGGCTTTGCTTTTTCCCGTTCGTACAAATCATAGTTACCGATAAGCAGTTCCTTGAATTCTCTGCCTGCCTCATAACGCTGCGCCATCGAATGTGTGCGGGCAAAGTCAAACACCGAAAAGCCGTTATACAACTTTCGGATTTCCTCGCAGTCGTTGTATGAGAGCAAAAATTTGCCTTTTATGCTTTTCAGCGTATCCCGAAGCCTTACATGGTCCTCCCACCCGAATCCAACCTCATACATATCCTCAGTGGAGAAATACGGGGGATCGAGATAGAAAAACGTGTCAGGTCTGTCATAATGTTTAATGAGTGTTTCAAAGTCTTGATTTTCCACAACGACATTTGCCAAACGCTCTTTCAACTGCGAAATCAAGCCGAACAGTCTGCGCAAATCAAAAGGCTGTGAGGCATAAGATTTTCCGCTGCTCGAATAACTGAAACGCAGAAGTTTTAAGAACATAGCGGCTCTGCGTATATCGTAATCTGCGGTAATCCTTTTCCGTATTTCTTTGAGTTCTTTTGCTTCGGGAGGAGGGAACAGGGCTTCTGTAAGCCGTAATTCTTCAGGCAGATATTTATCGTCAAACTGCTCGTTTTCAAAGAAACGGCGGACGGCAATAAAATCTTCACGGGAGTTTAAGTGACAGAAGCCAAGCTCCCGAATGGTCGCCATTGTTCTTTCTTTCATACAGCGGAACAGATTGGCTAAATTCCTGTCAAAGTCGTTATACACCTCAAACGGACAGATTTCGGGATTGCCGAGCAGCACGCTTCCCGAACCGCCGAACACATCAACAAATCTTCCGTAGTTCAAAGGAAACAGCGCGTAGAGAATATGGAGTATGGCAGTTTTGTTGCCTACCCGTGATACAGGGGTTTTTATGGTGATCACCTCGCTTTCTATGCGAGGTATCAATTGCCGTTAAAACAAAAAAGCGGTACCAATTCTGTCTCAGACAACAATTGATACCGCCGATATATTTCTTAATCCTTATTCGGTTTTTTCAAAAGGCTTTGAATGGTCTTTTCGTATTCATTGACTCGGGTTATATGCACACAGCAAAGAAGTGCAGTCGATATACAGCCGCCAATCAACAAACCGATAATTAGCATTGCAACTTCCATTTACATACCTCCGAATTCCATAGATTCGTCTTCACATTCATCTAAATCAGCATCGCCTGTAATGTTTACATAGTCGCCGATAATGCAAAGTGCTTCACCGTAACTGCCCGAAGCACAGATACGGTCACGCATTTCTACCGCCTGCTCTGCCATACCGTTTTGGCGCAGTGTTCTTGAAGCAATCCCCATAAGATTGAAAATGTTTCCATCTTCACCAATCAGCTTGCAGTATGGCTTTTTTCTTTCTGCCGTTTCTTCGGATAGGAAACCGCCGAGCTTGTTATTTACATAATCTGATAGCCATTTACCACCGAAATTTTCGTGTGTCTGTAACCGCCACATAGCGAGCTTTCCCATATTAAGTTTTACATCTTCTGAGAACGGGAACAAAAGATTGGTGAGACCTTCGTTTTCAAATGCAAGACAGTTTTCTGCTTTGAATTTTGTGCCGTCAAACAAAATATCCGACTTTATGAGCATATCGTTTATTCCGTCTACCCAGTCCTGAAGCTCGCCGCCGCAGCCTTGCAAAATCAAGCCCTCTTTATCTTTCATTCTGCGAAGATCTTCCGCATTGATTTTCTTTACGCTCATAAGTGCATACCTCCATTCTGCTGAGTTTCATTTTTGCTCTGGTCAAACTCTCCACGCATATATTCGCCGAAAGTCATATTTTCACTCATAAAATTCGGTTCTGTATCTTCGTTAAAAGCGATATATCCCTGTTTACCGAAATCAATCGGTTCATCGGTAATAACACTGCCGGCATGATTGACTTTGACTTTTGGCTCGACAGTTGCAAAACTGCAGCCATCATCGCTATGGCGCAAATGATAGCAATACAGTCCTTTGGGAATATCCGCATCGGTCAGTCTTTCGTTTGTGAACAGAGCAGGCTTGCCGAAAAGCGAAATTAAGTCAAATTCATCATTTTCAATATTGATATATCCGTTTTCCGCTTTATTGAGCATTAAATCAAGCTCGGCAGGATCGTAGTCCCAAATACGACAGGCAAATTCAATACAGTCTTTTTCGCTTTCGGGATAATATTCCTCAGTGCATTCGCCGTTGCTGTAAATTTTCCGTCCGCAGTTTGCACCGATATCTTCATCAGCCCACTCATGTTCAAAGGTAATATCGGGATACATTTCGGACAGTTTTTGTAATATAGGGTGCGGTGCTGACCATGCAGTCTGAAAGTGTAAATTACCACTTGCACTATAATCCGTGCCTTCATCATAACCGTAGGCATTCCATTTTGTACCCCAATTATTGATACTCCATTCGTACCAAGTGGGAGCACCGTACTTATGAAGATTTTCTACTGCCGTAACACCGATATTCCAGATTTTCTTTTCTTCTTCATCGGATATTTCTGCGCTGTGACTGCGTAAATCCTCAAAGAACTCATCATAGGTGCCTTCCTTGTCGCTCTGTTCTTCGGGCATATTTCATTTCAATACCCTTATCTGTACGGGAACCGCTTTCCACATTCAGCGACTCGGGCATCGGGATAATCTTGTTAAAATCCACCGTGCCAAGTCCCAATTCATCATACTGAATTTCTTCAAGCATTTCACGGATTTTCTGTTCATCACCTTTTAATGTGATAATGTTTTTTATATGATTCGGCATTTATTTTCACTCCTGTTCGTAATATATTTCTTTAATTTTCTGACCTAAAGCAGAAATGACAGGAACGCTTACCGCATTGCCTGCCATTTTGTAAAGCCGTCCGTCTTTGAGTCCGGTGGCTTGTGCTTTATTAAATTGTTCATCGGTAAAACCCTGCAAACGCCAGCATTCTTTCGGCGTAAGCTTACGCACTCTGCCGTAACGGACAACACCGTGTCGGTCCTGAACAGTAAGCGTAAACATAGGCTCATTCGGCTCTTTGATGCGTCTGCCTTGCTGACGAACAGATTCTTTTTCAGGTGTAAGGATAGCCCTTGGTTCGGATTCTATAAAGACACCTGAATGCTCACCCTTGTGTTTGCTGATTCCCGAATCCTGCCTTGCAGTAATGCAACGGGCGGTATCCGTCAGTTTTGCATCTTCGTTCATATCAATAAAAAAATACCCCTGCGTATTTCCGGGCGTTACGGTATGCGCGATATTATCGCCGACTCTGCCGCGTCTTGAATTAAGGCTTGGATATGCAAGGTCAATGCTGTCACCGGGATGCGCTATCTGATATCCTGTTTTTGTTTTCACTTTAACAGGTATCCCGACTTCATACAGACCGCATTTGCCGCCGAAACCGCCTGCGCCGCTTGTTAAGGTAATTCCGACTCCGCAGTCTGAGTACACACGCTCTCCCTGTGTTCCGGGGATAACTTGAATAACAGGCGTTCTATTTGCTTCTGTGAAAGATAATATTTCTCCGATACATCTGCTTCTAAGATATCCGATAATATACACTCTCTTTCGGGATTGGGGGACTCCGAAATTCTTGCTGTTAAGCACTTGCCATGTGACATCGTACCCCAATTCATCCAGCGTACTGAGGATTGTCGCAAAAGTCCTGCCTTTGTCATGCGAAAGGAGACCGGGAACATTTTCAAGAAGCAGAAATGATGGTCTTTTAACGGCGGCAATTCGGGCGATCTCAAAAAAGAGAGTGCCTCTTGCGTCATCTTTAAATCCTTTTCGCAGACCTGCGATTGAAAAACTCTGACAGGGAAAGCCCTCGCAAATAAGGTCGATATTAGGCAAGTCTTTCGGGTTGATTTTTCTTGCATCTTCAAAGTACAATTCTCCTTTCGGTTCATATATGGCGTTGTATGCCTGATTTGCATATTTATCTATCTCGCAGTGACCGATGCATTCAAAGCCGCCGACAGCTTCAAGCCCCGAACGGAAACCGCCGATTCCTGCGAACATATCAAAAAATCGGATTGACATAGCAAATCCGACTGCCTTTATTTATATAATTTTCGCCGCACCTCACATTCCCATGACAGGAGCATTGTCCTCGTCCATATCTTCATTTTCTTCTGCCAATTCTTCTGCTGTCAATTTGCGGAAATCATCCTCTTCGGGAATGATGGCAAGAGTTCTGCCGTTATCCCAGCGCATATGAATTTGTGCGGCATCGTCAACATGCTCAACTGTTCCTCTCATTCCGCTCGGTATCGGAGCATAGGGATCATCCATACTGAGCATTACTAATCTTGTTCCGGGGGGATAGGTGTCCTTCATACGCTGTACAAAGCGTCGCTCTGCTTCAAATTTGTTCATATTTCTTTTTTCCTTCCTTACTTAAAATTGATTAAATTTGACGTGCTTTTTTACAACCATATTTCAAATCACCTCGCATTTTGTTTTTAAAATAAAAAAAGCCAACCGTTATGTTTCAAACGATTGGCTATGTATATATATATGAAAAAAGGCAGATAGATTTTTTACTTTCTATCTGCCTGAATATGTTTAATATTTAATTATGTGGGAGTTCAAATCTATACACAAAGGGAAAAACGCTGTTTTACATCTACGAATTTTAACTGCTGAAATTTGCTCATTAGACAGCAAAAAACCTCGGTAACACCGAGGTTTTTGGGGCTTCATCTTTTTTTGTAACCACTTTATGTTGGAGACGGTCGGGATCGAACCGATGACCCCCACACTGCCAGTCAAGCACTCATCCCAGCTGAGCTACGCCCCCGTATGTTCGCATACCATTGATTTGGCAGAATTTTTGTTGTTTTGTGTATTATATTGATTGAAACACCTAAATATTGTATAATAAAGAATAAATTCATAATTACAAATCTATTTTTTAAGGAGCTCATATAATGGATTGGCAAATTTTCTTACTGTATTTACAGAAAACGCAAAACAAAGAAAAACTTTCAAACTGGTGGGATGCATTTAAAACTTTACCTCTAAAATTAAAAGTGGTTTTTTCTATCTATTTTACAGCTACTATTTCTATGGTAACTTGTTTTATTTTAAGTTATTGGTTTAAAAACGCTTCTATAGGCATATTGATATCTATATTGATCATAGTTATATTAGCATTTATTCTTAATGCATCTCGCGAGGATATTAAAAATGCAATGGATAGAAAAATAAATCAACGTCAAGAATTGTTTGAAATATTAAAGTCTGAAGGAATTATCAAAAAAAATCAAATAAAACAACTTTATCGAAGGTTATCAATACGATTAAATAAGCATTATGAGAACAATCAAAAAATAACAAAGTACATAACCACAAGTTTTCAAATTCTCATCATTCCTTTTCTGCTTATGATTATGTCAAATGTATTTAGTTTAGATGGTGAGTTTGAGCAAAAACTTGCGTTATGCTTTGTCCTTCTATTGTTAGCAGTTTCGCTCTCTATAATATTTATTATGTTCTTTAAAGCAATATCATTTATCAATTACAGACGATTTAATGACTTAGAATTATTTTTATCTCTTCTCCAAGATATCTTAGATTTCGAATTTGAAATTGAAGATAATGATATTCTTTAATTTATAAACAAAAACCAACATAAAAAATTTATCAAGTATGAATCAATGTGTAAGTGGGAAGTTCGAGTCCAATATGAATAGAATTTATGCCGTTTGGCATCTATAAAACTATCTTTTGAAATTTTTCCATAAAAAGCAAAAAAGCCTTGAAAAATCAAGGCTTTTTCGTGGGCATCTTTTTTGTTACCCTTTTATGGCTCCCCCAGTTGGACTCGAACCAACGACAACTCGGTTAACAGCCGAGTGCTCTACCGACTGAGTCCCGGGCCGCTTCCAGCCAAGTATCTTCGGCACGAATGAGCTTAACTACCGTGTTCGGGATGGGAACGGGTGGACCCTCATCGTAATAAACACCGACTAATCAACATTAGATTTCTCTAACGCTAACTTGTTCAATTGTCCCACAGAGTGGGTATATAATAAACAGGAAATCCCGTTTAATCTAAATTGGTGACCCGTAGCGGATTCGAACCGCTGTTGCCGGCGTGAGAGGCCGGAGTCTTAGGCCACTTGACCAACGGGCCGTTTTTATTCAAGTGGTACACCTTCAGGGACTCGAACCCTGGACACCCTGATTAAGAGTCAGGTGCTCTACCAGCTGAGCTAAAGGTGCATATTACACCCTAAAAACTGAACAAAGGAGAAAGAGATAAGAGAAGAAGAAAAAACTGAGAAATAAACAAAGATTAGAACCTGTTCTTGATAAAGAACTG
>SFGA01000002.1 GCA_004556705.1 Ruminococcus sp. | reverse complement strand
TCCGCTACGCTCCACTCAAAAGGCGTTCAAAAACATTGTACTATATTTTGACTTATTTTTTTATCAAAAATGGGTCACATCTATTTACAACGCAGAATTTATAGGTATTATATCTTATAAAACACTATACAAAATTGATTTCTTGTGTTATAATAATCAACTGTATAATTAGGTAAAATATAATTTTCGGCAAGTGCCGATTTATCGGAAGGAATGTGTTAAATGGCTTACAGAACGCATAATTGTAACGAATTAACTCTCGCTGACCTTGAAAAAACCGTCAGCCTCGCAGGTTGGGTTGACACCGTTCGAGATCACGGCGGAGTTATTTTCATTGATTTGCGAGATCAATACGGAATTACTCAGGTTGTCGTAAACGACGATTCACTTATGCAGGGTGTGCACAAGGAGTCTGTTATATCTGTTACAGGCAAGGTTGTTAAAAGAGATGAAGACACCGTAAACAAAAAAATCCCCACGGGTGAGCTTGAAATAAAGGTATCGGAGCTTGAAATTCTCGGCACCTGCTCGGAGGCTCTTCCGTTTGAAATTGAGGACTCGGTCAATACGAGAGAGGATTCACGTCTTACCTACCGTTTCCTTGATTTGAGAAATAAAAAGATGCATGACAATATACTTTTCCGTTCGGAGGTTGTCAGCTTCCTTCGCAGAAAAATGGAGAGCATGGGCTTCCCCGAGATAAACACGCCCATTCTTACCTGCTCATCTCCCGAGGGCGCAAGAGACTATATCATCCCCTCAAGAAAGCACGAGGGTAAATTCTATGCTTTGCCTCAGGCTCCGCAGCAGTTCAAGCAGCTGCTTATGGTTTCGGGCTTCGACAAGTATTTCCAGATAGCTCCCTGCTTCAGAGATGAGGACGCAAGAGCCGACCGTTCTCCCGGCGAGTTCTATCAGCTTGACTTTGAGATGGCTTTTGCAACACAAGAGGATGTTTTTGCGGTTGCGGAAGAGGTTCTCTATGATACATTTACAAAGTTCGGCGGCGGAAAGACTGTTTCCCCTGCGCCGTTCGTTAAAATTCCGTTTGAAGAGGCTATGCTCAAATACGGTACAGACAAGCCCGACCTCAGAAACCCGCTTGTCATCAACGATTTGACCGATTTCTTCTCGGATGTTGAATTCAAGGCATTCCAGGGCAAGCCCGTAAGAGGAATTGTCGCTCCGTGCGGTAAATGCTCAAAGGGCTTCTTCGAAAAGCTCCTTGCATACGCTCTTGATATAGGTATGAAGGGTCTCGGCTACCTCACAGTTCTTGAGGACGGCTCCTTTAAGGGTCCGATTGACAAGTTCCTGACACCCGAAAAGAAAGCAGAGCTTACCTCAATGCTCAATCTTAAAACAGATGATACATTGTTCTTTATCTGCGACAATATCAAGGTTGTTAATACCCTTGCAGGTCTAATCAGAACAGCTCTCGGCGAGCGTCTTGACATAATCGATAAGAACAGATTTGATATGTGCTTCATCACAGACTTCCCGATGTATGAGAAGAACGACGAGGGCAAGCTTGACTTTACTCACAACCCGTTCTCAATGCCTCAGGGCGGTATGGACGCACTTCTCAATCAGGATCCGCTTACAATCAAGGCTTATCAGTACGATATTGTCTGCAACGGTGTTGAGCTCTCCTCGGGCGCAGTTCGTAACCACCGTCCCGACATTATGATTAAGGCTTTTGAGCTTGCAGGCTACTCGGAGGACGAGGTTGCCAAGCGTTTCGGCGCTTTGTTCAGAGCATTCCACTACGGCGCTCCGCCTCACGCAGGTATGGCACCCGGTGTTGACAGAATGATAATGCTTCTTAAAGACGAAGAAAACATCCGTGAAATCATCGCTTTCCCGATGAACTCAAACGCTCAGGATATGCTTCTCGGCGCACCGAACACCGTTACGGAGCAGCAGCTTCGTGAGGTTCACATCAAGCTTCGCCGTCCCATTCCCGAAAAATAACTCATAAGGTGATATAAATGACGATAGACAGAAACCTTGTAGAATATCTTGAAAAGCTCGGCAGAATAAGACTTACCGAAGAGGAAAAGGTCGCTGCCGAAAAGGATCTTCAGGACATTCTTACCTACATTGACACGCTCAACGAGCTTGACACCGACGGAATTGAGCCTGCTTCGCACTCATTCCCCGTTGCAAACGTAATGCGTGACGACATCGTAACAAACAAGGCGGATACGGAAAACATACTCAAAAACGCACCCGACAGCAAAGACGGTTGCTTTGTAGTTCCGAAAACAGTTGAATGAGGTGCAGAACATGAAAAACATTTGTGAAATGACGGCACTTGAAATTTCAACTGCCATAAAAAATAAAGAAATAACCGTCGAAGAGGCTGTAAATGCGTTTTTCGACGTCATTGACAAATACGATACAAAACTTCACTGCTATAATACCGTTTGTAAAGACGAGGCTCTTAAAAGAGCGAAAGAAGTTCAGCAGGGTATCGACAGCGGAAAGTACACAGGCAGACTTGCAGGTGTGCCGATAGGTGTTAAGGACAATATCTGTACAAAGGATATTCTTACAACCTGCTCATCAAAAATTCTCGAAAACTTTATACCGACATACAACGCAACCGTAATCAACCGCCTTAATGACGAGGGTATGGTTGTTATCGGCAAGCTCAATATGGACGAGTTCGCTATGGGAAGCACGACCGAAACCTCGGCTACGGGCGTTACTCATAACCCGTGGGACATTGAAAAGGTTCCGGGCGGAAGTTCGGGCGGTGCGGCGGTTGCCGTTGCCGCAAAGCTCTCTCCCGTAACGCTCGGCTCTGATACGGGCGGCTCGATCCGTCAGCCCTGCTCTTTCTGCGGCGTAACGGGACTCAAGCCCACTTACGGTGCTGTTTCACGTTACGGACTTGTGGCTTACGCTTCGTCGCTCGACCAAATCGGCCCTATCGGCAAGGACGTTGACGACTGTGCCGCACTTTTCTCCGTAATTCAGGGAAAAGATGAAAAAGACGGTACTTCTATGGTCTATGACAAGTTTGATTTTGACAAGGCTGTAAGCGGAGAAATAAAGGGCAAGAAAATCGGTATTCCCGAGGATTATCTCGGCGAGGGCATCAATGAGGACGTTAAGGCTTCTATCCTCGCTGCCGCCGACAAATTCCGTGAACTCGGTGCAGAAGTTGAAATGTTCAAAATGCCGATTGCAAAGTATGCAATTCCGACATATTACATTATCGCTTGCGCAGAGGCTTGCTCAAACCTTTCGAGATATGACGGTATCAAGTACGGCTATTCCTCAAAGAACAGCGAAAATCTTTTAGACAGATATGTTATGAGCCGTTCCGAGGGCTTTGGAATGGAGGTTAAGCGCAGAATTATGCTTGGCAACTTCGTTCTCTCTTCGGGATATTATGATGCTTATTATAACAAGGCTCTTAAAGCTAAAAAGCTCATTCAAAACGCATTTTTCGATGCATTTGAAAAATTTGATATGATTTTAGGCCCCGTTGCACCGACAACAGCGCTTAAAATGGGCGAAAGCCTTTCAGACCCGCTTAAAATGTATCTCGGCGATATTTATACGGTTATGATAAACATTGCAGGACTTCCGTCCTTCTCCGCACCCTGCGGATTTGACGCTGACGGTATGCCGATCGGTATGCAGCTTATCGGAAAGCCGTTCTGCGAGGCGGAAATAATGAGTGCGGCAAAGGCATTCCAAAACGCAACCGATTATCACACAAAATTGCCGACATTGGATTAAGGAGGGCAGACTATGGAATGGGAAATAGTAATGGGTCTTGAAGTTCACACCGAGCTTGCGACCAAAACAAAAATATTCTGTGGCTGTTCGACCGAGTTCGGCGGAGAGCCTAACACTCACGTTTGCGAAATTTGTTCGGGTATGCCCGGTACTTTACCGCTTCTCAATAAGAGAGTGGTTGAGTTCGCTATCCGCACGGGCGTTGCAACAAATTGCACAATCACACAGAACAATAAATTTGACAGAAAAAACTACTTCTACCCCGATTTGCCTAAGGCTTATCAGATTTCACAGCTTTATCTCCCGATTTGCAGAAACGGCTATATAGAAGTCAATACAAAGGACGGGGAGAAGAAGAAAATCGGCATCCATGAAATTCATATGGAGGAGGATGCAGGCAAGCTTATTCACGATGAGTTCGAGGATTGCACGCTTGTTGACTACAACCGCTGCGGTGTGCCGTTGCTTGAAATTGTATCCGAGCCCGATTTCAGAAGTGCAGAAGAGGTTATCGACTACCTTTCAAAGCTTCGTGCAATTCTTCAATACACAGGCGTTTCCGACTGTAAAATGCAGGAGGGCTCACTTCGTGCCGACGTAAACCTTTCGGTAAGACCTAAAGGTCAGGCTGAATTCGGAACAAGAACCGAAATGAAAAACTTGAACTCTTTCCACGCTATTGAGCGAGCAATCGCTTATGAGGCGCAGAGGCAGATTGAGCTTATCGAGGACGGCGAAAAGGTTGTTCAGGAAACTCGTCGTTGGGACGATAACAAGGGTTACAGCTACGCAATGCGTTCAAAAGAGGACGCTCAGGACTATAAATATTTCCCCGAGCCCGACCTTCCGCCGATTGAAATTTCCGACGAGCAAATCGAAGAAATTAAATCGACAATGCCCGAGCTTCCCGAGGAAAAGAGAGAGCGTTATTTGAACGAGCTCGGACTTCCCGAGTACGACACGGGAATTATCACGGGCGACATTGCGCTTGTTAAATTCTTTGAAAGCACCCTTGAAAAGTGCGATTCTCCGAAGGACGTTGCCAACTGGATAATGGGCGAGGTTATGAAGCTTCTCAATGACAGCGCAACGCTTACCGAAAACAACCCGTTGAAACCCGAAGCACTTGCCGCTGTTATAAATATGGTTAAGTCAAACAAGATTAACCGTGGAACAGGTAAAAAGGTGCTTGAAAAGGTATTCACGGACGGTGTTGACCCCGAAAAATACGTTGAGGAAAACAATCTTGCGCAGGTAACCGACCTTTCGGCTTTAAGACCGATAATTGAGCAGGTTATCGCTGAAAATGAAAAGAGTGTTTCCGAATATAAAGCAGGCAAAACGCAGGCTATGGGTTATATTATGGGACAGGCAATGCGTGCTCTCAAGGGCAAAGCTCCTGCACAGGAAGTTCAAAAAATCCTTAAAGAGATTTTGGGCTGATAATAAACAAAGTAAAGCAAAATTAAACGCACTCGGTTTAGCGAGTGCGTTTTTTGTTATTTCTTTCAGGCTCCCTTGTGTAAAGGGAGCTGTCGTCATCTTTGACGACTGAGGGATTGTTTAATATAATTATCTATATATTCACAAACGCCGTCAAAATTGTAATTTATTTCATTGTTTGGAATTCGGATTACGGTCAAGCCATATCGTTCCAAGTATTTTGTTCGCTCGGCATCATATTTAATTCCTTGATCCTCAAAGTGCTGCGACCCGTCAAGTTCAATAACTAAATTCATCTTTGCGGAATAAAAATCTACAATATATTTACCGATTATCTTTTGTCTTTGAAAACGAATAGGATAGGTTTTAAGAAAATCATACCACAGGTGAGATTCTTCCTTTGTCATATTCTTGCGCAAGTTCTTTGCGTTTGCGACAAGGTTGTGATTATGCTTTCTATCTAACAAAACAATCCCTCCGTTTCGCTTCGCTCAACACCTCCCTTTACACAAGGGAGGCTTATTGCTATTATTGTGATTATTTCTTCACTTTTCTTTTGTCAACGGTTCTTTCAATCGCCTTAACAATTTCAACAAGCGGAATGATAGCAAACGCAAGTGCAAGCGCAACCGCATATTCCATCAAATCTATTGTCTGGAAATCAAATGCATTTGCAAGGAACGGAACATAAATTACAACCGTTGTCATCAAGAGCGACATAAGGCATGAACCGAAAAGGTACATATTGTGACTGCCTCTAAAGGTCATTGCAACGGTAGAGCCTCTCTGTGAACGCATATTGAGTGAGTGGAAAATTTCACACATACTCATTGTGAGGAATGCCATTGTCATACCGTCGGGAGAGTTTGTAATTTCCCAAACGCCCGCTTCGATATGGTGGCCGATAAAGTACGCCGCAAGCGTAAGACCTGTTACAAATAATCCCTGATAGAAAATATCAAAGCCTACGCCGCCGGAGAATATACCGTCTTTTGAATTTCTGGGAGGACGGCTCATTATATTCTTCTCTCCCTTTTCCATTGCAAGAGCAAGGGCAGGGAAGCAGTCAGTTACAAGGTTAATCCAAAGAAGATGAACAGGCTTCAAAATTGTAAAGCCTAAAAGGTTTGCGAAGAAAATTGAAAGCACTTCGCTGAGGTTTGATGCAAGCAGGAACTGAATGGATTTACGGATATTGTCGTAAATTCTTCTGCCCTCTTCAACTGCCGAAACGATTGTTGCAAAGTTATCGTCGGCAAGTACCATATCCGCAACGTTCTTTGTAACGTCTGTGCCTGTGATGCCCATTCCGACGCCGATATCGGCGCTCTTAATCGAAGGTGCGTCATTTACGCCGTCGCCCGTCATTGCGGTAATCATACCACGCTTTTTCCAAGCATTTACAATTCTGACCTTATGCTCGGGCTGAACTCTCGCATAAACAGAATACTTTTCGACATCCTTTTCAAAATCTTCGTCCGAAATCTCGTTGAGCTGTGCGCCTGTGATTGCAGCGTCGGGGTTGTCGATTATTCCAAGCTCCATTGCAATAGCCGTAGCCGTATCTTTATGGTCACCCGTAATCATAATCGGTCTGATCCCCGCAGTTCTGCATTCCTCGATTGCCGCCTTGACCTCAGGTCTTACGGGGTCAATCATACCGACAAGTCCGCAGAAAACAAGGTCTTTTTCAAGCGCCTCGGGGCTTTGGTCGGCGGGAATTTCGGAAAGCTCCTTGAAACTGCAAGCAAGGACACGCAACGCTCTGTCGGCATATTCCTTGTTCTTTTTAAGAATTTCCGTTCTGTCAGCTTCGGTAATATCTCTAACTTTGCCGTCCTTCAAAATCTTAGTACAGCACTTCAATACCTCGTCGGGTGCACCCTTTGTGTATTGAATGTATGCGCCGTCCTTTGAGTGAACGGTTGACATCATCTTTCTCATTGAGTCAAAGGGTGCTTCCGCAACTCTCGGCTCGTTCTTTGAAAGGTCGTTTTTGTTCAAATCAAGTGTAAGTGCATAAGCAACAAGCGCAGCCTCGGTAGGCTCGCCGATTATCTCTTTGTTTTCGTCAATATTGACATCCGTGCAAAGAGCCATACCTGTTGCAAGCATTTTTTCGTCGTCGCCGTAATGCTCAACAACCGTCATCTTGTTCTGTGTAAGAGTACCCGTCTTATCCGAGCAGATAATCTGCGCACAACCTAATGTTTCAACAGCGGTGAGCTTTCTTATAATAGCGTTTTTCTTTGACATATTGGTAACGCCGATTGAAAGCACGACGGTTACAACCGCCGCAAGTCCCTCGGGAATTGCCGCAACAGCAAGCGAAACCGCTATCATAAAGGTATTAAGCAAGAATTCAAGTCCTATCTGATTGCCTGTAACAATCTCTCTTATAATACCGATTGCAAAAATAACCGCACAAATACCGATTACGATAAAGCTGAGTATCTTGCTCAGCTGTGCAAGCTTTTTCTGCAAGGGGGTTTGTCCGTCCTGAGCCTGAGCCAAAGCACCTGCGATTTTACCCATTTCGGTATCCATACCCGTAGCCGTAACAACTGCTCTGCCTCGTCCGTAAACAACGGAAGAGCCCATATACATCATATTCTTACGGTCGCCGAGCGGAACATCCTTCTCGGTATCCTTAAGATTGATAATATCGATAAACTTATTTACGGGAACAGACTCGCCTGTCAGCGCCGCCTCTTCGATTTTAAGGCTCGCACTCTCGATTATTCTCGCATCGGCAGGAACCGCATCTCCCGCTTCAAGGATAATCACGTCGCCGACAACAAGATCCTCGCTCTTAATCTGCATAACCTTGCCGTCACGTTCAACCTTTGAGGTTGCCGCCGCCATTTCCTGCAATGCTTCAATCGCTTTTTCAGCCTTGCTTTCCTGAACAACGCCGAGTATCGCATTCAAAATTACTACAAAAAGAATAATTATTACATCTGACGGGAAGCCTCCCTCAAATGCTGCTGTAATACCTGAAATTGCCGCCGCAACGATAAGAATAATTATCATAGGGTCGGCAAACTGCTCTAAAAGACGTCTGATTACAGACTTTTTCTTACCCTCTTCAAGACGGTTTTTTCCGTTTTCCTCAAGTCTCTTTTGTGCCTGCTCGGAAGTCAGACCTTTTTCCGAAGAGCTTGTTTCCTTGAACACTTCTTCGGGCGTGCTGAGATAGTGTTTCATAGTTTTCCTCCGTTGTTAAAAATAAAGACCTTCGACAGATAAAAAAGTCTGCCGAAGGTCTTGCTTCCTAATTATTAGGTTCGACGACCAGATGCGAAACGCAACATGATGTTGACCGCCGAATTCAAGCTACTCCCCTTCAATTGGGTTATACTGGTAGTATAATAGCATATTTATAGACTTTTGTCAACTATCTGTTTTTTGGATGAGTATATAATTATTTATTCCCAATTCTTCGAGATTTTTAATATATGCCTCGTCATCAATAATCGGTAAAAGTCCTTTTGTCGTATAATTTTCTTCTGTTTTTTCATTGAGCAACGGAATAGACGCTGAAATGAGCGTCGCTTTATCCATTCCGACCGACGAAGTGCCGCCGACCGAAAATTCATTAGCAGACTCAAAGCCCGTAAAATCAACAGCGTTAAACAAAGCTCCGCTGTCAAATATACTGCCCGAATAGAGCTGCTCGTTTCCGTTGAGTGCACTGCCTATGTCGGTACACAACGCAATTTCCGTATCCCCACACAGCTCCGCCGCCTTTGCTACAAAGGTGTGAAGCACGGAATTTCGGCTTTCGACGCTCTCCGCCTCGCCCAAGAAAAATGCGGTATCGGTCAGCTTGCCCGTCGGAAAGCATACGCTGTTGAGCATAACCACGTCCGCACCCGTTGCACATTCGCTTATAATTCCGTACAGATAATCCTGCGCAGCCTGCGAATAAGGATTTAGCCACGGATTGCCGTCATTTTGTGCGCTGTCGTCAAGCCAAACCGTTGTTCCGTCTTGAACGGTAACCGCCGAGCCTTTTAACATAGACGCCGCAAGCGGATCCTCAAAGCAATAAAGTTTTACAATGATTTTATATCCGTCTGCTCGAAGTTTGCCTATTGTCTGCCAAGCATTTTCATACGCCTGCGTGCAAGCGCCGATTTCCTTTGCGGTTTGAACATCGGAATTATAATTCAAATTTCCGTCTGCTCTTTTGAGCACGACCTCAACAGCATTTGCCTTGTCCGTTTTAAGCTGTGTTCTGAACAAATCGTAGGCAATTCCGCCGCCGAGTGCCTCCTCGGGCATTTCAAGAGCCTTTAGTTGACCGTCATATTGGGCGGCAAGACCCTTCGAGGTGCTGTCAATCGGTCTGTGCGACAGCTTGCTCATAACCGAAGCAATAAGAAATACAGCCGCAAACACAAACACAAGCGACACATAGAAAATTATTCTGTTTCTTTTTTCTTTTTTTCTTCTTGTTCTGCTCTCGCCGATAGCATAGATATTACCGCTTCTGCTCGGATAATTCTTTGAAAAGCGATAATAGCTTCTTTTCCTCGGCTTAACATTCTTGTTTTGAAACTGCATTTTGTTCTGCCCTTACATAGTCAATCCGCTTCCGTAAAATCCCGAAAAAGCAAGCGAGAGAATTGAAACGTAAATAAATATCGCCGGTGTGCCCTTGAAGGCTTCGGGAATATTCGGATTGCGGTCAAGACGGCGTAAGCCTACATTTATAAGCAGAACCGCAATAACAAACGCAAAGCCCGAACCGATACCCGAGCCGATAGCCTGAGCAATGGTAAATGCCGCACGGTAGTTTATAAACGGAACGGCAATTACAAGTGTATTGAACGCCGCTATGCCTATTCTTCTGACCGTTCTGTCCTTAGCCTTGAACACTAAAACAGAAATCGCAAGCACTATAATATACATTACCGTAAGCACGATAATAAATTCAACTGCGTGTCCGAGTATGCTCAATTGCTTGACAGCGGCTATCTGCTCAAGCAAAACGCAAATCACGGATACCGTGGTCGAAAACAGCGTAATGAAAAACGTCATCGGATAAAGCTGCTTCGGCTTTGCAGCCATTCTGACAGCCTCCGAGGCACCGTAGCCGCCTGTGAAAATGAAGTTTTGTGCCAACATAGCGTACATAGCCGCCGAAATGAGCTCTGTTATTATTCTCATGCCTCATCACCGCCGTTTCCGTCGCCGTCTTTTGAAATATCGATATTCTCTTCCTCTTTTGGAGCCTTGCTTCGCTCGAGATCAAGCAAAATATCGTCAAATTCAGATTCGTATTTTTCTTTTCTCGGATTTTCAATCGGAGTCGCTTTAACTGATTTCTCGACAGCCTTTTTCTCTTTTTTACGCTTTTCCGTCTTAACGGGCTTTTCTTTTTTTGCCCTTTTAATTTTTTTGCGCTTTTCGTGCTTTTCTTCCTCGGGCTGCTCGGGCTTTTCAACCACGCTCTTAAAGAAGTCTATCGGGTTTTCTTTTATAGGCTCATTTGCAACAGATTCAAAATCCTCATGAAGCATAGTTTTAATATCCTCATGATGAGACTGCGAAATTTCCGAAAGGTTGAATGCCTCCTCGGGATTTTCCTCCGGATACCTGCTCTTAATTCTCGCCTTAAAGAACGCCGCCGCAAAGCCAAGCATCAAAAATCCTCCGAACGGCAATAACAAGCCTTTCAGCTGTACGGGAAGATTAAGCTTTATACTGTAAAATGTTCCCGAACCCAATATCTCTCTGAGTATCGCAACAATAAAGATAATCAAAACATAGCCGATTGTTGCGGACACAGCGTCAAAGAAGGTTTCTTTAAGCGTTGACCTGACCGCCACTCTCTCACAATGAAGTGCAATGAGTGAGTTTACCGCAATTATCGGTAAAAAGATGCTTACGTTTGCCGTCTCGTTCGGTGCAAATTTCGAGAAAAACAGCCAAAACGGAACATTTATAAGCACGCCTAAAAGAGCATATATCAGCACCCTGTATTCGTGCTTAACCTTTTTGAGCGCAATACTTGCGAAGCACTCGATTATTATAAGCTCCGCTGCCGAAATTACCGAAAGCATAATCGCCGTTTTAACCGAAACAGCCATTGCAACAACGGGTGCTATACCTATCGACTCAAACAAAACAGGGTTTTTAATAAATGCGCTGTTTTTTATAGAAGTAGAAAATGAGGTTTTATCATTCATTCCCGACACCTCCGTTTTCATCTTCGGCGCTTTCCTGCGTTTCCTCCGAATTATTGATTATTTCCATAACCTTTTGCGCTACAATTTGCGATTGCTCATCCGTATCAATAGGCTTGTCCGTTGACATTGCCTCTGCTTCCTTTTTCTTGTCGAGCAAAAGCTGCTCCCTTTTGGTAATCGGAAGTTTTTGGTCGAGCGTGCAGGCAAAAGCGTTTGCAATCAAAACGGCAAAAACCGTGCTGTCCTCAATCGAGCCAAAGGTTCTTAAAATCATAGTTATAAGCCCCATAAGCACCGCATAAAGCACTCTTGCGTTTGTTCTTTTTGGTGCGAGGGTTTCGTTTGTGACAAAAAGCAATGCCGCAAAGCCTGTAAGTCCGCTGCAAAGCTCCATTATTATCGATATTCCACGTCCCGTAGTTATTCTCGGGAAAAGGAACGCATATACTGCGCAAGTTCCGAGATAAACAAAGGACATCATAGCCGTTCTCGGTCGTCTTATAAGCAAATAAAGCAAGCCGCCGATTATCGCAACCGCACAGGTTGTTCCCATCGGTCCGGAAACATTACCGACAGCTATATCAATATAACTGATTATGTTAATACCGATTGAATTACCCTGCGAAAGCATATACGCAATCGAGTTGCCCAAAGCGGCGTTTGAACTTGAAAGCTGTGCGAACTTGTCCGCCGTCGTGGGAATAACCGGATATGAAAACATACTTGCCGAATTGCACACCGTCAAAAAGGCAATTCCTGCGGCAGACGGCAAAAACATAAGACTTCTAGAGTTTCCGAACGGAAATTTTACCACCGCAAGTGCAAATACGGTTATAAGCACGGGTACCCACCACGCAGACGAGGCAGGTATGCACATAGCTATCGATATTGCCGTTACAATCGACGAAAGATCCGAATAGGACGCTCTGAATTTGTAAATTTTAGAAGATAAAAACTCGCAAATCAAAGCGGACAGGACAGCATACAGCACCAAAAGCACCGCACGCAGCCCGTAATAATAAAATGACATTGCCATAGGTGCAAGGAGCACCATAAGCATATCAATCATATATTTTCGGGTGTTTTTAATTTCAAGCTTTTCTGTTTCGGATAATACAGGCTGTATGTTTATCCTCAATCGTTCGTTCTCGCTCAAAATTTCACCTCATTTCCGATAATTTATATCATAAAAATTTGCCTGAGCCATGTTTAGACTAAATTCATCTAAAGCGTTTGCCGTCAATTAAACCGAAGCTCTTACCTTAAAATCTGCTATTGTTTTTTCGGCGTTGTCGCTTGAGAAAATCGCATTTCCCGACACAAATACATTTGCGCCTGCCTTTGCGGCAATCGAAATTGTGTCCTTGTTTATTCCGCCGTCAACCTGAATGTCAACATCAAGTCCTCTTCTGTCAATTTCAGACCTAACCGCAGAAACCTTGGGCATCATATCCTCCATAAACGACTGACCGCCAAAGCCCGGCTCAACAGTCATAACAAGCACCATTGAAAGCTTATCAAGATACGGATAAACCGCTTCGACAGGGGTTTTAGGCTTAACCGAAAGTCCGGCTTTTTTGCCCGAAGCCAAAATCAAATCAATCGTCTTTTCAATATCGGAGTCAGCCTCTGCATGAAAAGTAATTATATCCGAGCCTGCGTTTACAAAATCAGGTATATATTTATACGGATCGCTTATCATAAGATGCACATCAAACGGAAGAGTGCTTGATTTTCTGATGCACTTTACAATCGGCGCACCGAGCGTAATATTCGGAACAAAATGTCCGTCCATAACGTCTATGTGAAGCATATCGGCTCCGCAAGCCTCCATCCTTTTAAGCTCTGAAGAGAGATTACCGTAATCGCTTGATAAAATTGAGGGAGAAATCTTAATCATAATATTTTCCTTTTCCTTATGCTATTTCTGTCTGAGGAGCGTCCTCGGCAGCCTGTTCGGGTGCTGTTGTCGGCTCAGTTGTGGATTCCGCAGGCGCAGTCGTTGTGCTGACGGGCGTTGTGGTTGCGACCTCGGGGCTTGCAGTTGCCTGCATTGCGCTTATATAGTAGTTGCCGTCCTTTTCACGCAGGGTTACCTTAACGTATTTGTCAGGCTCGGGAGCTACCATTTTTCCGTCTGTATCCTGTGCCCAGCCGCCGCTTGGAAGATAACCTACGGTCAAAACGATCATATTCTTCTTTTTGTCAACATCAACAACGCTCGGCGTGTATGTCGGCTCGATACCCGTAAGCGGAATTATGTAGCACTTTTTCGCCGAATCGTAGGTAAATTCATAACCGTAACCCGAAACAGTCATGTGAACAGGTGCTCTTTCCGTACCGAATAGCTTTGTGTATGACGCAGCTATATCAGCCTCGGGAATAATCATTCCCGCTTCGCTGTATTCGTAGGTATCGGGAGCTAAATCACTCTTAATAATCGCCCACACCGAAATATCGATAAGCTGGCTCATATCCGCCTTCGATATATCGTCGAACACACTCGGGTCGTTCATAACAACGGGAGTGAGCATTGTGTTGTATTTTTCAATGTTATCGATTTTATCCTTGACGGAGCTTATGCCGTTTACGCCTGCCACAAGTATAGTTACAAGACCCGTAACCGAAAGCACCGCCATCAAAAGTCCTAACGGAAAAGCCCACGGATGCGCTCTTTTCCTCTTTTTCTTTTTAGGCGAATTTTCAAATTTTACGATTTCATCAGCCATAGTTATTCTCCTTGTTATCTTATCTGCCCGTTACCGCAAATAATATATTTGAACGAGGTAAGCTGGGGAAGTCCCAAAGGTCCTCTTGCGTGCAATTTTTGTGTGGAAATTCCGATTTCCGCACCGAAGCCGAACTCTCCGCCGTCCGTAAATCTTGTGCTGACATTGTGATAAACAGCCGCCGAATCGATGCGCTTTAAGAATTCTTCTGCCGCCGCTTCGTTTTCGGTCACGATACACTCGCTGTGTCCCGTTGAATACTTTGATATATGCTCAATAGCCTCATCAAGACTTTCGACCGTTTTTACCGACATTATATAGTCAAGGTATTCCCTGCCCCAATCGTCCTCGGTTGCGGGAAGTATACCGTCTGCCGAAGCTCTCGCCGTATCGTCGCCTCTTAACTCAACATTTTTCTCATCAAGCCTTTTTTTGATAATCGGCAAAGCCTCTTTTATTATATCCTTATGAATTACCAAGCTCTCCGCCGAATTGCACACAGACGGTCGAGAGGTCTTTGCGTTGTATACAATATCCGCCGCCATTTGAATATCTGCGTCCTTGTCGATATAAATGTGGCAGTTGCCCGTTCCGGTTTCAATCACGGGCACCGTAGAATTTTCAACGCAAGAACGAATAAGCCCTGCTCCGCCTCTCGGAATAAGCACGTCAATATACTCGTTCATTCTCATAAGCTCGGTTGCGCTGTCCCTTGAGGTGTCGGTCACAAGCGATATACAGTTTTCATCTAAACCTGTTTTTTCAAGTCCGAGCCGTAACGCCTTGACGATTGCCTTTGATGAATTTATAGCCTCTTTACCGCCTCGCAATATAACCGCATTGCCCGATTTCAGGCAAAGCGCCGCAGCGTCAGAGGTAACATTCGGACGTGCCTCATAAATAACGGCAATAACTCCAAGCGGAACGGTTATTTTTTTCACCGTCATGCCGTTAGGTCGTTTAATTTCTGAAAGCGTTACACCTATCGGGTCGGGAAGCCTTACAATATCGGTTATTCCCTTTGCCATTCCGACAATTCTGTCCTCTGTCAAAAGAAGCCTGTCAAGCATAACCTGCGCAACGCCGTTTGCACGGGCATTTTTCATATCCTCGGCATTTGCCTGAAGGATTTCCCGAGATGCCGCAGCAAGCTCCTGTGCCATATTTTCAAGAGCCTTGTTTTTAAGCTCGGTCGATGCGGTGGCAAGTGTTTTTTCCGCCTGCTTCGCCCTTTGTCCGAGTAATTGAACTTGCGTCATAAAATCAGTCCTTTTTGCCCGTAAAAAATGTTCCTATCTGCTTGCCGTCAAGAGCCTTATATATACTCTCGGGAGCTGCACCGTTCATAACGATTGTATCTATGCCTGCATCCATTGCGATTTGCGCCGCATGAAGCTTCGTTACCATACCGCCCGTGGAAAATCTTGAGCCGTGACCGCCTGCGACGGCGATAAGCTCATCTGTGATTTCATCCACCTGCGAAATGAGCTTTGCATCCTCATTTTCGTTTGGATTATCATCATATAAGCCGTCAATATCCGTAAGAATAATCAGTGCGTCTGCGTTTACAAGCTTCGCAACAATCGCCGAAAGGCTGTCATTGTCGCCGTAAACGATTTCATCAACCGCAACAGAGTCGTTTTCGTTGACTATCGGAACTGCTCCGTAATCGAAAAGCTTCTCAAATGTATTTACGAGATTTTTGCGGCGCTCCTCGCTGTCAACATCACTCTTTGTGATAAGAAGCTGACCTACCGTATGCCCGTATTCGCCGAAAAGCTTGTCATACATAAACATAAGCTCGCATTGACCGACGGTTGCGGCAGCCTGTCTGCCCGAAATGTCCGACGGTCTTTCTTTAAGTCCTAATTTTCCGACTCCGACACCGATTGCGCCCGAGGTTACAAGCGCAACCTCAATTCCCGAATTGACAATATCCGAGAGCACGGAAACAAGCTTATGCATACGTCTAATATTGGTCTTGCCTGTGTCATACGTAAGCGTTGATGTACCAACCTTGACAACAAGTCTCTTTACGTCCTTGAGAACAGCCACTTAATTCTCCCTCACGTTCTTATTTATAGATAATATATTTTATCATAAAACCGTTAAAATAACAAGTGTAAACGTACATTGCCGATAAAAAAATCGGTGCGGAAATCTCCGCACCGAAAAAGTTTTGCTGTATTTTATTACTTAACAACAAAGTTTGAAGAAAATGCTCCCATAAAGTCAAACGACTCATCATAGCCCGTTCCGTTGTCGCAAATATAGTTCGCCGAATAAATAGCCTTATCTATATTCACATAAGCCGACGTTGCATAGTGAATTATTGTGCCGGACGAGTCTTTCATAGTATAGGTAAAGAACACAACCTCTTTACCGTCTGTAAGATTGCCGTTTGTAATAACCATTGTCGTATCAGGATATTGCTGCTTAAAGGTTTCAACAACCTTCTGCTGAGTCGCCTCTTTTTCCGCAATAAACGACTCAAACGTTTGAAAATCTCCAAGGGTTGTATCCTTGACAAGATTAACATAGCACTTATCGTCGGTACCGTCCTTGTAGAAGGTACCGTCATCCTTGAGAGTCCAGCCCTTCGGCATAGTAAATTTGTAATCGAGAGTTTCAAGAGTCTGTCCGTTGACCATCTTTTCGGGAAGCTTATAGTAGTTCTTCTGCGGATTTCCGTTAGCATCATACTGAATATTACCCTTTGCATCGGTAACATAAACAGCGATTTTGCCCTCGTTGTCGATCTCCGTATTTCCCTCTGCGTCGGTAACAAGCGGACGTTCAACGCCGTTGATTTCACCCATAAGATATTTATTACCGCAGGATGCAAGCAACAACGCAACCATTAAAATAACAAGGCTTACTGCAACAATTTTCTTTTGCATAGTGTTTCCTCCGTTTTAGTTTGAAAGCATACTAATTATATGATTTTTAATCCTTATTGTCAAACAAAATCAATATGCCTTGCCCCAATAGAGCATCTTATCGGCAGGCTTTCCGCAGCAAACGCAGGTGTCGCCTATATGCTCCTGCTCAAACGGGATACATCTTGAGGTTACGCCGGCATACTCCTTGAGCTTATCCTCACAAGCTCTGTCGCCGCACCACATAGCCTTGATAAAGCCCGGTTTATTATCGGCAATATCCTTGAGCTCGTCAAGCGTTTTTGCAGTATATGTCATATTGCTTCTTCTCTCAAGAGCCTTGTTGTAAAGTCCCTTATGAACCTCTTCAAGAAGCTCGGGAATTTTAGCCTCAAGCTCGTCAAGAGAAACAAAATATTTCTCTCTGTTATCTCTTCTTACGATAACACACTGATTTTTCTCAATATCCTTAGGACCTATCTCAACTCTGAGCGGTACGCCCTTCATTTCATACTCTGCAAACTTCCAGCCGGGAGAGTTTTCGGAAACGTCGGACTTAACTCTGCATATCTTTGAAAGCCTGTCGCAAAGCTCCTGAGCCTTATCAAGAACGCCCTCCTTATGCTGTGCAATCGGAATTACAACAACCTGAACGGGAGCGATTTTCGGAGGAAGAACAAGTCCGTTGTCGTCGCCGTGAGTCATAATAATAGCGCCGATAAGTCTTGTCGTTGTTCCCCAAGATGTCTGATAAGGAGTTTTGAGAGTGTTGTCCTTATCCATATACTGAATTTCAAATGCCTTTGCAAAGCCGTCGCCGAAATAGTGCGAGGTTCCCGACTGCAATGCCTTACCGTCGTGCATAAGTGCCTCGATGGTATATGTGTCTTCTGCGCCCGCAAATCTCTCTTTTTCGGTCTTAACGCCCTTAACTACGGGCATAGCAAGCACGTTTTCACAGAAATCGGCATAGACGTTAAGCATTTTAACTGTTTCAGCCTTAGCTTCCTCTGCCGTTGCGTGAATTGTATGTCCCTCCTGCCAAAGAAATTCTCTTGTGCGGAGGAACGGTCTTGTAGTCTTTTCCCAACGGACAACCGACACCCACTGATTGTAGAGCTTCGGCAAATCGCGGTAAGAATGGATAATCTGCTTGTAGTGTTCGCAGAAAAGTGTTTCCGACGTCGGACGAACGCAAAGTCTCTCCTCAAGCTTTTCGCTTCCGCCGTGTGTTACCCATGCAACCTCGGGAGCAAAGCCCTCAACGTGATCCTTTTCCTTTTCGAGGAGACTTTCGGGGATGAACATAGGCATACAAACATTTTCATGTCCCGTCGCCTTGAACATTGAGTCCATTATCTTCTGAATATTTTCCCATATCGCATAACCGTAGGGGCGAATAACCATACAGCCCTTAACGCTCGTATACTCGGCAAGCTCTGCCTTTTTTACGACGTCGGTGTACCATTTCGCAAAATCCTCGTACATTGCGGTTATGTCATTGACCATCTTTTTCTGTTCTGCCATTTTCCAACATCCTTGTCTTAAAATTTAACTGATAAATCAGTGTTCCTCAATAAATTTAACAATGTCGTCGACTGTTTTAACGGTTTCGATAGCACTGTCCGGAACTTCGATTTTGAATTCATCCTCAAAGCTCATAACAAGGTCAACCATATCAAGACTGTCAGCGTCCAAATCTTCTCTTATATCCGTATCGAGAGTAACGCTCTCCTCGTCAACGTCAAACTGCTCGCAAATTATTTCTCTAACCTTTTCAAAAATCATATATTCCCTTACCTTTCATTTGATAAATATATACATACATTTTATGTATAATTCACGCTTTGTCAATACTTTCCTCTAAGAATTGTTTCAGAGAGGTCATATCGAGAAGCTCATATCCCTGTAATTCATCATATACACTTTGAGCGATTTTGCGAACTCCGCCTTTCACCGCACTTTCGATATTCATCGGCATAACCGGATCGTGTACGCTCATTCTCAAAATGTAAAAGCCGTCAATTTCAGGGTCTGTAAAGATTACCTTAACGCCCTCGCAGCTGTCCTCTGCAATTTTAATATCGGTTTTAAGAATTGCGCTTTTTTCTATCTTATCGATTATGCTCTCGCCGTATTCCTTAAAATTTTCTGCGTTTATCTTAAAGCGAATTTCTTTTTCTTCTGCAGGCTCTTTAAGTGAAGCTATGAGCGATTCAAGAGTCTTCCCCTCTTTTCTGAGCTCTGCAAGCTTTATGATTATCCTTGTGATAAGATAAGCACCGTCGTCAAGATGATAGTTCTCGCTGAATGCCGCATGACCTGAGGTTTCAATGGCAAGCGGTGCCTTTATGCCCTCGCTTTCAAGCCTTATGCTCTCGTCAATAACATTTTTATAGCCTCGCTTAAATCTTCTGTGCTTGCCGCCGAGCGTATTTTCGATAAACTCGGTAAGTCCTGCCGAGGTTACGCTGTCCGTTACAACCGTTCCGCCCTCACAGCTTTCAAGAGCGATAGCAGCAGCCAAAGCAACAAGACGGTTACGGTTAATTTCCTTGCCGTCCGCACTTACGCAAGCCGCACGGTCAACGTCCGTGTCAAAAATTACGCCGAGATCTGCGCCCGACTCAACCGTCGCCTCACAAATTGAAGCCATAGCCGTTTCATTTTCGGGGTTCGGTATGTGATTCGGGAACATTCCGTCGGGATCAAGGTATCTTGAACCGTTTGTATCTGCTCCGAGAGGCGCCAAAACATCATTTGCAAAAAATCCGCCGACGCCGTTTCCCGCATCAACTACGATTTTAAGTCCCTCAAGCGGTCTGTCGTAATTATTTTCGGAATTTACACCCTTTTTAATAAGATTTCTCAAATGCTCACAGTAAACCGACATAAAATCGACCTTCTCCGCCTCTCTCGAGGTATCATAAGCGATTGCATCGTTCATTTCGGCAAATTCGAGTATTTTTTCAATCTCCTCCGACGAAAGTCCGCCGCCCGCCGTAAAGAATTTTAATCCGTTTCTGTCCCACGGGTGATGGCTTGCGGTAATTTGAACAGCACCGTCGCAGGTGTCAAGCTGAGTTGTCATAAACATAGCAGGTGTCGAACAAAGTCCGCAGTCCTTAACCGCAACACCCATTGAAAGCAAAATTGCGATTACATCAGCCTTTATTCTCTCTGCCGAAATTCTTGAATCGTGTCCCACCGAAACCGTGAGTGCATCCTTTTCTTTGCCTGTCTTTGCGCAGAGAAAATACACAAATGCGCCTGTTATTCTCTTTATTGCCTCATCCGTGAGTTCAACAACGTCTGTTGTCTCCTTCGCAACAGCAACGCCTCTTACGTCTGTTCCGCTTTTCAAATGCATCAGGTTCATAACAAATCTCTCCTTACGATTTCGTCTGCCGCAAGCATTACTCCCACCTTGCCCGAAGCAAAGTTGAGTCCGCCCTGCATCCATACCGCAAACGGCTCACGAAGCGGTGCATCCGCCGAAAGCTCTATTGACGAGCCGGAGGTAAACGCACCTGCCGACATTATAACCTTGCTGTCATAGCCGGGCATATCCCACGGCTCGGGCACAACAAAGGAATCGATCGGCGCACCCTTTTGCATACCCTGACAGAAAGCTATAAGCCTCTGCTCATTTTCAAGGCAAACCGCCTGTATAATATCGTGTCTTGTCTCATTGCTTCGAGGCGTAACCTCAAAGCCGAGCTCCTCAAATAAAGCAGCTGTAAATGCAGCTGTTTTAAGTGCTTCCTTAACAACGTTCGGTGCGTTGAAAATACCCATAAACAAGCTCCTGTTTACACCGAGTGTTGCACCGACCTCCGAGCCGAGTCCCGGCACGGTAAGTCTGTAAGAACACAAGTCAACAAGGTCTTTTCTGCCTGCTATGTATCCGCCCATCGGGGAAATGCCGCCGCCTAAATTCTTAATGAGCGAGCCTGCGACAATATCGGCACCGACCTGCGTCGGCTCTTTTTTCTCTGTGAAAACGCCGTAGCAGTTGTCAACCATAACAATAGCACGTTTGTTGACCCTGTGGACAATTTCACAAGCCTTTTCTATTTCATCAACGCTTATAGAGTGTCTTAACGAATATCCTCTTGAACGCTGAATATATACCATTCTAACCGCTTCGTCACTTGCCTCTTTTTCGATTTTCTCATAGTCAAGCTCGTCGCTTTCGGTCATATCGACCTGTCTGTAAACAACGCCGAAATCCGCAAGTGTGCCCTCACCTGCGTTTTTACCGCCAATGCCTATTACGGGCTGAATTGTGTCATAAGGCGTACCCGAAACACAGAGCATTACATCATTAGGTCTTAAAATTCCGTAAAGGCACACGCCCAATGTATGCGTTCCGCACGAAAGAGCACCTGCTCTTATAATCGCACTTTCCGTTTTGAAAATGTCTGCAACAAGCTCGTCAAGTTTATCTCTGCCCTTGTCCGAATAGCCGTAGCCCGTCGAGGTGTTAAAATCGGTTTCGTCAACCTTGTTGTTTATGAAAGCCGATAAAACCTTCTGCTGATTATATTCCCCTATTTTTTCAATCTGCGAAAACATCTTTTCCGTTTTCGCCAAAGCCTTTTTCGAAGCCGCTTTCACGGTATCGGTAAATTCAAAGAATTCTCTCATAGTTCAATAATTTCCAAATCCATATAAATTTCTCTTTCGAAGCCTATTTTATTATAAAGCTTCTCCGTTTTCAAATCGTTGCAGGCAAGAAGCACCCTCTCGCCGTCCCGTTTGAAATCTCGGCAAAGACCGCTTATGCAGTCCGAAGCATATCCCATTCTGCGAAACTCCGAATCCGTCGCAACATCTCTTATAAATATGCTTTTGCCGAGCCTGTCTGCAATCGCCACCGATAAAATCGAATTTTCTCCGACCTTTATCGCTCTGACGCTTGTATATCCCGAAAATATACCTCTTGTCGTCCTTGAAAGCCATTCCTTGTACGCTCTGTCGGTATATTTTTTCAAATCCTTTTTTTCGACTGCATTCGTCAAAATTTCGGTTTTTGACTGCATAAGCAAATCAAAAACAGGTCGTAAGCCGTCATTTATTTCGACCGACTCTCGCCCTCTCGTCAACTCTTTTTTAAGAGCCATAACGCTTATCTTGGAAAAAGCCGTAATTCCGAGCCTTTCGGTTATATCCGAGCAGCAATGCACCACAACTCCGCCGAGCCGTGTGATAAAGTCGGAAAGCTCATAAAAATCCGCCGTATCGCAAGCACAGACATATACCTTACTGCTTTCCTTTTCGACCACAAGTGCCGTTATATCCTCGCCCTGAGTCTGTAGCCACGCACCATCAACGCTTGTAAAATCGAGCAACGAAAACAGCGTAAATGCCGCAGCGGTATCATCAGGGAAAAACGCAGTCAAATCTTCCGCCGTGTTTTTTGATAGGTTTTCAATGAGCTTAATCATTTGCAAGCTCCCTCGCCAAACACTCCGCAAGTTTTTCAACCGCTTCTATATCCTCTTTTTTAGCAACGCAAGACTGCGAATGAATATATCGTGTCGGAACGGAAATTGCCGCCGTGCGCACGCCCTTGCCCGACTTATGAATTGCCGCCGCATCGTTACCGCCTGCAACAACAGTCTTTGTCTGACATTTTATGCTGTTCTTTTCAGCCAGCTCGAATGCTCTTTTGTAAAGTTCAACGTCATAAACCGTGCCCCTGTCCATAAAGCTTACAACCGCACCGTTTCCGAGCTTGCAAACCTTTTTCTGATCGGGGGTATCGGGCAAATCCGCCGCCGTTGTACCCTCAAGCACTATTGCATAATCGGGCGCAACACTGTATGCCGCAACCGCAGCTCCTCTTGTTCCGATTTCCTCTTGAACAACGAAGCAAACGGTTAAATCATACGGCTGCTCTCTTGACAAAATATCAAGTAAAATCTGACAGCCTACTCTGTCGTCAAGTGCCTTTGATTTTATAAATCCGTCGCCGAATTCAAGATATTCGGACACGAAGCACACCTCGTCGCCCAAGCTGACATATTCCTCCGCCTGCTTTCTCGACTGAGCACCTATATCAACGTACATATCCTCGATTTTAGGAACCTTATAAAGCTCGTCGGAGGAAAGATGGTGCAACGCCTTTGCGCCGATAACTCCGTAAATATCCGCTACCTTAACACGCCTGCCGAAAACAACTCTTTCGTCAATTCCGCCTACGGGTGCTATTTTTATATATCCGTCGTCGGTAATATAGCTTACCATAAAGCCGACCTCGTCCATATGGGCGCTGAGCATTACCTTTTTACTTGCTCTGCTTTTGCCCGGCTTTTCGACAATAACATTGCCGAGTGCGTCAACCGAGTATTTGCAATCCGACGGAATTTTTGAAATTATATACTCTCGAACAGCCTTTTCCCTGCCCGAAATACCGTTGAGAAGGCAAAGCTCTTTAAGCATTTTCATTACCTCCCGCAATGTATTCGGCAATAAGTCTGCCCGTATTTTCGACGTCTGAAACCGACACGACCTCTACGCCCGTATGCATATAGCGAAGCGGTATTGATATAAGTCCGCTTATAAAGCCGCCCCTTGCTATTGTCATGCCGTCGGCGTCCGTGCCCGTTCTTCCGCCCATTATTTCAAGCTGATACGGAATACCGCATTTTTTAGCCGTGCCGATAAATTTCTGCGACATATCATAATCAAGCGAAGCGGAAACGCCTATCATAGGCCCTTTGGAAAGCTCTCCGCACTCCTCTGAATTGCTGTCGGGAGTATCTGCAAAGCTGACATCAACCGCAATAAGCTCTTTCGCATCTGCGTTAAACGCCGCAGTTTTAGCACCGCTGCCGCCGACCTCTTCCCGTGTCGAAAAAGATACTGTAATTTTCTTTTTACAGCCTTTTTCTTTCAAATATTCCAAAGCGCAAATAAGACTCGCCATACCTGCTCTGTCATCAAGAGCACCGCACGAAACCCTGTCGCCCAAAAGCTCGGTAAACTCCGAATTCACCGTTACTCTGTCGCCAAGACTCACGATTTCCTTTATTTCATTTTCGGAAAAGCCTGTATCAATAAGCACGTCGCTCATTTTCATACCGTTATTTTCCGAATTGCCACGAAGATGCGGGGGTGTACTGATTACAATTCCGCTTATATTCTTTTTGCCGTGAATTGTAACCTGCTGTGCGCCGAGCTGCCTTGTGTCAATATGACCGCAAGCGTCAACTCGCAAAAAGCCCTCGGGTGTGATTGCGGTAACAATCATACCGACCATATCTATATGAGCGTCAAGCAACACTCCGTCGCCCTCGCCGTCAACAGTCAAAATGACATTTCCGAGAGTGTCGGTGTGAACTTCTCCGTATTCTTTTAGATATTTTTCAGCTATCGGGACAATTTCCTGCTCACAGCCTGAAACGCCTGCGCCGATTGTCAAATCCTTTAATATTTGACGAACATCCATTATAAGTAACTTCCTTTGTTAAATTTCAGCTCCGCCGACAGGTCTTATAGCAAGTACATAGCATGAGCCCTCGCCGAATACCGCTTCAAGAGTTGACTTGTACTCATCGAGCAAATCATTGGGAACAAAAGCCTGAATTGTGCCTGCAAATCCGCCGCCGTGAACTCTCCATGCGCCCTTTCCGTCAAGCACCTGCTCACTCAAGGCAAGAGCAATCGAAACAGGCTGAATTTCCGGCTGCTTTGTGGCAAAGACATTCTGATTATACATATAAGAGGAGTCGCCGCTTTCGATAACAAGCTGCTTGAACTTCTCAAAATCATTCTTTTTAAGAGCGTCAACCTCACGCAAAACTCTCTCGTTATCCTTGTAGAAGTGCATAGCACGCAAAACTGCTCTGTCGCCTACCGCTTCACGAAGCTCGGGGATTTTTGCAAGGAACTCTTTTTCGTCAACCTCACGCAAAACCTTCTTTGAGAACTGAGCCGCTACGCTTTCCATTTCAAGTCTGATAGCCGCATATTCGTCTGTAAGATTTGAGTGGCTTCCCTTTGTGTCAACAATGCAAAGCGAATGACCGCAGGAAGCAAAGTCAAAATCAACCTTTTCAATTACAGGCTCTGACGGGTCCTTGAAGTCAATAGTAATAAAGCTGCCGACAGAGCAAGCCATCTGATCCATAAGACCGCAGGGCTTGCCGAAGTATTCATTTTCCGCATACTGTGCGATTTTTGCGATTGTAACGGGGTCAACCTTACCGTCGTTGTAGAGGTAGTTGAGCATTGTGCCGACAAGCACCTCGTATGCCGCCGAGGACGAAAGTCCCGAGCCCGAAAGAACTCTCGAAGCCGTAACAGCGTCAAAGCCGCCGATTTTATATCCGTTGTTCAAGAAGCCCTGACATACACCTCTTACAAGTGCGGGAGAATGACCCTCTTCGTCTGCATGAACACTCAAATCGGAAAGGTCAACAACGTCCATTGCATAGCCTCTCGATTTTACTCTTACAATATTTTCGTCATTTTTGGAAGCTACTGCGATAGCGTCAAGGTTAATGCCTGCCGCAAGAACTCTGCCGTGGTTGTGGTCGGTGTGGTTTCCGCCAACCTCCGTTCTGCCGGGTGCAGAGAAAAGTCTTACGTCCCTGTCAGCCGAGAAAACCTCGTCAAAATCGTCGGCAAGAGAGCAATATCTCTCATACTGCGCCTTAACGTCAGCCTCACTGACATAAACTCTCTTAAATCTATCGTCAAGCTTTCCGTTCTTAATTTCTTCTCTCAATTGTGCAGTTGTACACATCTGCCTTTCATCCTTTCAGTTTTGTTTGTTTTCTTTTATTTTTGCCGATTTCGCCTTTGCCGAATTGTTGTAAAGGTCAATAAAGCCGTTAATTCCGAGTGTCGCAACCCCTGAAATTGTAAATATGATGACCAACGGCAGCATAAACGCAAGCGAAAACGGATTATATACGTTTCGTCCGACCACACTGTACGAAATAATCTTCGGCATAAAGCCGATAAGCGAGAGCAGGATATATTTATAATAATCGAAGCTCATTGCTCCGTACAGCTGGCTTACTGTGTTTATCGGGATATTCGGAACAAGCCGTAACGCTACGAGCAGACCGCCCTTTCCCGAAAAGTCCGACTCGAAAATCTTGTCAAAATTTTCATATCGCCTTAAAATCTTGTGGACAACACCGCCTCCGAGGTGCTTTCCCCAAAAATATTTAGTTGTCAAAAGTATAATGAAGCCTGCAACGTTTATAAGCACCGCAATATACGTCGGGAACACCATACCTGCGATAACGCACACCGCAGAAATAGGTATCGGCACAATGACCTTTGCAATGTAAATGAGCAGTATCGCAATTACAACAAGCTCCTTTACCTGTATTGCCGCCACGGCGTCCTCGAAGTCTGCGAGCATTTTCAAAAGCTCGTCATATCGCTCCGCAAACTCTTTTACCTGCATAAGCATTGTAAGTGCGAACAGAGCCACTGCGATTATAATAAGCGCAATGCCTAAGAAATTAAGCAAGCTCTTGCGGTTTATCCTTTTTTTCACCAATCGCTCCACCACACCTTCAGCACATACAATATCATTATAATTTTATAACATAATCGCTTCAAGGTCAATCAATTTATTACTTTTCCTGTCGCTTTTGTTTTCAAAATCGGTAAAATATGTTACAATACAAATAATATTATCTTACACGGAGGAATAATTATGCCGAAAACCGTCATACTTGATGCCCAAACAACAAATCCCGGTGATCTTTCTTGGGAATGGCTCAAAGAATACGGCGAGCTTGAAATATACCCGAGGACACCGAAGGAGCTTATTGCAAAAAGGTGCGAGAGTGCGGATATTGTCATAACCAATAAAACGCCGCTTGAAAAATCAGACCTTGAAAAAATGCCGTCTCTTAAATTCGTAGCAGTTCTTGCAACGGGCTACAACGTTGTCGATACCGCATATCTTAAAGAGAAAAATATACCCGTATCGAATATCCCGTCATATTCCACACAGGCGGTGGCACAGCTTGTTTTCGCTCACATAACAGAGCATTACAACGCAGTTGCGCTTCATTCTCAAGATGTTAAAAACGGCGGCTGGAGCAGCTGTCCCGACTTCTGCTATCAGCTGACTTCGCTTACCGAGCTTTACGGCAAAACGATAGGAATAATCGGCTTCGGAAAAATCGGACAGGCGGTAGCCGATATAGCCGAAGCTTATAAAATGAACATTTTGGCTGTATCGGGGCACGAAACCGACCAGTCGGGCAGAAAAAATTTCAAGTGGGCAACGCTTGACGAATTGGCAAGGGAGTCCGATATTATTTCGCTCCACTGTCCGCTTACAAAGGAAACGGAAAACCTGATAAACGCCGATTTCCTTTCAAAAATGAAGCAAAATGCAATCCTGATAAACACCGCAAGAGGTGCGGCGGTTGACGAACAGGCTCTCGCAGACGCTCTCAATTCGGGCAAGATAGCAGGCGCAGGTGTTGATGTGCTTTCGACAGAGCCGCCGAAAGCTGACAATCCGCTTTTGAGCGCAAAGAACTGCACAATCACTCCCCATATCGCCTGGGCGGCATACGAGACTCGTGAAAGACTTATGGGAATTCTCAAAAACAACATCAAGGCCTTTTTCGACGGCAACCCGATAAATGTTGTGAATAAATAACACTCGCTTACATAAAAACGAAGCGGAGAGGAACAAAACCTCTCCGCTTTTAATATTTTTCGACCTTATTCAACCCATTCATAAACAACCGTATATCCGTTAAGTGCGTCGCCGAACAAATTGTTCAATGTTTTTTCGCAATTTTCACGGGCTTTGCCGATAACATCCGCATTTATAGCGTCCTCTTTAAGCTTTTTCTCCAGCAATTCCTGTGATCCGGTAAAATCGTCTATCGTCAGCTGATTGAATATGTTTTTAGTTTGCTCGACATCTTTTATTGACGACGGAACAATATAAACATTTGTAATATCAATTTTGATATTTGAAATTGTGATTACATTTGTTTTTGAGTTAACATTGATTTTAACCTCGGACAAATCTCTCACACCGGCTTCGACATATCCCGTAAATTGAAATTTCATTGACCTGCTTGTATGGAGCTTTGCCTGAATTTTATTGTCAAACAAATCGCCCGAATCGTAATTTGAGGTCTGCTCATACAAAGCCGTGTTCAATTTTGCCTGCTGTGTCAGCTTTTCCTCTAAGATTTCGGTTGTGTATTCCGAAAACTTATTGGGAAACAAATTGAATTTCAATTCATTCCAATTTTGTCCGCAGATAATTCCTGCTCCAAGCCCGATAATCAAAGCGAGTACAATGGATAAAATTATCTGAAGCACCTGTTTTTCGCCTTTTTTCTTTATCCCCTTTAATTCGTTTTCAATACCGTTCAGAGCAGACACAATTCCTTTTGTCCTTCTTTTTCCGACAACATAATACCCCTCTCCGACATTAAATCGAAAAGGGGTAACTTATTACCTTTTTACTGTTTTATATACTCTCTCAAAACTCTTTCGAGCCTTGCCATCGGAAGCCCCACAACATTGAGATAATCGCCGTTGATTTTTTCGACAAGCAATGCGCCCTTGCCCTGTATGCCGTATGCGCCTGCCTTGTCTGACGGCTCTCCCGTTGCGATATAAGCCTTGATTTCCTCCTCACTCAAAGTATAAAACTTGACCTCGGTTTTCTCACAAAACACAGTCTTTTTATCTCCGAGTCTTACGCAAACGCCCGTAAACACATTGTGTGTCCTGCCCGAAAGCAAGGATAACATTGAAAAAGCATCATTTTCGTCCTTTGGCTTTCCCAAAATTTTTCCGTCGAGCGCCACAACCGTATCAGCCGATACAACGAGTGTATTTTCGTCAACCTCTACGGCATCGCCCTTTATCTCGGCAAGATATTTGACCGCTTCGTCGGGTGTAATATTATCAGGCAAGGCTTCATCTGCGCTTGAGGTCTTAACCTCGAAGTCATAGCCTGCATTTTTCATTATTTCTTTTCGCCTCGGCGAGCCTGAAGCCAATACTATTTTCATTTCTTATCTCCGTAAATCTTATGATAAACCTTCATAATTCCGACCTGCGTTTTTGAATCCCTGATTTCATTGTTCATTACCATTTGATAAGCCTTTTCAAGCGGAATTTTTCTGACCTCAAGGAACTCGTCATCATCAAGGTCTTGCAAGGTAAAGCTCAAACCCTTTGCAAAATACATGTGGATTATTTCACCGCAATATCCCGGAGTGGGATATAATTTGCCCAAATCCTCATATTCTCTTGCAATCGTTCCCGTCTCCTCACGAAGCTCACGCTTACCCGCTTCAAACGGATCCTCGCCGTATTCAAGCTTGCCTGCCGGAAGCTCCAAAACAACTTCTGCGTACGGGTATCTGAATTGCTCGACAAACATTAACTCGTTGTTCTCGGTAAGTGCCGCAACACAGACTCCGCCCGGATGCTCCACTATCTCTCTTTTGGCAACTGTGCCGTCGGGTAAAAGCGCATCATCAACACGCAAATTTATAATTCTGCCCTTAAATATATATTCTTGATTTATGGGTTTTTCGGTCATATCCATAATAAATTCACTTCTTTCGGAATATATCTTAATATCAAATACCAAATCAGAGGTTGTTGATATTATGTGTTTTAATTACAATGCTTTACAAGAGCATATCGAGAAAATCGAAGAAAGCTTTGACTTCGTGTCGATTTCTTCCATAGGCAAAAGCTGGTGCAAGCGAAACGTTTACTCGCTGAGTATCGGAGAAGGTGAGAGCAGTGTGCTTTTCCTATCCGATTTTTCCGACACAGCAGGAATAACAAGCGAAATTCTGCTGACATTTTTTGAACGGCTTTGTATCGCTTATAAAAACGATTTGAAAATTTCCGCCGTTAAAATAAGGAGTATCTTGCGTGATCAAAAAATCGTTATAGTACCCATAACCAACCCCGACGGTCTTGAAATTTCCTATTCTAACGGAGAAAACGCACTCTGCTACAAGGGCCTTGTGCAAAGAGCCGCCGACAATAATTTCACCAAATGGATTTCAAACGCAAGAGGTGTGGAAATAGACAAAAACTTCCCTTATCGTTTTTCCGATGCACAAAGCACTGTAATAAAGCCGTATGCGTTCGGATATAAAGGACCGTCAGAAGCGAGCGAGCCCGAAACGAAAGCCATTGTATCAGTCTGCAAGGATATACGTCCGAAATATGCAATTACACTATCCTGTTCGGGCGAATACATATCCTGCCAATGCTCAAAATGTGCCTCCGACTGTGCTATGATGACGCAAGTTTTCAAGAGCGTAAGCGGCTTGCCGATTAAACGCATTAAGCCGTGTGAGGCTTACGGCAGCTTCGGCGGTTGGTTTGCCAAAAGCTTTTCTGCGCCGTCGTTTTGTTTTTCCGTTTCAAAACGGAGCGTTGCTGACCTCAAAAGTATTTATGACAAATACGAAGAGCTGCTGCTTTTATCGTCGATTATGTGATTACTCGCCGTACTTTTTAATAAGCTCCTTGTAGTGCCTGCCCTTTTCTTCAAAATTCTTATATACGTTATAGCTTGATGCCGCAGGGGAGAGAAGGCAAATTTTTCCCTCTGCGGTAAGCTTATACGCTTCTTTCACAGCCTCTTCAAGGTCAGCCGCCTTGACAAGCTGCTTTAGACAAGCTTCTTTTGAAAGCTTATCGATTATTTTATGCCCTGTCTCGGGCGTACCGATAAGATTTTTAACAGAGCACTTTTCGAGATAATCGCAAAATTCCGAATAATCTATGCCTCTGTCCTTGCCGCCGAAAATAAGCGTATCAACATTCTTTAACGCCTCAACCGCACATTCTACGGCATGCGGAATTGTCGCTATGCAGTCATTATAAAAGGTAACGCCCTTAAACGTGCCGGCCTTTTCCATTCTGTGTTCAATTCCCAAAAAGCTCTCAACGCCTTTTTCACAATCCTTGTCGCTAACGCCAAATGCCTTTGCCGCACGGTAAGCGAATATAACGTCCTGCTTGTTATGAACGCCCAAAAGATGCTCGTTACGTACCTCAAAGGGAAGCCTGTCATTTACGGAAACTCCGATTTTTTCAGCCTTTGTCGAATCAAGCTTGACATATTCGGAAACGCCCTGATCCGCATTATATATAAATGTATCGTTCTCGTTTTGATAATTCATAATGTGAAGCTTTGCGTTTACATAGCCCGTAAAGCCGCCCTTGTAATGGTCAAGGTGCTCCTCATAAATATTTGTGAGAATAGCGACCTCGGGCGAAGCGTGAGTAAATTCAAGCTGGTGCGACGACATTTCAATAACGGCGTAGGTGTCGGGCGTAACGCTCTCAAGTGCCTCAAAAACAGGCACGCCGATATTGCCGATAAGCCTTGCATCCTTGCCTGCCGCCTTTAACATTTTATATGTGAGCGTAGAGGTTGTGGTTTTGCCCTTTGAGCCGGTTATTCCGACCTTGTGGCAATCCGCAAAACGCAAAAACATATCAACCTGACAGGTAACCTCTGTGTTTTCGTTTACTTCAACATCACGGAAAGATATTCCGGGGCTTTTCATTACAACGTCAAAGTCATTTACGCAATCAAGATAGTTTTCGCCGCAAACGGTCTTGATATTCTCGCCGTCCGGAGTGACCTTGTTTTTGTCGGCAACGGTCAATTCCTTTTCGGGCAAATGCTTTTTGATATAGGAAAGCGTAGACTGACCCTCTCTGCCGAAGCCGAGTATCAGTACGGACTTATCTTTAAGGTAATCAATTATCTTCGGCAACATATTTATACATCTCCATTACAATATAAAGAAATTCGTCGGGAACGCTGTTAAGAGCGTTATATTCTTTTAGTAAATTTTCATCTATTGTGCTTTCATCAACATTTTCTCTAAATCTCTTGCAGAGAAGCGGGAGCTCTTTTCCGTCCTTTTCAAGCTTTTTGCAAAGACTCATAAGAGCAAAATTAAACTCCGATTTTGTGCCCACGCACTCAAACGGCTTCAAATCCGTAATGCCCGCAAGTCCGTCAAAATCAGCGGTACAATCGGGATCATCCAGCATATCGTTACCGAAAATCGACACCAATTTATCATATTCGATAAACGGCGATAAAATCGTGAAAACAAATAAGCATTTCGCGCATTTACCGCACCAAACATTTTTCTTACTGCCTCTGTTACAGCTTCTAAATGTTTCGTGATACTGCGTGAGCGACGCAAACATTTTAGCTATCTGCAATTCCGAGAACGGACGTAAAAGGCTGAAATATTCAATGCCGTCGTAGCCGAAAATATTCTTTTGGACATAAGCGGTGAAATCTTCCTCGAACTCATACGATTTTGAATACTGATGATTGACGTTTACGCCCTCAATATTTGTTTCGTTTGCGCTCGACTCATTGGAAAGCACAATATACTTGCCTCCGACAAGGTACGCACAGTAAAGCGACAGAAACGCAACTATTGCGGAAAACGGGGTATGACCGTTCAAAAAGCCTTCCGAATTCAGCTTTAGTAAATTTTCGTCTATCGTCCTATAAGTCCTTACAATATCTTTTTCGTTATAGCCTGCCGCAAGCACCGTATCGGTTCTCGCCTTTTGGTCATTTACCGTAAAGAACATATTTTTATCCTTGAAATCTTTAAGCAACGAAGCCGTAACGCAGCTGTCCTTACCGCCGCCGACGGGGATAAGATTTATACCGTTTGAATTATATGCCTGCGGATGTATATGGTGCTCAAGCTCTTCATTAACTTTAATTTCCATAAAGCTCTCTTCGTCTGTTTCTATACCGTTTATATAGAAGAACTCCGACAAGCCGCCGAAATAGAGCTTCTTATACCATTTTATATCCTTTTCGGAAAGATATCCGCATTTTACGTTTACGATTTTCGGACAGGCACACTTCCAATAGCTTATAAGCTCGACCATACCGAGATTAAACACAATTTTCTCGGCAATTTCCGAGTTGTAATCGTTAGCTATATCAAGTTCTTTGACGGGAATTCTCGTTGACGGATGAAAATCGCACAAGCCGTCTATAGAAAAGTCAAAAGCTATTTTAATTTCATCGTTTTCCCTTGTGAGCTGCCAACCGTTATATGAAAATGACGGATATTTCTCACGAAGCTGTAAAAATTTCTCGTTTGACACAAAAATCACTCCAAACTTTTATCAGTTTATTATACGTTTTCCGCCGTTAAAAATCAATACCATTATATATTTACAAATTCGACGATATATGTTACGATAGACACAATAAAGTTGGGTGTTCATTATAATATTGCCAAGCCTTCAAAAAAGTCTAATAAAAACGGCATAAAAGAGAGGAGATATAAAAATGAAAAAGACTTTCGCAATAACTCTTACTATGATTTTGGTTATCAGCTTATGTGGATTTTTCGCCTTTTCGTCCTCACCCGAGATTTATCACGGCGAAAGCGACGGATTTATTTGCGGTAACATTCTCGTTGACGAAGCGTATTTCCCCGATGCCGCAAACGACGTGCAAACGCCAAATAAATTTTTCGCAAATGCAAATTCAGCTTGGCTTTTCTATGATTATCTCACAACAGCTCAAAAAACAGTCTACAACGCAATCGTTCAAGCCGAGGCAGGACTGAATATCGGTGCGGACACTTCTACGGAGGCTGTTATCGGCATTACAGTTCCCGCAAGGCAGATTTCGGGCAACTCAGCCGACGCATTAAAAGCCGCTTTGCAAAATGCCGTTATCGGTGCCATGTCGGCGGTTATCGAGGATTATCCTCAATACTTCTGGCTCAGCGGATACAAAATTTCTTACGGCTATTCCTATGATTCGGCAGGAAATTATTGGATTACCTCCATGGACCTTTACATAACCCTTGAAACAAACGACTATCAAAACTTCGCTACGGTTCGCTCCTGTTATTCTCAGATGATGACGGCTGTTAATAACTTTACCGTCAGCGGCTCGTCACGCTATGCAAAATGCAAGGCGATTCACGACAAAATATGTGAAATGACGGTGTACACCATGAACGTTCCTATGGCACACCAGCCGACAGGCGTATTTATAAGCGGTCAGGCTGTCTGCGAGGGCTATGCGGAGGCGTTCAAGCTTATCTGCGACCGTGAGGGTATTCCGTGCATACTTGTTGTCGGCACAGGCAACGGCGGAGCGCACAAATGGAACTATGTTAAAATGGAGGACGGCAAGTGGTACGGTATGGACGCCACTTGGGCGGATCAGGGAAACTCAGGTACATTCTATGATTACTTTATTGTAGGCTCAGAGTCGCTTTCCTCCAGTGCCTTCGGAACACAAACGAAATTCGGAAACGGAAAAGAGACCTCGGCAAGCCACATAAACACAGGCGCATTGTTCAGCTACAGCGGCTTCGCCTTGACCTATCCCACAATTTCACAAACCGCTTATTCGTCTGTTTTGGTAAGTCCGAGTGCTTCGGCGACATTTGACAATCAAAAGGGTATGCTTTTCTTCTCAAAGGATGCCGATATCCGTTCATCAATCTTTTGTATAGCTTCTCCGAGCTATGCACCGTCAAATAACAAGGCAACCGTTTCGGGCACGACAACAGGCGGAACGCTCACAATTACAAGTCCCGTTTCAACCCAATATACACTTGTTCGTTGGGGCGACGTAAACGCCGACGGCAAAACAGATTTTACAGACAACGCTTTGATTGAAGAAGCGGCGATACAGGAAGCGGAGTTTACAAACGAAGCGTGCTTTAATGCCGCAGACTACAATCAGGACGGCGTTATAGACGCTTTCGATATGTTCTATTCCGACCTCTATGTGAACACGGGAAAGCTTCTCAACGGCTGATATAAAACATAAAGATATAAAAGGACTGTAAAAGACTTATGTTTTTTACGATCTTTTTCTGTGCAGTTTTGCACGAAATATAATGCAGTTTTGCATTGAATATTGACAAAGTGTAATTAAATACGATAATGAATTTATAAAACACAGTGAAAGGAGGCGACTGAAATGAGCAAGTCAAGAAAAGCGGTAAAGTATATTTTCCTTGCATTTCTCGCAGTGTTGGTAATAATCCTCGCAGTTAATTTCATAATTGATTTTGTCGTACACGACAGGAAGTGGGCTTGTGAACAGAATTTTGAAACAACTCTGCCCGAAAAGCTGCACGAGGATTATTATGCTTCAACAGGACCGAGCTTTCACGGCGACGGAATACATTACTCTGTATATTCACCGAAAAAAGAAATACCGAGCGACTTTTTTGCCGATTTTTCCGACGGTTGCAATCCCGAGTATAAGGAGGAAATTTTGAGTTGGCTTGATGAAATCAACGCACCTTCGGAAAACCGCCCTGACTTTGAAAATCCATGCCGTGTAAAGCTGATTCAAAAGTATGAAAACAAGTTGTATTTGCTTTACGACCAAACCGCAAACAAATTTTATGTCATTCAATGGACGCAGTAAATTAAAAAGGAGTTTTATTTATGAATAAAAATTCACTTAAAGTTATTTGTTTAATTTTATGCATGCTTTTGCTCACATCAACCGTTTCTTTTGCTGCTACACCGCAAGAGGTTTCAACGGATGATTTCTTAACAGCAATCAACACCGAACTTGCTGAAAATCAAACAAGTGTTGAAGAAGAACTCAACAACAGTATTGCAGAATATGAACAGTTGAGAAGTGTTTGCTCAGATACGGTTCAAAAAGCAAAATTTACAGAACTGATTGAAACCTTAATAGAATTAAGAGACGAATACTTGCTTGAAAATTCCGGAGCAGCCTGTTATTCTGTTCATCCGATTTATGCAACTGAAGTAGCCTCTGTCATTGCTTACTTCAAATTACACGATTACCGTTTATCTGCCGAATTGCTTACGCATATGAAAGCCAATAAAGTTTTGGATTCCAAATACGATCCGTTTTATGGCGGAGATATTTGCGAAACCGCTCTTTTTAAGCAAATACATTCAGATAGCACAACAAGCGGTAGCGCTGCTTTTCTAAATTCCGGCAGCAAGTTTGACAAAGACGCATACTATGCCATACATCGTTTTGATTATGTTAAAACGAGTATATATACTATGATTATCACCGACAGATATGATTATGAGTCAGACAAAGAATATACCAGTATAGCCGGAGTTGCCATAAGCAAAATGTATAAAGCACAACAGGATGGGTATTTGACACCTTTTTATATAAAAGTGTATTGTTCAAGTGCCGCCTAAAGTTTCATATCAACTGCATTTTAATTCAGCAGCTTTTCTTTACTCGCCTCAACCGCTTCTTTAAGCCGCTGAACAAGCCGTAAAAGTAAAAGGACTGTAAAAGACTTATGTTTTTTACGGTCTTTTTTATTTTCTTTGATTTTTGTTGTTGCTATATTTGTGCAAATGTGCTACAATTTTTATTGTTGATATGAAAATTATGTTCATTTTCATAAAGATAAATTATTTTTCAGATATTGGAGTGATCCCTATGAAAACCTACACATCAAACAACATCAGAAACATTGCCGTTGTCGGACACGGCGGAAAGGGTAAAACCACCCTTTGCGAAGCAATGCTTTATGTTGCAGGCGCAACCGACAGACTTGGTAAAGTTGCTGAAGGAAATACCGTTCTCGACTTCGACGCTGAGGAAAGACGCCGTAAATCGTCGGTTTCTTCCGCTATGGCGGCTATTGAATGGGACAACACGAAACTTAATATAATCGACGCTCCCGGTCTTTTTGACTTTGAGGGCGGAGTTGCCGAAGCTGTCAGGGCGGCTGAAGCTGTACTTATAGTTACCTCGGCAGGCTCGGGCGTTGACGTCGGCACGGAAAAGGCGTTTAACGCAGCGGAGAAAAAGGGTATTGCCAAATTCTTTGCAATTACAAAAACAGACTCCGACCACAGAAATTTCTACAAAACCTTTGAAGCTCTTAAAGAAGTTTACGGCAACAAGCTCTGCCCGACAATCATTCCTTATATGGAGGGCAACATCACAAAATGCTATGTAAACCTTATGACAGGTATGGCTTTCGAATATGATGCAGACGGCAACGCTAAAAAGGTTGACGTTCCGAACGACCCCGTAATCGAGGAAATGACCTCTGCGTTTATGGAAGCGGTCGCAACGACAGACGAGGCTCTTATGGATAAATTCTTCGAGGGCGAGAAATTCACTCAGGAGGAAATCCTTAAAGGCTTGTGTCTCGGAATTTTCGACGGCTCTATCTATCCCGTTTATGCGGTTTCCGGTCTTACGGCGGCAGGTGTTGACCAGCTTCTTTACGGTCTTGCTTGGTCCGTACCCGGCGCATTCGGCTACGCAGGCGAAACGGCGACAACCGAGGACGGAGAAGAGGTAATTCTTCCCTGTGATGACAAAGGACCGCTTGCGGCAATCTGCTTCAAAACCGTTGCAGACCCGTTTGTAGGAAAAATGTCCTTCTTTAAGGTTGTATCGGGCAAACTCACATCCGAAACACAGGCATATAATTTCCGCACCGAAGCTATTGAGAAAATGGGTAAAATCGTTACCGTTAAGGGCGGAAAGCAGGAGGACGCAAAGGAAATTATCGCAGGCGATATAGGCGTAGTTACAAAGCTTCAATCCGTTAAGACGGGCGATACACTTTGCGACCCGAAAAACAAGCTTAAATTAAAGGGCGTTGATTTCCCGAAGCCCTGTCTTTCAATGGCGGTTGTCGTTTCAAAGAAGGGCGAGGAAGAAAAGGTTGCACAGGGACTTCAAAGACTTATGGAGGAGGATCCCACAATTACATTTGTGCTTAACAAGGAAACACGTCAGCAAATTCTCTCAGGTCTCGGTGAACAGCACCTTGACGTTATCGTTTCAAAGCTTAAAAACAAATTCGGAGTTGAGGTAACGCTTGAAGCTCCGAAGGTTGCGTACCGTGAGACCATCAGAAAAGCTGTCGAAGCACAGGGTAAACACAAGAAGCAGTCGGGCGGACACGGTCAGTTCGGCGATGTTTGGATCAAATTTGAGCCGTGTGACAGCGACTCACTTATATTTGAAACGGCGGTTGTCGGCGGTGCAGTACCGAAGAACTACTTCCCGGCAGTCGAAAAGGGCTTGCAGGAATGTGTTCTCAAGGGCTTTGCGGCAGGCTATCCTATGGTAGGTCTTAAAGCAACTCTTTATGACGGCTCATATCATCCGGTTGACTCCTCGGAAATGGCGTTTAAGACAGCCGCTTCGCTCGCTTTCAAGGCTGCAATGCCCAACGCAAGCGTTGCAATTCTCGAGCCCGTAGGAACTCTTACGGTTGTTCTTCCGAACGACAACCTCGGCGATATTATGGGCGACGTTACAAAGCGCAGAGGCCGTGTTCTCGGCACAAATCCTGCTCAAAGCGGCATGCAGGAGCTTGTAGCCGAAGTTCCTATGGCTGAAATGGGCGATTTCACAACTGTTTTGCGTTCAATCACGGCAGGCAGAGGCTCATACACCCTTGAATTCGCACGCTATGAGCAAGCTCCGCAGGCTGTTGCCGACAAGGTAATTGCCGACAGAGCCGCAATCGAAGAATAAACTACAATATATAGGGAGCTGTTGCAGATACAGCTCCCATATTTTTTGTCTTATTTAGCAAAAAACATTGAAAAATATCGATAATGTGGTAAAATATACATAGCTAAACGCACAGGAAAGGTTGTTAAAAATGTCTCATTCTAAAAAATTCAAAATCTTTGCGGCTTTGCTTGCACTTGTCGTAGCATTAAGTGCCTTTGCCGCTTGCGGTAAAAAGGACGATATAAAGCCGGACGACACCTCAACGCCGCCGCAGACTGAAGCCCCTGCCGTATCGGGCGATATAAATCCGCTTACAGGTCTTTCGGGACTCAGCGAGTCGGCTCAGGGTAAGCGACCTGTTGCAGTCGTTGTCGAAAACTCTCCCGAAGCACGTCCTCAATGGGGACTTTGCTCTCCCGACGTGGTTATCGAGGGACTTGCAGAGGGCGGCATTACAAGAATGCTTTGGCTCTATTCCGATATTTCAAAGGCAGGCAAAATCGGACCTACAAGAAGCGCACGCCACAACTTTGTTGAAATGGCGGCAAGCTTTGACGCTATATACGTTCACTTCGGCGGAAGCTATGTTGCGTACAATCTCTTCTCCTCCGACTCTTCGTTAAATCACATTGACGGAAACAAGGGAGAGGGCAAATACTTCCAGCGTGACAAGTCGAGAAAAGCACCTCACAACGCTTGTACGACGGGCGAACAGCTCAGCAAGGCAATTTCCGACAAGAAATTCCGTACCGATATTGACGCTTCTCACGCAACACCGTTCAATTTCGCTTCCGAAAAGAGAACGCTTGCAAATCCCTGCGGCAGCGTTCAGATTAAATTCTCGGAAAGCTACAAGCACACATTTACATATAATTCGACAGACGGCTTGTATTACAACAATATGAACTCAAAGCCGATGGTTGACTCCGACGGCAAGCAGATGGCAGTAAACAATGTAATCATCATTTATTCAAACGTTACGCTCTACAAAAACGATGCAAAGCTTGTTGAATGGAATCTCTCCGAGGGCAAGGGCTTATATGTATCAAACGGCACTTACGAGGAAATCACTTGGAAGAAGGGCTCAACGCACAATCAGCTCAAGCTCTATTCGGCAGACGGAAGCGAGCTTAAAATAAACACGGGCAAGACTTATATGGGCTTTGTTCCGTCCTCAAATTCGTCGGCAACTCTTATCAACGCATAAAACTCATAGTTTTCTATTCTTTTAATGACCGAGGTCGGTTTTTCCCGATTTCGGTCATTATTTTTATAAAAAATTTTCGTCATTATGCCAAATTTGCTTTCGTTTTTTGGTGAATACATATTCACCCGAAATAGCGATTTTCTACGTAGTATCAAGGGTTTTCGGGGTATAAAATGCCGCCAACTCCGTTTTGTTCACATTTTCTTAATCATATTGCACAAATATTTTAATAATTTTTTGTGAAAAAAGTCTTGACAAATATTACAAAAGGTGTTATCATACAGTCACAATAAAGAAAGAGAGAGGTGACAACAATGACAGTAGACAGATATGCAACAGAAGAAAAGCTCAAGCTCATCGATGATATCGGTTCAAGCAAGACACTTTCTTGGAAGACTTTTCTTAAGGCTATTGAACTCTATGCGTTGACCAGATAATCACACAGGAGTTCATCCTTAACCTTAGTGCTTTAATCTCGCTTCGGCGAGTTTACATATAACCATTACACTTTTTCATATAGAATCCTAACCCCCCTTTTTAGAGAAAAGACCGCTTTATGCGGCCTTTTTTCTTTGCAAAATTTTATAAATAATGGTAAAATCTAATCAAATGATTTTAAGCGGAGAGCGTTATGATAAAATTTGTCTTTTTAGATCTTGACGATACAATTCTTGATTTTCACAAAGCAGAGCAGGTCGCTTTAGCAAATACTCTTATACACTTCGGCGTTGAGCCTACTCAAAAAGTCTTGGATTTGTACCACAGAATAAATAAAGCTCAATGGGAACGGCTTGAACGGGGAGAGCTGACAAGGAACGAGGTAAAGGTCGAACGCTATCGAATTTTGTATTCAAAGCTCGGCATTGACCTGTCTCCGAAGGACACAACGGCTTATTACGAGTCGCAGCTTGCGATAGGTCATTATTTCATAGACGGTGCGGAGAGCCTGTTAGAGCAGCTAAACGGCAAATATTCGCTTTATATCGCTTCAAACGGTGCTAAAAAGGTGCAAAGCAGCCGTCTTTTGAGCGCAGGGATAGAAAAATATTTCGACAGCATATTCATTTCCGAAAGCCTCGGATATAACAAGCCCGATAAACGCTTCTTTGAAAAATGCTTCAAGGAAATATCCGATTTTGATAAGTCAAAAGCCGTGATAATCGGCGACAGCTTGACCTCCGATATAAAGGGCGGCAAAAATGCGGAAATCAAAACAATTTGGTTTAATCCAACGGGGACGGCAAATGAAACTGATATTAAGCCCGATTTTGAGATTTACGATTTGTTGCAAGCACCTGAAATTCTGAAATCGATGTAAATGTCACATTTCATATCAAATATCACATTGCCGTTATAAAATTCACATTTTGGTTGACGAACGCCGATTTATTTTGTATGCTTTAATTGAGGTGGTACAATGGATTACGAAGAGCTTATGAGCATTAGAATAATTCCTAAGGAAATCGCTAAATCAAAGACTAAAGCCTTGACCGATAACCTTTATCACACCCCATACAAGGATGAAATTCGCCTGTTTTCCTGTCTTAAACAGGGCGATTTGAAAAAGCTTGTTTTTGAAATGAAGCAGCTCGGCGTTCAAAACATCACGGTAGGGCAAATGTCGGATGACGAATTGAAACAGCGCAAATATATGGCAGTGAGCTTTATTACCCTTGCCACACGCTATGCAATTCAAGGCGGCTTGTCCGAAAGCACGGCTTACACCTTTTCCGACGATTTTGTTCAAAAGGTTGACAAGTGCAAGACGAAAATGGGTATCAATTCGCTTATGGTTGATGCCGCAATCGAGCTTACAAACAAGGTAAGTCTTTGCAGGAAAAACCTCAACTACTCTCCGCACATAAGAAAATGTGTGGCGTATATAAATAAAAATCTTGGCGAAAAGCTGACCGTAAACAGCGTTGCCGAAAGCTGCGGACTGTCGAGCGACTATCTCTCAAAGCTTTTCAAGGAGGAGATGGGTGTAAATCTAAGCGCATACATAACCCATCAGAAGTTAGAGCTTGCGCAAACTCTCTTATGGGAGGGCTACGACAACGAAAAGGTCTGTGATACACTCGGATTTTCAAGTCAATCACATTTCATTTCACTTTTCAAAAAGGAATACGGCATAACCCCGAGGGAATATGTCGCACTCACAAGAACATAAAAAGCGTTACGGACAAAAACCGTAATGCTTTAATTTTGTTTGTCAAATTAAAATTGACCGCTTTTCTTCCGGGTGCTCGGATAGAAAAGAATGAGCATCGGGAATATTTCAAGTCTGCCCATAAGCATACAAACAGACAGGAGAATTTTGGAAAACGGCGATAACCATATCGATAGCAGGGCTTGAATATGCTCCGATGCTTGTGTTTTTAATTCCGAAGCCGCCCATATCTGCCGTTCCGAAGGCATGAACTACCGAATCAAAAAACGGCATTTTGCAAATAAGAAGCGAACACCCTCCGCAATCGTGAGGAAAATATATATCAAATACAGGATAAGCGAGGAGCGTTGAATTTTCGGCGTGAGCTTACCTGCCTCGGGACCCGGAATCTCGGCACGCATTATGTGCATCGAATACTCCTTTGACATCGGCATTACCGCCATCATAAATACGAGTATTCCCATTCCACCTATCCAGTGAGTAAAGCTTCATATTGACAAGCGGACTTGACTCGCCGACTCTTATCTCAACCGACTCCGCCTTACTGTTCGCAAACGACTCAACCTTTGACGCCGACGGAAAACGAAGTATTCTTGAAATATCGCTCGCCGTGTCCTCCTCGGGATTAAACGTCATAGTAAGTACGAGGTCATTCTTCAAAAACTCCGTCTGTCTGAAATAGTCACGGTTTCGCACTCTCGCTATCGTGTGCCTGACGCCGAGCTTTTTGGCGGTAAGACAGCAGAGCATATTGAGCTCATCCTCTTTCATAGCCGCAATGAGCAAATCCGTATCCCTTAGCTGAAGCTCGTTGAGCGTTTCATAGCTCGCCGCATTTCCGACAAGTGTCATAACATCAAGCGTGTTTTCAACCTCTTTGAGTCTTTTCTCATCTTGTTCAATTACCGTTATATCATGATTTTCCTTTGAAAGCTCCTGAGCGATTGAATAGCCTATTCGACCGACTCCGGCAATAACGATTTTCATAAAGCCCTATCTCCTTGAACTGTAATTGAGCACTTAAAACCCGAGTATATTATTACACTTAACAAATCAAAGTCAACCGTCAAAAAATATGCTTGCGCCCCGTCTTTTTTACACGCTTTCGCAATATACTTTTAAGGGGAGATGATTGACTTGAAATATATGATAATCACAAAGAAAGCTATTTTTATTGCTTTTCTCGTCTGCCTTACCGTTGCAGTCGCCGCCGCCTGCGTAACGGACGATACCGTGCCGACAGATGCAACGCCGAAGCGGCAAATTCCGATTTACTGCGTCGATACCGAGGAAAAGAAGATCGCCGTGACCTTTGACGCCGCTTGGGGAGACTCGGACACCGACACGCTTATTGATATTCTTGCCTCGCACAATGCAAAGGCAACATTTTTCATAGTAGGGAAATGGGCGGAAAAATATCCCGAAAGCGTAAAAAAGCTTTTTGACGCAGGTCACGAAATAGCAAACCATTCCTACAATCACACCTTATACAGCAAGCTTGACGAAAACGCCGTTTGTGCCGACATAGAAAAATGCAACGCAGCACTTAAAAATATAACAGGCAAAAAGCCGACGCTTTTGCGCTCTCCGTCCGGAGATTACACGAACGTCAGCGAAATTGCCGCTAAAAAATCCGGTATGACAACTATACAATGGTCTGTCGATTCGCTTGATTGGAGAGGACTTTCAAGCGAAGAAATGCAAAAACGAGTGCTATCCGCAGCCGAAAACGGCTCGATAATCCTATTCCACAACGACGTTAAAAGCACGCCCGAAGCACTCGACAGCATTTTAACCTCACTGTCCGAAAAAGGCTATTCATTTGTCGGCGTATCGGAGCTTATCTTCCCCGAGCCTTACAAAATCGACGGCGCAGGCAAGCAAATCAAGCAATAAAAACAGCGAGGACAAGAGCTATCTCGTCCTCGCTTAATTTTTGATTTAGAAATCAGTCCTCGTCGCAACCGTCGCAATCGTCGCAGTCGCAGCAGTCGAGGTCAAACTCAAGGCTTTCGCCGCAGTTCGGGCACTCTGCAAAGCCGTCAAGGATCGAATCCTCATCGAATTCAACTGTTTCATGACAAGCAGGGCACTCAACCTCATACATTTCATCGTCGTCATCGTAATCGTCGCAATCGCAGTCGCATTCGTCATCATAAACGAACTCTTCAAGAGAATCAAGGTCCTCGTCAACAGCATCAAGCTGCTCTGTAACAAGTGCAAGCTCATCTTCAAGATCCGCAACCGAAAGAGCAAGATCGTCAATTACGTCCATCATTGCATTGATAAGCTTTGTTTCGGGCTTGCTCTCATCAAGATTAAGTCCCGAAGCAAGACCTCTAAGGTATGCTGCCTTCTCAGTAACTGTCATCATAAAATTACCTCCTTAGTTTGCACGTCCCATATAATCGCCTGTTCTGGTGTCGATCTGAATCATTTCGCCTTCGTTAATGAAAAGCGGAACCTTGATCTCCGCACCTGTCTCAAGCGTAGCGGGCTTTGTTGCGTTTGTAGCTGTGTCACCCTTAAAGCCGGGCTCTGTCTTTGTAACCTCAAGAACAACAAATGTGGGAGGCTCTACGCCGAAAACCTTTCCCTGATAGGAAAGAATTTTGCAAACCATATTTTCCTTAACAAACTTGAAGTTATCTCCGAGGTCACTTGCATTGATCGGAACAAGCTCATAGGTTTCCGAATCCATAAAGTAATAAAGGTCGCCGTCAGCATAAGAATATTCCATATCTTTTCTCTCTATAAATGCTGTCGGGAACTTTGCGGTGGGGTTGTAGCTCTTTTCAACTACTGCGCCGGTAATAACATTTTTAGTTTTTGTTCTGACAAAAGCAGCGCCCTTACCGGGTTTAACATGCTGAAATTCAACGACTTGAAGTACCTGGCCGTCCTCTTCGAATGTTACGCCGTTTCTGAAATCGCCAGCTGAAATCATAAATAAATCCTCCATTTTTTCGCACAATTATATGCGAGCCTTATTTTACAGTTTTATTTTATCCTATATTTGAATATTTTTCAAGTAGTTTTTACAGTATTATCAATTCTTTCGGTGCTCTCGTGAGATTTTCACAGCCGTTTTCGGTGATTAAAAGCATATCTTCTATCCTGACGCCGAACTTTTCGGGGATATATATGCCCGGTTCGTTCGTTACAACATTACCGACCGAAAGTGCCGTTTTGCACAGCTTTGAGAGTCTCGGATACTCGTGAATTTCAACGCCCACGCCGTGTCCCGTGGAATGATTGAAGTATTCGCCGTAGCCTGCATTTTCAATCACATCTCTCGCCGCCTTGTCAACGTCGGCACAGCAAACACCCGACGAAGCCGCAGCCTGTGCAGCCGCCTGAGCTTTCAAAACGGTTTCGTAAACATTTTTTTGCTCATCCGTTACAAAGCCTACCGCAACGGTTCTTGTCATATCGCTGTGATAGCCCTCGACAACCGCACCGAAATCCATTGTAACGAAATCGCCTTTTTCAATTTTCTTATCCGACGGCACACCGTGGGGCTTTGAGCTGTTTTTGCCGCTTACGGCTATCGTTTCAAATGAAAGTCCGTCTGCACCGTGCGAGAGCATATAATAATCAAGTTCAAGCGCAACCTCTTTTTCGGTAACACCTTCTTTTATAAAGGTCAAAATGTGCTCAAACGCAGCTTCGGCAATTCTTTGAGCCTTAATAATTTTTTCAACTTGGGCTTTACTTTTTATGCTTCTGATTTTTTCAATTACAACGTCAAGCTCACCGTCGCAAACAACGTCTATCCCGTCAAGTGCCCGTGCGAATTCAGCATACTGCTTGAGTGTCATCCTTTCAGCCTCGACTGCAACGCTCTTTGCTCCGAGTGCCGTGAGAACGTCCTTTATCTGTGAAATCGTATGCGATTGAAGCATTACCTCGCAATTTTTAACCGTTTTCTGCGCCGCTTCTATATATCTGCCGTCGGTTATAAATACCGCCCTATCTGCCGACACCAAAAGAAAGCCGTCCGAGGATGCAAAATTTGTAAAATAAAATCTGTTTTCGGGCGAAACAATCAATGCCGCATCGGATGACGACACTTTGAGATAATCTTTAACAAATTTAATCATTTCCCTCAACTCCGTAACCGTGATTTTTTTCAAATTCTCTGAGTATCGGCTCTTCCCGTTTCTCTTTCCACTTATAATAATGCGGATAAAGACTCTTTGCGGGTAACGGATCAACTCTGACGGGTATTGCGCCGCAACGGTTTGCCGCCTTTATATCGGAAAAGAGCTGATCGCCTATCATAGCAAGCTCGGAAATTTCAACGCCCATACGCTTAGCCGCTTTTTTGAGTCCGCACGATAACGGCTTGCACGAAAGATGCACATAAGGTAAATTTCCCAAATATTTTGAAATCGGAATAACCCTGATAAATGTGCCGTTGGAAATAACCGTTATCGGGAATCCCGCTTTTTGAATTTTATCAATCCACTCATGAACGCCCTCGACAAAATTAAAAGTGCCGTCGGGTGCCAAGGTGTTATCAATATCAAGTCCGACAGCCTTTGCGCCCATTTTGTGCAAATCCTCCGGCGTTATGTCAAGCACGCACCGAAATCTGTATCTCGGCATGGTGAGGTCTTTTTTATCCATTTCCGAAGCCTTTCCGACTACAATTATAAATTTAGAACAATCGTTATATGCCTCGCAGTAGCCGCACAAGGCACACAATCAAATAAAAGCACCGACATACGCACGGTACGTCGGTGTTTTACTCAAAACTTATTTGCTCCGAGAGCCGACGGGCAAAACCCGTAAAGCCTACTCAACAAGCTCGTATTATTTATACTTTCTTTTACGAGCTGCTTCCGACTTCTTCTTTCTCTTTACAGAAGGCTTTTCGTAATGTTCTCTTTTACGAACTTCCTGGATTACGCCGTCACGAGAGGTCTGTCTCTTAAAGCGTCTGAGAGCGCTTTCCAAAGACTCGTTATCTTTAACCTTTACCTGGCTCACATTATTCCCTCCCTTTAATCGTAAATTCTGTGATATTATACAACACGCCGGACGTAATGTCAAGAGTGGGAGCGTGTTCAAAGCAAAAAAATTCGCCTAAACGGCGTAAAATTGTTCAATTGTTAACAATTTGTTCACAAATTTGTATGTGGTTTGCAACAATCCAATGTTATTATTATAAACGAACAAGGGCAGATGTTTGTGGTGGACAGAAGTCCTTAACCAAATTATTCTAAATTACCCAATAAAAAACCGATGCTGTGCATCGGTTCTTTTTTATGCTTTTTACTTTGACGGCACCTGTGAAAGATAGCCGAATACCTCTTTCAGCGTGTCCAGCGGGTCCTGCGTTTCGGTAATTTTAACGCTTATATACTTTTTACCGTAATCGCACACCGATACACGTCCTCGCAGCTGCGAAGAAAGATTGAGCACCATGCTTGTCGGAATTTCATTGATATAAAGTATAACGTTTCTGCCTTTTTGACCGATTTCATAAACGCCGTATTTCGAAGCCGTGTTACGAAGCAAGGAAATATCGATAAGTCCGTTTACGGAATTCGGAATATCGCCGTATCTGTCAAGCAGCTCATCCTTAACATCCGCCGCATCCTCAAGCGAGCAAATATCGGCAATACGCCTGTAAATCGCAAGCCTCTGCGGAACGCTGTCGATATAGCTTTCGGGAATATGAGCGTCAATTTGCATATCAACAAGGCAATCCTTTTTGCGTGTCTGCGGCTTTTCGCCCTTTTCCTCGCTGACCGCTTCGCCGAGCAATTCAAGGTACATATCGTAGCCGACCGCTTCCATGTGTCCGTGCTGCTGTGCGCCCAAAACATTGCCTGCGCCTCTTATTTCAAGGTCACGCATAGCAATCTTAAAGCCCGAGCCGAATTCGGTATATTCTCTTATCGCCTCAAGCCTTTTCTGTGCTATTTCGGTAAGCTCTTTTCCTCTTCTGAATGTAAAATATGCCGAAGCACGTCTTGAGCTTCTGCCGACTCGACCTCTTATCTGATGAAGCTGCGCAAGGCCCAGCCTGTCTGCATCTTCAATTATCAATGTGTTACAGTTTGAAACGTCAACACCCGTCTCGATTATCGTTGTGCAGACAAGTATATCAATTTCGCCCTCTAAAAGTGCTCGCCAAATTTCACTCAGCTCGTCCTCCGCCATTTTTCCGTGTGCGGTGGCAATTCTTGCCTCGGGGAGATACTGCTTGATTTCAGCCGCCTTGCGTTCAATATCCTCAACCCTGTTGTAGAGATAATAGACCTGACCGCCACGGCGAAGCTCTTTTTCCATAGCCTCAGCAAGCACGCCCATATCCTGCTCGATAACATAAGTTTGAACGGGGTGTCTGTCCTGCGGCGCTTCCTCTATAACCGACATATCTCTGATGCCCGACATAGCCATATTGAGCGTTCTCGGAATGGGTGTAGCCGAAAGCGTCAGCACATCTACATAGGGGAATTTTTCTTTGAGTCTTTCTTTTTGCGCAACGCCGAAACGCTGTTCCTCATCAACTATCAAAAGACCTAAATCCTTAAATTCAATATCCTTTGAAATAAGCCTGTGTGTGCCGACTATAATATCAACAGAGCCACGCTTAATATTTTTAATGATTTTTTCCTGCTCCTTTGCCGTTCTGAAGCGTGAAAGCATTTCAATCTCAACAGGGAAACCGTCAAATCTTGTTGTCAATGTTCTGTAATGCTGAAGTGCGAGAATTGTCGTCGGCACAAGCATAGCGCACTGCTTACCGTCGGCAATGCACTTGAATGCCGCACGAAGCGCAACCTCAGTTTTACCGAAGCCGACATCTCCGCAAAGCAGCCTGTCCATTGGATACGGCTTTTCCATATCGCCCTTTATCTCATCAGCGGAACGAAGCTGATCGGGCGTCTCGTCATACGGAAAACGTCTCTCAAAATCAGACTGCATATCCATATCCGGAGAAAAAGCGTAACCCTTTGACTCTCTGCGCTTTGAATACAACGCAATAAGCTCGTCCGCCATATCCTTGACCGCCGCACGCACCTTGCTTCTCGTCTTTTCCCATTCCGCACCGCCGATACGGTTGAGTTTAACACCCTTTCCGTTCTCCTCGTGCGGACCGATATATTTTGAAACAAGGTCAAGCTGTGTAACGGGAACATAAAGCACGTCATTTTTGGCATACTTGATTTTAATATAATCCTTGACAATTTTTCCGACTTCCATCTTCTGTATACCGTCGAAAATACCGATACCGTGCATACGGTGAACAACGTAGTCGCCCTTATGAAGCTCGTCAAGAGAATGTATACCCTGACCTTTTTTATAATTATATTTTCTTCTGCGTTTAGACGACATTGCGTTTCTGCCGTAAGTAAACACATAAAATTTATCGTTGGGATAAGCAAATCCGCCCGAAAAAGCACCCTGTAAAACGCACACTCTGCCTTTCGGGAACTCTTTCGGCTCGAATGTAAAATACAAGGCAGGCGTACCCTCGTTTTCAAGGTCATCGGCAAGGGTTTTCGCCGCTTTCTCCGTACCGCCCATAACCACAACTGTTGATTTTTTATCTAAAAGCGGGGAAATGTCATCCAAAAGAACATCAAGCTTTCCGTTCCACACGGGAAGCTGTGTTGTTGTGAATGAAATTAAGTCTTTTACGGGAATATCAAAACTTCCTCTTGCAAAATTGTCAAAGTAAACTATCTTGTGCTTTTCATATTCCTTGAACAGCTCGGGAAGTGTTAGATAATATTTGTCTAAGCCGTTACAAAGCACACCTTCTTCAAAAAGAGCCTTGATTTCCTCGTTCATCAATTTAGTGCAATTCGTCGCTCTTTCCTTGACATTCGAGCTGTCGCATATAACTGTGAGGAAGTTTTCGTCGGCATAATCAAATATCGTACTGAACTTCTCATAAGCAAGAGCAAGATACTTGTCCTCACAGGCAAGATTTTCGCCGGACTCAAGCTTTTCTATATCGGAAAGCAGGCTCTCCTTTGCTTTTTTTGAGCCCTTGCCCTTAACATTTTTTATAAATGTTTCGATTTTTTCTTTTAATTCATCATTACCCGAAAACAGAATTTCAGTTGACGGCATAATCGAAAATTCTTCAACCTTGTCCGTTCTTCTTTGGCTGTCAATATCAAAATGGGACATACTTTCAACCGTGTCGCCCCAAAAATCAATACGCACGGGTGTTTCTGCATCAGGGGAAAACAAGTCAAGTATTCCGCCACGCACCGAGAACTGACCGACGCCCTCTACCATATCACTACGGGTATATCCCGAAGCGGAAAGTACCTCAAGAACCCTGTCAAGCGAAGTATCCTTGCCGACTTTCAAGGTTAAAGAGTGCTTTTTCAAGTCCTCACAGGGAATCGTCCTCTGCATTGCCGCCTCAACCGAACAAACCGCAACGTCAAGATTTCCCTCGAGCATATTTGAAAGAACTTTCAAGCGTCTTTGCTCGTATTCGTGCGAACGGTACTGTGCACCGTTGAACGAAAAATCACGCTCGGGGTAAACCAACGCATTCAAACCAAAGACCTTTAAATCCTCACAAAACTTTGTGGCTGACGACTCGTCGGGCATAACAACAAGAGCCTTGCGGGAGCTATCCGCACAAAGCGAGCTTATCAAATGAGCCTTGTGTATGGCGGTAAGGCCCAAAACACCAAGCGGAGTTTTGCCGTTTTTGACCGCCTTTTCAAGCTCTTTATATTCGGGCGATTTGCTTAACGCCTCTCTAAAAGCAGACATAGTTAAAAATTATCTCCTATGAATTAAACTTGTTCATTGCCTCGTCGATTTTTCCGTCGAGCATAAGTAAAAGTGCGTCGCAAGCGTTGTCAATCGCTTCTTTCAACGGCTTTGCCTCGTCTTTTTTGAACTCCGAGAGCACCCATGCCGCAAGGTCGTATTCAGGATGCGGCTTTTTGCCCACACCGAGCTTTATTCTCGGGAAATTGTTGCTTGAAATGCACGAAACAATGCTTTTTATACCGTTATGACCGCCGTCAGAGCCCTTTCTCTTAATTCTCAGCTTTCCGACATCCAACGAAATATCGTCAAAAATCACAATGACGTTTTCGGGCGGTATTTTATAGAAATTCACAGCCTCTCTTACCGCTTCGCCGCTTAAATTCATATAGGTCTGCGGCTTCATAACGATTACACGGTGAGAATTTATGACCGTGTCGGCAATAAGAGCCTTAAATTTTAATTTGTTTATTTTGAAGCCGTGCTTCTCGGCAAGCTCATCGACACACAAAAAGCCCGAATTGTGTCTTGTGAGGGTGTATTTTTTGTCGGGATTTCCGAGCCCCACCACAAGAAATTCAGGCGTGCCGACAGTCTTGCCACTTTTGTTAAGTCTGTCAAACATAATTTTCCTCTTGTTTTATTCGTTATCTTTATTTATTCTCCAGCCGAGCTTGTTAACCTGCCTTGCCCTTGCAATTCCGAGCGAGGAATCTGGTACATCCTCGGTTATTGTCGAGCCTGCCGCAGTATATGCGCCTGCTCCGACCGTTACGGGTGCTACAAGGTTTGTGTTACAGCCTATGAACGCATCATCCATAATCTTTGTTCTGAATTTTGCCCTGCCCGTGTAGTTTACGGTAACTGTTCCGCAGCCGAAATTAACGTGCTTTCCGACGTCGCTGTCGCCGACATAAGTGAGGTGAGAAACCTTTGTTCCCGTGTCAATCGACGAATTTTTGACCTCAACAAAGTTACCCAAATGAACGCTGTCGCCGACAACGGAATTCGGTCTTATATGTGCAAACGGACCTATATTGCATCCGTTTTTAACGGTAGACTGATAGCATTGTGTTTCATTAAGAATAACATTATCGCCGATCGTGCTGTTTTCAATCAAGGTGTTAGGGCCGATTTTACAGCCCTTGCCGATTTTTACCTTGCCTCTTAAAATCGTACCCGGTAAAATCGTTGTTCCGACACCGATTTCAACATCCGGCTCAATCATAACGCCGTCAATGCACGGAATGTCAACGCCTGCCTCGATATGCCTCAAAATTTCATTTTTTCTCGCCTTTTCGTTGAGCGTCAAAAGACGTCTCCTGTTGCTCGCACGCAAAACTATATCGGGGGAGTCCGCATAATATGCACCGACCTTACCGCTGAACGCCATAATCTCGTTGACCGCATTGTCAACGGCGTCCTTGTGGAATTTAACACAGCTTTCAAGGCTTCGGAGAAGCATTATCGCATCAAACCAATATGAGCCCGAGCTTACCTCTCTGATTTTCTTTTCGTCAGCCGCCGCATGCTTCTCCTCGACAACCGAAAGAAGCTCTCCCAAAGCGCCTCTGACTATTCTTGAATATCCGAACGGTACATCAACCTGTGTGCTGACGACCGTAACTTCATTGCCGTTGTTTTCGTGCTCATGCAATGCGTTTCTAAGCACAATCGGATCAATAAACGGAGCGTCGCCTCTTACGACAAGAATGTTGCCCTCGCAATGCTTTTTCATAAAATCGATTGATTCGTTTTCAATCTGCTTTCTTTTATACGACGCACAGCCCAAAAGCTCGACATACGGTGTGATTGTAACGTCATTATCGGACACAACAACCGAAATATCTTCGATTCCGCATCTTCTGAGCGCCGTTATTACCCAACCGACTATCGGCTTTGATAACAGGTTCATCATATAAATAGAACGATAGGTTGTAATACTTGGGTTTTCTTCTGTTGCTAAAATTACCGCTGCGCATTTTTCGGACATAATAACGCCTCACTTTCAGTTTTCAACAAAATACTTCTCATACCAAAGAAGGAAAGAATAAACCGACCATATTTTTTTCATATTGTGTGCTGTGCCCGACTTGTGATCGTCAAGCAATTTAATTATATAATCACGGTTAAAGAACATTCCCGCTTCGTCAGACTCGAATTTCTCCTTAACCAAATTATAAAATTCATCTCTTTTGAGCCAATCGTTCAACGGAGTTAAAAAGCCTGTTTTTCTCATTGATGAGGTTTCGGCAGGTAATTCCTTTGCTGCCGCACCACGCAATGCAACCTTTGTGGTTTCGTCATTTACTCTGTACTTCGACGGAATTTGCAAGGCTACCTTGAGCATTTCTTTATCGAGGAAGGGAACTCTCAATTCAAGCGAGTTCGCCATACTCATTCTGTCTGCCTTGACAAGAATATCCTGCACAAGCCAAGTCCTGATATCGGCGTACTGCATTTTTGTAATATCATCCTCGCCCTCGACCTCGTCAAAGAACTGCTTTGTATATGTCCACGGCTCTTTTGACGGAATATCCTTTGCAAGCACCTTGTCAAGCTCGGAGTGATTGTAAACATAGTTGCATCTGATAAATCTCTGTTCAATCGGGTATCTGCCTCTTATCAAAAATCTCTTTCCGTGGAAAGCAGGCATTTTCTCCGCAACATTTCCGAGTACGTTTCTGATTCCCTGCGGAACCTTCATATACTTTTCAAAGTCAAGCGGCTCTCTGTAATAGTGATAACCGCCGAAAAGTTCGTCTGCGCCCTCGCCCGAAAGCACGACCTTGACCTGCTCGGAAGCAAGTTTTGCAAGGAAATAGAGTGCAAGTGCCGACGGATTCGGAAGCGGCTCGTCCATATAATACTGAACCATGGGTGCAACAGAGAAATATTCCTCCGCCGTGATTTTCTTTGTAAAGTTCGGAACATCCTCGTGCTCTGCAAATTTAACGGCTCTGTCAAGCTCCGAATATTTTTCCTCCGCATAGCCGACAGAGAAGGTCTTGACCTTATTCCGCTTCGCCATCTCATGAACAACATAACTTGAATCGACGCCGCTTGAAAGGAAACAGCCGACCTCAACATCCGCAATACCGTGAGCCACAGTCGAGCCCTTGAACGTTTCGTCGATAAGATTTTCCCAATACTCTATGTTTTTTGTATCGTCAATATCGTATTCGGGTGTGAAATATCTTTTAGTGTTAAACACTCCGTTTTCATATTCAAAATAACTGCCGGGCTCAAGCTTATAGACATTTTTGAACATTGTTTCGGTAGTCGGAATATACTCAAAGCAAAGATAATCGGGGAGTCTTTCCTCGTTAAATTCCTTTTTGAAAAGGGGATTTGACAAAAACGATTTTATCTCCGAGCCAAAAAGGAAATTACCCTCGTTGAGATAATAGAAAAACGGTTTAATTCCGAAAATATCCCTTGCACCGAAAAGCTTTTTCGTGTTTTTGTCCCAGATAACAAACGCAAACATACCTCTGAGCCTTGTGAGAATATCTTTTCCGTATTCCTCAAAGCCGTGAAGAATTACCTCCGTATCGGTCTTTGTCTTAAAAATATGACCTTTTTCGATAAGCTCTTCTCTGATTTCCTGATAGTTATAAATTTCGCCGTTAAAAACGATAACTCTTGACCCGTCCTCGTTGGTAATCGGCTGACTGCCGCCGTCAAGGTCGATAATCGAAAGTCTGCGGAAGCCGAGCGAAACCTCGGAATCGACATAATAATCGTCCTGGTCGGGACCTCTGTGGATTATTCTGTCCGCCATCGCTTTGATAATCTTCTGATTTGTTTCTTTGTCATTTTCGGCATTTACATAGCCTACAAATCCGCACATAAATTTACCTCTTAAAAAATTTTACGCTTTAAGCTTTTTGCCGCAAGCAAGAATACTCGCTCTTGCAAGACACTCCATTGAATCGACAACGTCGGGGCTGTCAATTTTGAAATCCTTTTTAATAACCGAAAGCTCCGTACAGCCGAGCACAACCGCATCGCAGCCCTGCTTTTTCATCTCTCCGATTATACGGTGGAACTCGAATATATCGACCTTCTCGCCCGCCTTTACTTGATTGTAAATGATATTCATCAGCGACTCCTGATCCTCTGCCGACGGCACCACACATTCAAGCCCGTGCTTTTCGATTATATTCTGATAGGCCTTTGATTTGAGAGTACCGACAGTTGCAAGAACGCCGATTTTTTTAATATTCGGTATGGTCTTTTCGCAATAGCAAACGGTTTCCTCAAGAATATTGATTATCGGAATATTTATGCTTTTTTGAATTTCATCATAGAAATAATGCGCCGTGTTGCACGGAATGACAATAAAGTCGCAGTTATCGTCCTCAAGCAGCTTTGCGTCTTTAATCATAACAGGCAACGGATTAGGCTTTGTCTTATCAAGGATATAATCCGTTCTGTCGGGTATCGACGAATGGTTTAAGATAACCATCGCAATATGCTCCTGGTCGGTTTTAGCATCCGTCATTTTAACGACAAGGTCTGCAAAATATATCGTCGCAAGCGGACCTACGCCGCCGAGAACTCCTAAAATTTTTTCCTTCATATTTTCACATTCTTATTAAAAATATTTTTTGAACTTCCTATACTGGTTAAGCAAGGCCGCCCTCGCATAGAAATTATGCTTCAAATTTTTATCCGCCTTATAAAGCAGGGGATAGGTAACCTTTCCCTCTTTGAAAAGCTTTCTCGCAAGATCTTTGAAATCGCTTTCGGGAACATATTTCATAATGACGCCCTTCGGCACAACCGAATAAAGATTTATGTTGTCGGCAACCGTATAATCGTCAAGCTTGTCATAGATATAGTCGTCAACTATCCATTTGACAGTGTTAAAGCCGCTGCCCGTAACATAGAAATTGCTTCTGCCGAGACGGACGTTTATCTCAAAGAATTTGTATTTTCCGTCTCTCTCGTCATATTTTATATCAAAATTCGCAAAGCCGACATAACCGATATGCTCAAGGAACTTTGTAGCCGCCGCAACAATATCGGGATTTACCTCATTGATAATCGCTACGGGATTTCCGATAGCCGTCGGGGTGTGATCCTCAAGCAAGGTTCTGCCGAGAGCCGCAAAACGAACCTTTGAATTCTTGTCGCAATAGCAGGTGAGCACTCGCATATAGGTATCGTCGCCCGGAATTTTATCCTGAATAAGGAATTTATAATTGTAGCTTGACTTTTCAAGGTTTGCGAGCATTTTACGCAAATCCTCCTCATTGTCAAAGGAGAAAACCTTTTTCTTTCCCTCAAATTTCGCATAGTGATACATTGCGGAGTTTGCAGGCTTCGCAATTACGGGATATTTGAAATTAAATTTAAGGTCATTTTCTTTTCCGCACTCATAAACATAGGTTTCGGGATAATCAAGACCGAGCTCTTCAAAAATTTCATAGAATTTATCTTTAAGAACAATTTTATTAAGTAAATCCTCGTCGATATACGGAACGATATAATAAGGCTCAAGCACCTTTTTAGACTCTATAAGAGCTCTGACATACCAATCGCCGCAGCCGAGAACAATAAGCTTCTTTTTGCCCTCAAATTCCTTGCCGATTTCAAGAAGCCTCTCAACAAGAACCTCCTTTTTTTCAAGACCGGGGAAAATTCTGTTTTCGATTATATCGGAATTGGCAATGTACCCGCCCTCTGACATACTCAAAACAAGCGATTTAATATGATATTCCTCGTGAAAGCTTCTTGCGAGCGAATATGCCGTTATATCGGCGCCGAGTATTACGGGGAGAAATTCTCTCTCTTCAAAATGCATAAAACACTACCTCTTTACACTATTATATGTATCATTTAATTATAGAATATTACAATATCCGTGTCAAGCAATCAACGCTTAAATAATGCTTTGTCTTTGCTTTATTGTTGTCCCGACTAATCAATATATACTGTTTACTTTTTTAGAAAATTGTTTTATAATATTTTTAATAAAACGCTTTTACTCAGGAGGTAGTTAAAATGAGAAAGCTTAACAGGTTTACGGCGTTTATGGGTTACAAATTTTCTCCGGTTTTCAAAAAAGCCGTGTATAAGAATATGAGAAAAAAGCCAATTTCTCCCATGGAGCTCAAAAAGGCTAGCGAGCTTCGTGATATAGACTTCGGAACGACCAAATTTGTTGCTCACAGAGGTCTTTCGGGCGTTAATCCCGAGAACACCGCACCGTCATTTGAAGCAGCGGGCAAGCACGGCAATTTCTACGGAATTGAGTGCGATACTCACATGGCAACGGACGGCGTTTGGATGGTAGCGCATGACCCAAACCTTGAAACGCTTTTCAGCGGCGAGGGCGATATAAAGGAGCATTCAAGCGAAGAGCTTTTGAAGCTCAAAATGCTCAGAGGCGCAAATATCGGCAAGCACCTTGATGTTAAAATGTGCACTCTTCAGGAATATATCGACATTTGTAAAAAATACAACTGCCGTCCCATCATCGAAATCAAAGACCCTCGCACAGACAAAATGCAGAGCTTCTATAATATGCTTAAAAAGAACGGCATTGAAAAGACCTGCGTTGTAATTTCCTTTATTTTAGAAGACTTGCAGGTTCTTAACAAAATCGACAAGGAGCTTGAAATGTGGTACCTTGTAGATTATCTTACCGACAAGAACATTCAGCAGGCGGTTGACAGCGGCTGCAAGGGTATGGACTTCTCCTCCGATTTCAACTCGCCCCGTCCCGATATGATTAAGAAGCTTCTTGACAAGGGACTTGTTGCGGCTTGCTGGACTGTTGACGACAAGTATCATCTTGACGCAATGGTAAACGCAGGCGTAACCTATATAACAACAAATTCAATCTTACCCGAATAATCAAGGAGTAATTATGGCAAAATTCTGTCCGCTGTTTTCGTCCTCAAGCGGAAATTCAATTTACATAGGCTGTGGCGAAAACGGCGTGCTTATAGACGTTGGCGTCAGTGCAAAGCGAACCGACGAGGCACTTCACAATATCGGCGTTGACCCCGACAGCATAAGTGCTATATTTATAACGCACGAGCATTACGACCACGTTAGCGGCTTAAAGGTTTTTGCGGCAAAGCATAATATTAAAGTTCTTTCCCTTGAAAAAACCTTGAGCTTTCTTGAAAGCAACACGCTTCAGGGCAAAAATATCGACACCTTACCGATTGACGAAAACGGCTATGATGCAAACGGTATATTTGTAAAGCCGTTCCGCACCTCTCACGACGCAATTGAAAGCTGCGGCTACACCGTCGAAACGCCCGACGGACGAAAAATTTCCGTCGCAACCGACCTCGGCATTATGACGAGCACCGTGCACAATGCAATTTCAGGCTCCGACCTTGTTTTTCTTGAGTCAAATCACGATATACACATGCTTGAAAACAGCACGAAATACCCGTATCAGCTTAAAAGGAGAATACTCGGCGAAAAAGGGCATCTGTCTAACGACTCTTGCGCCGACGAAGCGGTTAAACTCCTTGAAGGCGGTACAACAAGGCTTGTTTTGGGACATTTGAGCAAGGAAAACAATTTTCCCGAGCTTGCATATCAGACCACCTATGCATCTCTCACCTGCGCAGGCGCAAAGGAGGATAGCGACTATATCCTCAAAATCGCAAAGCCTGTTTGGGACTCAAAGGCGGTGATGTTATGATTGGCATAACAATCATAGCTTTGGGCAAGCTCAAAGAAAAATATATGCGTGAGTTTTCGGAAGAATACCAAAAGCGACTTTCTGCGTATTGCAAATTGAACATTGTTGAGTTATCCCCGAAAATGCTGTCGGACAATCCGTCTGAAAACGAAATAAAAAACGCTCTTACCGCCGAGGCACAGCAAATAAAGGCTAAAATCCCGTCAAATTCTTATGTATTTTCAATGTGCATTGAGGGCAAGCAATCGTCGAGTGAGTCTTTTAGTCAAAAATTGTCTGAAATAGCGGTAAACGGCAAAAGCAATATCGTTTTTATAATCGGAAGCTCCTTCGGATTGAGTGACGAGATTAAAAATATGTCCGATTTCAAGTTTTCGATGTCGCAGATGACATTTCCGCACCAAATGGCTCGAATAATGCTTTTAGAGCAGATATACAGGGCTTTTCAAATTTCCTCGGGCGGCAAATATCACAAGTGATTTTATTGAGGTGGCAAAATGAGCATTTATGTTATTGACTATGAAAACACATCCGTTGCAGGCTTAAACGGTATCGAAAAGCTTTTGGATACCGACGTTGTCGTCGTGTTTTTCAGCACAAACGCACCGAAAATCGACATCAAAGCAGTTGAGAAAATCCAAAAGTCCGCAGCAAAAACCGTTTTCAAGGAAGCAAATGTGAAAATCACCGGCACGGATAAGATTTTCCATGACGCTCTCGACGCTCAGCTTGACACCTATATAGGCTATTTGATGGGCAAGTATAACGATAAGGAAACCACTTATTATATTGTGTCCAAAGACCAAGGTTTTTCGTTTGTTTGCCAATATTGGTGCAACCGTGGTTACTCTGTAAAGCAAATTCGTGCGATTTGCGAGGGTAACAATTTAGAGGAAATCGAAAAAATCGAAAACAGCGTTCTTGAAATAATCGGCGACCGCACCATTTCAAAGACGATAGCGAAAATTACAATGACCTGTAAGACAAAAGAGGGTATACATAACGCCCTTGTTAAAAAATTCGGCGAAACGGACGGCAACGCATATTTTTCAAAAATCAAGCCGCTGTTAAAAGGCAAGAAATAAGCAAAACGCATAATTTAATCATCATGTGAAAAAATATTACGGGTGATTAAATGAAAAAGAAGAGCACTTCGCATAAAAGGCTTGACGAGAGCACGGCAAATATACAGGGCAATCCGAAATCGGTTTACGGAATGTTGAACAAGTACGGCACTTATGAAATTCAGCCGACCGCCGACACCGATAATACTTTCCCTGCAATATCGCAAGGGCTGTCTGAAGTCGAGCAAGCCCGACAGCGTAAGGACACAACAAAAAGAAAAAGCAAATAAAAACAAGGCAGGTAATTTCTTACCTGCCTTAAATTATTGCTATGAGATTATGCTTTCATTGCTTCTTCGACTGCAACTGCAACTGCAACGGTAGCACCAACCATCGGGTTGTTACCCATACCGATAAGTCCCATCATTTCAACGTGAGCCGGAACAGAAGATGAGCCTGCGAACTGAGCGTCCGAGTGCATTCTTCCCATTGTGTCGGTCATGCCGTAAGAAGAGGGGCCTGCCGCCATGTTGTCGGGGTGAAGTGTACGGCCTGTGCCGCCGCCCGAAGCAACCGAGAAATAATTAACGCCGTTTTCAACGCACCACTTTTTGTATGTGCCTGCAACGGGATGCTGGAATCTTGTCGGGTTAGTTGAGTTACCTGTGATTGAAACGCCGACATTTTCAAGCTTCATGATAGCAACGCCCTCGGGAACGTTGTCAGCGCCGTAGCACTTAACATCGGCTCTCGGACCGTTTGAGAATGCTCTCTGCTCTGTAACCTTAACGGTTTCCGAGTAGGGGTCAAACTCTGTTTCACAATATGTGAAGCCGTTGATTCTTGAAATAATGTAAGCAGCGTCCTTACCGAGACCGTTCAAGATAACTCTGAGGTTCTTCTGACGAACTTTGTTTGCGTTAAGAGCGATTTTGATTGCGCCCTCAGCAGCTGCAAAGCTCTCGTGTCCTGCAAGGAAGCAGAAGCACTCTGTCTCTTCGGAAAGAAGCATCTTACCGAGGTTTCCGTGACCGAGACCAACCTTACGGTTTTCAGCAACAGAACCGGGGATGCAGAAGCTCTGGAGGCCGATACCGATAGCAGCAGCCGCATCAGCAGCCTTTGTGCAGCCTGACTTAATAGCGATAGCAGCACCTACGGTGTAAGCCCATTTAGCGTTCTCAAAGCAGATAGGCTGTGTTTCCTGTACGATTGTATAGGGATCAATGCCTTTTTCTGCGCAAATTTCTTTACACTCGTCGATTGACGAAATGCCATATTCTTTAAGAGTTGCGAGGATTTTAGCCTCACGTCTTTCGTAACCTTCAAACTGTGCCATTGTTAAATCCTCCCTCTCTTATTCTTTTCTCGGATCGATATACTTAGCGGCCTCATCAAATCTGCCGTAAGTTCCGATTGATTTCTTATATGCTTCGTTGGGCTCCATACCCTGCTTGATGAAATCTGTCATCTTGCCGAGTGAAACGAACTCATAGCCGATAACCTCGTCATTCTCATCAAGAGCCATTCTTGTACAATAGCCCTCTGTCATTTCAAGGTAACGAACGCCCTTTGCCTTTGTGCCGTACATTGTGCCGACCATTGAACGGAAGCCCTTACCGAGATCCTCCATACCTGCGCCGATAACAAGTCCGTCATCAGAGAAAGCAGACTGTGTACGACCGTAAACAATCTGCAAGAACAACTCTCTCATTGCTGTATTGATAGCATCACAAACAAGGTCTGTATTAAGAGCCTCAAGAACAGTCTTGCCCGGAAGAATTTCCGCTGCCATTGCCGCCGAGTGAGTCATACCCGAGCAACCTACAGTCTCAACAAGAGCCTCCTCGATAATTCCGTTTTTAACGTTAAGCGAGAGCTTGCAGCAGCCCTGCTGAGGTGCACACCAGCCAATACCGTGTGTGTAACCTGAAATGTCTGTAATCTGCTTTGCAGCTACCCATTTGCCTTCTTCGGGAATGGGAGCGGGATCATGGTGCGGTCCTTTAGCAACACAGCACATTGTTTCAACTTCATGTGAATAGTTAATCATTGTAACATGAACTCCTTTCCTGTTTTACCATAAAGAGCCGCAATACAATAAGCAGCTTGCCGTAAAGCATTTTTGCATATACATACCGTATTCCTCTGCTTTATGGAAATGTACGATAGTATTATACATTTTTGTTATCAAATTATCAATAGAAAAATTAAGATTGCGGGTGTAAAATGTCGCTTTTTTTATGATAAAGCCTTGTTTGCGACTTTTCTGTGTAATAGTTTTCGAGCGTTTTTGCCGTATTGGCCACTTCTCTTTTCATTTCGTAAAGACAGAGCAGATGTCTGTTTGCGTTATGCTTCTGTGCGCCCGTGTAATTTTTTGAGCTTTCTCGCAATGCTGCGATTTGCTTTTCAAGCCTCTTTTCGTCTTCTCTGTAAGCTTTTGCAAGTTCATTCAGTGTCATTTAATTGTGTCCTTTCGTAACATTTTCTAGCTCTGATTATAGTGATATACGTCTGCAAAATCAAAGAAAATTGTTACGAATAGTACCATTATTTGTACTTTTTTAATGCTATAATACGCCGTTTTTCGACAAAAAAGGACACGGAAAAACCGTGCCCTTAAATATGTTTATTTTCTTTTAGAAGGTCTTGACAAGCTCTTTGAGATAAGCTTTGAAATCCTCGCCGATTTCATCATGGTTGAGCGCAACCTCACAGTTAGCCTTCATAATGCCGAGCTTGTTGCCCATATCATAGCGGATGCCGTCAAAGTCAACAGCATTGAGTTTTCCCTGGCGAGCAAGCATAAGCATTGAGTCCGTAAAGTAAACCTCGCCGCTTTTCTTGTCGGGTGGAGTCTGCTCAATCAAATCGAAAATTTCGGGCGGCATAACAACTCTGCCCAAAATAGAATAGCAGGAAACAATCTCCTCGGGAGTGGGCTTTTCGATAATGTTGTGAACAGCCATAACGTTATTGTCAATCGGAGTTACATCAAGAGAGCAGTACTTCGGTACGTCCTTTCTCGGAACCTCCTTAACGCCTACGCAGCCTACCCCGTACTTGTAATATGTGTCGATAAGCTGACCGATAACAGGCTTGCCCTCGGGAGATACGATAACATCATCGCCGTAAAGAATAGCAAAAGGTTCGTTGCCGATAAAGCTTCTCGCACACGAAATTGCGTGAGCAAGACCTTTTGTCTCTTTTTGCCTGATATAGTACATGTTGGCAAGATTTGACGCTTTGAGTACATCGTCATAAATCTTCTTTTTAGACGGATTATCCTTTAGCGAAGCCTCAAGTTCAAACGAGTGGTCAAAGTGATCCTCAATTACACCCTTACCTCTGTTTGTGATAACAAGAATATCGGTTATTCCTGCCGCAACAGCCTCTTCTACAATGTACTGAATTGCAGGCTTATCAACAATATTCAACATTTCTTTCGGCACGGACTTTGAAGCGGGCAATACCCTTGTTCCAAGTCCTGCCGCAGGTATAATCGCCTTTGTGATTTTCATAATCAGTTCCCCCTTGTGATAAACGAAATCAACAACTGTTCCGCACAGTAATATCCTAAAACTCCAAGCGTCGTCATTACCATTGAAGTACCGCCTCGTTTCAAAATCCGCAGCTGGTATTCCTCATCGGTTTTTGACTCCGCCTTAAAATCGGTCAAATCCTTTTCGATTTTCTTTTTATAGAACGTGTTGCCGAAAATTCCGCCAAACAGCCTGATTGCAAGCTCAACGCTCGCAAGAGCTATGACCTCGGGCGTTTTAATAAACTCCTTGCTGACCTCGCTCATTTCCTCAACGGAAAGCTCTCCGCTTTGGTACTGCTCGACAGAAGCATAATACGCCTCTGTTTTTTCAACAAACCTCGGAGTCGTGCAGACTCCCGTTGTAAACAGCGAAACAAGCAGCAGCACGAAGCCTATAATGTTCATTTTTCTGAAAAAGAACCAATAGGGTGAGAAGAAAAACGCTGCCCAGTTGAAAGTGAACTTTTTACCCGTCTTTTCAGCGGCATAAAATTTAGGTATATATCTGCTTGCGCCGTTTCTGATATACGAAGCAACGTCTGAAATTTTATGCGACCCTATTGTGTCGTCGGGCGAAATTTCAATAACTCTTGCTCCATACGGCATATTCGGGAACGGCGGAATTGCAGTTCCGACATTATAAAGTCTTGCCGAGCAATAAAGACAGTTCGGCTCCTCTGCCGGATTTTCTCTTCCGCAGTTCGGACAAACAACGGTTTTTCCTCCGTTTTTTCCGTGCTCCTCAAACGCTTTCGGCTCTTCTGCCTTCGCTTCGGGCTTCCATTCAAAATTTTCAGCGTGCAAGCCTTCGTTAGCGCAAGCATTATGAAGATTGTAGCAATCTCTGTGATGCGGAGTTCCGCAAACGGGACAAACGACTATATCGTCGCCCTCAACGAATTTTTTACCGCATACAGGACATTTTTCACCGGTGTAAATCAATAAATCAGCCTCTTTTTAAGATATTTGTCACTTATTAAACATTTATCTCTACGCTTATTCCCAATTCATCCTTGTATTTTTCAAGTATCGGCTTAACCTCGGCGTCGATAAACTCAACAACCTGCTCGGGTGCTCTGCCGACAAACTTTTCAGGCTTCATTTCGGCAAGGATTTCCTCCTTTGTAAGTGAGAACATACTGTCAGCCGCAATACGGTCAACCAAATCGTTTTCTCCGCCGTCAACTTTGACGACCTTGCCCGCCTCCATTGAAAGAACACGGATTCTCTCGTGAAGCTCCTGACGGTCTCCGCCTTTTTTAACGGCAGCCATCATAATATTTTCAGTCGCCATAAACGGAAGCTCCTCGTTGAGATGTCTTTCAATCATCTTCGGATATACAACAATTCCGTCAACGACGTTTATATAAAGCTCAAGCACCGCATCAACTGCAAGGAAAGCCTCGGGTACGCTTATTCTCTTGTTCGCAGAGTCATCAAGCGTTCTCTCAAACCACTGTGTAGCGGCTGTGATTGCAGGGTTGAGCGTGTCGCAAATCACATATCTTGAAAGCGATGAAATTCTTTCGCTTCTCATCGGATTTCTCTTGTATGCCATTGCTGAAGAGCCAATCTGAGTTTTCTCAAACGGTTCTTCAAGCTCTTTTTTGTGCTGTAACAATCTCATATCGCCCGAGAACTTGTAAGCCGACTGGGCAATTTCCGAAAGCACGCTCAAAACATTGTAATCGAGCTTTCTCGAATAGGTCTGTCCCGATACCATATAGCAGCTTTCAAAGCCCATTTTTTCTGCAATTTTCCTGTCGAGCGCCTTGATTTTCTCGGAGTCGCCGTCAAAAATTTCAACGAACGAAGCCTGTGTGCCCGTTGTGCCTTTTGAGCCTAAAAGCTTCATCTGTGAAAGCTGGAACTCAAGCTGTGCAAAGTCAAGCACCAAATCGTTGAGCCAAAGCGAAGCTCTTTTTCCTACGGTTGTCGGCTGAGCCGCCTGAAAATGAGTAAATGCAAGGCAGGGCATATCCTTATATTTCATAGCAAACTTCGAAAGCTCGTTTATAAGGTTGACAAGCTTTTTCCTGACAAGCTTTAACGCCTCTGTCATTATGATAACGTCCGTGTTATCTCCGACATAGCAGGAGGTAGCGCCCCAATGGATAATTCCCTTTGCCTTCGGGCACTGTACGCCGTAAGCGTGAACATGGCTCATTACGTCGTGACGAACCCTCTTTTCCTCAGCCTCGGCAACCTCGTAGTTTATATCCTCTGCATGAGCTTTAAGCTCTGCTATCTGCTCGTCGGTAATATCCAAGCCAAGCTCTTTTTCACTCTCCGCAAGAGCAATCCAAAGCTTTCTCCAAGTCTTAAACTTAAAATCAGGTGAGAAAATATATTTCATTTCCTTGCTTGAATATCTTGAATTAAGCGGACTCTCGTAGATATCTTTCATTATAGTACCCCTCATTATTTCGCAAAATATTTTCTTATTCTTTCAACAGCCTTTTCTGTGTTTTCGGTTGTTCCGAAAGCGGTAAGGCGGAAATATCCCTCGCCTGCCGGACCGAAGCCCTCGCCGGGTGTGCCAACAACCTGAAGCTCGTTAAGAAGAAGATCAAAGAAGTCCCAGCTGCCCATATTGTCGGGAGTTTTAAGCCAAACGTACGGCGAATTTACCGCACCGTAAACCTCAAGACCGCAAGCCTTTAAGCCGTCATATATTATTTTAGCATTTTTCTGATAATAAGCAATGATTTCCCTGATTTCTTTCTTTCCCTGTTCCGAATAAACAGCCTCCGCTGCTCTCTGTGTCACATATGAAACGCCGTTGAACTTTGTCGCCTGTCTGCGTGCCCACATTGAGTTGAGTTCTACGCCGTCAACTTTGAGTTCGTGAGGAACAACCGTATAACCGCAACGGACACCCGTGAAGCCTGCTGTCTTTGAGAAGGATTTGAACTCGATTGCACAGGTCTTTGCACCCTCGATTTCATAAATGGTGTGCGGTACATTGTCCTCTGTGATAAACGCTTCATAAGCTGCGTCGTAAAGGATTACAGAGCCGTTCTCATTTGCATAATCAACCCATTTTTTAAGCTCGTCTTTTGTAATTGCCATACCCGTGGGATTGTTCGGGAAGCAAAGGTAAATCAAGTCAACCTTTTCCTTAGGAAGCTCGGGCAGGAAATTATTTTCGGCAAGACAGGTCATATAATAAATGTTTGACCATTTTCCGTCTGCGTCCTTTTCGCCCGAACGGCCTGACATAACATTTGTGTCAACATATACGGGATAAACAGGGTCGCAAATAGCAACCTTATTGTCAAGCGAGAAAATATCGCCGATGTTGCCCGTATCGCTCTTTGCGCCGTCAGATACAAAAATTTCCGAATTGTCAAGCTCTACGCCGTGAGCCTTATAGTCATTTTCATTGATTGCGTCTAAAAGGAAATCATAGCCGAATGCAGGCGGATATCCTCTGAAAGTTTCAGCTTTCGACATTTCATCAACAGCCTTGTGCATAGCGTCAATGCAAGCAGGCGCCAACGGACGTGTAACGTCGCCGATACCGAGTCTTATAATCTCTTTGTCGGGATTTGCCTTTGAATAAGCCTCAACCTTTTTCGCAATGTTCAAAAAAAGATAGCTGCTTTCGATTTTCAAAAAGTTTTCGTTGAATTTCATTTTTATATTTCCTTTCGTTTATTCTTCAATTTCACCGGTGCATACCGTTGCGGCAGGACCTGTCATATAAACGTCTCCGCCGTCAGTCCAAATGTCGGTAAGCGTACCGCCTAAAAGATTTATTTTTATCTCCGTGTTCCTCTTACAGTAGCCGCAAAGCACAGAAGCCACGGTTACCGCACAAGAGCCTGTGCCGCAGGCGAGAGTTTCGCCCGAGCCTCTTTCCCAAACCCTCATATCAAGTTCGGTATCGCTCACAACGTGCACAAATTCCGTGTTTATTCTTTCGGGGAACATTTCGTTGTTTTCAAATTTAGGGCCTATCTTTTCAAGGTCAATGTCTTTTACGTCGTCAACATAGACAATACAATGGGGATTTCCCATAGAAACACAGGTAACCTCGTACTCTTTTTCGTCGATAGTTAATTTTTGTCTAATCACATTTTCGCCGTCAAACTTTGTCGGTATTTTTTCGGCTTCTAATATCGGCTCGCCCATATTAACTCTTGCGCTGACAACTTTTCCGTTCTCAACGTTCATTTTTATAAGCTTGATTCCGCTTCTTGTTTCAACCGATATTTCATCCTTATCGGTCATACCGTTATCATAAACATATTTTGAAACGCACCTTATGCCGTTTCCGCACATCATACCCTCGGAGCCGTCGGCGTTATAAATGTTCATATTGAAATCCGCCTTGTCGCTCGGGGAAATGAGAATAAGTCCGTCCGAGCCGATGCCGAAATGTCTGTCGCTGACCTTTATCGCAAGCTTTTCCGGATTTTTGACTGTCTCCTCAAAGCAGTTGATATATATGTAGTCATTTCCTGCCCCGTGCATTTTAGTAAATTTCAATCTATCCATCTCCAATCATTCGTGCAAGCTCCAAAAGCTTCATTCCGCTTTCCATGCTTCTGCGCTGTAATATCTTGTGCGCCTCACGTTCGGAAACGTGGTGCCTGTTCATTATTATACGCTTAGCTCTGTCGAGTATTTCCTCTGTCTCGTCGCTTTTCTTGTGTCTTGAAAGAACCTCGTTTTCCGTTGCCGCCATTACCTTAACGGTTCTCAAAAACTCAACTCTGTCAAGCGGCATATTTATTTCTACCATATTGCTCACAAACACAGCCTGCGACTCTCCCGAGGGCAAAAGATGTATAACATCACAGCCCTGCGGAAGCATATTAGCAAGAGTAAGAGCCGTCATATCGCCAAGCCTTCCGCACACTACCAATGCCCGTGGATAAACGCCCGTGAAAGCGAGCACCTCGTTTCCCGAGCATAAAAGAGAGCGAACGAATATCCCACCGCTTTGCAAAATCGTTTTAATACGCTCAGCGGAGTGATTATTAGCACTTGCGATAATAACGTCTCTCATAAATTACGCCTTTTTCAATTACTTATAAAGCGGATGTCTGTTGCAAATTTCATTAACACCGTTGCGGATGTAATCCTTGCTGTTTTCAAAGTCATTTACCGCAAGAGCAATGTACTCTGCAATCTTGTCCATATCCTCAGTGTCAAAGCCTCTTGTTGTAACGGCAGGAGTACCGAGACGCAAGCCGCTTGTGATAAACGGACTGCGAGGCTCGTTGGGAACGGTGTTCTTGTTAGCCGTGATATAAACCTCATCAAGTCTGTGTTCAAGCTCCTTACCTGTAACCTCGCTGCCACGAAGGTCAACAAGGCAAAGATGGTTGTCGCTTCCGCCTGATACAAGCTTGATATCTCTTGCAAGCAAGCCCTTTACAAGTGCCTGACAGTTGTCGATAACATTCTTCTGATATTCCTTGAACTCGGGTTTGAGAGCTTCGCCGAAGCAAACTGCCTTACCTGCGATAACGTGCATAAGCGGACCGCCCTGTGTTCCGGGGAAGATAGCCTTGTTAAATGCCTTGCCGAGCTCCTCGTCGTTGCAAAGTATAAGACCGCCTCTCGGTCCTCTCAAAGTCTTATGAGTTGTTGATGTTACAACATCCGCATACGGAACGGGCGAGGGGTGAAGTCCTGCCGCAACAAGTCCCGCAATATGAGCCATATCGACCATAAAGTATGCGCCGACTTCTTTTGCGATTTGAGAAATTCTCTCAAAGTCAATAATTCTCGGATATGCCGAAGCGCCTGCAACGATAAGCTTCGGTTTGCACTCCTTAGCCTTTTCTTCAAACTCGTCGTAATCGATAAAGCCGTCAGCGTTTACGCCGTAAGGTACGAAGTTGAAGTATTTACCCGACATATTAACAGGTGAGCCGTGTGTGAGGTGTCCGCCCTCTGCAAGGTTCATTCCCATAACGGTATCGCCGGGATTGAGAAGTGCAAAGTAAACAGCCATATTAGCCTGTGCGCCCGAATGAGGCTGAACGTTTGCGTAGCTTGCGCCGAAAAGCTCCTTAACTCTGTCTCTTGCAATATCCTCGACAATATCAACGCACTCGCAGCCGCCGTAATATCTCTTACCCGGATAGCCCTCTGCATATTTGTTTGTCAAAATGCTTCCCATAGCAGCCATAACCGCAGGAGAAACAATGTTCTCACTTGCGATAAGCTCAATGTTTCTCTGCTGGCGCTCAAGTTCTTTTTTCATTGCCGAGCCAACCTGCTCGTCATACTTTGAAACAAGACCGATTGAATCCAAAAGATCGTTATACATATCCTTACCTCAATTTCAAATCGAATTATAAATTAACCGAATAGTTCGGTGCTTCCTTAGTGATGAAAACATCGTGGGGATGGCTTTCTTTAAGACCTGCGTTTGTAATTCTGATAAATCTCGTCTTCTGCTGAAGCTCGGGAACATTTTTACAGCCGCAATAGCCCATACCTGATTTAAGACCGCCCATCATCTGATATACCGTATCGGAGAGAACTCCCTTATAAGGAACACGTCCTTCGATTCCCTCGGGAACAAGCTTTTTGTTGTCCTCCTGGAAATATCTGTCCTTTGAGCCCTTGTTCATAGCAGCTATTGAGCCCATACCTCTGTATACCTTGAACTGTCTGCCCTGATAAATTTCGCTGCTTCCGGGAGACTCCTCACAGCCTGCAACAAGTGAGCCGACCATAATAGCCGAAGCGCCTGCGGCAATAGCCTTAACGATTTCGCCCGAATATTTAATACCGCCGTCAGCGATTACGGAAATGCCGTGCTTTGCAGCCTCGTTTGCCGAATCATAAACAGCTGTTACCTGCGGAACGCCGATACCTGCAACTACACGGGTTGTGCAGATAGAGCCGGGGCCTATACCGACCTTAACGCAATCGGCACCTGCGTCGATAAGAGCCTTTGTGCCCTCTGCCGTTGCAACATTACCTGCGATAAGCGAAATCTCGGGGAATGCTGCCTTAACTCTTGAAACGGCATTGAGAATATTTCTTGAATGACCGTGTGCGGAGTCAAGTGTAAGCACGTCAACGCCTGCCTCAACAAGAGCAGCTGCTCTGTCAAGAACGTCCGAAGTTACGCCGATAGCCGCACCGCAAAGAAGTCTGCCGCTTGCATCTCTTGCCGAATTGGGATACTGAACGCTCTTTTCAATATCCTTGATTGTGATAAGACCCTTGAGATAGCCCTGATCGTCAACAAGCGGAAGCTTTTCGATCTTGTGTTTCATAAGAATTTCCTTAGCCTGTTCAAGAGTTGTACCTATATGGGAGGTTACAAGATGGTCCTTTGTCATTACTTCGCCGATTTTAACGCTGTAATCGGTCATAAATCTCATATCACGGTTTGTGATGATGCCGACAAGCTTACCGTCGCCGTCACAAATCGGAACACCCGAAATTTTGTAATGATGCATAAGGTTGTTAGCTTCTTCAACCGTGTTGTCGGCGTGAAGGAAGAACGGATTTATAATAACGCCGTTTTCGCTTCTCTTTACCTTATCTACCTCTGCTCTCTGTGCGTCGATAGACATATTTTTATGAATGATACCTATACCGCCTTCACGGGCAATGGCAATAGCCATTCTCGATTCTGTGACTGTATCCATAGCAGCCGTAAGCATAGGAATATTAAGTCTGATTTTCTTTGTCAGCTGTGTTGAAACGTCAATATCCTTCGGCAAAACGTCGCTCTCCGCCGGAATGAGCAAAACGTCGTCAAAGGTAAGACCTTCTTTTGCAAATTTTTCATTTAGCATTTTAATATCCTCCCATTTTACATTATTTTTATAATTATACATTTACTGACGATTTAATTCAATAGATAAATAAGAAAAAACACCCGTGGTTTTACAGGTGTTTTTGTGCCTTTTGACTTATTCGGTAATACGCTCTATAACCTCGGTCATAGCCGAAGCGTCTGCAAGCTCTATTGTGCCGTTATCTACGTATGCCGCAGTGGCAGGATTTATCGGAAGCTTGGCGAGAACGGGTATCTCAAGCTCCTTTGCAACCTCGTCTATTTTGCTTTCGCCGAAAATGTAGTGCTTTTTGTGACAATCGGGACATTCAAAATAGCTCATATTTTCAACTATACCGAGAATCGGTATATTCATCATCTTTGCCATATTGTAAGCCTTTTTAACTATCATAGTTACAAGGTCCTGCGGCGTCGTAACGATAATAATTCCGTCAACGGGCATACTTTGGAACACGGTAAGCGGAACGTCGCCCGTTCCGGGAGGCATATCGACAAACATATAGTCAACGTCGCCCCATTGAACCTCTTGCCAGAACTGATTTATAACGCCCGAAATTACGGGACCTCTCCAAATAACGGGAGCATCCTCTTTTTCAAGCAAAAGGTTAATGCTCATAATCTTAATGCCGAGCTTTGTTTCGGCAGGCAAAATTCCCTCGTCGTTTCCAAGCGCTCTGCCGTGAATACCAAAGCCTTTGGGGATTGACGGGCCTGTAATATCGGCGTCAAGTATAGCCGTTTTATAGCCGTGAAGCTGTGAAGCAAGCGCAAGTGTAGATGTTACAAAGCTTTTGCCTACGCCGCCCTTACCGCTGACAACTCCGATAACTTTTTTTACATTGCTGTTTGCGTTCTGCGGTAAACGAAAATCCTTCTTTTCGTTTTCGCACTTCGACGCACAGTTTGAGCAATCATGATTGCAATTTTTACTCATAATATCACCTAAAATAAATTTTATTACTTATTTATTATTTGTTCTCTGCTCACGTAAATTCTTAAAAAATTCCGAGAGCATATTTGAACATTCCTCGCCCAAAACTCCGCTTTCCGTTTCCGGCTTATGCGTAAAGGGGAGAGAAAACATTTCCGTCACCGATTCTACAGCACCGTTTTTATAATCCTTTGCACCGTATGTGACTTTTTTTAGTCTTGAATTTATAATCGCACCCGCACACATCGGACACGGCTCAAGGGTTACATACATTTCGCACTCCCAAAGCCGCCAACCGCCGAGAGCCTTGCAAGCTTTGTCAATCGCCTCTATTTCAGCGTGGCAAAGAGCGTTTTTCTCCTTTTCTCTGCGATTTCTGCCGTAGGAAACAACCTCGCCGTTTCTCACAACCACCGCACCGACCGGAACTTCACCCTCATCCGCCGAAAGCCTTGCCTGTTCGAGTGCAAGACGCATAAAATCATATTTATCCATATCAGTTAATATAAAGGCTTGTTTCGACAATAAGCAAAACCTCTGCAATTACCATCGGTGCACTAAAGATAAAGCTGATTGCTTTTTCTCCGCTTGTAAGAGCAGACGTGCAGCCTCTTGAAAGAGTGTTTTTTGAAAAAGCTCCGCCGAGAGCCTTTTGCTTTCTGTCGTTTGCATAAAGTGCAAAACAAATAATTCCCACAGCAAAAACGACCGTGTAAAGAATCATTGAAAACATATTCGTAATTTCGTCCGAGCAATTCTGCGAAACAGTCATTGAAATTACCGCAATTGCGTTGTTTATAAAGTGAATTATAATACCCGTCCACATAGTGCCTGTTTTAATAACCGCATATCCGATACCGATACCGGCAATAAACGCAAAGGGTATCTGTATCATATTTCCGTGCATAAGAGCAAACACAAACGAGGACATAATTATAGCAAAGCCGTCTCCGTATTTGCGAAGAGACTGCATAACAACGCCCCTGATTGCAAATTCCTCAACAAACGCAGGGATAACGGCAGTTACAAAAAACGATATCGCAACCGTTTGAAAGGTACTGTAGGTCGAGCCGTCATCAGGCTGCGAAAACTCAATTCCGAACACAGCCTCACAAAAAGTCGAAAACATACCCGTTGCAATGCTTCCGAGAATACAAATCATTACGGTAATCGGAATTAAAAGTGCAAATTCCTTATTGTCATAAGGTCTTCCAAGCGGCAAATCTTTGACATAATTTCTTTTTTTTAACGATTTATACGCAATTAAAAACGGAAGTCCCAACGTGAAAAGCGACATCAACGCCGTCAGCGCAGAAACAAAATACTCGTTGTTCCTATAAAGCTCCTCAAAGCCGTCAACCTGAGAAAGAACAAGTCCTAAAATTGTTCCGAGCACGATAAATGCCGTAACCGCAGCACCGCATACCTTGCTGACGGTTGAAATGTTCGCCTTATGCTTGTTTTTAAGAAGATAATATTCTCCGTTATAGTTGTTATTAAAATTGTATCGATTGTTCTGTCCGTAAGGAGAGAAAGGCTGTTGATAATTCATATACTACCACCATTACTGTATTTTCTTTAATTGTAGCATCTAAAAATTAACAGATTGTTACGCAAAATATGCGTATTTATAAATTATTCCTCCGTTTCGGACACTTCTGTTTCATTACCCTCGGCATCTTCTTCGCTTATTTCAAGCTCATCGGTCTTTTCTTCTGCATCATGTGCGGTAATCGAGAAAGCCGAAACCTTTTCGCCCTCGGATACCTTCATAACACGAACACCCTTTGATGTTCTTGAGAAGGTACTTATATCGGATGCCTTTATTCTTATGATAATTCCGTCCGAAGAAATTATGATAATATCCTCGTCGTCATCAATCATTGAAACTGCCGCAACATCTCCGTAAAGCTCGGTCTTATAGTTGGTAAGTCCCTTACCGCCTCTCGACTGAATACGGTAATTGTCAATTTCGGAACGTCTGCCGAAGCCTGTTTCTGAAATTGTAAGAACCTTTTTGCCCTCTTCGAGGATACACATACCCGTAACCTCGTCGCCGTCACGAAGTGAGATAGCCTTAACACCACGGGCAGTTCTGCCGATTACCCTTGCATCATTTTCCTCAAATGTAATAGCAAAGCCCTTCTTTGTTGCTACCATTATCTTCTTCGTACCATCTGTGAGCGCAACCCAATCAAGCTCGTCGCCCTCGTCAAGATTTATTGCAAGAATACCCGACTTACGAATATTCTTATATGCGTTAAGCGGAGTACGCTTAATAATGCCCTGTTTTGTAAGCATACAGAGATAGAAATTATCCTCGTCGCTGAAGTTCGGTACTCTTATCATTGATGTAATTTTCTCGTCCGAAGTAATGGGAAGAATATTAACAACATTCATACCCTTACTTGAACGGCTGCCCTCGGGAATTTCATAGCCCTTGAGCCTGTAAGCCTTACCGAGCGAGGTAAAGAACATAATATAGTCGTGTGAAGAGCAGGTAAACATTGTCTTTGCGTAATCCTCTTCACGTCTTGTCATACCCTTAATGCCCTTGCCGCCTCTGCGCTGACTCTGATAAGTGTCAACAGGCTGACGTTTAATATATCCCATATTTGTAAGCGTATAAACGCAGTCCTCTTCGGGAATAAGGTCCTCAATATCAACTTCGCCCGCAACGTTGGAAATCTCTGTTCTTCTCTCATCGCTGAATTTTTCGGCAATAACCTGAAGTTCTGTTTTAACGGTATTTTTGATATTTGTTTCAGAAGACAAAAGCTCAAGCAAGGACTTAATTTTTTCCTGAAGCTCTTTTCTCTCGGAAATAATTTTCTGAATTTCAAGACCTGCCAGCTGACCGAGTCTGAACGCAACTATCGCATCTGCCTGCGGCTCGTCAAAGTCAAACTTATCCATAATAGCCTGCTTTGCCTCCGCCTGACCGCCCTTACAAGCACGAATTGTAGCAATAATATCGTCAACAATATCAACGGCTCTTTCAAGACCTGCAAGAATGTGCTCTCTGTCCTGCGCTTTTTTAAGGTCAAACTCCGTTCTTCTTGTGATTATTTCACATTGGAATTTGATATACTGCTCAATAATTTCTTTAAGTGTAAGAATCTTCGGAACGCCGTCAACAAGGGCGAGCTGAATGATACCGTAGGAAATCTGAAGCTGCGTCATCTGATACAGCTGATTTAAGATAACCTGCGGGTTTGCATCTCTCTTGAGGTCGATAACAATTCTGATACCGCCGCCACGCTTTGAAGAATAGTCGTTAATGCCCGACATTCCCTCGATTTTTTTATCCTTATGAAGCTCTGCGATTGACTCGATAAGTCTTGCCTTATTAACCTGATAGGGAAGCTCGGTAATTACGATTTGAAATTTGCCGTTCTTTTCGTTTTCAATAATTTCGGCACGGCCACGAAGAGTAATTTTACCTCTGCCCGTAGCATAAGCCGCACGAATACCGGCTCTGCCCATAATAATTCCCTCTGTCGGGAAATCCGGTCCCTTGATATGCTCCATAATTTCTTCCAACGAAGCGTCGGGATTGTCAATTACACAGCATACGCCGTCGATAACCTCACCGAGATTATGAGGGGGAATATTTGTTGCCATACCTACGGCAATACCCGTTGATCCGTTTACAAGCAGGTTCGGGTATCTTGACGGAAGAACTGTGGGCTCTTTAAGTCTGTCGTCGTAGTTTGAAACATAGTCTACGGTCTTTTTATCAATATCAGTCAAAAGCTCGAGAGCGATTTTGCTCATTCTCGACTCTGTATAACGGTATGCAGCAGGGGGGTCGCCGTCGATTGAACCGAAGTTACCGTGACCGTCAACAAGAGTGTATCTCATTGAGAAATCCTGCGCAAGTCTAACCATTGCATCGTAAACCGAAGCATCACCGTGAGGATGGTAAGAACCCAATACGGCACCGACTGTATCGGCACACTTACGGTATGCCACATTCGGATACAAATGCTTTTCGTACATTGTGTAGAGAATTCTTCTGTGAACGGGCTTTAAGCCGTCTCTGACGTCGGGAAGCGCACGGGAGGTGATAACCGACATAGAGTAATCAAGGAATGAATTTCTCATTTCCTGATTTATTTCCTTGTTTATAATGTTCTGTTGCTCAAGCGGAACATAATCTCCTAAATTATGATTATGACTTGCGCTTGAAGTTTTATTTTTAGCCATCGTCTTACCTCTTTATCTTAAATGTCAAGGTTTTGAACATATTTTGCGTTTTTCTCAATAAATTCTCTTCTCGGCTCAACCTTATCGCCCATCAAAATTGAGAAGGTTTCATCTGCTTCCATAGCGTCCTCAAGGGTGACACGAAGCATTATTCTTGTTGCAGGGTCCATTGTTGTCTCCCAAAGCTGTTCGGAATCCATTTCACCAAGACCTTTGTATCGCTGAACATCAACCTTATCTCCGCCTAATTCCGCTGTGTATCTGTCTCTCTCCTCCTCGGTGTAAGCGTATTTGAATGTCTTACCCTTTGAGACCTTGAAAAGAGGGGGCTGTGCAATGTAAATATATCCCTCATCGATAAGCGGACGCATATATCTGAAGAAGAACGTCAAAAGAAGCGTTCTGATATGCTGACCGTCAACGTCGGCATCGGCCATAATAACTATTTTATGGTATCTGATTTTTTCTATATCAAATTCGTCGCCGATACCCGTTCCGAGTGCAAGAACAATAGGCGTGAGCTTATCGTTGCCGATAACCTTATCAATTCTTGCTTTCTCGACGTTAAGCATTTTACCCCAAAGCGGAAGAATAGCCTGAATACGGTTATCTCTGCCCTCTTTTGCCGAGCCGCCCGCCGAATCTCCCTCGACGATAAACAATTCTGTGTGCTCGGGATTATTTTCAATACAATCCGCAAGCTTTCCGGGAAGTGAGTTGCCCTCAAATGCAGATTTTCTTCTTGCCGTATCTCTTGCTTTTCTCGCAGCCTCTCTCGCTCTTGAAGCGTCAAGTGCTTTTGAGAAAATTGTCTTTGCAACCGCAGGGTTTTCCTCGAAATAAGTCATCATCTTCTCATAAAGCATTTTGTTTACAAGAGATTTCATTTCAGTATTACCGAGCTTGCCCTTTGTCTGTCCCTCAAACTCCGCCTCTGTAAGCTTAACGCTGATAACAACCGTCAAGCCCTCACGAACGTCGTCGCCCGAAAGATTTTTATCGCTGTCCTTAAGCAGTTTGAATTTTCTGCCGTAATCGTTAAACACCTTTGTCAAGGCAGTCTTAAAACCGTCCTCGTGAGTACCGCCGTCGATTGTACGGACATTGTTTGCAAAGGAAAGTATAATTTCGTTATATCCGTCATTGTAGGAAATTGCAACCTCTGCGCTCTTATCATCCTGAACGGTTGAAAAATGGAGAATTTCATCATGAACGGGAGTAAGACCTCTTGATTTATTTATGAAATCAACGAAAGAACGGATACCGCCCTCATAGCAGTAAACCTCTTCAACAATATTTTCTTCGTCTCTCTTATCTGTAAGAGTAATTTTAAGTCCTGCGTTAAGGAAAGCCTGCTCACGAAGTCTCCTCTGCAAAACTTCAAATTCATAAACGGTTGTTTCGGTAAATATTTCGGAATCTGCCTTAAATCTTATAAGAGTACCCGTTTCGTCGGTGTCTCCTACTACTTCAAGATCGGTAACTATGTTTCCTCTTTCAAATCTCTGCTTATAGATATGACCGTTTTGGCTTACCTCAACCTCAAACCATTCAGAAAGCGCATTAACAACGGAGGATCCGACGCCGTGCAAGCCGCCCGAAACCTTATATCCGCTTCCGCCGAATTTACCGCCTGCGTGAAGAACGGTAAGAACGACCGTAACGGCAGGAAGTCCCTCTTCCTCGTTGATACCAACGGGAATGCCTCGTCCGTTATCTCTTACGGTAATTACGTTGTCGGGTAAAATTTCAACCTCGATATGTGTACAATAGCCTGCCAATGCCTCATCTATTGAGTTATCGACGATTTCATACACAAGATGATGAAGACCCTTAGGACCGGTAGAGCCGATATACATACCCGGACGCTTTCTTACAGCCTCAAGTCCTTTAAGAACCTGAATGGCGTCCGCACCGTATTCTTCGGTAACGGTAGTATTCATTTCTTCGTCTTCCATTACATTTTTGATTTCTTCGCTCATTTTTTCCTCCGTTACGATAAATTCAAATTGAATTTAATCTATTCTCTTAAATAACGTGTTAGTTGAATAAGGTGATATATACACCGTTCTTTTTCCTTTTTCTTCGGTTACGATAAAGGATTTCGGCAAGTCAAAGGAAACTGTTTTTGACAGCCCTTGCTTTTCCGCAAAATTGAGATAATCCCTTGACGCCTTTGAAACCGTAGTGTTATCAAGGTCAAATATGCCGATTATATCCTCGGTTTTTATAAAATCCTCCGTGCCTATTTGCAGATACATTAAATCAACCTGCCTTTTTCAATATGAAACGTTTTACCCTCGCACATTCTCAAAACGGTGGCAGGGTCACAGCAGGTTATAAATACCTGTCTTGAATTAAGATGGTTTAGTATATAATCCTGCCTGTTAACATCAAGCTCACTCATTACATCATCAAGAAGTATAACAGGCTCTTCGCCCGTAACATCCTTGATTATATTAGCCTCACTTAATTTCATTGCAAGCGCACAGGAACGCTGCTGTCCTTGTGAGCCGAATTTTCTTGCCAAAAGAGAATTTATTTTAATATCAATATCATCTCTTTGCGGTCCAATGCTTGTTATTTTATTAAAAATATCCTCACGCCTGTTTTGTCTGAGTCTTTCAAAAAGAAAATCTTTTATTTCGTAAATATCGTCATTATAAAGACCTGTGTTATTTACATACTGAATTTCAAGTTTTTCTTTTCCGTCGGAAAGTCCCGTGTATATTTCTTCGCAGCTTTCGCTCAAAAGCCTTGTATATTTAATTCTCTCCGAAACTATCGCCGAGGCATAGGACGAAAGCCTGTCATCCCATACGTCGAGCGTATCATAAAGCTCCGAATGAAATTGAATATCTTTTAACAAAGCATTTCTCTGTTCGAGTGTCCTGTTATATTTTGCAAGCACTCTCGCATAACTCGGCTTTAGCTGACAAAGAGCCGTGTCTAAAAATTTTCTTCTGTTTACGGGTCCCTCTTGAATAAGAGATAAATGAGACGGAGAAAAAATAACTGCGTTAAATTCTCCTATCATTTCGGCAGGACTTTTCAAATCAACACCGTTTTTGGTAATTGAACGCTTTTTTTCAATTATCATTGTTGCGGTTTGCTCTCTTCCCTTTGCAAAAAAATCAATTTCGTTCTTTGCAAAATTCTTGCCAAAGCCTAAAAGCTCGCTATCTTTTTTTGAACGAAAGCTTTTACAACCCGTAAAAAGCCAGATACTCTCAAGTAAATTGGTTTTTCCCTGTGCGTTCTCACCGAAAATAACATTTACATTCTCGGACGGAGCGATTTCTATATAATCAATATTTCTGTAATCAATTACCGAGAGTCTGTCTACTTTCATAATTTTACCTATATAATTTCGTAAATTTTTCTGTCAAATTCAAAGCTGTCTCCGCTTCTGAGTTTTTTACCTCTCATTGTGCAGACCTCGCCGTCTGTTTTAATTTGACCGTCTCCGATTATCATTTTTGCCTGACCGCCCGTAACTGCAATATTTGCAAGCTTCAAAGCCGCATCAAGTCTTATAAAATCGGTATCTATTTTTAATTGTACCTTTTCTTTTTCGGCAACCTTTGCCTTAACTTTTATTTTTTTCATATTATTATTTTAATTTTACGGGAAGAACAAGGAATAAGAAGCTGTCTCCCTCTTTCGGAACAATGATTATGGGCTGAATGGGACTGCTGAGCTTAATAACGACCTCGTCCGTATCGCAAACCTTTAATGCGTCAAGCAAAAATCTGTTATTAAATCCGATTTCTATTTTTTCTCCCTCAATTTTTGCGGGAATTTTATCATTTGCAGTACCCAAGGAAGTAATTGACGAAGTCTTTATCATATCCTCATCAAAAATACATCTGATAGGACTCTTTGCTCTGTCTGTAATCATAAGAGAAGTTCTTTCAATACAGCTTATAAGCATTCTTGTATTAACTTCTACTTTTGTATTTTCATTTATGGCAATTGCGGATTTATAATTCAAAAATTCGCCGTCAAGAAGTCTTGAAACGATAAGATATCTTCCGATTTCAAAGACTATATGCCTTTTTCCGATATTCAATGAAATTGCAACATCATCATTTACTATGAGTTTCATTATTTCATTAAGAGTTTTTTTCGGAACAACAAAAATCTGCTCGTCGCCCTGATAATCGATAGCTTCGTTTCTGATAGCCAGTCTAAAACCGTCAACTGCAACAAGACGGATAAGAGAATTTCCGATTTCAAATCTTACGCCCGTATGAACAACCTTTGCGTCATTTTCCGCAGTCGCAAAAATTGTTTTTCTTATCATATCCTTGAGAATACCTCCCTTTACAACAATCGGGAAGCTGCTGTTTACAGACGGAAGCTCCGGATATTCCTGTGCGTTAATTCCTATAAGAGAAAACTCAGACTCACCGCTTTTAATCTTTGTAGTCATTCTTTCATCAGATTCAATTCTAACCGTCTGTGATGGAAGATTTCTTAAAATGTCGCAGAGAATTTTAGCATTTAGAATAATGCTTCCCTGTTCTTCGACCTTTGCCTCAACAGAGGTTATAACGCCAACCTCCAAATCATAGCCGGTAACGGTAACCGAATTTTCTGCCGTTGTAAGCAAAATACCCTCAATTGCGGGTATCGTTGATTTGCTTGAAACAGAGCGCTGAATATTTGAACATATTTCCGAGAATTTTTGAGTGTCGCAAACGAATTTCATATTTTTTTCCTTTCCAAACATAAGATATATTTTAATAAAAGAGTATTATCAGTAGGGGGTGTCGAAATTTAACAAAACCGAAAAATTTATTGATTTTTCAATAATTTTTCTCTGTTTTTCAATGTTGAAAAATTTTCTAAAAGAAAAAAGAATTGAACATATAATTTAAGATGATTTTTAACTGTTCAAAAACGTAGCGTTCAAAACTAAAACTTGTCGAAAACTTTATTAATAATCTTTAACGTTTTTAATTATATCTTCGACGGTTTTTTTGTACTGAAAATCTTCATCCATCATATTTCTGACTTTATCGATAGAATGCTTAACTGTAGAATGAGTTTTTCCGCCGAAGTATTTTCCTATATCCTCAAGAGACATTCCCGTAATTTCTCTGATAATATACATTGAAATCTGTCTCGCATCTTTAATGTTTTTATCACGCTTGTCCGACATAATGTTTTCAACGGATATTCCGTATGTATTGCCGACCGTTTCGGTTATTTTTGAATTTATTACCGAAATAGGCTGATTGTAGGTAGTAAGCTCTTTTATAGCTTCCTTTGCAATATCAAGTGTCGGCTTTGCGTTTGACAAAAGACAAAGAGATTTAATTTTCTTAACCGCACTTTCAAGCTGACGAACGTTGTTTTTTACCTCTTGAGCGAAAAATTCGACTATTTCATCGGGAATGGAAAAATCGTACTGTTCAGCTTTATTTTTTATGATGGCCATTCTTGTTTCAAAATCGGGGGGTTGAATATCAGCCATAAGTCCCCACTCAAATCTTGTTTTAAGTCTTTCCTGCAAAATTTGAATTTCATTCGGAGGTCTGTCCGAAGTTAAAACAATTTGCTTTCCATATTCGGTCAATGCGTTAAACGTGTGGAAAAATTCCTCTTCCGTCTGTTCCTTTTGAGCGATAAACTGAATATCATCCATCAAAAGAGCGTCACAGTTACGGTATTTTTCACGAAATTCATACATTGTCTTGTTTCTCAAATGATAAACAAGGTCGTTTGTAAAATTTTCACTTGTGATATAAATTATCGTTGCGTCGGGATTTCTTGTTTTCATTTCATTCTCAATAGCTTTGAGAAGATGTGTTTTTCCGAGTCCCGATTTTCCGTAAATATAAAGAGGGTTATAAGATTTACCCGGATCCTCCGCAACCTTTTTCGCCGCCGCATAAGCATAGTTGTTTGATTTACCTACAACGAAGTTATCAAAGTTATCTCCGAGAGTTCTCAAAGAAGCTCCGCTGTCGTTTGCTTTTTGCTCGACCTTTTCGTCCGTGAGCTGTTCAAGCGTAAATTCAATTTCAACATTAAATCCGATTACCTCATTAAAAGCATTGTTTATAAGCTCCGAATATTTTTTTTCAATTATCGGAAATAAAAACTTATTATTTATACTCAATACAGCTTTTTGCCCGTCGAATGATTTAAGAGTTATCGGAGTAAACCAAAGTTTGAATGCTTCCGAATTGACATTATAGTTTTCTTTCGCACATTCACAGACGGCGCTCCACATATCGTTTAACGAATCCATAAATATTGTCTCCTGTAATAATAATTCAATTAAAACACGTTATTTTATGTTTTATATGTTTTTAATAAAAAAGTCCTAAAAATATATAAAACGTAAATATAAGCCTAAAATGACCATAATATAGCAAATACCATTTTAACACACCTATTAAAATTTTTCAATAGCTTGTATAATAGTTTTATTTATATATGTTATTTATAGATATATAATATAAGGCAAAAATAAAATTTTTTTAATTTTTTAGCGGATTTTCGTGTTTTTTATGAATTTATGATTTTTTTAACACAATATTTTGTCATTAAATTTATTTTTGACACAACAAATAGTTAAAAATAAGAAAAATACTTTAATATCGGCTTAAATCTTGACTTTTTTATGTCATTTAGTTATAATATCTTTCCGCAGATTATTTTTGTAATGAAACGGAGGTATAACGATGAAAAGAACATATCAGCCGAAAAAGCGTCATCGTCAGATGGAACACGGTTTCCGTAAGAGAATGTCAACAAGAAACGGCAGAAAAGTACTTGCTCGCCGCAGAGCAAAGGGCAGAAAGCAGTTGTCCTACTAATAGGTAAATAATTTGAGTACGGTAACCTTAAATCGTAATTGTGATTTCAGACGCCTCTATTATAGGGGCAGATCCTATACAAATCCTGCACTGGTTGTTTATTTTAAAAAAAGCGGTGCGGGAATTTGTCGTATAGGAATAACTGTAAGTAAAAAAATCGGATGTGCGGTTGAAAGAAACCGCTGCAAAAGAATTATCAGAGCTGCTTGGCGCAGTGTTGAGCCAAAAATTAAAGGCTCGTATGATATTGTTTTTGTTGCAAGAACTAAAACCAAATATCTCAAAAGTACGGATATTCAAGAAATTATGCTTGATATGTTTAACCAAGCGGGTATACTTAAATGAAAAAGGCCATTATTAAAATAATAAGGTTTTATCAGAAAAAAATTTCTCCGCTTTTTCCGCCGAGATGCAGGTATTATCCTACTTGCTCACAATATGCGGTCACGGCAATCGAAAGATTTGGTATTATCAAGGGCGGTTTGTTGACAGTAGGTCGTCTTATGAGGTGTAATCCTCTTTTCCCGGGCGGAATTGATCCTGTTCCGGAAAAGAAAAATAAAAAAGTAAGAAAATAAAATGCCCGGCATTTTGTTCGGAGGAACATAAATGAGTAACTTTATGAACGGATTATATGAAATATTGGGAGTCCCCTTCGGATTTGTTATTTCAATATTTTATGCATTAAGCGGAAACTATCTCGTTTCTATATTTTGGTTGATGGTTATTGTTAAGCTTTGCCTGCTTCCCTCTTCAATTAAACAGCAGAAGAGTATTGCAATGCAGCAGCGTCTTCAGCCGAAGCTCAGAAGATTGAGAGAAAAATACGGCAACGACCAACAGCGTCTCCAAAAGGAAACACAAGAGCTTTATCAGCGTGAGGGCTTTAATGCTATGGGCGGCGGATGTCTCCCCATGCTTATTCAGTTCCCCGTTATGATCGGTCTTTATCAGGTTAACTATCATCCTTTCTCAATGGTTTTGAGAATACCCTCGGCAGTTGTTGCTTCACTTAAAGAAGCGGTTATGCCGTTCCTTACGGAAACAGAAGCAAAATCTGCTTTCAGAATTGAGCTCTATGCTTTACAGCATTGGGATAAAATTGACAAGAGTGCAATAAACGGTCTTACACCCGAGCTTATAGATAAAATCCAATTGTTTATATCAAAATTCAGCTTTATGGGCCTTGACCTTGCACACACTCCGAATATCAAAAACTTTGACGCATATTGGGCAATCCCGATAATCACAGGTATCATTGCTCTTGCTATGAGCGTTTATTCGCTTATCCGTCAGAGAAAGACAAATCCTGAAATGGCAAAAAATCCTCAAATGGGTTGTATGATGCTTTTCACACCTATAATGCAGATTTATTTTGCCTTCCTTTTCCCGACAAGTGTAGGTATCTATATCATTATGTCTTCGGCAATTTCGTTCTTACAGATGATTGTTCTCAACCATTTGTACGAACCGAAAAAGGTTCTTGCAAGGACTATGGTTGATGAGACAATTTACCGTCGCTCCAAGGAAAACAATACTAAAAAAATCAAAGAAGCAGAAGATAAATAATTAAAATACAAGGTGTTCAGTTATGATTAAAGAATGTATTAAAAAAGCTCCCACCGTTGAAGAAGCAAAGAATTCAGCTTTGCTTGAATTGGGACTTTCTGAATTCGACGAGTATAAAATCGAAGTTCTTAAAATGCCCGAAAAAAAGAAATTATTCGGACTTCTCGGGGGTGCGCCCGCAGAGGTTAAAATTACCGTTGAAGTACCGGATGAAATTAAAAAAGAAAAGACTGTTAGTAAAAAAGAAACAGCTAAAAAGGATGCAAGCGCAAAGCCTGCCCCCGAAAAAAAGACTGTTGCAAAGGTTGAAAAGAGAGAGTCTGTCGCTGAAATTCTTGCAGAGAAGAAAGCAACTCTTAAGCCTACGCATGAGTATGATTCAACAGCAGAATATCTTAAATCGATTATTCTCGGTCTTGGTATGGAAAAATGCGAGATTGAGGTTTATGCAGATGACGAGGAAATTTCCTTCGAGCTTGATTGCGGCGACGATTACGGTATAGTTATCGGCAGAAGAGGCGAAACTCTTGACGCAATTCAGTACCTTGTAAGAATGGTTGCCAACAAGGGCATTTCAGGTTATAAGAGAGTATCTGTAAACGTCGGAAATTACCGTGAAAAGAGAGCTGATGTTCTTGTTTCACTTGCAAAGAGAACGGCTGCCCGTGCAGTAAAGAGTGGCAGAAATATAACTCTTGAGCCGATGAATCCTTATGAGAGAAGAATTATTCATACCGCTGTTCAAGAGGTAAAGGGTGCGACTTCGTTCTCAACAGGAACAGATCTTGACAGAAGAGTTGTAATTGCTCCCGAAAACGGCGGCAGAGGAAATTACGGTTACAGAGACAGAAACGACAGAGGACGTTCAAGACGTCCTAAGAAGGAACCATATATTCCCGAGATTTCCGAAAACCGTGAAAAGAAAAACGATTGTTCGGGTGCATCTGTTTACGGAAAAATCGAAGTTAAGAAAAATGACGAAGAATAAGAGGGTTTTCCCTCGTGTGAAAATCGGGCGAGGACTTCCTCTCCCGATTTTATTATTTTAGAAGAAAAGGGTGAAAATATGAGCACTATTGCCGCTATATCAACAGGACAAGCTGCAGGCGGTATCGGAGTGGTAAGAATTTCCGGTGAAAACGCCCTGTCTGTAGCCGATAGAATTTTCAAAACCGTATCAGGTATCAAATTGGAAAAACTGAGCGGCTACAAAGCGGCGTTTGGCAAGGTTTTTTTTGAAGAAAAATGTGTTGATGAGGCGGTAGCACTCGTATTCAAAGCACCTAAAAGCTATACGGGCGAGGATGTTGTGGAAATTTCCTGTCACGGCGGCTTGCTTGTAACGAAGCAGGTTTTAAGAGCTGCACTTGCGAACGGAGCAGTTCCGGCAGAAGCAGGAGAGTTTACAAAAAGAGCTTTCTTAAACGGCAAGATGGATTTGACAAGGGCAGAGTCTGTTATGAACATCATCTCCGCAAAATCGGAGCAGGCAAAATCCGCTGCGCTGAATACACTTGACGGTGCTCTTTATAAAAAAATATCGGAGATTTCGCTTTCGCTAAAGAAAATTGCGGCGCAGATGGCAGCATGGGTAGATTATCCTGACGAAGAAATAGACGATCTGTCGGATGATAAATTAAAAGAAACTCTTTTGACGGCAAAGGCGGAGCTTGAAAAGCTTATTAAAAGCTTTGACGTCGGAAAAATTATAATTGAGGGGGTTGAAACGGCAATAGTAGGAAAGCCGAACGTCGGAAAATCAACCCTTATGAATCTTCTGTCGGGCTGCGAAAAATCGATTGTAACATCTGTCGCAGGAACAACAAGGGATATTGTCGAGGAAACTGTTACTTTAGGTAACAACGTACTGAGGCTTGCCGATACGGCAGGACTTCACGATACAGAAGACACGGTTGAAAAAATCGGCGTTGACCGAACAAGGCAGAAGCTCGACAGAGCGTCGCTTGTGCTTGCTGTTTTTGACTCCTCAACCGAAGTTGACGACGAGGATATGGAAATTATTAAAATGTGCAACGGTAAAAATGCTGTTGCGATTATCAATAAAACCGATCTTAATACGAAATTCAACGCTGAAAAAATCAACAAAAACTTTGAAAACGTTGTTTATCTATCTGCAAAAGACAGAAACGGAATTCAAGAGCTTGAAAATGCAATCGAAAAAGTTCTCGGAACTGCCGATTTTGACACATCGGCGGCAACGTTGATGAATGAAAGACAGCTTGCTTGCTGCACGGCTGCATTGCAAAGCATTGACGAAGCAATTTCCGCACTTGAAATCGGAATGACAAGAGACGCTTTGAACGTGAATATTGATGTTGCGGTCGAAAGCCTTGACACTTTGACGGGAGAAAAGGCAACTGAAAGCGTTGTAAACGAAATTTTCTCGCAATTTTGTGTAGGAAAATAATGTTTCACGTGAAACAAAACTGACTCAAACGGAGTTTTTTATATGGAATATTTTGCAAAAGAATATGATGTTGCGGTAATCGGCGCAGGTCACGCAGGAATTGAGGCTGCTCTTGCTTCGGCAAGGCTCGGCGCAAAAACGATAATTTTTGCCATAAATCTCGATTCGGTCGGAAATATGCCGTGTAATCCCTCTATCGGAGGCACCTCTAAGGGACACCTTGTGCGTGAAATCGACGCTCTCGGCGGAGAAATGGGCAAGGCTGCCGACAAAACACAAATTCAAACAAGAATGTTAAACCGAGGAAAAGGTCCGGCGGTTCATTCTCTGCGTGCTCAAATAGACAGGCGTGAATACTCAAAATATATGAAGCACGTTGTTGAGCTTCAGGAAAACCTTGATCTGAAGCAGGCAGAAATTATTGACTTGAAACAGACTGACGACGGCTTGTGGCAATTAAAAACCAAGCTTGAAGCAATTTACACGGCAAAAAGCGTTGTCCTTGCGACAGGAACATTTTTAGGCGGTAAAATTTATATCGGTGAAGTTTCGTATGAAAGCGGACCTGACGGAATGTTCCCCGCAACCGAATTATCAAATTCACTTAAAAAGCTCGGAATACCGTTGCGCAGATTCAAAACAGGAACTCCGTCAAGAGTAAACAGACGAAGCATTGACTTTTCAGTGCTTGAAAAGCAAGAGGGGGACGAAACCGAAACTCCGTTTTCTTTTGAAACCGAAAAGGCTGACGGAAACAAGTCTTTTTGCTATATTGCATACACAAATGATGATACAAAACAGGTAATTCTTGATAATCTGCACCGTTCGCCGTTATATAGCGGTAAAATCGAAGGTGTAGGACCGAGATATTGCCCGAGTTTTGAGGATAAAATTGTACGCTTTCCCGATAAGCTACGCCATCAATTCTTTATTGAGCCGTGCGGACTTGACACGGAAGAGCTTTATTTGCAGGGAATGTCCTCATCCTTACCCGAGGATGTTCAGCTGAAGTTTTTGAGAACAATAAAAGGTCTTGAAAATGTCGAGGTTATGAGAACAGCTTATGCGATTGAATATGATTGCGTTGACCCGTTGGCATTAAAACCAAGCCTTGAATTTCTTGATTTATCGGGACTTTACGGGGCAGGACAGTTCAACGGCTCGTCAGGCTATGAGGAAGCGGCGGCGCAGGGCTTGATAGCAGGTATTAACGCAGCACGCAGGGCACAGGGCAAAGATGCGTTTATCCTTGACCGTGCATCTTCATACATAGGCACTCTTATTGATGACCTTGTTACGAAAGGCTGTATGGACCCTTACAGAATGATGACCTCAAGAAGCGAATATAGACTTTTGCTCCGTCAGGACAACGCAGATATAAGGCTCACACCGTACGGACACGAAATCGGACTGATAAGCGACGAGCGTTACCAAAAATTTCTTAATAAAATGCAGCTTATCAAGGATGAAATGAAAAGAGCCGCTCAAACCACGATACATGTGTCGGAGGATTTGCAAAAGCTGCTTGTTTCACGTGAAACAGCACCTATGAACAAAGGAATGAAGCTTATTGAGCTTATAAAACGTCCGCAGATAAGCTATGACGACCTTGCACCGTTTGATACCGAGCGTCCCGATTTGCCGCCTGAAATATTCGAGCAGGTGGAAATCGAGCTTAAATACGAGGGCTACATAAAGCGGCAGCAGGCACAAATCAATGAAATGAGACGTCTTGAGGTAAAGCTTTTACCGAAGGATATAGATTATAACGCAATCGACGGCTTGCGACTTGAGGCAAGGGAAAAGCTGTCAAAAATCAGACCTCATTCCGTCGGACAGGCGTCGAGAATATCGGGAGTTTCGCCGTCGGATATATCGGTTTTACTTATCTATTTAGCTAAAATGGGGATTTAATTATGTTAAACAAGGAATTGCTATACGCTACAATTCAAAAATTCGGAGTTGAAATAGACGATAACGCTTTTAAAAGGCTTGATAAGTACGCCGAAATGCTTGTTGAAACCAACAAAAGCTTTAACCTTACGGCAATAACCGAGCCTGATGATGTAACGGTCAAGCACTTTGCAGATTGCCTTGCTCTTTTTGGGATGGTGGATATTCCCGAAAATGCGAAAATTATTGATGTAGGAACGGGAGCAGGTTTTCCCGGCTTGGTGTTTTTGCTTACTAGACCGGATATAAAAATGACTTTTCTTGACTCTACAAAGAAAAAGTTGGGCTTTATTCAAAACGTGCTTGATGAAACAGGCGTTAAAGCGGAAGTTGTTCACGCAAGGGCGGAGGAGGCAGGGCAAAATCCGCAGTACCGTGAAAAATACGATTTTGCAACCGCAAGAGCCGTGGCAAATCTCACAAATCTTTCAGAATATTGCTTGCCCTTTGTAAAGGTGGGCGGAGAATTTATCTCAATGAAGGCTGCGGCGTCCGATGATGAAATAAAGTCAGCCGAAAATGCTATAGGACTACTCGGAGGAAAAATTAAAAACGATACAGTATTTGATTTGACCGAAGAAATGCCGAGACGAATTATAGAAATTAAAAAGATTTCGCAAACTCCGACAAAGTATCCGAGACCTTCGGCAAAAATCGCAAAAAATCCAATAAAATAATGGCGAAAGCCTTGAAACAGCGTTGATTTTTGACGAACGCTTTTTCTTTACAAACAACCTCTGCGGTGCTATCCTTTAGACAAGGACAAGCGTTGCGGAGGTCTTTTTTATGAAACAGCAGAGAGTGAAAAGCACGGCGGAAATATACAACATTCCACAGGCTATGATAGTTCCAAATCCAAATCAGCCGAGAAAGAGGTTTGATTATGACGAGTTGGAAAATCTTGCACAGAGTATAAGGGAAAACGGAATCCTCCAGCCGATAACCGTAAGAAAACGGGAGGACAAGAAATACGAGCTTGTTTCGGGAGAAAGGCGGCTTCGTGCTGCAAGACTTGTCGGAATGGTCAAAATACCGTCAATCGTCATAAACATAGACGATAAAAACTCCGCAATGTTTTCGATAATCGAGAATTTGCAAAGACAGAGTTTGAATTTCTTTGAAGAAGCTGAGGCAATTGAAAAGCTTGTCGGAGAATATGCAATGAGCCGTGAGGAAGTGGCTCAAAAGCTCGGACTTGCACCGTCAACGGTATCGAACAAATTGAGAATTTTACGCTTGCCCGAGGAAATGCGATTTGAGCTTGCAAGGGCGGGACTGACAGAGAGCCACGCAAGAGCGTTGCTGATGTTAGAGGACGATAATCAGCGGGCAAGAGCGCTTTCGATTATAGTTGACAGGCACTTAAACGTCGCCGAAAGCGAACGAATGATAAATCAGATGATAAACAGAAACAACCGTTCTCGTAATCCTTTGAGAGGCATAAGAGACGTCAGACTGTTTATAAATACATTAAATCATGCGGTTGACACGATACGCCGAGCAGGTGTTGAAGCGGATGCCGCAAGGAGCGAAACTGAGGAATACATAGAATATGTTGTCCGTATTCCGAAATCGGAACAGCTCCGCATAGCTTTGCCGGGAGAGACCGACGAAGCTATATAACCGATAAAACGGGCGTTTGTGATAAATACCCCTGTTGCACTCGCCGTTTTATATATACCCATATCCTTCTCTTTCACACCCCACATCCACAAGCAAACGGCGGATTCCTTTTGGAGTTCGCCGTTTGCTGTGTTTCACGTGAAACAAATATTTATAAAAATCTCTTGTTTTTGACAAAAAGTGTTTAATTTTGCGTATTGTTATGTTATAATATTACGGCACAATAAATTTAGTTGCGAAATGGAGAAAAACTACTCGTTTCGGGGTTTAAGATATATGGAGTGAAAAGCGAATGTCTAAAATCATTTCGATTATTAACCAAAAGGGCGGAGTGGGTAAAACCACAACTGCTGTCAATCTTTCCGCCGCAATAGGCGCTTTAGGAAAGAAAGTTTTGCTTGTTGATATTGACCCACAGGGAAATTCCACAAGCGGATACGGTATAAATAAAAGAGAAATCAAAAATTCAACTTATGATATGCTTATAAACTCTGTCAAGGCTTCTGATGTGGCAATCAACACAAAATTCAAAAATGTTGATTTACTTCCGTCGGATATGAATCTTGCGGGAGCAGAGGTTGAGATGATTGGGCTTGAAAAGCGTGAAAGCCTTGTCAAGATGGCTCTTGCGGAAATATGGGACAATTACGATTACATTTTCCTTGATTGCCCACCCTCACTCGGTCTTATAACAATTAACGCACTTTGCGCAAGCGATACCTTTCTTGTGCCGATACAATGCGAATATTATGCTCTCGAAGGTCTTGCTCAGCTTATGGCTACGGTCAGGCAGATTAAAAGGCTTTATAATCCGCATATTGAAATTGAGGGCGTGCTTCTTACAATGTATGACGGCAGACTGAATCTTACAAATCAAGTTGTTGATGAGGTTAAGAAGTTCTTTCCGCAAAAGGTGTATTCCTCAACCATTCCGAGAAATGTCAGACTTTCGGAAGCACCGAGCTTTGGCGAGCCGATTATGTATTATGACAGAAATTCTAAAGGATCGCTTGCCTATGCGGCTCTTGCCGATGAGTTTTTGAAAAAGCAGTAATGGAGGTATGTTATATGAAAAATATAACGCCGATAGCAATTTTATTGGTTTTAGCTTCCGTATTACTTACCTCATGCGGAAAAGCCGAGGAGTTTGAGCCTGCGCCGATAATTACCACCGAAAGGAAGACTACGGAGGCCGTTACATACAAATACAGCAATTTAGATGTTTTAGGTGCAAAAATGGGTATGAGCATTGAAGAAACGCAAAATGCTTTAGGCGTTAAGACTGAAATTCAAGTCAATGACAGTGCAGTTCCGTTTTTTGCAATAAAAAAGAGCGGATTGCCGTTTGTTTCCGAAGACGTCGAGAGCGTAGTGTATTTTATATATGACTACAATATGCGCCTTTGTGAGATACAGTACGCAGCAACTGAAAAAACAGGCTTTGTTCTCAATGACGCAATTTCGTCTTATGATAAAAAATTCGGAAAGCACGCAGTAGTGACCTATGAAACGAACAAGACAAATTACGTTTGGTATCAAGGCGGAGTATATATTATTGTGACCACTACAAATAACGGTAAAAACGCACTATCATTCTTTGACGAGGATTATTTTGCAAAGTCAAATCCGGAAGAAGTTAAAGCATACGCTCAGGCATAAGGAGGATAAATATATGGCAGCTAAAAAAGGCGGCTTGGGTAAGGGTATGAGCGCTCTTATTTATGATAACGCTATGGAACCGACTTCGGGCGAAAGTGTCAGACTTTCAATTAACGAAATAGAGCCTAACCGTGACCAGCCGAGAAAAATATTTGAAGAACAGGCATTGGCAGAGCTTTCAGCTTCGATAAAAGAACACGGAGTTTTACAGCCGTTGCTTGTAAGACCCATGGCGGACGGCAGTTATCGTCTTGTTGCAGGCGAGAGAAGATACCGTGCGGCAAGGATGGCGGGGGTTACCGAAGTTCCCGTTACAATCCGTGAGATGACGGATGAAGAGGAGAGCATTTTTGCTCTTATCGAAAATTTGCACAGAGAGGATCTCAATGCAATCGAGGAAGCGCAGGGAATAAAAACTCTTATTGACACATTTGGATTTACACAGGAGGAAGCGGCTCAAAAAGTCGGCAAATCGAGAACGGCGGTTACAAACAGCTTGAGATTGCTCAATCTTCCCGAGGATATTTCAAATCTTGTAAGAGACGGCAAAATTTCAATGGGACACGCAAGGGCGTTGCTTTCGTTTGAGGATGCGGCAGAGGCTTCGAGAGTCGCACAGCTTGTTGTTAAGGACGGAATTTCCGTTCGTGACGTAGAGCGACTTGCAAAGAGCGCACAGAAAACAAAAAAATCGCCCGAAAAACGTGAAAAGAAGCGTGACATCTTTTATGATGAGGTCGAAATTGCACTTTCAAAAATGCTTGGCAGAAAAGTAAAGGTTTTCGTTTCAAAGGGCGGAAGCGGAACTCTCGAGGTTGAGTTTTTTTCGAAATCAGACCTTGAAAAGCTTTCAAAACAGTTTGAAAATCTTGAATAATAAATGATTAAGAATATCGGAGGATATAAAAATGCTTGATATTAAATTTTTAAGGGAAAATCCCGACGCAGTAAAGGAAAATATTAAAAAGAAGTTTCAGGACGAAAAGCTTCCTTTGGTTGACGAGGTAATTAAGCTTGACCTTGAATACAGAGAGTCAAAAACAAAGGGCGACGCATTGAGAGGCGACCGTAACCGTATCAGCAAGGAAATCGGTATGTTTATGGGCAAAGGCCTCAAAGATGAAGCTGAAAGTGCAAAGGCAAAAGTTAAAGAAATCAACGAGGAACTTGAAGCTCTTGAGGTTAAGGAGCAGGAGCTTGCTGCTGAAATCAAAAAGAGAATGATGGTCATTCCGAATATTATCGGTAAGGATGTGCCGATAGGCAAGGACGACAGCGAAAATGTTGAGCTTGAAAAATTCGGCGAGCCTGTTGTGCCTGATTATGAAATTCCGTATCATGTTGACATTATGGAGTCTTTTGACGGTATCGACCTTGATTCCGCAAGAAAGACAAGCGGTAACGGTTTCTATTATCTTTCGGGCGATATTGCAAGACTTCATTCGGCTATTCTCTCGTATGCGAGAGACTTTATGATTGACAGAGGCTTTACATATTATGTTCCGCCGTTTATGATAAGAAGCGACGTTGTAACGGGCGTTATGAGCTTCGCAGAGATGGAAAATATGATGTATAAGATTGAGGGCGAGGATCTCTATCTTATCGGCACGAGCGAACATTCAATGATAGGCAAATTTATTGATAGCATCATTCCCGAAGCAGAGCTTCCGAAAGCACTTACTTCTTATTCTCCGTGCTTCCGTAAGGAGGTCGGCGCACACGGTATCGAGGAGAGAGGCGTTTACAGAATACATCAATTCGAAAAGCAGGAAATGGTTGTTGTATGTAAGCCTGAGGAGAGCGACGAGTGGTACGATAAGCTTTGGAACAATACGGTTGATTTCTTCCGCAGCCTTGATATTCCGGTAAGAACTCTTGAATGCTGCTCGGGCGACCTTGCAGACCTCAAAGTTAAGAGTCTTGACGTTGAGGCTTGGAGCCCCAGACAGAAGAAGTATTTTGAGGTTGGCTCATGCTCAAACCTCGGAGATGCACAGGCAAGACGTCTCGGAATCAGAATTAAGGGTAAGGACGGCAACTATTTTGCACACACGCTTAACAACACGGTTGTTGCGCCTCCGAGAATGTTGATTGCTTACCTTGAAAACAATCTTAACGAGGACGGAACAGTCAGAATTCCCGAGCCGCTTAGAATGTATATGGGCGGTAAGAGCCTTATCGAAAAGAAAAGCAAATAAGAGCAAATAAAAATTAAACGCTGTGCTTTGCACAGCGTTTTTTGTTGAGTATTTTATTCTGTTAATGCTTTTAGCAAGGCTTCACAGCCTTTGTAAATATCCTTGTAGCAACGCTCAAAATCCCTTGTGTACCACGGGTCGGACACATCTGCGCCGCTTCCCGTATATTCCATAAGCTTGCGAATTTTATTGTCGCTGTCGCCACGGAGAATACGCTTCATATTTCTTATATTTGCGCTGTCCATACCGATAAGCAAATCATATTTGTTATAATCGCTCGCAGTCAGTTGAACGGCATGCTTTCCGTCGGGGCTTATCGAGTGAGCTTCAAGCACGGCTCTCGCAGGCGGATAAACAGGATTTCCCACGCCGTTCCAAATTTCTTCGGCGCTTGTTGCACTTGATGAAATAAAGAACTCGCTTTCAAGCCCCTTGCGTTTAACCATATCTTTAAGTATAAATTCCGCCATCGGCGAACGACAAATATAAGGCTGAGTGTTCATAAGGAAGTTTTGCTTCAAAACAACATCTTTTTGCGCAATAATTCGTTAAACCCCGCAGATATGCGTTAGCATTAGAGAAATGATGCAAGGCTGTCGCCTTGCGAGGCTTTTTGGCAAAAGCATAATGGATTTTTATGCGAGAAACCAATACTTCCTTATGAACACTCAGCCAAGCAGACGAATAAGATTTTTTTCATTGCTACACTTCTTTTGCTTTATAATAAATTATTTTCGGCAATCAACCGCAACCTTGATTACATTTTCCTTTTTGTTTTCGAAAATGTCATAGGCTTCTTCGATTTTTGAAAGCGGATAGGTGTGTGTAATTAACGGCTCTGTGTTGATTTTCCCCTGTGCGATAAGCTCTAAGGTTTCGTCGCAGTCGCAGCCGTCAACGCCGCCTGTTTTGAAAATTAGGTTTTTGCCGTACATATCGGGAAGCGGTAAGGTTTGCGCTTCGTCATAAAGAGCCACAACCGTTACAATCGCATTCGGTCTTGCACATTCCCAAGCCAAACGGAAGGTTGAGCTTGCACCTGCAACCTCAAGTACTCTGTCTGCGCCGCCGTGATCGCTGTTTTTAAGAACAAAGTCAGCACAGCCTTCGGGTGAAACCGTAAGCACCTCAGGGTAATGCTCATTTATAAACTTGATACGGCTTTCGTCCTTTTCACACACGATTATACGCTTTGGATTTTTAAGCATAACGCAAAGCAGGGTGCAAAATCCCGTTGGACCTGCGCCGATAATAAGCACGGTGTCATCCTCGGTTATTTCGGAAATGCGAGCAGCCCAAAAGCCTGTCGCAAGCACGTCTCCGACAAATAAAGCTTGTCTGTCGCTGACGGTATCGGGAATTTTATTTAATCCATGGTCGGCAAAGGGGACACGCACATATTCCGCCTGACCTCCGTCAATTCGGCAACCGAGAGCCCAGCCGCCGTTTTTGTCCGTGCAGTTGTTGACGTAGCCGTGCTTGCAGAAAAAGCACTCTCCGCAAAAGGTTTTAACGTTTACAGTTACTCTGTCGCCGACCTTTACATTAGTTACGGCGCTTCCGATTTCTTCGACAATTCCGACCATTTCGTGGCCTACGGTAATACCCGGAACGGCACGGGGAACGCTTCCGTGCTTAATGTGTAAATCGCTTGAACAAATACTTGCAAGCGTAACCCTGACAATTGCGTCACGCTCATTGAGAAGCACGGGCTTCGGTTTTTCCCTTAATTCAAAATTACCCTTTGATACATAGGTATATGTAAGCATTTTATCAATCTCTTTCTGCGAAAAGTTTATCTTGCTGATAATTATAGAGCATTAGGAGAAATATTTCAATATGGCGGTCAAAGCAAAAAGAAAAAGCACCGTATTTCTACAGTGCCTTAGTCTTAATACAAAGCTTATTGCTTTTCGAGTATTACGGCTGTTCCGCTGACGGATGCCATAAGCATATTTCCGCCCTGTCCGAGCACTTCATAGTCAATATCAACGCCGACAACCGCATTTGCGCCCATCATTAAAGCACGCTGCTCAAGCTCATGAAGTGCCTGCTCTCTTGCGTCGATAAGCTCGTTCTCGTATGAGCCCGAACGACCGCCGAAGAAGTTAGTAAGCCCTGCCGCAAAATCCTTTACGAAGTTTACGCCCGAGATTACCTCTCCGCATACAACGCCGAGATATTTTTCGATTTTTCTTCCGTCAACAGACGGCGTGGTTGTGATGATCATAAAAATCCTCCTTATTCAAAAAGCTTTGAAAATTCTGCTTCTGCCTCTTTTTTGATTTCCGCCGAGAAAAAGCCGAGCACCATACAAAATACCGCACTCTCAAGCTTTTGCTTTGAGTCCTCATTCGGACCGACATAGTCCGTCAATTCATTTTCGATAATTTCCTTTATGATTGCTTTGTCGACGGTCTGCTTTTTGTCAACCTGCGAAATTACCGAGCATATCACGCTGAAAAGTCTGCGATCGGGGATGATATCGTCGCTTCTGTCATCAACCTCGCCGTTTATGTAGCGCATAAGAGCGATTATTTTTTCAAGCTGCATAGAGCTTCTGAGCATATTTATAAGTATAATTCTGACTATTTGCTGTTCGCCGTAACGCTTTCCGCTCGGACGTTCAACCCAGCCACGCTTTACCCAATTTTGAATTGTAGAGCCCTCAAGTCCCGTCAATTCCTTTAATTGCGATAGCGTCAGTCCTTTAGTAACCGAAAGAACAGGCGATAAAACCGCAAAGGCGTTTTGACTTAAAGCGTCGTTCCATTCAAGGACTGTTCCGGGGATGTTCTTTAACATATTCATCAATCCTTTTGCTGTTGTAATATGATAATAACACAGGTTCGTATGAACATCAAGTGCTGTTTTAAGACAATTTTGCCTGATTGATTGCAATTTCAAGCGGTTTTTATGCAAAATAAGGCTTTTTTGGAAGCTTTCTTCTGCTGAAAATATTTTAATTCGGTTTATTTATCTAAACGTATGTGATATAATTTATAGGAATGTTATTAAAAATAGGACACGTCGGATAGGTGCAGTGCAGATGGGAATAACAGTTTTTAATTCGGAAGATAAATATTATAAAAGTAAAAAAGGCGCAGTCGAGACGGGCGAAACCGTGAAATTCAGGATTATCGTTCCACGCTCGTTCGGCGCAAATTCCGCACGCTTTTCTTTAAGAGGCGACTCACAGGAGAATTACGAGTCAAAGGGTATGTATTGGGCAGGAGTGTACGGCGACTCGCACGAGGTTTGGGACATAGAAGCTCAAATTTACACCGCAGGACTTTATTGGTATCATTTTGACATTTCCTCTCCGTGGGGAGAAACCAAGCTTTGCAAATCGTCGGATTTCACAGGCGTGTTTTCGTCGCTTACGGCAGAGACCTCCGATTGGCAGCTGACCGTTTGCAGCTCGGACTTCAAAACTCCCGATTGGCTAAAGGGCGGAATTATTTATCAAATTTTTCCCGACCGCTTCTATAACTCGGGCGAAAAAAAGAAAAATATACCGTCCGACAGAATTTTGAGAGCTGATACTGAAAATCAACCATATTGGCGACCGAACAAAAACGGCAAGGTGCTAAATAACGATTATTTCGGCGGCGACCTCAAGGGAATTGAAGAAAAACTACCGTATCTTTCGGAGCTCGGCGTTACCTGTATTTATCTCAACCCCATATTTGAGGCACATTCGAATCATCGCTACAACACAGCCGATTATACAAAAATCGACCCGTTGCTCGGCACGGAAAAGGATTTTGCTTCGCTCTGCGAGGCGGCGCATAAAAAGGATATAAAAATTATACTTGACGGCGTTTTTTCACATACGGGCGACGACAGCGTTTATTTTAACAAACAGCATCGTTACGGAGACGGCGGGGCATATAACTCAAAACACTCGCCGTATTTCAAGTGGTATAAATTCGAACACTATCCCGATAAGTACGCTTCTTGGTGGGGCTTTGACACGCTTCCCGAGGTTACGGAGGAGTGCGAGGATTACCTTGAATTCATCACAGGCGAAAACGGAATTATCGCAAAATGGCTCAAATTAGGTGCAGACGGTTGGCGGCTTGACGTTGCCGACGAATTGCCTGATGTCTTTCTTGACAAGGTAAGGCTTGCGGTTAAAAAAGCGAAGCCCGAGGCTCTTTTGCTCGGCGAGGTTTGGGAGGATGCCACAAATAAATTTTCCTACGGTCAAAGACGAAAGTTTTTGCTCGGAGAGCAGTTTGACAGCGTTATGAACTATCCCTTTGCCAACGCTGTGCTTGATTTTGCAAGATACGGCGTTGCCGAGGATTTTATGAAAAGTGTGATGTCGATAATCGGCAATTATCCTAAGCAGGCGCTTGATGTTATGATGAACCACATAGGCACTCATGACACCGAGCGAGCTATAACCCGTATTGTCGGGGAAAGCTGCGAGTACAGGGACAGACAATGGCAGAGCGAGCATTTTTTGTCGCCCGAGCAGAAGGAAAAGGGCATACGCCTTATGAAAATGGCTTCTGTGCTTCAGTTTATGCTTCCGGGCGTACCGAGCATTTACTACGGCGACGAGATTTCAATGCAAGGCTATAAGGACCCGTTCAACAGAGCTTACTTTGAGTGGGATAATACGAAGTGTGAGCTGCACGCTCATTATGTACGTCTCGGAAAATTGAGAAAAGAAAACGAGTGCTTAAAGGACGGAGAGTTTAACCCCGTGTCGGCGGCTCTCGGCTGCGTTGCTTTTGAGCGAAGAGGCAAAAAAGAAAGTTTGCTCATTATAGCAAACAGGAATGAAAACGGCATTACCTATAATTTACCGCAGAGCTGGCACAACAGCGAACGGCTTTTCAGCGGGTATAATTGCGGAGAGTCCGTGTTCATTGACGGCACGTCTGCGGTTGTTCTAAAAAGGACTGAATTATCTTAAAAGCAAGGTTACTCCTGCGCCGGTCATTGCGGACAGAAGCAGACAAACAATCTTCAACACAAGGTTTTTTATCTTTGCATGGCGAGTAACGGGAACTTTATCATTGCCCGAAAGAGCTTGCAAGGCTTTTTCGTTAAGTCGTCTTTCGCCGAGCGTGGAATACTCCGGCTTTACAAAAAACAATGCTTTTTCAAAGTATTTTGTACCTGTTTCGTGGACTTCAAGAACCTGTCTGTTTACACCTTTAATCATGTTGCCGTGTCCTTTTCGATTTGTTGATTTTAGTATGGTATATTTTGGCTGAAATATACGTGAGTTTGCAGCCGAATTTATGTCAATATGGGATTTTATACAAAATTATTTTCACGGAAAATATTACATATTGTATATTTTTGTTTTGTTCAAAAATGTTCAAAACACCGTTCAAAATGTTGATAAGTAGACGTGAAAACGGTGTAAAACTCAGTTTTTGCCGCACTTTTCGCCAAATGTTTATAACTTTTCGATATTCACATGTAAATACTGTAAGTTATTATAGCTTTACGAAATATTACGTTTGGTAGTTATTTTTTGAGTAAGCCCCGCAAAACTTTTTGTGCAAATTCACATTGTGGGTTTTTAATATAATTTTCTGTGATTTTTGTGTATTTTTTTGGGAGTGATGATATGGACGGCTTTCAGTTTGAGATTAAGACGCCGGAAATGTTTAATTTGGATTTGATGCTCGACTGCGGTCAGGCGTTCCGATGGGAAAAGGACGAAAACGGAAATATGCGTGGCGTGGTGTCGGGAAAGCAATACACATTAAAGCAGGACGGCGATATTCTGTATTGCAGCTGCACCGAAGCGGATTTCAACAAAACGCTCCGCAGATACCTTGACTTTGACAGGGACTATAAGACGATAACGGATAATTTCAAAACGGATGGGAACTTAAAAATGGCTTGTGAGGAATACGCAGGCATCAGAATTTTAAGACAGGAGCCGTGGGAGACGCTTTGCTCTTTTATAATTTCGCAAAATAACAACATTCCGAGAATTAAGGGCATAATTTCCCGACTTTGCGAGAGCTTCGGCGAAAGGATAGAAGAAAACGCTTATTCTTTTCCGAGTGCGGAGCGATTAAGCACGCTCACAGTCGAGGATTTGTCTCCGCTTCGTGCCGGTTTTCGTGCAAAATACATTCTTGACGCTGCTCAAAAGGTCAGCAAGGGGGAAGTGGATTTTGCAAAGATAGACAGTCAGCCCATACAATTCGGACGAGATGAGCTTATTAAAATCAAAGGCGTCGGCAAAAAGGTTGCGGAGTGCACGCTTTTGTACGGCTTCGGAAAGTTAGATGCGTTCCCTGTTGACGTTTGGGTCAAGAGAATTACCGAGGAAATGTATCCTGACGGACTTCCCGAATGTATGAAAAATTACGAGGGAATTGCTCAACAGTACCTTTTTCATTGGCGCAGGAGCTCCGAAAGGTTCAAAAACATATAAATTCACAAAATTTTAATAAGTTTTTGCGTTATAAAGGTTGAGAATTTTACATTTTGCGGTTATAATGTTAATTGATAAAATGGGTGTAATACAGATTGAAGAAAATGAAAGGAAGTAGAAAGATATGTTGTTTTCACAGGATATCGGAATCGATCTCGGCACAGCCAACACATTGGTATACGTTAAGGGCAAAGGAATTGTAATAAGAGAGCCTTCGGTTGTTGCCGTAAACGTCAGCGCTTATCCGCAGAAGGTTGAGGCTGTCGGCGACAAGGCAAAGCAGATGATAGGCAGAACTCCTGGTTCAATCACAGCGGTAAGACCTCTTAAGGACGGCGTTATCGCAGACTTTGATATAACCTCGGATATGCTTAAGGAATTTATAAAGATGGCGATAAGCTCATCTCCGTTTTCAAGGGCGAGAGTGCTCATTTGTATCCCGTCGGGCGTTACAGAGGTTGAGAGAAAAGCTGTTCATGACGCAGCTCGTTCGGCAGGCGCAAAGCTTGTAAACCTTATCGACGAGCCTATGGCGGCGGCAATCGGCGCAGGTCTCCCTGTTTCGGATGCGGTCGGAAGCATGGTTGTTGACATCGGCGGCGGTACGTCTGAGGTTGCCGTTATTTCTTACGGCGATATTGTTACGGCGCAGTCGGCAAGAGTTGCGGGCGACAATTTCGACGAGGCTATTATCGCTTACATCAGAAAGAAGCACAATCTTCTTATCGGCGAAAGAACGGCAGAGGACATTAAGATTAAAATCGGCTCGGCTTATCCCTATGACGGCGAGGGCGCAATGGACGTTAAGGGCAGAAACCTGCTTGACGGACTTCCCAAGAACATTGAAATCACATCCGAAGAGGTCAGAGAGGCTCTTTCCGATCCGGTAAATCAGATACTTGATACAATTCACTCGACTCTTGAGAAAACTCCTCCCGAGCTTTCGGCGGATATTATCGACAGAGGTATAATGCTCACAGGCGGCGGCGCATTGCTCAGAGGTCTTGATAAGCTTATTTCGATTGAAACGAAAATCCCTGTTCACATTGCCGAAAATCCGCTTGACTGCGTTGTTGACGGAACGGGTATGTGCTTGGAAAATCCCAAGTTTATGGAAAAGGGATATTACGATTGATAATTATTTTCACGGCGGGTGTTATGCCCGCCTTGTTGCACTTTTGTACGAACGGTAGGTGATACAGTTGAAGAATTTTGTCAGAAGCAATACGTTCAGAGTGTTGCTTTTGCTTGTGGTTATACTTCTTGCGGGAATTATCGCAGGTGTATCCTCCGGCAATGCGGCTTCTCCGTTGACTTCCGTTATCAGCACCGTATTTTCTCCGCTGTATCGCCTTTCGACGGCCATTTCGGAAAAACTTGATTTTGTAAAAGGCGGATTTGTTTCGTCGGCTTCGTATATGGACAGGGTTGCGGAGCTCGAAGAGCAGGTTGCGGATTATCAGAAAAAGCTTGTTGATTACGAAAAAATGAAAAAGCAAATCGAGGCTTATGAAAATTTCCTCGGCGTTAAGGAAAAAAATCCCGATTTCAAATTTACCGCAGGAACGGTTATCGGCAGAAATTCGGCTGATGCCTTCGATTCATTTGAGCTCAACTGCGGAAGCAACGACGGCGTAAGCGTAAATGATCCCGTTATAAGCGGAGAATATCTTATCGGAATTGTCAGCGAGGTTACTCCGACAACCTGTATAGTGCTTTCTGTTTACGATCCGAAAGTCAATGCCGCAGCGTATGAGATAAGAACGGGCGAAATAGGCTATACCGACACGACGGTTAAAATGAGCCTTACCGCAACCGTTAAATTTGCAGGACTTACAAAGGATACCGCAATAGCCGAGGGCGGAATTGTCTGCACCTCGGGTGTCGGCGGAATATTCCCGAGAGGGCTTATTATCGGCACGGTCAAGTCTGTGAAACAGGAGGAGGGCGACGTCTCCTACTATGCAGAGGTCACTCCGCAGATTGATTTGGGCGAGGTTCAGGACGCATTTGTAATTACTGACTTTGAGGGTAAGGGCAATGCGTAATAATACAAAGCTGATAATATTCAGAAGAACTGTTTTTGTTATTTTAATATTGATTACTAACATTTTGCAGAACACAAGGGGATGGTTTCCGGAAATCTTCTCCGCAAGGGCATTTTTGCTCATACCGCTTATTGTGTGTCTCGGAATGTTTGAGCGTGAGGTGGTCGGTGCGCTGCTCGGAGCTCTTGCAGGAGCGTTGTGGGATAGCGTATTCGGTCTTGCAGACGGATATAACGCATTGTTTCTTATGATAATCGGCGGCGGATGCGGCTTGCTCATAAATATTCTTATGAGAAACCATCTTTTGACGGCGCTGATTCTCTCGGGCTCGGCGACCTTGCTTTATACGGTGTTTTATGTGCTGTTTTTTGTTACGGCGCAGGGTATGGACTCCTCCGTCTGGCTGTTTTTGAGATTTTATTTGCCGTCGGCGATTTACACCGTTTTGTTTACGCCGATATATTATGTGATGGTCAGGTATCTTATGAGGCTCACAAAGACTGTGCACGAATTTTGATATGTGAAAGGAGAGCTGTAAATGAACGATAAAACCAAAAGCACTAAATTTCGGACTGTTGCGTTTACCGTAGCGGTGCTTTTTGTTTTCTCATTATTTATTGCCGACCTTTTCAGAATACAGATTGCGAACGCCGACGAAGCGACGACGGTTGAGAGGGTTGCGCTCAAGCAGACTGATACAACCATAAAGGCGGCAAGGGGAGAAATTCTCGACTGCAACGGAAAGCCGCTTGTTACAAACAAGCAAATAAACTCCGTTATCTTCAACGGTTCTTACTTTCCGAGAACGGACGAGCAGGAGCAGAGGAACGAGATTATAATTTCGCTCATACACTTGCTTGAAAGCTACGGCACGGAGTGGAATAATGACATTCCGCTTTATTTCGACCAAAACGGAAACGTGCAATTTATGGCTGACAGGGATGCAGATATAAAATATCTAAAGTCCAAAAACGTGCTTTATCTTAACGAGTATGCGACGGCGCAAAACTGCTTCGACGAGTTGAAAACCAAGTTCAAGCTTGAACAGTATTCGGACTCCGACGCATTGAAAGTCGCATCTGTTTGCTATTCGCTTAAAAAGAATGCGTTTGCCACCTCCAATCCGTACACCTTTGCAGACAATGTTTCGGTTGAGCTCGCTTCGAAGATTAAAGAAAACAGCGGCTTCTATGCAGGGGTTGAAATTCAGGTAACTACCGAAAGAGAATATCTAAACGGCACACTTGCTCCGCATATAATCGGCACAATAGGACCGCTTAATGCAGAGGAATACAACAAGAGGACGGAAGAATATAATACGGCGGTCAAGAATGAAAATCTTACCACCGAGGAAAAGAAAAATCTGAAGCTTCGTGCTTATGCAATGGACGACACCATCGGTAAGTTCGGACTCGAAAGCGCAATGGAGCAGTATTTACGAGGCACGAACGGTGTTGAGAGCACGATTACCGATTCAAGCGGAAGCAAGACAACCGAGATTACAACCGAGCCTGTTCAGGGCGATACCGTGATTTTGACAATCGACTCCGACTTGCAGCTTGCGGTGCAGGAGGCTCTTGCGAATTTCATTGCACAGTATAAGGATAAAGCGAGTTTGCCTGCGGTCGGCTCGGCGGTCGTGATGGACGTTAACACCGGTGCGGTGCTTGCTTGCGCTACTTATCCGAGCTATGACCTTACGACGTATTACGATAACTATTCCGCACTTTCTGCGGACAAGTCATCTCCGCTTTGGAACAGAGCTCTTCAAAGTACGTATGAGCCGGGTTCTACCTTTAAGGCGGCGATTGCGCTTGCAGGACTTGAAGAGGGAGTTATCACAAAGGACACAAGAATAACCTGTAACAGAATTTACACCTACTTCCAGGACACGCAGTTCAAATGCCTTCACGCACACGGGGCGATTACGGTCGCCGAAGCGTTAAATCAGTCGTGCAACATTTTCTTCTATGAGACGGGCAGACAGCTCGGAATTGAAAAAATGAACGACTATTGCACAAGGCTCGGACTCGGACAGAAAACGGGCGTCGAAATAAACGAATCAAAGGGTGTGCTTGCGAGCATAGAGTACCGTGAAGCTCACGGCGGAACGTGGTATCCCGGCGATACCGTTCAGGCGGCTATCGGTCAGTCGGATAACCTGTTTACACCCATTCAGCTTTGTAATTATGTTGCGACGATTGCAAACGGCGGAACAAGATACAAGGCACATTTTGTAAAAAGCGTGAAAACTGCGGATTACTCGCAGACGATTATAGACAGTACACCCGTTGTTCTCAATGAAACGGGGATTTCGCAGAGCAGTATAAACATTGTAAAGGACGGTATGATGCGTCTTGGCGGCAGACTTTCGGCGTTTAAGGGCTTGCCTGTTTCGGTTGCGGCGAAAACAGGTACTGCGGAGTCAAAGGCGAAGGTCAGCGGTAAAATCGAGTCGGGACTTAACGGCTTTATGATTTCCTTTGCACCTGCCGATAATCCGCAAATAGCCGTAAGCGTGGCTATTGAGAATTTGAACAGCGGTTCTGCAACAGCGATGCTTGTTGCTGATATTTATAAGGCGTATTTCGGAACTGCAAGCGAGATTGATGCGATAGACAGTCAGAATACGGCGCTTAATTGATTGGAGTGAGGGAAATGGCTCAGAAAATTCTTGTTTTATCGGGAAAGGGCGGCGTCGGAAAGTCGTCTGTTTCGGTAGGACTTGCAAACGCCCTGTGCTCAATGGGGAAAAGCGTGCTTCTTATTGATGCCGATGTCGGTTTTCGCAGCCTTGACCTTATAATGAATATTGGAGATAAGGTCGTGTATAATTGGCTTGATGTTATCGAGGGACGTTGCTCCTTTTCGCAGGCGGTTGTCAGCGGAGACGGCGCACCCGATTTGCTTTCCGCACCGTCGGATTTTTCGGACAGCATAACAGAGGCGGCATTTTCAAACCTGCTTTCGCATACGGACACGGATTATGACTATGTTTTTGTTGACTCTGCGGCAGGCTCGGACTCTTTTCACGGAATTTTGGCAAAGGTCTGCGACAGAGCTATTGTAGTTGTAACGGGCGACCCCGTTTGCGTAAGGAGTGCGGATGCGGCTGTCGGCAGGGTGCTGAAAGCAGATAAAGATATTGATATCAGAATGATTATCAACCGATTTAACAGATACGAGGTTGAGTCGGGAAAGCAGATGAAGCTTGATGACGTCATTGACTCGGCAAGGGTACAGCTTATCGGAGTTATTCCCGAGGATGACAGCGTGAGGCTGCTTTCAAACGGGAGCAAAATCTCAAAATATGCTTTTAATGCATTTTTAAGAACGGCAAAACGCATTTTGGGCGAAAACGTTTTGTTCAAACAAAAGGATTTTTATTGATAAACAGTTGAAAAATGAAAGAAAATTTGATATTATACTATACGAGAGAGTTTAATAGGGAGGAAGCTGAAGATATATGAACATAGCTCTTATAGCACACGATGAGAAAAAAGAACTTATGACGCAGTTTTGCATTGCATATTGCGGAATACTCTCAAAGCACAATCTTTGCGCTACGGGAACTACGGGTAAGCTTGTCTCTGAGGCAACGGGTCTTAAAATTACACAGTTTTTAAGCGGCTCTCAAGGCGGCGATCAGCAAATCGGTTCGAGGATTGCTTGCAACGAAATCGACCTTTTGCTTATATTCAGAGATCCCCTTAATCCTAAGCCACATGAGCCGAATGAAGCTAATCTTTTAAGGCTCTGCGACGTTCACAATATACCCGTCGCTACTAATATCGCTACTGCGGAGGCACTTATACACAGCCTTGCAAGGGGCGACCTTGACTGGAGAGATATTGTTAACCCGAAGAATGGCGAACATCACTAAATAAAATCGCCCCTTCCGATTCGGAGGGGGTAATTCTGTATAAATGAGGGAATGAAATCTATGGCGCTTATTACCAACGCAATCAAAGGAACGCTTGACACATTGCCGTCGAGCAGTTATAAAATCCAATATATCGAAGCGGCTATGCGTGAAATTGCCGAAAATTACGGCTTTTACGAAATGCGTACCCCCGTTTTTGAACACACCGAGCTTTTTCAGCGTTCTGTCGGCGAAACAACGGATGTTGTTCAGAAGGAAATGTACACCTTTAAGGATAAGGGCGACAGGTCAATAACCTTGAAGCCCGAGGGCACGGCAGGTGCGGTGCGAGCTTTCCTTGAGCATGGACTTTTCAATGAGGCTATGCCGCAGAAAATTTACTATGTTACGCCTTGCTATCGCTATGAAAAGCCTCAGGCAGGCAGACTTCGTGAATTCCACCAGTTCGGAGTTGAGTGTTTCGGCGCAGGAAGTGCGGCGCAGGATGCGGAGATTATTATTCTTGCTAATGAAGTGTTTAATTATCTTGGCGTAAACAATATATCACTTGAAATAAACTCAATCGGCTGCCCCGAATGCCGTAAAAAATATCAGGAGGCACTCAAGGAATATTTCAAAGCCAATTATGATGATTTGTGCGATACCTGCAAGGGCAGACTTGAGAAAAACCCGATGAGAATACTTGACTGTAAGAGTCCCGTATGCTCAAAAATCGCAGAAAAAGCACCGAAAATTCTCGACTATTTATGTGAGGATTGTAATGAACATTTTGAGTTAGTTAAAAAATATCTAACAGCTAATAATATTGATTTCAAGGTTAATCCGACAATCGTAAGAGGTCTTGATTACTATACAAGAACAGTATTTGAATTCGTGTCAAACGAAATCGGAGCGCAGGGTACGGTTTGCGGCGGCGGTCGCTATGACGGACTTGTTGAGGAATTGGGCGGTAAGCCTACACCGGCTTGCGGCTTCGCTATCGGACTTGAAAGGCTTATGCTTTTGATGGACACGCAGAAAACCGAGTTCCCCGAAAGAAAAAAATGCGACCTTTATATCGCTTCTATGGGCGAGCAGGCTAATATAAAAGCTTCGGCTCTTGCTGCGGATTTGAGAAACGAGGGACTTTCGGCGCAGTTTGATACGGTCGGAAGGTCCGTTAAGGCTCAGATGAAATATGCAGACAAAATCGGCGCTCTTTATACCGTTGTACTCGGCGACAGCGAGCTTGAAAGCGGCAGGGCTGTGCTTAAAAATATGTCGGACGGCACTCAGGCGGAGATAGAGCTTGCGGATTTCACGGATAATTTTCAGTCGATCGTAATAAAGCAGGCGATGGATTCGCTTGACGGCTACGGCATTGAGGGACTTGAAATTACAGATATACTTGGAGGACAAAATTGATGGAAACAATGCAGGGAATTAAGAGAACGGACTATTGCGGCACGCTTACCGCAAAGGATATTGGCAGAGAGGTTACTCTTTGCGGTTGGGTTCAGCGTCAGCGAGACCTCGGCGCATTGATTTTCGTCGATTTGAGAGACAGAACAGGCGTTGTTCAGTTGGCTTTTACCGAAAGCACCGATAAAGAGGTTTTTGACAAGGCTTTTTCCGTTAGAAGTGAGTATGTTCTTGCCGCAATAGGAACGGTCAGGGAGAGAAGTGCCAAAAACCCCGATATTCCCACCGGCGAGATTGAAATTGAGGTTAAGGAATTGAGAGTTCTCGCAAAGAGTGAGACAACTCCGTTTGAAATTCAGGAAAATTCGCAGACAGGCGAGCTGACAAGACTTAAATACCGTTATCTTGACCTTCGCCGTCCCGATTTGCAGAAGAATATCATTTTCAGACACAAGGTAGCAAAAATTACAAGAGATTATTTTGACGAGAACGGCTTTATCGAGATTGAAACGCCTATGCTTATCCGTTCCACTCCCGAGGGCGCAAGAGATTTCCTTGTTCCGTCGAGAATTCACAACGGCAGCTTCTATGCGCTTCCGCAGTCTCCGCAGCTTTATAAGCAGCTTTCAATGGTTGCAGGCTTTGACAGATATATGCAGATTGCCCGTTGCTTCAGAGATGAGGACTTGAGAGCAGACCGTCAGCCCGAATTTACGCAGATTGACCTTGAAATGTCCTTCGTTGAGATGGAGGATGTTCTCGAAATGGGCGAGGGATATATCAAGCGTGTGTTCAAGGATGCACTCGGTGTTGATATTCCCACTCCGTTGCCACGCATTACCTTTAAGGAGGCTATGGAAAGATACGGCTCGGACAAGCCCGATACAAGATACGGAATGGAGCTTATCGACCTTACCGATATTGTTAAGGGCTCTGAATTCGTTGTGTTCAAGAGTGCTATCGAGGCAGGCGGCAGCGTCAGAGCGATAAAGGCTGAAAATGCAGCTTCCGTGCTTACAAGAAAAGAGATAGACAAGCTTACCGAGCAGGCAAAGGGAAGCGGCGCAAAGGGTATGGCTTGGATAAGAATGACACCCGACGGTATGGCTTCTTCGTTTGCTAAATTTATGACAGAAGAAGAACTTAGTCAAATTTCATCTAAAGCGGATTTGAAGCAGGGTGATGTGCTTCTTGTTATCGCAGACGCTAATAATAACCACGTTCTTTCGATACTCGGCGCACTCAGACAGACGGTTGCAAAGAAGCTTGATATAATCCCCGAGGGTGTGTTCAATCTTCTTTGGATTACGGAATTCCCGTTCTTCGAGTACGACGAGGAAAGCGGCGAGTGGCTTGCAATGCACCACCCCTTTACCGCACCTATGGACGATTGCCTTGATTATCTTGAAACCGATAAGGGCAAGGTTAGGGCAAAGTGCTACGACCTTGTACTTAACGGAATTGAATTGTCCTCAGGTTCGATAAGAATTACCGACCCGCAGCTTCAGTCGAGGATTTTTGACCTTCTCGGTCTCACAAAGGAAGAGGCTTACGAGAAATTCGGCTACCTGCTTGACGCATTCCGTTTCGGTGCTCCGCCTCACGGTGGTATGGGTATCGGTCTTGACAGACTTTGTATGCAGATGCTCGGCTGTGAGAGCTTGAGAGATGTTGTGGCATATCCTAAGGTTCAGAACGCTTCCGAGCCTATGACCGAATGTCCTGCACCCGTTGACGAGCTTCAGCTCAACGACCTCGGCATTGCGGTTACAAGAACAGAAGAAAAAGAATGACAGATATAATAAACCCCCGTTCATAGAACGAGGTTTGTTTTTGCACTTTTACGATTGACAAGGTGCAAATATTTGTTTTCTATTTCAGCTTATCAAGCGGTAATTCATAAGCAGGTAGATATTCCTTTACAAAAATATCTGCCTCCTCACAGTCAAGGGAGTCAATCAATGCCTTTGTTGATTTTTCGGCGTCGGAAAACTCGGAGTTTCCTGCTTTTCGCTCTTCGATACATTTGATATATGCACTTAATTTGTCCGCCGCCTTTACAAGCCGCCAAAGCTCTGTGTCTTTTTCTTCCTTGAAAAATAATGAGGTGTACTCATCTTTTATGTCGTCTCCGAGCATATCGAGCAGAGAGGAGCAAGCGTTGTTTTCGATTTTCTCAAAGGTGTTACGCATATCCCTGCTGTAATATTTTACGGGCGTCGGCATATCGCCTGTGATAATCTCCGGCACGTCGTGGTAAAGACCTAACAGGGCGGCTCTTTCGGTGTTATAGCTCTTGCCAAGCTTTTTATTACCGATTACGGCGAGAGCGTGAGCCAAAACAGCTACCTCGTGTGAGTGCTGACTCAAGGTTTCATAGGTTGTGTTGCGCATAAGTGCCCAACGGTTGATGTATTTTATTCTGCCTGTAAATGCGAAAAATCCGTTTTTCATAATAGTCTCAAAATCTCCTACTATAAAAGCCCACCGTATAGTGGGCTTTTGTTTAGTTCTTTTTTTGTACGTAGTTCAGCTCGCCAATGTCATCCCAAAGTATAAAAATGTCATTGAGGCTTCTGCGGTAGGTGTTGTACCCCATTTCTTTTGAACTATTTACCGGTGTAAAGCCAGCCTGCTCAAGAGCCGCAGCAAACTGTTTTGCCATTTTATCTGACTTACAGCGAATACGCATTGACATAATCAGGGAAGCGGGGTTTACAACGCCCGGCTTAAAGCCTGTAAGCCACCAATGAGCCTGCCATTCTCTTGTGAAGTAAATCTTGTTGTTTTGATAATCCTCTTTATTGAGATAAAGTGCGGACTCCATAAAGAGAAGATGATCATTGTCGGCACAGTTGTAAAGCATAGCATTCTGCTTCGGGTCTTTCGTATATACACCGATTTCACTTCCGCCGAAGGCACCGTACTGACCCTTCCAAAGCTGAATTCTCCAGTCAAGACCGTCGATAGGACCGAAGTCAATTCTCACCGTGCGGTAGTTCATATTGAAATAGTGAGCCGCCGTGTCATAGTGAGCAACGAAGTTTGCCTGCCTCTGCCAGTTGTCAAGGCTTGTGTAGAAAATACCCTGAACGGGATCGTAATCATAGCCCATTATCTGTATAAACTCGGCGATTTGCTCGGGGCTCATACCGCTTTGATTTGCTGCGTCCTTGATAGCGTCGTCAGCACTAGCGTATGTAGTACCTTCCGTCGTTGCGTTGTCAGACGCCTTTGCCGTAGTGTTCCTTGCATCCTCCATTGTAGCGGCAGGATCTGTTGTAGCCTCGCCCTCGGGTTGAGATTCCTCCGCATAGGTGGGTCTTTCGATTTGAGCGTTGCCACGTGTAATTTCCTCTTCTTCGTTATTCTTTTTACAAGAGGTAAAAATACAAGATGTGAGTGTTAAAGCGAGAACAACACAGATTATTCTTCTAATGATGTTATTACTCTTTTCCATAAGAAATGTGTGCCTCCTAAGACTGCCTTTAGTAAATTTAATTATCGCATAATTATTGACTTATGTCAATATTTATTGCTTTTTCGCAGGTAATATGTTATTTTATTATGTAGTAAAAAATATCGGAAGGAAGTACAAAATGAGCGATATAAGAAATTTGGCTCTCTATGAATCGGGAGAGAGAAAAATACAGTGGGTTAAGGCGAATATGCCGATTTTGTCCTCGCTTGAAAAAGAGTTTGCACAGGAAAAGCCGTTTGAAGGCTTGAGGGTTGCGCTTTCGGTTCATCTTGAAGCAAAAACAGCATATCTTTGCAGAGTTCTTGCGGCAGGCGGTGCCGAAATGTATGTTACAGGCAGTAATCCGCTTTCGACACAGGATGATGTTGCGGCGGCACTCGTTAAGGGCGGAATGAACGTTTTTGCCTATCACGGCGCAACCGAAGAGGAATACAATGAGCATTTACGCAGGGTAATTGAAATCGCCCCGAATATTATAATTGACGACGGCGGAGACCTTGTAAATCTTATTCACAATGAATATCCGCAGCTGATTGAAAACGTTATCGGCGGATGCGAGGAAACGACCACGGGTATTATCAGGCTTAAGGCTATGGAAAAGGACGGCAAGCTTCTTTTCCCGATGATGGCTGTAAACAACGCACAATGCAAATATCTTTTCGACAACCGCTACGGCACGGGACAGAGTGTTTGGGACGGAATTAACAGAACGACAAATCTTGTCGTTGCCGGTAAAAAGGTTGTTGTTGCAGGCTACGGCTGGTGCGGTAAGGGCGTCGCAATGAGAGCAAAGGGCTTGGGGGCAGATGTTATCGTTACCGAGATTGACCCGATAAAGGCTATGGAAGCTAAGATGGAGGGCTTCACTGTTCTTCCGATGGTCGAAGCGGCTAAAATCGGTGACTTTTTTATCACCGTTACAGGATGTAAAGATGTTATCACCGAAGAAGCAATGCTCAATATGAAGGACGGCGCAATCGTGTGCAACGCAGGTCATTTCAACGTCGAGATAAATGTCGGCGACCTTGAAAAAAATGCGGTTGAAATTGCCGAAAAGAGAAATAATATTATGGGATATAAGTTCGCAAACGGTCATTGGATAAATCTTATCGCCGAGGGCAGACTTGTTAACCTTGCGGCCGGCGACGGACACCCTGCCGAGATTATGGATATGAGCTTTGCCATTCAGGCTCTTTCCGCCGAGTATATGGCGAAAAACCGTGACAAGGTCAAGGTCGGCGTAAACTTCGTTCCGCAGGAGATTGACCGCAACGTTGCAATGAGAAAGCTTGCGGCTTGGGGCATTTCGATTGACAGCCTTTCGCCCGAACAGGAAAGATATATAAACAGCTGGAATGTTTAATTTGTGAAAATTAAATAAAAATTCATAAAATATCTTTATTTTATTATAAATTTGTGCTATACTGTAGATGTAAACAAAAGCCACGGCTTTTGAATATATAAGTAAGGGGATGTCATAATGAACATTACCATCATCGGCAGAAAATGCACACCGAGAGAATCCTTCAAAGAAAGGGCTGAGTTAAAGCTTAGCAAGGTTGAGAAATTTTTCGGACCTGACGCAAACGCTAAGGTAACGGCAACGGTTGAAAAAAACATCAAAATTGTTGAGATTACGCTGACTAAAGGCGGATATATATTCAGAGCACAGGAACGTTCACAGGATCTTGAGGATGCGCTTGACACTTGCGTAGAGTCGCTTATCAGACAGATCAGAAAAAATAAGACGAAGCTCGAAAAGAAGATTCACGAGACATCATTTGATGAGGTTTTCAATAACGCAGATGACGAGGAAACGGAATTTGACATTGTAAGAACAAAGACTGTTATCCTCAAGCCCGAAACGGTTGATGAAGCTGTCTTGCAGATGAATATGCTCGGACATCAGTTCTATATGTTCCGCAACTCCGAAAGCGACGATATAAACGTTGTTTACAAGAGAAAGGACGGCGGCTACGGACTTATCGAGCCGACAGAGGAATGAGCATAAGGCTTTAATAAAACAATAAAGGCATAATAACAGCGGTGGCAGAGAAATCTGCCACCGCTTCTTGCTGTGTAAATTTAATTGTTTAAGCGTAAATTGCCTTGTCTATATAGAACATATCGAACGCATCTACGGTAGAGTCCTCGTTTATATCCGCACAAGCCGCCTGAGCCGAGGTCAGCTCTCCCTTGCCTGAAAGATAAATCGAAACAAGCGTGAGGTCGGATATGCCGACGCTTCCGTCGCCGTCCGTGTCGCCGATAAGAATCGAGGTAAAGGGGATGTTGTTGGCTTTGGCGTAGCTCTCCGTCGGAGTGCCCGATTTCGCATAAATCGTGAGCGTTGTGCTGCCTAAATCTCCGAATTCTAAATTGGCTTCGCTCAATACTACAAGCTCTTCAAGCGAGGTGCAGCTGTTAAAGGAGCTTATTGTTACCGAGGTCACAGAGGACGGAACGGTAACTTTTTTAAGTCCGGTACATTTGTAAAACGCAAATTCGTCAATAATTTCAACGCCCTTGGGTATTGTAACCTCGGTCAAAGCGGTACATTCCATAAACGCAGCTCTGTCAATGCTTTTAATGCTGCTCGGAAGTGAAATGCTTGTAAGGTTTTTACAGCCTACAAAAGCGCCGATTCCGATTTCGGTAACGCCCAGCGGAATTTTCAACGTCTTAATCGGAGCCGAGTAAAATGCATAGTTGGAGATTTTCTTCACGCTGCTCGGAATTTCAACGTTTTTAAGAGGCTTACCGTTCAAATAAAATTCGCTTGCGAAGCAAAACGGGCTTGACTCTTGGTCGCCGAAGTTGATTTCACACCAGACGGCAAGATTTTCAATGTTTATCCTTTTTAGGCTCGGACACTCCGAAAAAGCACCCTCGCCGATTTCCTTAACGCTTTGCGGAATGGTAACGGTTTCGAGTGACGGATTTTTTTTGAAGCATTGAGAGCCGATAGAGGTTATTGTATCGGGAATGACGACGTTTGTAAGATTGTCGCACAAGCCGCAGGAATATACGCCAAGCACCGTTACGGGTAAGCCACGGAACTCCGAGGGGATAATCAAATCGGTGTCTGCTCCGTCGTAGCTCAAAAGCTCATAGGTGCCGTCGTCAAGAAGGCGGTACGAATAGTCGCCGTCGGTTATAGTCTCATTCTCGGCAAAGGCTGTTATTCCGCCGAGGTTGATAACGGAAAAAATCAAAACAAGTGTGAGAATAACAGAAAGTGTTTTTTTCATATTTACCTCTTTTCAAAATCAGATAATCAACATTTTATCATAAATAGTATACTGTTTAGAAAAATTTTCGTCAATGTATAAATTGTTAATTTTAACCATATACAAGGCTTGAAAATTGTAAAAAAATACCACGGCAAAGGATAGCCGTGGTACTTGAGTTAAAGATTATTTTCTGCGGAAGTTAGCTCTTCTGCCTTCTCTTCTCTGCGGTCTTTCATTAAGGTCGTTTTCGGGAGTAAGTCCCTCAACCTCGATAAGAGCCTCACGGCGTGAGAAGTTAAGTCTGCCCTGCTCGTCCTTCGGAAGAACCTTTACAATGATTTCGTCGCCTACATTGACTACGTCCTCAACTTTTTCGGTTCTCTTAACGTCAAGGTGGCTGATGTGAACCATGCCCTCAACACCGGGAACGATTTCAACAAATGCGCCGAAGCTCATAAGACGAGTAACAACGCCCTTGTAGATTGCGCCAACCTCAGGACCGTTTGCGATTGTCTCAACAATGAAGATAGCCTTCTTTGCATTGTCAAGGTCAATAGCAGAAACAAATACCTGTCCTTCGTCGTTAACGTCAACCTTACAGTCGCACTCTGCGCAGATTTTCTGAATAACCTTGCCCTGCTTACCGATAACCTCGCCAATCTTTTCGGGGTCAATCTTTGTTGTAAGCATCTTCGGAGCCCACTTTGAAAGCTCTGCTCTCGGCTCTGAAATAACGGGAAGCATAATATTGTCAAGTATATAATCTCTTGCCTTGTGAGTCTTTGCGAAAGCTTCTTTAATGATTTCGGGAGTAAGACCGTGAACCTTGAGGTCCATCTGAATAGCTGTGATACCCTTCTTAGTACCTGCAACCTTGAAGTCCATATCGCCGTAGAAATCCTCAAGTCCCTGAATGTCAACCATTGTCATAAAGTCGCCGTAAACGCCCTCGTCGCCTGTGATAAGGCCGCAGGAAATACCTGCAACGGGTGCTTTAATCGGAACGCCTGCTGCCATAAGAGCAAGAGTCGAGCCGCAGATTGAACCCTGTGAGGTCGAGCCGTTTGAAGAAAGAACTTCCGAAACAACACGGATAGCATAGGGGAATTCCTCAACAGACGGAAGAACGGGAACAAGGGCCTTTTCAGCAAGAGCACCGTGACCGATTTCTCTTCTGCCGGGACCTCTTGACGGCTTTGTTTCGCCAACCGAATATGAGGGGAAGTTGTAGTGGTGGATATATCTCTTTTCTTTCTGTTCGTCAAGACCGTCAAGCTGCTGAGCGTCGCTCATTGAGCCGAGTGTCGCAACTGAAAGAACCTGAGTCTGACCTCTTGTGAACATACCCGAGCCGTGAGCTCTTGCAAGGAGGTCGATTTCAGCGTTAAGCGGACGAATTTCGTCAATGCCTCTGCCGTCAACTCTCTTATGCTCATCCTTGAGCCATGAACGAACAACGTGCTTCTGAACAAGATACATAATCTCGTCAAGCTTAGCTTCGTTGCCCTCAAATTTCTCGTCGAACTTCTCATGAACAGCTGCGTAAATCGGAAGAAGAGCCTCATCACGAACAAGCTTGTCATCAGTATCAAGAGCCTTCTTGACATCTTCAATGCAGAAGTCCTCGATTTCCTTGAAGATAACGGGATCGGGATCCGAAGATTCATAAGCGAACTTGGGCTTACCTACTTCGTCAACGATACCCTGAATGAATTTAACGATTTTTTTGTTTTCCTCGTGACCTGCCATAATGCAATCGAACATAAGGTCGTCGGAAATTTCGTTACCGCCTGCCTCGATCATAGCAACAAGGTCAGCTGTTGAAGCAACGGTAAGGTTAAGGTCAGTCTTTGCTCTCTGCTCGAGAGTGGGGTTGATAACGATTTCGCCGTCAACAAGACCGACATTTACACCTGAAATAGGGCCGTCCCACGGAATATCTGAAATTGCGATAGCTGCCGAAACACCGATCATAGCTGCGATTTCGGGGCTGCAATCGGGGTCAACCGACATAACGGTTGCAACAACTGTGCAGTCATTGCGGAGATCCTTCGGGAAAAGGGGGCGGATAGGTCTGTCGATACATCTTGAAGTAAGAATAGCCTTTTCGCTTGCCTTACCCTCTCTTCTCTGGAAAGAGCCGGGAATTTTGCCTACCGAGTACATCTTCTCCTCGTAGTCAACTGAAAGCGGGAAGAAGTCAACGCCCTCACGGGGTTTAGCTGAAGCCGTAACTGTGCAAAGTACGTTTGTGTCGCCGTAACGAACCATAACAGCCGCATTTGCAAGTCCTGCCATTTTGCCGGTTTCGATTGAAAGCTTTCTGCCGGCAAGTTCGGTTTCCCAAACCTTAAAGTTTTTGAAAAACATGATTTTTAACCTCTCTTTTTATTTTTTTCAAGGCTTAAATCTGTTTAGCAATAAACACAACATTTGGTATCAAACGCTCTGTTTACCGCTAAATGCAAGGATTTAGCCTTGATAATTCACTTCTCTTAAAAGCAATTCAAGGCAAGCAGAAAGTCTGCTTGCCTCAAAAGTGTCTTATTTACGAAGACCAAGCTTCTTAACGATAGCACGGTATCTCTCGATATCGACTTTCTGAAGGTAAGCAAGAAGGTTTCTTCTGTGACCTACCATTTTGTGAAGACCTCTTCTTGAGTGATGGTCCTTCTGGTTTGTTCTGAGATGCTCTGTAAGATCCTGAATTCTCTTTGTAAGAACAGCAATCTGAACCTCGGGAGAACCTGTGTCGCCCTCATGGATAGCATACTCAGCCATAATAGCCTGCTTCTCTGCCTGTGTCATTTGTTTCACCTCATTAAAATTTATTTTGCCACGCACACCACAGGATAAGGTCAGGTGAACACTTGAAAAACAAGTTTACGCCATATTCCGTGATGCCGAAATGCTAAAGCATTATAACACATTGCAATTCTTTTTGCAAGTGCTTTTTGATTTTTATGCTGTCTTTTATTTCGGCAGGGTGGGAGGTCACGGCGTTGACGGGTAATAATAACTCGTTTTACCGATGATGCTTTCGATGCTTATTAAGCTTGTGGATTTTCACGGTATCAGCGTTGATTATCTGCCTGAAAGAACGGTCAATACCAAAACGAACAAATAACCCACCGTGTTTTCCTTGTTGGGCATTTTGCGCTTTGTCAAGCGTGAATACACTTATTTTACAGCCGTACTTTTCGCAAGCTTGATTTGTGTATAAATTAAGACTGCAAGGCAAACAAAAAACGGTAACGCTTTCAAAACGGCAATTATCGCAGACGCACCGAAATCCGAAAAGGCTAAGACGGCAGTCGGCAGAATAAAGCTTGAGCATACAAGCGTTTTTACGCAGGATGCTTCGTCCGAAGGCTTACGGACTGCGAAATAAACAGCTCTTAACAGCGTTATAAGACCGATTAAGCCGAGCCACAGAATCGGGCTGTCGCCGAAAGTCGAACCGATAAGCTTTGCGTTTGCAAAAGAAACGGAAATTATACCCGCTCCCGACAGTATGTGTACCGCAACGCTCAAAGCACATAAAACCTTGCTTGTCGTATTCGGCGAAGCGGAACGAGCCCTAATCGGAGTTCCTGCGAAGTTTACATAAACGGCAAGGATTAAAACGGCGGCGGATATTATCGCAAATACGGCAAATCCTGCTGTGTTACCCAAGAAAAAGGCGAAAATGCAAAGACAGAGCAGATATATAATGTTCATGCTCAAAATTCTGATTTTGCTTTGTCGGGAAATGTCCTTTTGCAAAACGCTGACTGCCGTTTTCAAGAGCATAACCGCAAAAACTGCGACAAAGAAATTACCCAATGCGCCCTCCGAACCGTCGCCGAGGAAAAAGACGTCAAAAAATCTCGTAGCGTTGCCGGAAATCGAGAACAACATTCTGTTGCTCAGTGTAAAATAAATCACAATCGCATAAAGCCACACATAGACGGCAGAGGTCAAAAATGAAATGATCCTGTTGATAGGTCGGTTCATAATAATTCTCCTTTGTTAAGCGAAACTTGCTCCGCATGAATTAAATAATTTGTAAATCACGCCGGAAGAATAATATGTTGCCGATTGAGTGGCGGCAGTACCGAGCGAATCCCAATAGGTTTTATTATTGTTGTGCTTAATACTGTCGTAAAAAGGCTTTACAACAACAGCGGCATTATGAGTGTAATTGGCAACTGTATATCTGCTAGCATCACTATAATAATATTTTGGAGTCGATTCAATGTTGCCGATATAGCTGTTGATTTTTCCATCAACATATTTTTCGTAATCAGAATGGTTTGTAATTATAGCCACCCTGTTGTTTGCGTGATGAGGTTGGCTTGCATCTTGGATATAATGAAGTGCTCGCCCTAACTCCTCTAAAACATATGCAAACTCAGCACTGTTAACTGACATGTTGACAGTGGTTTTTAGTTTGTTATACGCGTTATTATAATGCGATTGTGCATTTGTCTTTGCAGTATTGGTCTTACTGCCAGCCCAATTCTTTTGTGTATCAGGGTCGTAAAAATGTCCTGCAAAAGTATTGCCGATTTCGTCTTTATCCGGAAGACCTGATGCGGCAGCTAAGGTTAATGTAACTGCAAGTGCTTCAGTACCGTTAATGTTATAAAACCCATAGTCGTTAATAAAACATAGCAAAGCTTGCATTGTGATCAGTTCGTGCGTTGCTAAATTATATTCAGCTCCTGATTGCCACAAGGGTTGTGCACTGTTGTAATAATTTGAGTTCAATTCTTTTAAGCCATATGGATTGTATTCGTTAATAAACTTATAAAGAAGGTCTCTTCGTTCATCAAGATTCATATTTTGCAAATCTTCAATTGTATAATTATTAATATCGAATTTGTTGGGAGTAGCACTTATCGGAAATGAAAACAATATGGTTAAGCCTATAATCAATGAAAGTATTGTTGACAAAGATTTTTTTAAGGATTTCATATGCTTACTCCTTTTTATAAATGTGTTAAACGAATGATTAATCTGTTGTGTTTATATACGCCTCCATTTGCTAATATATTGTTGCAAATATTTGCTATGTTCAATGTAACATGGATTGTGAAATGTGTCAACACATATTTATAAAATAATTGTGTGTAGGTTGTAATCGACAACTCAATATATGATTTATTTAATTGATTATTTTCGGAAAACTACCGTAAAATCAAGTGCTTTACGCCGCAATGCCGTTAAAAAACCGCCGACAAGTTAAAGACAAAATGTACGTTTGAGCCTCATTTTTTAGTTAAATAGCCGAAATTTATTATTTTGCCGAACGCACGGTTGAATTTGCATTAAAAATAGTATAATATATAGGCGTTAAATTTTGTTTATTAACTTTTGGAGGCATATAATGAACTATTCGCTTACTAAAAAGAAGGCTAAGGAGCTTGTTGAGGCAAAGCTCTCGCACTTCATGGGAGTTTCTCCCGAGGAAGCAACGGACGAACAATACTACAAGGCTATCGCTCTTATCGTTCGTGATATGATGAGCGCAGGCAGAGCCGACTTTACGGCGGATGCGGAGAAAAAGGGCACAAAAAGAGTTTATTATCTCTGCATGGAGTTCCTTATGGGACGTTCGCTTAAAAACAATCTTTACAATCTCAATCTTACGGATGTTTTTGAAAGCGTTTTGAGCGATTACGGCGTAAAACTCGACAATATATATGAATGTGAGCCCGACGCAGGTCTCGGCAACGGCGGTCTCGGAAGACTTGCCGCTTGCTATCTCGACGGTCTTGCAACACAGGGCTATCCGGCAAGAGGCTATTCGATCCTCTATGAAGCAGGCATTTTCAAGCAGAAGCTTGTTGACGGCTGGCAGACGGAGCTCCCCGATTTCTGGCTTCCCGGTGGAGAGGTTTGGCTTGTTCCCCACGAGGAGAGCGCACTTGAGGTTCGCTTTGACGGTGAGGTTGTTGACTCTTGGGAAAATCAGTTCCACCATGTTGAAATTGTAAACTACAATCCCGTTAAGGCTGTGCCTTATGATATGTATGTTTCGGGTAAAGACGGCAAGGGTATTTCGGTGCTTCGTCTTTGGGCGGCTAAAGCACCTGCTCTCGATATGACACTCTTTAATCAGGGCGATTATATGAGAGCTATGGAAAGAAACGCTATGGCAGAGGTCATTTCAAAGGTTCTCTATCCCGCAGACAATCATCCCGAGGGCAAGTCATTGAGACTTCGTCAGCAGTATTTCTTGGTATCGGCTTCTATTCAGGATATTGTTCACAAGCACCTTCGCACCTACGGAACGCTTGACAATCTTCCCGAAAAGGTTGCTATTCATATCAACGATACTCATCCGACGCTTGCAATCCCCGAGCTTATGAGAATTATGCTTGACGAATGCGGCTACGGCTGGGATGACGCTTGGAATATTGTTACAAAGACCGTTGCATACACAAACCATACCGTTATGAAAGAGGCTCTTGAGTGCTGGCCCGAGGACCTTTATAAACGCCTTATGCCGAGAATTTGGCAGATTACAAAGGAAATTGACAACCGTTTCAGAAACTTTGTATGGCAGGCAACAAACAATGCGGATCGGGTTGAGAGAATGGCAATTATGTCAAACGGCGTAGTCAGAATGGCTAATCTTTGCGTTGTCGGCTCTCATTCGGTAAACGGTGTTTCGGCACTTCACTCCGAAATTCTTAAAGAAACCGTGTTCAGCGATTTCTATGCGCTCACACCGAGCAAGTTCAAGAATGTTACAAACGGTATTGCTCACAGACGTTGGCTCTGTCAGTCAAATCCGAGACTTACCGAATACGCACAGTCGCTTATCGGAGACGGCTTTGTTAAAAATGCCGATGAGCTTAGCAATTTGCGTAAGTTCATAGACGATAAAAAAGTGCTTGCGAAAATCGGTGAGATAAAACACGACAACAAACAGCAGTTTGCGGCTTACGTTAAGAAAACAACAGGCGTTGAGCTTGACCCCGATTCGATTTTTGACGTTCAGGTTAAGCGTTTGCATGAGTATAAGAGGCAGAACCTCAATGCATTGAATATACTTGCGGATTACCTTGAAATTAAGGATAATCCCGACGGCGAGTTCACACCGCACACCTATATCTTCGGTGCAAAGGCGGCTTCGGGCTACTTTATGGCGAAGAAGATAATTTCGTTTATCTGCGCTCTCGGTGATCTTATAAACAACGATCCCGATGTCAAGGGCAGATTAAAGGTTATATATCTTGAAGATTACAATGTAACAATGGCTGAAAAGCTTATGCCTGCGGCTGATGTTTCCGAGCAGATTTCTCTTGCAGGAACAGAGGCAAGCGGTACGGGCAATATGAAGCTTATGATTAACGGTGCTGTTACTCTCGGCACAATGGACGGCGCAAACGTTGAAATTCACGACGCTGTCGGTGCAGATAATATTATTATCTTCGGTATGAGCACACCTGAGGTTGACGAGCTTAAACGCCGTGGCTATAATCCGATGAGCTACTATAACAACAATGCGGAAATTAAGCGTGTTGTAGATTATATTTCACAAAACGGAATTGCAGGAAAGCAGTTCCCCGAAATCGCAAACATTATAAATTGCGATCCCTATATGGTTCTTGTTGATTTTGCGGATTACAGAAGAGCGCAAAAGCACATGATTGAGCTTTATAAGGACAAGGAAAAGTGGAACAGAATGTCGCTTATGAATATCTCCGGTGCAGGCAGATTTGCCGCTGACCGTGCAATTAACGAATATGCAAGAGATATCTGGCACACAAAATCGGCTTTTGATAAGGAAGAAAATCCCGAAAAGCCCGTAGCGGAAAAGGCTCCTGCTAAAAACCCTACGGCAAAAAAGACGGCGGAAAAGAAAGCTCCCGCTAAAAAATCAGCTAAGAAATAATTGAGTTTCAAAACAAAAGGCACACTCGGTCGAGTGTGCCTTGATTTTTTGTCCGATTATTATATCCGTTTTACACTCTCTCGTAATCTTTTCTTACAAAGATTTTGATAGCGAGCATAACGCCGATAAACATTGAAGTACCGCCGACAAGAACATCGGAGAAGAAGTGCGCACCGCATACGATTCGGCTGATTGCGACCGTTCCCGTGAAAACTACGGAAACGAAATAGAAAAGCACCTTGTATTTAACCGTGTTATACTTCTTGAAGAGGTGCGGAAGTGCAAGCAATGCGTATGTAGTACCTGCGGCGCAGGTGTGTCCCGACGGGAATGAACGGTATGCGTCCTTACCGACCTTGTGGCCGTTTACCGAGGGGATATAAAGCGGAGACTCCTCCGTGGGCATTGTGTATTTCTGATACCAACGGTGGAAATTGGTGTGCTCTGTGTCGCCGAGGAAGTTCATTGTTCTGTATCTCGGACGGCACATAATATTTTTGATTATGTTTACGATTAAGTTTGCGAACGCTGCCGCAAAGATGATTATAAACGAATATTTAAGCAGAGCCTTTGCGGTTTTGTCGTCAACCTTTGAAAATGCATTGCAAATAAGCTCGCCAAACGCTATCGCAATGAAAACGAAGATAACCTTTGCAAATACGGTAGATGTAAAGCTTTCAATATCGGCGTGTCTTTCGGCGTAGCCAACGGTGTCGGTTACCAATATGTACATACAAACGACCGATGCGATATTTGATGCTATCGAGCCTAAAATGCGAAGCGGTTTGATTTTACTGCGTTTCGTGTTCGTGTAAATGCAGGCGAACGCAATACTTAAAAACAGATAGACGGGACAAGAGCCGATACATTCAAAAACAGCGGCAAATACGCTGTTTGTGAAATATGCGCCTGCGTCAAGTCTGACCAGAATTTCGCTCACACGCAGGTCGTAAACCGTAGCGAGTGCAAGCAACGCACCGAAAACAACAGCAAAAAGGCATATGCCGATGACTGCATTTCGTTTTGTGTTTGTCTTTTCCATTAACCTCACCCTTTTATTGAAATATTTGTGTCTTGATTTTAACACATAAATATAAATAAAACAATACCGTCTTTGATTGACAAACCTGCGTATATTTGGTACAATTATCACGCTCGTTTGAGAGAAAACATCAGAAATTCAAATGTGTTTCCGTAGCTCAGTTGGATAGAGCGACCGCCTCCTAAGAATATGTTATAACGACCGCCTTTTGAAGAAAAGTGATTGACAATGAGTCAGCTGGATAGAGCGACCGCCTCCTAAGCGGTAGGTCGGGTGTTCGAATCACCTCGGGAACGCCAAAAACTCCGCCGGAAAACCCAGTAAAATCAAGGGTTTCCGGCGTTTTTTCATTTTTTCGGTAAAAGAGAAAAATCGTGAAATTCATAGATTTTCATTAGCAAATCTTCCGCCAGCTAATGGAAATTAGGACTAATGTCGTCCGCCTTTCAGGTGGACGGCTTGCTAATAAAAATTAGCAAAAAAATCACCGTTTTGCTAATGAAAATGCCCTCTCTGCTAATGGCAGAAAAATTCGAGTAAAATTTCTGCTAATGGAAAAGGCGGTCGTTACCCTGTTAATTCGTTTATTCAGGGGTGGTCAAGCAGCAATCGCACACTACCTCTTTGTCCTTTCCTATTATATAATTGCGGTAACAGGAGGTGGTTGTTTTGAAAGAACAGAAATATCATTTATATCTTTCCGATGACGAATACAGCGAAGTGTTGCAATCACTTATCCGTTTGAAGAACAGCCTGATAGCACAAGGCAGATACACCGATGGAGTTGACGACGTTCTCTGCAAGGTGCTGTCTGCCAAGAAAAGGAAGTTCAAAATCAAATATATCTGAACACGAAAAGAGACCGCCTACACGATGTACCTGTTCAAGGATTCATCGATTTCAATTCATCTCGTTACCAACAGAGGCGGTCTCCAGCTTGGCGAAGTGGCCTCGGACGGTACTGAATGGAAGAAAAGGCTGACGGATTTTGGCGCAGGAGTTCAGGCTGAAAACTATAATGAATTTCTTTTTGATTATATTTCACCGGATTATAAAACCTTTGAGCCTAAGCCCTGCTGGGACAGTATGTATAAGTTCCCTGTGCTTGCCTGCAATCAGTATGTAACGGAATTTATGTTGGTCTCTTCGAAAACCGGACCCTACGATAAGGTGAAAAGTATTCAATTTAAAAATGGTGAAGCTGACGACTATCTGACTGAAAGTGACTCTGCTTTAGAGGGTACATATATTCACTTGAAATATGATTCGAAGGTTTTCACAGATGTTACTCTTAGTAAAGAGTTTATTTCAACTCTTGCTCAGGAAATGGCGTTATTATATGACCATGTCAGATTTGTTCTTCATATGCAGAATGAAGATAAAAGTTATATAGATGAAGAGTACTGTTATGCAGGTCTTGATGATTATATAAAAGAGACAACTGAATCTATTAACGATCCCTGCTCTACTTTCAGAATACATGAAAGCAAGGACGAGCCTTTAGGTCGTGAATATACTGCTTATGTCGGTGTAGCAGTTGCTTTTACCAAAGATAAACCGTCTGTACAGTGTTATTACAACGGTCACCGTCTTGAAAATGGCGGTGCTTTCCTCGATGAGCTTTATAAGTGCCTTCAGGAGCATATAAACTATATTTCAGAGAGAGCATGTAGCCATCCTTTACTTACATCACTTACCAAAAGAGAGCTTAAAAAGCATATCGCCACTGTGATAGATATAAAGACTATCGGGTGCATCCCCGACTGGAATGACGGCAGACGCACAGCTATCAATAACCGTATGTTTACTGACCTTGTGCGTGATATGTGTAACAAAGAAATAAGATATGCAATTTTCTCAGATGAAGATGCTGTTCTCGATCTGCTTGAGATAATCAGAGAAGAAAGATATTGCGACAGGGCAGGAGATAGCTTTATAAAGAAATTCGAAAGAGCTATTGAGGACTACGAAAACGGTGACGTTAAGGGTGCGTTTATCAATTGTATTATGACTGCTCCGAGGGATGAAGAGGGATTTGTGGACCTTACGCTTCCTATGTATAAAACAGCTTGTAGAACAGAGGTTTTGTACTATTATGTTCTTATGACTGATTATGCTAAGTTTATGATACCTGAAGTGTATAAAAGCCTTTGCAGATTATATACGGAAAGCATTTATGAAGATCTGCCGGAGTTCTTTGAGGTTGATGAGAGGTTTGAAAAAATATATAGGAATAAAGGCGGAATTTAATATTCCTGTATTGTTAGATAATGAAATTGTTGCAGATGTTTAATTTGAAATTTAGTGGGGTCTGTCAAATAAAAAGGATGGATAAGACACTAATGTGTTCTCAAAAATATGAGAAGATAATATGTAGAATCCTTTACTGAAAAGCTTATATTCAAACTGCTCAAAATGATCACTATTCTTCGTCTTCTAAAAAAGGAAAAGGTGGTGTCGATTCTTGCTGACATCACTTATCTAGACATCGAAAACTTATAGTATATGAATTAACTATAAATGCAGGTAGGTATCCTTTTATACAATTTTCAGAGCGTATTATTAAATTTCAAGTCAATAGTTTTTCACATAGATGTTCTGAAAGGAATAAGCTAAATGGGATTTCATTTAAACTAAAAATAAATATGTATAATATTGATTTTGTAACTTGAAAATGTTATAATAAAATACTTATTTGTTGTATTTTGCAATTATATTTCTCGAAAGGTATGATGATATGAAAAATAAAAACACAGTAATTATCACTGAAGAAATGATAAATTCGGACCCTTACGGTTATACATACAAAGAAATTTGTGATTGTGTTGGAGAAAAAAAAGCTCGAGCACTTATGCATGCTCTTTATAAAGAAAAGCCACAAAAGAAATATCAAACAATGAGCATTGATGATATATATAATGGCGGTGACACAAGAAAATACTCCTTCAAATTAAAGGATGGTTACTGCATTGAAACCGTTTGCATAAAGAGAAAAACTGGTGTAACTGTATGTGTTAGTACAATGGTAGGATGTCCCGTAGGTTGCATTTTTTGTGCATCTGGAAGTAATGGATTTATAAGAAATTTAACTCCTTCAGAAATTGTGCAACAAGTAACATTACTGAAGGAAAAAGTTAATCGAATTGTATATATGGGAATGGGGGAACCATTTTTTAATTATGATAATGTAATTAAGTCGATTCATATATTAAGAGATAGAAATGGGCTTAATTTCCCCACAGATGGAATCAATATTTCGACTGTAGGTCCTTTAGAGCAATTAAAAAAAATAAGGGAAGAGCATTTGAAGATACAACTCACCCTCTCTCTTCATGCAACAAATCAAAGAACAAGAGATATTATTATCCCCCACATGAAGGGTTATGATATAAATAAGATTGTTGAGGCAGTTTTATCATATTCTGAGAGACATAATAGAAAAGTTACAATTGCTTATTTATTAATTCCCGGACTAAATGACAAAGCAGCTGATGTAAGACAGTTGGGAAGATGGTTTCGTGAAAAAAATGTTTTAATAAATCTTTTACAATATAACGATACCGCAAATTGCAATATTAACAGGCCAAACAAACAACAATTAGTTGCATTTAAATTGCGACTTGAAGCGGCTGGTTTAGAAGTAAAAATGAGAGAA
>SFGA01000022.1 GCA_004556705.1 Ruminococcus sp. | reverse complement strand
TGTATTCTCGAGACATAATAAAACCTCCTATGGTAGTTTCTTTAAGTCTACCATAGAAGGGCTCTTTTTTCTATTGTCCGTTTTTACTGGACTTGTGCAGTTTTCTCCGTACCAAAGGCTTATGTTTTTAGCTGTCATTATTTCACTCATACGCTTCTCCTCTTGGCATAGTATTTGCCCACCAATGCGGCAGACAGATTTATAAGTAATGTCAGTAACATTAGGATTGCGGCAATAGCAAAGGCAACACCAAATTCGCCTTCTTCTTTTGCATACACATAAAGAGCAACCGTCAAGGTTGCACCGGGAGAAGTCAGTCCCGTGAAAATACCGTTGAGTGCGTGAGCAAAGCCTGCGGTAAAGAGGAGCGCTGCCGATTCACCGAGAATACGACCGACCGATAGGATACAACCGGTAATAATACCATCTACACATCCGGGAAGTACAACAGTACGAATCACACGCCACTTGCCTGCACCCAAACCGAAAGCTCCTTCACGGTAGCTCTGCGGAACGGTTTTCAGACTTTCCTGTGTTGTACGCATAACGGTAGGAAGATTCATAATAACAAGCGTCAGCGCACCTGATAGCAGGCTTGTTCCAAAGTTATTTGAAAAGAGAAGCATACCCACAAGACCGTAAATAATAGACGGGATACCCGAAAGGGTTTCGGCGGCATATTCAATCATAGCAACTATTTTTTTGTTTTTTGCGTACTCGGTAAGGTAAATTGCCGCTCCGACACCGAGAGGTAACACGATAATGAGTGCGGCGAGCACGATGTAAACCGTATTCAGAATATCGGGCAAAATGCCGATTTGTTGGGTTAAGTAGCTTGGTTTGGTGGAGAGCAGTTTCCAAGAGATGTTAGGGATACCGTTTATTAAAACATATCCGAACAAGAACAGCACAAGTGCCGCTGTGAGTGCGGTACAAACATACATTGCACCACGCATAAAACCGATATATATTTCTCTTTTGTTGTTCATCTTATTTCTCCTTATCACGCTTTAGGAAGAAATTGAGCGTAGCGTTAATGAGCATTATAAACAGGAATAGTACAAGAGCAATGGAAAACAAAGCGTTTCTCTGCAAACTTCCGGGGCTTGAGTAGGCCATTTCACTTGCAACGGCTGTGGTAAGGAAACGAACACTCTCAAAGAGTGAAGGCATATTTGCTACGTTACCTGCAACCATCATAACCGCCATTGCTTCACCGATGGCACGACCGACACCGAGTACCACAGCGGCGGCAATACCGCTTTTTGCGGCAGGGACAGACACCTTGAAAAAGGTTTCGGTAGGTGTTGCACCAAGAGCAAGGGAAGCATCCTCATATTCCTTTGGAACGGCATCAAGAGCCGTGATAGACACCTTTATGATGTTCGGCAGTATCATAATGGAAAGTACGATAATTGCCGCAAGTAAACTTGCGCCGTCCAGCACATCGAAAATCTCACGGATCGCCGGCACGAGTACGAGCATACCAACAAGACCGTACACAACCGAAGGAATACCTGCAAGCAGATTAACAGCGGCTTCGATAATGGCTCTGACTTTTTTGTTTGCCACCTTTGAAAGATACACGGCGGTAAAGAAACCAATCGGCACACCAATCAGTATAGCACCCGCTGTTCCGTACACGCTTGTTAATATAAACGGCAATATTCCGTATTTCGGCTCGGCGGCGGTGGATGCCCACTCTTTGCCGAAAAGGAAATTAAAGAGTCCGATTTCTTTTATAGCGGGAATACCCGATCCAATCAGATACACCGTTATTAGCAGAACGCAGCCGACTGTTATTAAACCGAGTATGAGAAATATGCTGTGTACGATATTCTCAAATAGTCTGTTTTTCTTCATAATCAACCTCAATGATAAGGACTCGACCCGCTATACGCCATTGAAATTGCGGGCGGGTGCTCCGAAACCTTGTTGTATTCCAATAAGCGGCGGTGCGAAAACACCGTCGCTTAGAGTTCTTAGTTGGCAGGAACTACACCTGCGTTGCTGATGATCTCAGTTGCTGCTTCGGAAGTGACATAATCAAAGAATTTTTGTGCATTTTCGGAAAGTGCAGTATCCTTCTTGGTTACGAGAACGAAGGGACGCTGTATCACATAACTGCCGTCCTTTATGGTTTCTTCACTCGGTGTAACACCGTCCACTGTGAGAGCTTTTACAGTATCCTTAACAGAAGCGAGGGATGCATAGCCGATTGCCGCAGGGTTGCTTGCCACCGTAGTGATAACGTCACCAGTAGAGGTAAGTTCCTGACGATACTGACACTTATCTTCGGTGTCGGTGATAGATTCAAAGCCGTCTCTTGTACCGCTGCCTGCTTCACGACCGATTAGTACAATTTCAACATCGTTGCCGCCTACTTCTTTCCAATTCTTAATTTCACCGGTGTAGATCTTAGCAATAGTTTCAACATCAAGGTCAGAAACGGGGTTGTTAGGATTTACGATTATTGCAATACCGTCATAAGCGAGGATTGTGCTTTCAAGACCGTTTGCCTTTTCTTCGTCCTTGAGGTTACGGCTGGAAAGTCCGATGTCACATCTGCCCTCCTGAACTGCCTGAATACCTGCACCTGAACCCGTGGCATTATATGTTACGGTGATGCCGGTGTCTGACTGAAAGTCTTCACCCAAAGCACTGATAACCTTGTTCATTGAGGTGGAGCCGTCTGTTGCGACTGATTCTTTGTTACCGCCGCAACCGGTGAGCGTACATATCAGCAGTATTGCTACTGTGAGTAAACTGATAATCTTTTTCATTTTCTATGTCTCCTTTGACATTTGTTTTTGCAGTTATCTCTTTACTGCGCCTCTATTGTAAGTTTTGACAGTAAAATCCGTAAGCAAATCGGTGTAAAATCAAAGTAAAATAGTTTTGGGCAAAAAGAAAGATGGCAGAGAGGTGTTAATCTCCCTGCCGCCATGCTTCGGTTAGTTATAAATTATATCGTGATTTACGATTTCGGTGGCTCTACTGCGGATGTTATTCATCCGAGCTACCCACTCCATTTGGTCATCCGCCTTGAGTTGTTCGGTCACGCCCTCACGCTCTGCCTTCTGTTTCACCAGCCGGAGAAACATATCCTCAGCCTGCTTATTTACATCGGCAAGGTGTCTGTTCAGTTCGCATTTTGTGAGCAAGGTCGTATAAAAACCTCTGCGGTGTGCCTTGATATACTGCAAATGCCGCTGTCCCCAAATGCCGACTTCAACTTGTTCCTCGGCGGGTAATGCAAGGTCGGGCAGATAATAATCTCCCTGCAAGGTGTACCTGATCCCCGTTCTTTCGTCTGTAAAATGCTGTTTCATAATGATTTCCTACCTTTCATAATCTTTATTTTTTGAGCGTTTCCCACGCTCTTGGGTGTGTACTTTGGGTGCAGGAATCGGTTCATATTCAATGCTCTTTTCCTGCTTTTTGAAGCGTTCAAGAATACCATCTATAAATTCTTTAACGGCTTTCGGTGCCGCTTTTATCGCTTCAAGATACGGTCTGCATTTCTCCGTCAGCTCCGATAGTGTCTGTCGCAGTTGCGATACTTCCGATTGAAGTGACCAAATTCGATGTGATAAATATTGATTTTCCTCTTGTAATTTCTTCGCTTCGGATACCGCCGAATAACTCCGTTTGGCAAGGGTGGTCAGCTTTTTATAATCTTCAGCAGACACCGTGTACTTGCCCGTGATAGACTTTTTACCCGAATCGTCAATCTCTGCAAAGGTCATAAAAGCATTATGATTATCGTCATAACGAACCTGCTCGTTGGCAATCTGCTCGGATAGTTCCGCTAAACGCTTTTGGTCTTGCTTGATTTTATATTCAAGCGAGGTCAGGTTTTCGGTTGTACTTCCACGCTCTCCACGAATAAAACCCGTGAAGCCTGCGCCTTGCATATGTTCAAAAAATTTATCCTGCAGTATACTGTAAGAAGCGTGATAAATCTGTTTTCCTTTGCTGTTGAGTATAGGTTTACCATCTTCATCAACCGCTTTTTCAGACCGCCATTTCTTTGAATGGCTGACCTGATGAATGACCTCTTTGACCTTGCCGACGAGTTCTGGATCTTTGCAACGCTTCGACCAACGTACTTCTTTATCCACCGCCGGCAGAGCCATAATGTGCAGATGATAGTGGTAAATCAGTCTGCCGTATTTCTCGGTCATAGCGATGTTTAATTCGTCAGCGTGCATTACAGCGGAGACAATATTGTCCTTGCCGTATATTTTTTCGGCAAAGTGGAACGCTTCTTCATAGAAGCGGCAAGCGTATTCGTAGCCGCCGTTCTGCTCAAAATAATCGGTATTTACATCCATAATCATTTCATCAAACACGGTAGCATCGGGTTTCAATCCTTTCAGCGAAACCTTTCCTGCGGCGATCAGTTCGTCAAGATATTCGTTATAGGTCTGCTCACCGCAACCCTTAAAACTCACGTTCATCGGGGTGCGAGATAGGTCAACATTCATATTTTCGTAGCTTTCATTTTTACGCTCAATGTGTCGCTCAAATTTGCCCACCGTTGCTCTCGTGCGGGTTTCGATACGGGCAACACAAAAATTTTCTTTCACCATCCGTTCTCACTTCCTTTCTGTTGGCGAACTTTCGGGAGCCGTAGTTACACAACTTTTTCAAAGTGTGTAACCCACTATGACACTTTCAGCAATTCTGCCGTAAAGATGTCGTGGGCTCTCCGAGGGGCAAAGAGCCGCCTTTGAAAAGGCACTCTCTGCACACTCCGCTAAACTTAGCGTGTCGGTCTGTGACGATGGTGACGATGTTTTTGCTACCGCCAATAACACCGTCACGACCGACACGCATCGTCACGCTTGCTCAAGGTGTAGGCGCACCTTGCGGCCATCGTGACAGCGTTTGTTCTCGTAGCAGATACCGTACTCATTGAACAAACGCCCTGCATTGATATTCAGTTTCATCGACAGAGCGTTGGCTTTCATATCAATGCCAAGAACCATGACAAGCTCCGTTGGTGAACCGCACCACTCAGCATTGTCTGCGGTGATGAACGCCGCAACTTTTTCAAGTAAGGGTTCGGGTGGCTCTTTCCAAAGTTCCGTTTCCACTCGCTCCAATTCCCATAAGAGAGTTTCGGTGTTACGGACAAGGTGTAGCTTTTGGTCGGGTTGATCTCTGCCCGATACCTCAAGGGTGGCATTGTTGCTTGTACGCTTTTCCTTTTGCAAAATGAAGCCGCCGTCTGCTGCACCGAGCATAGCCGTCGTACCGGAGATCATATCGAACTTATCATCTGCATTTTGCTTTCGGGTATGGTGCACGATTAAAACGCAAATACCGTAGCGGTCAGTAAATTTCTTAATGCGGTTAATGATTTCATAGTCGTTGGCGTAACTGTAATTATCACCGCCAACCTCACGCACCTTTTGGAGTGTGTCTATGATTATGAGTTTAGTGTCGGGGTGTTCGGTAACGAACCCCTGCAACTGTTCATCAAGTCCTTTGCCGATCTGACTTGCCGAAACAGAGAAGTACAGATTGTCTGCGCTCTCCGTTCCAAACATTCGATACAAGCGCTCCTGCAGGCGGCGGTAATCATCTTCAAGAGCTAAATATAATGCCGTTCCTTTTCGGACGGTATAGTTCCATAGCGACGTTCCCGTGCTGACGTAATATGCCAACTGCGCCATCAGAAAACTTTTGCCGAGTTTGGGTGCGCCTGCGAAAATATACGTTCCCGGATAGAGCAAGCTGTCAATCAGCGGCGGCTTGCTTTTGTAAACAGTGTCGTACAGTTCGGTCATTGATACGGTTTTGAGGTAGGACGGGTCCATCATCCGTATCATTTCACGCTGAATTTCCTCAAAACTCTTGAAATTTTCATCTTCGGTGGTTATAATATTTGCAGTAGATTTTTGAGAAGGCTGCTCCGTATCTGCGCCAATAGATACATTTGGGGCAGTCTTTTCCGTTATATTGGTCATTTAGATCCCTCCTTTAATCCATATAAGGTTTTATTGATTTGGTCGATAATTTCAAGCAAGTCACCGCTGACGTTGCCGCCGTTTTCAATACGCTTCAATTCATCAAGTACGGCGGCAAGTTCCGTTTTAAGAGCTTTATACACTCTCGGATTACCCTCTACAACGATTTCACGGTCGGTACACTTGCGGTAACAGTATTCTTGTTTCGTGAGTCCCGACAACGCCACGATACGGTTGATCGTTTCTTGTTCTTCGGGGGAAACCCTAAATCCTACGGTAATACATCTGAAGCGGTCGTGTTTATCTAAATTTTTAGCTGACATTTTGTGTTGGCTCCTTTCGTAAATTATTGAGCTTGTCCGCCATATCCGTCTGTGTAGACGGGAACAGATGAGCGTAGTTATAAGTGATATTGATACTTTCGTGTCCTACACGGTCGGCAATCGCCACCGCAGAATATCCCATTTCAATTAAGAGGGAAATGTGACTGTGTCGCAAATCGTGGATACGGATACGCTTAACCCCCGCTGCATCTGCACCTCTCGTCATTTCACGGTGCAGATAGTTCTTTGTGATATTAAACACTCGGTCATTCTTTTGCAGACCGTATAGCTTAGCAAGGTATTCCTTGATTTCCTCGATAAGAAAAACGGGCATTTTTATAACTCGGTTGCTTTTCGGCGTTTTCGGCTCGGTAATAACATCCCTGCCGTCAATGCGCTGATAGGACTTATTGATTGTTACCGTACCACGCTCAAAATCAAAGTCGCCGGCGGTCAAGGCTAACAGCTCACCCTCACGGATACCGCACCAATACAGCATTTCAAATGCGTAATAGGATACGGGTTTGTCCATTATCGCAAAGGCAAATTTCTGATATTCTTCTTGTGTCCAAAAGAGCATTTCACGGCTTCTCGCTTTGCCCATATTGCCGACTTTAGCGGCGGGATTTTCTTTCAATCCATAGAACTTAACAGCGTGATTGAAAATGGCGCTGAGCTGATTGTGGAGCGTTTTAAGGTACACGGGAGAGTATTTCTTGCCATTCTTGTCGCGTCCTTTTATCATTTCATTCTGCCACGCAATAATATCTCTCGGCTGAATATCACTTATCTTGCGCTTGCCGAAGTACGGCAAGATTTTTGTGCGAATAATATGCTCTTTCGTGTGCCAAGTATTTTCCTTAATGCGATTTTTCATATCTACCGTATAGGTGTCAACAAAACTCGCAAAGGTCATACTGAGGTCAGCCTGCGTCTTGTTTAGGAACTCTCGTTCCCAAGCAAGCGCATCACGTTTCGTTTGGAAGCCTCTCTTTGTGCTTTGCTTTCGATCTCCTTTCCAATCGGTCACTCGGTAGTAAACCATCCAAGTATTAGTTTTTTCGTCTTTGTAAACAGCCATTTACATCACTTCCTTTCCTTAACTTTGGCTGCATCGTAGCAGGTTTTGTCTAAAAAGAATTGCTTGTTGACTTTTCCTGCCATTGTGAAAAATCCTTGTTCTTGCAGTTCGGCATTCATTTTCCGTATCACCTTATAAGCGAATGATTTGGAAATCTTGAGTGCCTTTGCAACATCATCTGCGGTCATATAATAATCTTCAAACATTGCAGTCCCTCCTTTCCTTGTTTTTAATTTCGTGTTAGGTTTTGCCGTTCTACCCAAGTGCCGTTCCTGCCCCTGCCTTTCAGCGGCGTTTTCTCGCTCGCTTCCTTGCAGAAGGTCTTGGCGGAGTATCCCACTCGGACGGTCATTCATTTGTCCGCAAACATACTAACGGAATTTGCTTAACTCTATTATACTAACGGATTTCCGTTAAGTCAATAGTTTCTTGAAAAAATACTAACTTTTTTGTTTTTGTTATCTTGACATATCCTAACTATATATGCTATACTCTTTATACAACACAGATTAAGGAGTGTAATTGCTATGGCAATCGGTGAAAGAATAAGATTTTTTCGAAATCTAAAAGGAATGACACAAAAGTTTCTCGGTGTTCAGGTCGGTTTTCCTGAGAAAACCGCTGACATTCGTATGGCACAATATGAGTCCGGCTCAAGATGTCCCAAAGCAGATTTGACACAATCGCTTGCTGATGTATTGGGTGTTTCGACTATGGCTTTGAATGTTCCTGACATTGATACTGATCTCGGCTTTATGCACACCCTCTTTGCATTAGAGGACATTTACGGTTTAAAAATCGACAAGCTTGATAACGAGGTTTGTATCCGTCTTGATAAAAACAGAGGAACATCTTACATTTCTTTGCTTGAGCGTTTTACCGCTTGGCAGAAAGAAGCGGAGAAGTATCGCAACGGCGAAATCAGCAAAGAGGAATATGACCGTTGGCGTTATACATATCCCGAGGTAGAGGTACAGCACACAAGAGAATCTCTTGATAAAATTCGTGCAGAAAAGAAAACGGAGGAATCTTAATGTATTTTACAGATATTAGTTACGTGGTACATCCTGTTGGAAGAGTCACGCCTAATGGTGTGACTTTGTTGGGTACTGCATTTTTTATTAACCGGAGAGGACTTTTAGCTACTGCTGCACACGTTACAGGAAACAATGATAGCGGTTTGGTTGTTATAATGAATAAGGTCAATTCGATACAGGACTATCAGGATACATCCAATAACGAGATACAGTGTATTCCTGCTAAGATTAAGGAAATAAACCCTATAGCGGATGTTTGCATATTAGAAGTCCCTGCTACAGTTCAGTCAACGTTTGTCTTGGATTCGACCGATTCTGTTCAAGTAGGTGAAGCAATTTCTGTTTTTGGATACCCTCATTCCAATCACGGACGAATGGTGTTAACTCAGCAAGATACCTCAATTGGCGCAAAAATACTCATTGATTCAAACGGTATAAAACTTAAAAATATTGTGCTGAACATTCAATCTCGTCCAGGTCAATCAGGTAGTCCAATTGTAATACCTGAAAAACGTGCTATAGCAGGTATTCTAATTGGTTCATATGCACCACAGGTAAATGGTTCTATTAGCATCGGTGGTATAGATCCACAAACCCTACATCAAACGACCCACGCTATTTCTGCTGAGTATATAAAGGAGATGTTAGAATGAACGATATTAGCGAAATCTTCAATGTCGATCCTGACTCTTGGATTGATACATTGAGTACATATCAAAAAAATCTCATCCGTCAGCTTTATGAACAAACTAATGACTATGAAGTGGTGGCTAATAAATGGTTGACGGCGACTATCCCAACAAATGTACCATTTGGAACACAAAAAAAACCATCAATTTTCTTTGAAAAAGTTTTAGACGAAGTTGAAGCCTTTTTCACAGGAGATGAAAAATACAAAGATAGCAGACTTGCTATTCTTAAGGAGTCGGGTGTTGTCCAAAGTTATATCGTAGGCGGTATATCTATTGCGCTTGCTCCGGTTTTGGGTACATCTGCTCCATTCTTAGCTCCTGTAATAGCTATAGTTTTGCTTACAATAGGAAAGATAGGGTTGAATGCTTGGCTTGCTACTCGTAAAGAAAAAAGAGAAAAAGAAAAGCCAACCGAAGAATAAAAATAAAAAGAGCTAACAGACTTTGTAACAAAAATCTGTTAGCTCTTTATTTATGAATAATCTGAAATTGTTGTCAAAACGTTGTCATGAGGCTTTTTCAAACCTCAAAAACCTAGTGTTTATGCGGGTTTTCAGCGTTTTTGGTATTATTCCCACTCGCTCCCTGTAAATCAATCTTAAACGCATTTGTTTATGAGATTTAGCAGAGAGTATCTACATTATTTGTATTATCGGTAAAGCATACGCTATCCGATTTTTTGTTGCCATTCTGTTGCCACGGAAACCAACTCTTAGGTAACATCCTCAAAATCACATAACTTCTTGAGCGCCTGTTGCACATAGGGATATTTTTTATCACATTCTCCTATCAATGCTAAAAGATTTTTGTTGGCTTTTAAATTGAACATTCCTGCCAGTCCTTCTTTTACTCGATTTGTTTGACTTCCAGAAGATATAAATGATAATTCAGCACCATTTTCAGGATTCAAAGAATTCTTTTCGTATTCACACAGTTCAAGAATTCCCTTAATGGCGAATGATGGTGTATGTATTTTTTTACATACTGAACTTGATTTCAATTTTACCATACTTTTCTTATCCAAAAGTAAATTTATTAAATAAACAATAACCTCCGGATACAAAAAATCTTCTATTTCGTTATTTGTATTGTTTTTTTCAATTTTAACATTTCCGCTATTTGTGTGATTTTGAAGCAAAATTGCATTAACATTAATGTGATTATATGCTTTGGATTGAATTTTACTGTAAATTTCTCTTCCCTTGACATCGTTATCAAGCACAACTTTGATCTTCGGCATATATTGCGTCGTATTATTCCGATAGTACGAATCATAAAATTCAAGAAATTTTATAGCATTATCTGCACCGTTAAGAGCCTCTATATTTGGACACGGAAGTTCAAAATAATTAAGCAACTCAGTAAGATATTTTTTATCACAGTTGCCTTCTACTAAAAGGTTATTTCGTTGTAGCAATTCATATGTTACCGCTTCAATCCCTAAGTGAGAGCAAATTTTATCATAGCCACTTTGCTCATTTATATCAATCAAAATAGTTTCTGTAACATTGATATTTTTCTTTTTTCGTGTGGAGTATTGTTCATAATACTTAGAATCCAAAAGAAAAACGTTACGCATATTATACTCATTAATAAAAACTTTAGAATGTGTCGTAAAAAACAACTGCATACTACTACTTTTTTCATCGAAAAGCGCTTTCAATTTCCGTTGAAGCCCTTCATGCAAATACGCATCTGGCTCGTCTATACAAACAACAATACTTTTTCTTTTATTAATGCGAGAAAGCATTTCAAAATTAAGCAAAATAGTAGCTAATCTTTGCAAGCCGGCTCCCTTATCCAATACTCCTATACTTCCGTTGTCATCAAGAGATAAATGAACATCTTCAGAAATAAGATCTCTGAATGTTTCCGAATTTTTTGGAACTATAAATTCTACCTTCCAATTTTCGCGGAAATAATTGAAAGTGTTAGAAATATCCTTTGCAAAAGTTTCGAGAATCGCACTTAATCCATCAACATATGTATCATATGCTTCTTTTAGTTCCTTTTTAGACCGAGAAAATCGTGCCTTATCATATTCAACATTTATGATGCCTTCTGTAATTTTACTTATCAATTCAGGTATGAATGTATTTATAGACTCAATATATACAAATTCAACCTGGTTCAATATATCACTAATTTCTGCAAAAATAAGTTTTTTCTTATCTTTTTTCTTTTTTCCTTCAAGTTTAAAAGAAACTCCACTAATGCTCTCTTCGCTTGAAGATGCTGAATAAAACTTCATATCGCGACAAATGACATAAAAAATATCTTTCTTATCGTCCCAAAAAGTGATTTCTATTTTGGGATGAATAGACTGTCCGCCAGTAGCATGTTTTATTTTTGGCATATCAACTTCTGGAGTGTAGGTTTCGGGGTTAAAAAATAAATTAATTGCTCGTAATGTATTAGTTTTACCAACATTGTTTTGACCACAAAGCGCAACTAAGTTTAGATCAGACGAAATATCAATTGCCATCGATAAAATGGAACGATATCGATTAATATTACAATTTGTTATTCGTAGCATTTTATTCTCCCATCATTTTTTAAAAACAAATAAATACTCGTGAGCAATCAGCAAAAAGTTATACTTCACGCTGTTTGTTTTCCAATATCCCGTTGCTTTACAGTTATGCTGTTCTTTGATAATAAGTTCTTTTAGTTTAAAACCTGCATCTTCAAAAATTTGCATAACATCAAACGACATTGGTACCATATGCCCATTTCGGCGAGTATCTCCCATTAGCACGGCACAATATTTTTCTTTTTTTAAGACACGGTAGCTCTCAGTAGCTACCGTTTTCATTTCCTCGAGAAAATCCTTGATCTTTAGGTGAGATAAATCTTCTTTGATATCTTCGCTGTATTTGATAATATCGGCATACGGTGGGTGAGTACAAATCAAATCAATGCTGTTATCCGGTACAAAGTCAAGATTTCTTGCATCGCCTTTATGAAGATATACTTTACCATTTGCACCTTCGTGTTCAAATGCAGTTTTCTCTTTGCAACGAGCAAGAGCTACATCATTTACATCCACGCCAATAATATTTCGGTTTAATAATTTTGCTTCTACAAGGGTAGTACCACCACCCGCAAACTGATCGAGAACCAAGTCGTTCTCTTTTGAATAGCGGAGCAAAATATTTCGAGGAATATATGGCGACCAATTACCACGCCATTTTGCATCGTGGGTTGCCCAATCGCCACGTTTTGGAAATGACCAATGAGTAGTCATTTCCAATTCAAAACCTTCAGGCTCCCATTTTGTAATTTTCTTTGCCATTATTTAAAAACCTCTGTGATAACCCCGTTTTCCAAATCCTTGATGTTATAGATGTGTTCCATTACATCAAAGGTCTCCTCAAGGTTGTTTCGGGCGCTTGTCCATCCTTTACCATCAGTGAACCATACGAATGTAAAACCTTCGATAGTGTCCGTTTCAAGAGCAAGTGTCTTATAACTACGAGCGGTTTCATTAAGTTTGCTTCCACCGCTACCATAGAAGTTGGTTTCAATGCCATAAATCATATTCGGCGTCTTTACCACAAAGTCAAAACGCTTTTCCATCTTACCTTGATTAGAGATTGCAGAAAGGTCGAGTCCCCATTTTTCGGTAATTTGATGAATGTACATTTCTTTAAAGTAGGTTTTGTCTTTTACAAAACCTGCCTTCTTGATAAAGCTCTCAACCAAATCTTCCATAAGATGACCGCCACGATTTTTTCGACCATTGGAATCAAGTCCGGTTTCAACGCCGGTCGCGTAGTCAACAAGATTGTTGATGATATGGTTTTCCAACAAATCAAACAATCCGGTTTCACGCATAAAATACTTGTATCTTTCGTAATGTGCGTGACTATTGGGTGGATACTTGCCAAAATCAAACTGGAATAAATGACCACCATTTTCATCCTGACAGTATATTTCACTCGCTCTAACTGCTAAAAGCAGAGGTATGCACTTCAAAACTTCAGGATATTTTCTCATTAAGTTCTCAAAGTCGGTCTCAATGTTCTTAGAGCCAATAAGTGAATTTAAGATATTAAGTTCAACTTTGATGTTGTCCACATTTCTGTGAACCTTTTCAAAATCTATGTAGTAGCCGTAATCTGCAATGCTGTCACGGAAACCCGATAACCATTCGCTAAAATTTCTCATATATTTTTCCTCTATTCAATTACAACAATAAATCTATCGTCTTCAATTTTCCACTTAGATTTTTTCTGAATAAACGAATTATCCGCATTGATTAATCCGCAATCTTTGTAAATTTGAGTAATGCCACCAATATATCTATGGGATTTATCCAAATTAAGAGTTTGAATTTGTCCGTTGATTTCTACTTTTATAGAAGAGTCAGAGGCGCTAATAGAATTCTTGATTATTTGAGGAATTATCAAAATTCTTGCTCGTATATCGTTCGCAGTAATGTTACGCTCAACCAAATAATCATCAATGGTATTATCAATAGTTGCACTTGGTTGAGAATACTGTTTCAAAATCTCTTTTAGCAAATCTTCATCAAATACCGGTCGGTAAGAAAATGCAATCCCGTTGTCAATACACATATTTAACAATGTCTTTCCGTCTATCAAGATGGTTGGCATATTAGGATTGCTTTCTGCTTCATCTATAGCACCCTTAGTAAATGAAGAAGTCGTAATGAACACATTAATATAATTATTATTTAGTACATTACCTTGTTTATCTCGTTTAGTTGACCCTTTCAAATCACGTATTTCTTTTGCCTGAACTTTGTTGGTAGATTTATATCTTTTTGCTTGAACGTAATAGTTCATTGTATCTAAACCTTGAGGATCAATGCCCGACTTGGAACAAGTTAAATCAATCCCATTGTCGCCAACATATTTTGTGGTAACCACTTCTTGGAATCCAATCTCCTTTAAAAAATAATTTAAAAACAATTCAAAATCTCTACCTGTTGTAAAGGATTGATAAAGCTTATCTATATAATTCTTTTCTTCGGTTGCTGATAGTTCTAAATAAATCACTTTTTCTCCCCCTAAAAATTGCTAATAAGCAACTCTTTAATTTTTCCTCTTGCTTCGCTATTGCAGTTAATCATACGGGTAGCTTCAACACGCTTGATTTTATGAGATGAATAAATATTATCGAAGAAGTCATCTTCGGTGTTAGAGTTCTTGGGATCGGAATTGCTAATTACAATCTTTGCACCTTTTCTATGCATATCATCAACAAATCTCGCAAGTTCAATCTGTTCTTCGTCATTGAACAGATTTTCCGTATATGCCGTAAAGCTTGCAGTATTGGTAATAGGGCGGTACGGAGGATCAAAATAAACAAAGGTGTTTTCATCAATGAAGTCTGCGGACTCCCTATAATCACCACATACTATTCTTACATTTTGTAGCTTTTCAGACACAGATCTGAGGTTTTCCTCATCACAAATCATTGGGTTTTTATAAGCCCCCATAGGCACATTAAATAGTCCCTTTTTGTTGACTCGGAACAAACCGTTAAAACAGGTCTTGTTAAGGAAAATCATTAGAGCTGCTTTTTCAATATTGATATTCTCATTCCCGTTAACTTTCAAATCGTTAAAGAGCTCACGCTTTTCCATATAGTATGTTTTACGATTATCTGTATCTAACTGAATAAAATCGTTCTGCATAGTGTAAAGTATTTTAATTAAATCATCAATATCATCACGAATAATGCGATATGTATTGATAAGTTCAGCATTTATGTCACTAATATAAACTTCGTCTAAATCGTATTTGCTCAGAATATCGAAAAGTACGGCACCACCGCCTACGAACGGCTCTGCATATTTAATAATTTTTCCATCCCCAAAAGGATAATACTTTTCGATTTCGGACAAAAGCTGTCCTTTGCCACCTGCCCATTTCAAAAACGGCTTGGTCTTTTTGCTATCACATTTTCTATATCGAACGCTTCTTGCATCAATAGGCTTTTCGGCAGTAGTAGGAATAATCCACATATTGCCGACCATAGTTGCATTGTCAATTCTGTTTTCAGAACAAAGAACAGCAACTCTTCTTTGCGAAATGCCCCATTTATCAGCAGCTTCTCTTGCAGACATAAATTCCATAATCACACCTCCGAAATCTCACAATAATATTATATTCTAAAACTAGAATAATAGCAATACCATTTTCAAAAATGATTGTAAACTTTTTTATTGCTCTATAAAAGTGTAATGGCGACAAGGATTACTCCCTGCCGCCTTGGTGCTTATACCGTGTAAATCAATTCTGCATTTACAATTTCCGTTGCACGATTACGGATATTGTTCATCTTTTGTACCCACAGCATTTGGTCGGTTGCTTTAAGATCTTCGGTTACATTTTCTTTTTCGGCGAGTTCTTTTACCAGCCGGAGAAACATAGCGGTTGCCTGTTGCTCAATGTCATCAAGGTATGTGACAAGCTTGCCTGAAGTCATTAGGTTGGCATAAAGTACACGATGGCTTTCTTTCAAAAACCGCTTGTGCCGCATACCCCATACGCCGATGCTTGCCTGTTTTTCTTCAGCTGGTAGTGATAAGTCGGGGAGAAGATAATCTCCAACTTGTGTGTAAGTACCGCCCATTTGTTCAAAAATTGTCTTTACCATTTTGTTTTCCTACCTTTCAAAATCATTATTTCTAATGCGCTTTGTGCGCTGATTAGACGGTTGTTTTGTGTGCTTGCGTTGCTGTTCCTGCTCCTTTGCCTGAGCAATAAGAGCATCTATTTGCCGACTCCCGAACACCTTGCGGAGCAATTTAAAATCTTTATTTTCTGCACGAAGCGTAGTGTTTTCATCTGTCAAACGCTCGTTGATTTTGCTCAGCCGCTCGTTCTCACGATAAAGATTCGCATTGGTATTATTAAGTCTGTGATAGCTATCAAGAGCGTGATAATAACGGTAAAACACCTCTTTGATTACATCTTTTAGTTTCTTTATCAGCGGGTAGACTAATTTCTGTTTATAGGACTTTGCCGACATCAGTGCAGGAGGATCGGGTAACTGAAATTCGCTGTCTGTTTCAATGCGTTTTTCCAATTCTTCAATAACCTGTGTACCGTTATCGTAATTTTGAATACGGCTTTGCACCGTTTGAAACTCGTCTTTTTTCTCTGCAAGTTTATCTTCAAGAGCATCAAGTTCTTTCTCTCGTTCCTGTTTTTTATAGTCAAGAACAGACAAATGTTTTTCGTGATTACCCTTGTGTTCCCACTCAATTCCGTAGCGTTCCATAACAAATGCGAGTGCGGATTTTTCTGCGCTTACCCATTGATTCCATTCGGTATCTCCACGTGTTCCGCCCTTAAATCCTTGTGCAGCAAGCGCCTGTTTGAGTGATACTCTTGTATCAAGTCCACGCTTGCTACCCGTGGTGAACGGAACAAAATCTATATGCAGATGAGGCGTCGCTTCGTCCATATGAAGATGAGCTGAGAACACTTTTAACTGAGGATTTCTTTCCTGAAACCCACGATAGTATTCGTCCAAAATCTCTCTTTCAAGCTGCCCGTATTCACTCTCGGCACTCATATTTTCCTTATCGCCTATCTGCAAAATGAGTTCGTGGAACGTCTTTTCTTGCTTTGAATTACGGATTTTTTCATAATAGTTTTCTATCTTACGGTCGGCTCTTGTCTGCTTGAAATTATATCTTTCAAGAGCTTCGTCAAACAATTCGTGATAGACATTTTTGATATTTTCATTGCAGTAGTCGATATTAAGATGCGTTCGGCTGCCGTCAACATTTTCCGCTTTGAACTTGCGGCTGTTGTGATTAACCGAGCCTTTACCGACCATTGCGCTTATCGTTCTTTTCATAAAAAATCACATCCTTTCCTTATCCGGCGTAGCCGGGGTTCTGTTACTCTTGTCAAGAGTAACGCAAAAGCACTTTTGACAGGCGAGCCTATCAAAAATGCAACCTGCAAGCAGGTTTTGCGCTCTCCGAGGGGCAAAGAGCTGCCTTTGAAAAGGCACTCTCTGCACACTCCGCTAAACTTTTATTGTGACAAACCGTGACGATGGTGACAATGTTTCAGACCAGATCACCGTTATCGGGAAGTTCGTCACGGTCGTCACGCATTGACACGTCCTCCGCAACGTTTTCTCTCCAAAGAGAAATTTTGCGTCCGCCGTGCGTACGGCTTGCTTTGTAATGAATGCCATAATCTTTAAGCAGCCGCCCTGCGTTGATACTCAGCCTCAGCGATAGGACATTCGGCTTTATATCCAAGCCAAGTCTCACGCACAACTCGGAGGCCGTCCCATCCCAACTGCTACTTCCCGAAGGAAGAACAGTCGATACCTTTTCAAGCAGCGGGTCAGGCGGCTCTGTCCAAACTTCTGTTTCGCTTTTTTCAAATTCCCATATAAGTTTTTGCGGATTTCGAACAAGGTGTATTCGCTGATCCTGCTGATCTCTGCCGGTGATGTCAAGCGTTGCGGCATTGGTTGTTCGTTTCTCTTTGCTGAGAACAAAGGCGCCGTCTGCCGCACCGAGCAATCCGTTTGTGCCGGAGATTGTATCAAATTTATCGTCAGCCTGCTGTTTGCGTGTGTGATGGACGATAAGCATTGTTACCTTGTAGCTGTCGGCAAGCGCTTTCAGCTTTGCGACTACATCGTAATCACTGCCGTAGCTGTAATCCGCACCGCCTGTCTCTCGAACACGCTTGAGGGTGTCGATTATGACAAGTCCGGTATCAGGGTGTTCCTGAATAAAACCTCTTATCTGATCTTCTAAACCGCCGTTTACGGTTTTGCATTGTGTTGCAAAATACAGGTTGTCCGTTCCGTCAGCGCCGAACATATGATAGAGCCTGCGCTGTAAGCGAGGGTAATCATCTTCAAGGGCAAAATAAAGAACGGTTGCTTTGCGGACCCTATAATTCCAAAGCGGAGTTCCCGTGCTGATGTGGTAGGCAAGCTGTGCCATCATAAAACTCTTTCCTACTTTCGGAGAACCTGCGAACAAGTAAGTTCCCTGATAAAGCAGACCGTCTATAAGTGCGGTTTGTGTTTCGAAATCGGTATCATACAGAGCCGACATTGAAACGGTTTTCAGATAGGACGGATCCATTTGCCTAAGCATTTCTCTTTGCATTTCACGAAAACTTTCGTCCAAATCCTTGATATTTTCATCATAATCGGTTATAATATTGTCAGTACATTTTTGGATTGACTGCTCCGTATCTGCGCCAACAGATACATTCGGAGCGGTCATTTCTTTTTTATTCTCCATTGTTATCCTCTCCTTTCAATCCGCCGAGAATATCGGCAATCATTTCTATTACATCAAGCAACTCATCATTTACCTCCCCGCCGGCTTCTATTCGCTGTAATTCCGACAGCACATCGGCAAGCTGATTTCGCAAGGCCTTGAACACTTTCGGATTGCCCTGAACAACAATATCTTTGTGGATAAGTCGCCTTGTGATATAATCCTGCTTAGTTAGTCCTGAAAGCCGTACATAAGTTTCAATTTGCTTATCTTCCTCCGGCGATACACGAAACGCTACGGTTTTGTTTCTCCAGCGGTTATGCTCATCTCTATTTTTAAGTGACATTTTACTCGCCCCTTTCCATATCTAACTTATCTGCCATTTCAGCCTGCTTTGACGGGAATAAGTGTGCATAGTTGTAAGTTATATCAATGCTTTCGTGTCCTACTCGGTCGGCAATAGCCGTTGCAGAAAATCCCATATCAATCAGTAAACTAACGTGGCTGTGGCGAATGTCGTGAATACGAATCCTCTTTACGCCTGCTTCTTTTGCGCCTCTGTTCATTTCTCTGTGCAGATAGCTTTTTGTAACAGGAAACATTCTGTCCTCCAAGCCTACGTCGTAGAGCATTTTCAGATAGTCCTGCATTTCATCACAAAGGAACTTCGGCAGCTGAATCGTGCGGTTGCTTTTCTCTGTTTTCGGGGAAGTAATAATATCTCTGCCGTTTAAATGCTGAAACGACTTATTGATTGTAACCGTTCGCTTTTCAAAATCGAAATCAGCAGGAGTAATAGCTAACAGCTCGCCCTCACGAATACCCGTCCAATACAGCATTTCAAACGCATAGTATGACATCGGCTTATCCATCATTGCATCGGCAAACTTCAAATACTCCTCTTTCGTCCAGAAAAGCATTTCACGATTTTTCTTTTTACCCATACTACCCGCCTTTTGGCAAGGATTTTCTTTCAGGTTGTAGTACCTGACAGCGTGGTTAAATATCGCAGACAGCTGATTGTGAATTGTTTTCAAATATACGGGAGAATACGGTTTGCCGTTATCGTCCTTATAATTGATAAGCTCATTTTGCCAAGTGATAATTTGTTGTGCGGTTATGTTGCACATCTTCAGCTTACCGAAATAGGGCATTAGTTTTGTTTGGATGATATGTTCTTTGGTTGCCCAAGTGTTCTCCTTAATACGAGCCTGCATATCCTCAGAATAATGCTGCACAAAGCTCTTAAAGGTCATATCCAAATCACCGCCCAGCTTGTTAAGCTGTTCTCGCTCCCAAGCCTGTGCTTCACGCTTTGTTTTGAACCCTCGTTTCTGCGACTGCTTTCGCTCACCGTTCCAATCAGTGTAACGGTAAAGCACTCGCCAAGTGTTTGTTTTTTCTTCTTTATATACTGCCATTGTTTAATCCCTCTCTTTCTTAGTTGCACCGTAGCAGGTGCGTTCTATAAAATATTGCTTATTTACTCGCCCTGAAATTGTCATAAACCCTTTTTCTTTCAGTTCGGCATTTAGCTTTTGGACAATTTTGTAAGCGTAAGATTTTGATATGCCCAATTCCTGAGCCACCTCATCAACTCTCATAAAGCTTGTACTTTCCATTTTTTCACCCCCTTGCTTGATTTTTGATAATTCAATTATTTATTGTCGGAGAACTTTCTGGCCGCATTCCGATTTGCCCGAGCGGATATGCCATTACCGTGACATATGACGGTTATTCTATTGCCAAGCAAATAACCTAACGCTATTTGCTTAACTATTATACTAAACAAATTCCGTAAAGTCAAGTGGCTTTTGAAAAAATATTTAACTTTTTTGTTTTGGTTATCTTGACACGCACTAAACATATATGATATACTTATCGCATATTACATAAACAAGGAGCGTGATTGCTATGGCAATCGGTGAAAGAATTCGTTTCTTCCGCAATCTGCGGGGAATGACACAAAAGTATTTAGGAACGGTAGTTGGCTTTCCTGAAAAGACAGCGGATATTCGTATGGCACAGTATGAATCCGGCTCAAGAACGCCGAAAGCTGATTTAACCGAAAACCTTGCCGGTGTGCTTGGAGTTTCGCCGCTGGCTCTGTCCGTCCCCGACATTGACAGCTATCTTGGTTTAATGCACACGCTTTTTACATTAGAGGATCGCTACGGTCTGACAATTGAAAAAGGCGAGAACGGCGTTTCTTTGCGTGTTGACCCTCGCAAGGGAAAAGACGCTGCCGAGCTTTCCGAAATGCTAAATGCGTGGGCAAAACAGGCTGAAAAGTACCATAACGGCGACATCAGCCGTGAGGACTATGACAAGTGGCGTTATAACTATCCGAAATATGATGAAAATTCCGGTTATATTAAAGTCCCGTCACAGGGACTCAGTGACAAAATGATTGAGGCTTTCAAAGACCGACTGAAAAACGATTAAATACAAGCATAAGAAAAAGAGCTATCAGACTTTCAAAAAATCTGATAGCTCTTTGCTTATTCTTATGATAATTCAAATAATGTTGCCATTTTGTTGCCACAGAGGGCTTTCAAACGGCAAAAAGCCTTATTTTATGGGCTTTTTCACGAGTGTGAAATCATTCCCACTCAATCGTAGCAATAGGTTTCGGGGAGATGTCATAGAGGACACGGTTTACGCCTGAAACTTCCGCAAGGATTCTGTCACGGATTTTGAAAAGGATATCGTAGGGGATTTCCTCAACTGTAGCCGACATAGCGTCAACTGTGTTAACAGCACGGAGAATTACGGGCCAATCCCAAAGTCTCTTGCCGTCCTTAACGCCTGTTGATTTGAAATCCGGAACAACTGTGAAATACTGCCAAACCTTACCCTGAAAGCCTGCTTTTTCAAATTCCTCACGAAGAATAGCGTCTGACTCACGAACAGCCTCAAGTCTGTCTCTTGTGATAGCGCCTGTGCAGCGAACACCAAGACCGGGACCGGGGAACGGCTGACGTTCAACCATTGTTTCGGGGAGTCCGAGAGCCCTGCCAACAACTCTGACTTCATCCTTAAAGAGAAGCTTAACGGGCTCAACAAGCTCGAATTTGAGATCCTCGGGGAGACCGCCGACGTTGTGGTGAGCCTTTACGCCGTCGCTCTCGAGAATGTCGGGATAAATCGTACCCTGTGCAAGGAAGTCAACGCCGTCGAGCTTTCTTGCCTCTTCAACGAAAACGTTTATAAACTCGCTGCCGATAATTTTTCTCTTTGCTTCGGGGTCCTCAACGCCTGCAAGCTTATCAAGGAAGCGGTCGATAGCATCAACATAAACGAGGTTTGCATCCATCTCATCCTTAAATACTCTGACAACCTCTTCGGGCTCGCCCTTACGGAGAAGTCCGTGGTTTACATGTACGCAAACAAGCTGCTTGCCGATAGCCTTTATAAGAAGTGCGGCTACAACCGATGAGTCAACACCGCCTGAAAGAGCCAAAAGCACCTTTTTGTCGCCAACCTGAGCACGAACCTCTTCGATTTGCTCGGCGATAAATTTATCTGCTAATTCTTTTGTCGTAATTCGAGTCATTGACTCAGGGCGTATATTAGTGTTCATAAAAGCCTCCGTTTTATATTATTCGTATTCAACCGTAGCAGGGGGCTTTGAGGTTATATCATAAACCACCCTGTTGATTCCCTTTACTTCGTTGGTAATCCTGTTAGACACCCTTGCAAGCAATTCATAGGGAATTCTCGCCCAATCGGCTGTCATAAAGTCGTCTGTCGTAACAGCTCTTAAAATTACCAGCTGCTCATAAGTTCTGTGGTCGCCCATAACTCCGACGGACTTAACGCCGGGGAGCACGGCAAAGAACTGTGCGAGATTGCTCTCATATTCGGAATTAGCCATTTCCTCACGGAAAATCGCATCCGCCTGCTGTAAAATTTCAATCTTTTCGGCTGTGATTTCGCCGATTATTCTGACACCGAGACCGGGACCGGGGAAGGGCTGACGCCAAACGAGCTCATGCGGAATACCAAGCTTCTCGCCGACACGCCTTACCTCATCCTTGAAAAGACTTGAAAGCGGTTCGATAATGTCCAAAAACTCAATGTCGTCGGGCATTTTAACCTTGTTGTGATGCGTCTTTATCTTATCGGCATTACCCTTGCCTGATTCGATACAGTCGGGATAGATAGTACCCTGTGCGAAATAGCCTTTTTCATCTTGCTTACGGATTTCCTCCCAAAATACCTTGTAGAACTCCGTGCCGATGATTTTACGCTTCTCCTCGGGGTCCGTAACACCCTTGAGAGCCTTCAAAAAATGCTCTTGGCAATTTACTCGGATAAATTTCATATCGAAAAGCGATGTAAAGGTTTTTTCGACGAAATCGCCCTCATCCTTACGCATAAGACCTTGATCGACAAATACGCATGTGAGCTGATCGCCGACGGCACGGCTCAAAAGTCCTGCCGCAACCGAGGAGTCAACTCCGCCCGAGAGACCGAGTATAACTCGCTTGTCGCCGATTTTTTCACGCAATTCGCTGACTGTTTTTTCTATGAAATTGTCCATTACCCAATCGCCTGAGCATTTGCAGACGAGATAGAGGAAATTGTGGAGCATTTTAAGTCCGTACTCACTGTGAGTAACCTCGGGATGAAACTGTACGGCGTAAATTTCTTTTTCGGGATATTGCATTGCCGCACAGGGACAATCCTTTGAACAGCCTACAACCTCGAAATGCTCGGGGGGCTGCGCTATATAGTCGGTGTGGCTCATCCAAACGACGCTTTTTTCGGGAATGCCCTTGAAAAGCAGACTGTCCTTAACCGTAACCTCGATTTTACCGTATTCCGAAACGGGCGCAGTTTTAACAACGCCGTCGCACATCCACGCAATAAGCTGACAGCCGTAGCAAATACCGAGAACGGGAATGCCAAGCTCCAATATTTCCTTTGTGTAGTGCGGAGATTTCATATCGTAAACGCTGTTCGGGCCGCCTGTGAAAATAATACCCTTGTAATTGTTAGCCTTGATGACCTCAATCGGGGTCGTATAGGGGAGTATTTCAGCGTAAACATTGTTATCACGGACTCTGCGTGCAATTAGCTGATTATACTGACCGCCGAAGTCCAAAACAAGAATTTTCTCCATATATTATTGCACCTGATTATCTGTAGATTATAGCCTCACGCTCGGGGCCGTTTGATACCATATCGATCTTATGACCGAGCTGTTTTTCGATAAACTCAACATAAGCCTTTGCCTCGTCGGGAAGCTCGTCATAGTTTTTAATGCCTCTTATGTTGCTGTGCCAGCCCTTGAGAGTTGTGAAAACGGGCTTGCATTTTTTAAGTATAGCGGTTGTGGGGAAGTCGTTGATGATTTTGCCGTCAACCTCGTAAGCTGTGCAAACCTTGATTTCGTCAAGATATGAAAGGCAGTCGATAGCCGTCATAACAACCTTTGTTGCGCCCTGACACTCAATGCCGTAGCGAGTAGCAACGCAGTCAAACCAGCCGACTCTTCTCGGTCTGCCCGTTGTAGCACCGAATTCGCCCTTGTCGCCGCCGTGGATACGAAGCTCCTGAGCCTCATCCTCGTCCAAAATTTCAGAAATGAATTCGCCTGCGCCGACAGCAGAAGAATAAGCCTTAGTAACCGCGATAACCTCTTTAATCATATGAGGCGGAATACCTGCGCCTACCGCACCGTAGCCTGCAAGAGTTGAGGACGAAGTAACCATCGGATAGATACCGAAATCGGGGTCTTTAAGAGTGCCAAGCTGACCTTCAAGAAGAATTTCCTTTCCGTCCTTGATAGCCTGCTGAAGATAAGCGTGAGTGTCGCAAACATAGGGAGCGATTTTCTCCTTATACTCCATACAGGTATTGTAAAGCTCCTCCTCGTCGAGCAACGGCTTGTGATAAACGTGCTCAAGAGTGAGGTTTTTCAATGTGCATATGTTTTTAAGCTTTGCTCTGAGAGTTTCCTCGTCGAAAAGCTCGTTCAACTGAATACCGATTTTAGCATACTTGTCCGAGAAGAAGGGAGCAATACCGCTTTTTGTAGAGCCGAAAGCGTTTTTGCCGAGACGTTCCTCCTCGTACGTATCCAAAAGAATGTGATAGGGCATCAAAATCTGCACTCTGTCCGAAACAAGAAGCTTCGGATTAAGACCTGCCTTGCGAACATCCTCAAGCTCGCTCAAAAACTTGTTGATATCAAGCGCAACGCCGTTTCCGATAATGCAGGTAGTGTGGTCATAGCACACACCGCTGGGCATTAAATGGAAAGCAAAACGTCCCTTATCGTTGATAATGGTGTGTCCCGCATTTGCACCGCCCTGAAAACGAATGACAATGTCCGCCTTTTCGGCAAACATATCGGTAATTTTACCCTTGCCTTCATCGCCCCAGTTAGCGCCGACAATTGCTTTTACCATTGTTGTTTCCTCCTTAAAGGTTTTATATTTTTAGCTCAAACCATACGTAAATATTATATAATACTATGCCCGTTATGTCAACGAAAAGCGAAACAGACAGGCAATAAAAAACAAGGCTGACAAAAATTTTCAGCCTTGCGTGTATTTTTTTATAAATCATATCGGCAAAAATGATACGATAATGCCCGAAAGCACTGAGCAAGCGTACATAATTGAAACGATTTTTATATTCTCTTTTACATTTTTATTTTCACGAAAAATTACAATAAGTCCTGCGCCCGCACCCATGCAAAGTCCCGATATGACCGAGGCAAAGCTGATAGCGCCCTTTAAGTAAAGCTCTGTGAGAACAATCGAAGAGGCGCAGTTGGGGATAATGCCGATTATAGCCGACAAAAACGGCTGAAAAACCGTGTCGGAGAGCAAGAGCTTTGAAATTCTGTCAATGCCCAAAAGCGAAATCACAAGGTTTAGGACAAAAACGGTTAAGACAAGGAAGCCGAAAATTTTTACCGTGTGATGAACAGCAGGCTTTAATATTCCACCGTGCTCGTCGTGGCAGCCGCAATGTTCATCCCTGCACAGGTCCTCAACGTGCTTTTCGGGCTCGGGACGTTTCTTTTCGAGAAGCATAATTATATAGCCGAAAATTATTGCAATAACGACCTTGACGGCAATGAGCTTTAGTATTTCGCCCTTGCTTTCGGGGTGCGAGAGCATAATTATAACCGCCTCGTCCGAGGTGGACAAAAACACCGCAATAAGCGTGCCGAGACCTATCAGGCCGCCCGAATAGAGATTTGCCGCAAAAACGGAAAATCCGCACTGCGGAACACAGCCGAGAAGTGCGCCGACAAGCGGACCGAGCTTTCCCGAGCTTGCAAGAATTTTATCGGTCTTTTTAGATGTATGATGCTCAACCGCTTCAAGCAAAAGAAACGCAAAGAATAAAAACGGCAGCATTTTCAAGCAGTCAAGCGCTGTGTCAAGCGTGACGTCCTTTAATATATCAAGCAAGTAAAATCAATCCTTTCTTCGACAGTCGCCGCAAACACCGTAAAGCACAGTCCTTTCGCCGTCAATGACAAAATCGTGATCCTTTTCGATATGCTCCGACAGGCCGTTCAAAAAATCACATTCGGCGTGTAAGAGCTTTCCGCATTTAAGACATTTCAAATGATAATGTTTATGGCAATCGCCTGAGCCCTCAAAATATTGAAAGCAGGCGGACGCACCGTCGCCGAGCAGGTATTTTCTTATCACTCCGTCGTCGTGCAACCTTTCAAGATGGCGGTAAACGGTTGTTCTGCCGACATTACTGCCGCCCTGACGAAGCGAATAATAGACCTCCTCCGCTGTGAGATGCTTATCCTTATTATTCCTCAAAAAATCGAGTATTTCCGTACTCTGCTTTGTTGTATACCCCATATTTCGCCTCCGAAATGAAATTGAAAACGAATTTCAATTTGCAATTATATATCCTTTACGGCTCTGTGTCAAGACAAAAAAATAAAGGCTCGAAGAACGAGCCTTTATAAACTTCCCAAAACGGATTAGTCCTGAGCGGGAGCTCCTACGGGGCAAACCTCTGCGCAGTTACCGCATTCAATGCAAGTATCTGCATCGATTACGTACTTATCGCCGCCGTCAGAAATAGCTTCAACGGGGCATTCTGCAGCGCAAGCACCGCATGAAATGCAATCATCACTGATTTTGTATGCCATAATTCTTACCTCCCTTGTCATTTATTGATTTACATTGTAACACAATTTTGTGAAATTTCAAGAGGTATTTTATGAATTTTATTCGATACCCTTGAGAGCCTCGATTTCTTTTTTGTCAAGTCTTATCTGAGCGTCCTTGATAAGCTTGACGCTGTGGCGTTCAACGAGTATCGGAGCAGCGTCGCTTCGTCTGTCAAGTCTTACCTTGAGCATACCCGTAATAAGATTGTTTTCGATTACCGTGCCCCTGCCCTCGACAGTCTCAACAATAGCTCCGACCTTCGGGGTGTGGCGTAAAAGGTGCTCATACGTGTCCTGCTCATATTTAAGACAGCACATAAGTCTGCCGCAGGTGCCGCTGATTTTAACGGGGTTCAAGGACATACCCTGTTCCTTTGCCATCTTAATCGAAACGGGTTGGAATTCGCCGAGGAAAGTATTGCAGCAGAAGGGCCTTCCGCATATTCCGAAGCCGCCGAGCTTCTTTGCACCGTCTCTGACGCCGATTTGCCTCAATTCAATTCTTGTTCTGAAAACGCCGGCAAGGTCCTTTACAAGCTCACGGAAGTCAACTCTGCCGTCTGCGGTAAAATAGAAAAGAATTTTGCTTGAGTCAAAGGTGTATTCGACGTCTACAAGCTTCATATCAAGTCCGTGACGGGCAATTTTTTCCTCGCAGATTTGGAAAGCCTTTTTTTCCTTTTCTCTGTTCTGCTCAACGGTCGCCAAATCCTCTTTTGTTGCGTGCCTGATAACAGGCTTTAAGGGTGCTACGATGCTTTCGTCGGGAACATCGCTGTTTTCCGTTGCAACCTCGCCGCATTCAAGACCTCTGGCGGTTTCGACTATCGCCTTATCTCCTTTTTGAAAGGTCATACCGTTCGGACCGAAGTAGTAAACCTTTCCTACGTCCTTAAATTTTATACCGACTATTTCTGCCATATATTTCTCCTTTATTTGCCTACCGCCGAGCGTAAGCGTTCGCTCATTGCGGTTATAAGTAAATTATAATTTGCGTTTTGTTTGAATAATCTGACAAGCTCGCCCGTAACCGCCGTCAGAGAGTAGAGCTTGCCTGCCGAGAGCTTTCCGCAAAGGGCGTTCGTTGCGTCGGAAAACTCCGAACTGTTTATACCCGTCTGCTTAAAGATGAGCGCATCGGTAAATATCCTTGTGAGCACCGACAGCGTTTCAAGAAAGCTGTTTTTGTCGCCTGCAAGGGGAGAAAGCTCCTTCAAAAGCTCCGCTTCCGTGTCGGCACAGACGGCAATCGCAATAGCCTTTGCAAGCTCAACGCATTTTTCGGAATAAACCTCATCTGCCTGCGAAAGACTTATCAGCGATGCTCTTGAAATTATCGTGTCGAGCATTGCGCTCTTTGAGGTACAGGTTAATATGAAATAATCGAAATGCGGCGGCTCTTCAAGAATTTTGAGCAACGCATTCTCCGAGGAGTCGTTCATATTCTGCGCCTCGGTTATTATATAAACCTTTTTGTCGGAGTCGTTCGGGATAACAAAAGCGTCCTGCTTTATCTGCCTTGAAAGCTCGACCTTAAAGGTATAATTCTCTTTTTCCTCGCCGTATTGTTTAATGTCGGGATTTGCGTTCGCTCTGCATTTTACACAGGCAGGGCAAATACCGCAGGGCTTTTCGTCCTCGCCCTTGCAGACAATCATATTAGCAAGGAAACGGGCAAATTTCACCCTTTCGTCAAGCGTTCCGCCCTCGACAAGAAAGGTCTGCGGAAACGTGTTGTTCTTCGCATACGACCGTAGAGCGTCACTCTCACGGCGGTTTAGATTAAAATCATCTATTCTCATAAAATCAAAATCTTTCGTTAAAAATTCTGCGAAAGCGCTATCATAATCGGCATTGTGATAATCGAGATAAAGCTCACGATTGCAACCGTCTGCGAGGCTGCACCGTTATCCCTGCCGTATTTTGTGGAAAACATTACCGTATTGTTGGCAGTCGGCGCAGAGGCTGAAAGAATAAGAGCCGTAAGCAGTGTGCCCGAAATGCCCATAAGTCTGAATATACCGAAGGAAATAAGCGGCATCACTATCAATTTCAGCAATGCCACAAGATATGCTTCACGGCGGAAGAACATCTTTTTAAGGTCGGTATTTGAAAGATATGTGCCGAACATAAGCATTGCAAGCGGTGTGTTGAGGCTTGCTATGTATTCGACGGGTGCGAGTATTACATCGGGGAGGCGAAGCTCCAAAAGATAGATCGGAAGTCCGATTATGACTGAGATAATACCGGGGTTAAATATAAGTGATTTCAAGCTTATCGGCGACTTTCCGTTTTCGCTCTTTTTCATAAGATAAACGCCGTGCGTAAACGAAAAAATATTGAACGGGATAAGCACGCCCGAGCAGAAGAACACGCCCTCGTTGCCGAGAACAGCCGCTGCAAGCGGAAGTACCATATAGCCGACGTTACCGTAAACGCAGGCGAATTTATACACCCTTATCGAGTCCTCAACGCCGTGCCTGAAAAACGGCAGAGAGATTATAATTGCAATAACGTGGAAAATCGTACCGCATAAGAAAGACATAAGAAGATTGTGCCAATTTTCATCTGTCAGCTCCATTGCCGTAAAAGAAGTGATGATTATTGCAGGGGTAACTATATAGAAAAGCAGGTCGTTTGTAAGCCTTGAAGCCTTTTCGGTAAAAAGCTTCGTTCTGTCACAGATAAAGCCGACGGCAACAATTATATAGAGAATTGCCACCTGCTTTGCCGCAACCGCAACATTTTGTAAAAACATATTTATATACCTGCCGTCAGTTGTTAAGGAAATCTTCGTCAACCGTATCCTTTGACGGCTTTTCGTCGTTATCTGCAAGCAGGTCGTCCTCGCTTGCGCTTCTGCCCGATTTTGAGCAAGCGGCAACGTAGATAATAGCGAAAATGCCGAAGGTCAAATCGGTAAGAGAGAACGGAAAGCCCGTCGGGAGTGTAGACGAAAGTCCGCAAACGGTAACGGCAAGTCTTGATATGCCGATTACAAGCGCAAACATTGCACCGATTAAGCCGTAGCGCATAGCCTTACGCATTTCGTACTTTTGGCAAACCTGAGAGCTTATTCTTGCAAAGGACATAAAGAAAAGCATCATAAATATAAGCATGCCCAATTCGAGCATAAGGTCAGCCAATACAGTAAAGCTGATTTTTGTCATAAATCTGTAAACCGTCTTGAACATTGCCCAGAAAAGAGGAGTCAAGGCGAGAAATTTGTAGTCTGAAAAATTGCCCTTGCCGTCATTGTAATAGAGGGCAAAGAGTATGAAATAAATGCAGGCACATAAGCCGAAAACAGCTTCAAAGAACAGCGCAAACATACCGTTTGAGAAAAGATATGCCATTACGTTTGAGCCTGCGCCGTAGCTTGTGACGGCTTTTATAAACGAGCCTACACAAATGCCCGTGTCGTATGCAAGTCCGAGCGCAAAGAGTGCCGAGCCGATTAAAAGAGATTTTGATTTGCCTCTCACGGACTTTGAAGCCGTAACCTTGTTTGAAAGCGTCACAAGTACGAACAATGCAACTGCAAAGATGATTGCGAGTGCATAGAAAATGTAAACGCTTGGATTTATTCTTGCAAAAAATCCGCTTGAATCTCTCTCGTTAAGACATATAAGCTGATAAATTCTTATCGGTGTCAAACAAGCGAGTGCAACGCCGAGAACGGCATATATCGCCTTAAAGCTAATGTTCTTTTTTGATGATTTTGAACTCATTTTTAAGCCTCTTTCGTAATTATCTTTCTTCACTGGGTATGTATTCGTTTTGAACTGTATGATTATCGGTTCTCTCTGCAAGCGGAACGAAACTTCTCGGCAGAGAAACGCTCTTATAAGCAGGGCGCATTATCTTTCCGCCCGAATAAAGCTCTTCCATTCTGTGAGCGCACCAACCTGCGGACCTTGAAGCCATAAATATCGGTGTGAAAAGCTCCTCGGGAATGTTGAGCATCGAATATATAAGACCTGAATACAAATCGACATTTGCACAGATTTTTTTCTTAATACCCTTGTATTTGCAGAAAAGTTCGGGGGTGAGTCTCTCGATTGTGTCGAGTATATGGAAATCTTCCTCATATCCGAACTTTGCGGAATATTTAGCCGCATCCTGTTTTAAGAGCTTTGCTCTCGGGTCGGAAAGGGTGTAAACTGCGTGTCCCATACCGTAAATAAGTCCCGAGCCGTCGCCTGCCTCTTTTTTGATGATTTTTGCAAGATAATCCGCAATTTGACCATCGTCTGCGGTGTTTTTGACATTTTTCTTTATATCCTCAAGCATATTATGAACACGAATGTTTGCGCCGCCGTGTTTAGGTCCTTTAAGCGAGCCGATACTTGCCGCAATGGCGGAATAGGTGTCCGTACCCGTCGAGGTTATGCAGCGTGTCGTAAATGCCGAGTTGTTACCGCCGCCGTGGTCTGCGTGGATAATCATACAAGTATCGAGAAGCTTTGCCTCGGCGTCCGTAAATTTTCTGTCCGAACGGATAGAGCCTAAAATCGACTCCGCCATAGTGTAGTCGAGCTTGTTTTGATGAATGTACATACTCTTGTGGTCGAACGCTCTGCGCTTTGCCTGATATGCGTAAGACATAAGCATAGGGATTTGAGCAATGAGCTGAATTGACTGACGAAGCACATTTTCAAGCGAGGTGTCGTCGGGATTTTCGTCAAAGGTGTAAAGACCGAGAACGGAGCTTGCGACCTTGTTCATAATATCCCTTGACGGCGCTTTCATAATAATATCCTCGATAAATTCGTCGGGCAATTCCCTTGCCTGAGCGAGGACGGAAGTGAAAGCGTCAAGCTGCTCCTTTGTCGGTAAATCGCCGAAGAGCAAAAGCCAAACGACCTCTTCAAAGCCGAAGCGGTTTTCCTGCTTGCAGTTTTTGACAATATCGCTCATATTTATTCCACGGTAAAAAAGTCTGCCCTCTCTCGGCACTCTTTCGCCGTCGTCTATGTAGTAGCCCTCAACCGAGCAGATTTTCGTAAGACCTGCCATAACGCCGGTGCCGTCGGGATTCCTCAAGCCCTTTTTAACGTCAAATCTTTTATAATCTTCGGGTTGTATGCTGTTATTTTTTAGCAATTCATCGCATAAACTGTGAATGGTACTGTCGGAGATAGATGATATAAATTCGGACATTTCCGAGCCTCCTTGTTGATTAAATATATATCAAGACACAATTATTCATTTTAATTGATATTATATTGTATATCAAAACAGCCGTAAAGTCAACGAAAACCAAAGAATTATAAACGGAGGGAATTCTGCGTTGTAAATAGATGTGACCCATTTTTGATAAAAAAATAAGTCAAAATATAGTACAATGTTTTTGAACGCCTTTTGAGTGGAGCGTAGCGGA
>SFGA01000021.1 GCA_004556705.1 Ruminococcus sp. | reverse complement strand
TTTTTCGGCGGTCTTTTGCCCGCCTTTTCTGTCTTTGCTAAAGCCTTTTTTAACCCCCAGTAGAACTGGGGGATTTTTTCCACGTATAAATACACCATATAAAACGCAGATAAGGATTTACTTATCTGCGTTAGTTGAGAGGATTTTATTGTCCGATTAAGCTGTCAATCTGATATATTGCAAAGGTTATTTCTCCGACTTCGCTTTCGTATGTAATTGCAACATTTCCGTCTTTCGTAAGTGACATACAAGAGTACATAAACGCATCTTTTTTAACAGAAGTTGTGTTTTTGAGAGTCATATTGCACTCATCATCCAAAGAGAAGGCGAAGATTTTGCCGTCGGCTCTTACGTGTTTTGTTTCTCCCTTATCGGTTGTTTCCGTACCTGTCGGGCACGAAACAAGAATATAATTCTTTCCGTCGTTATTTACATCAATTACACTCAACATACAGCTGCTTGTGATTTCAACGTCCGATATAACAATATCGCTCCAAATGTATTTTCCGTTTTCTTTTGCTGCGTCAATATAGCAAAGTCTGTTACTGTTGTTTCTAAAGAAGCAACGCAAATTACCGTTCGGAAGCTCAACTATTTGGCTTTCGCCTGAGTATTCACACTGCTCGTTTGACGGCAAGCTTTCGCTCCTCTGCCAAGTATTACCGCAATCCTCAGAATAAATAAACGAAGAAAACTGAAGTCCTTTTTTAATGTTTGCAAAATACGCCGACATTATCATAGTGCCGTCGGAGGTAACAACTCCCCTGCCCGGTCCGACACCGTAAAACGGCTCGTCAGCTTTTTTAGCATTTATAAGCTTAGGCGCACCAAAGGTTTCGCCGCCGTCAACCGATTTCGTCATATACAAAAACGTTGTCGGAACAACGGAAAATACAGATCTTGTTTTTACATAGAAAATATTACCGATTTTATTGTTATTCTTATCATACAAGAAGAAAAATTCATCAATTTTATATCCCGTATCCTCGCCTGTATTTTTCAAAATCCTCGAATATCCGTTTTCAAAGCTTTCGACATCAACCTTGTATTTATAGCTTAATCCGTAGTTTTTGGAAAGCAACAGCATCCCGTCATTGTCAAAAGCGGATTTATCAACGGCAGGCTTTAATCCCGTATATTTCGAAAGAGCCACACCGCCCGAATAAAAGGTTGTCATCATCCATATATTTTTACCGTCCGTTAACAATTCGGGATCAATAAACGAAGTTGACTTTTTATGAAATTTATTGCCGTTGTCGCCCAAGAAATTAGCTGTATAGCTTTGCCATGTTTTGCCGTTATCGTCGCTGTATGCAACTACCGTGTCCAATCCGCCGCCGTCAGAGGTACTGTCATATCTTGCATCAGTTGCCGCTACAAGTCTGCCGCTGTCGAGTGTGATAATAGCCGGAATTCTGAAATTTTCGCTGTCTCCGCTTACGTCTTGGACAAATGGCTGATTTGATGTATCAGTAGGGCTAGGTTTATCTGCAACTTTGATTTTAGAACTGTCACCGAGCATTGACAAATACACAATTCCTGTTATTATCAAAGCAACCATAATAACACTGAATACGGATAAGCAAATTTTTTTAAGTTTTTGTTTATTCATAATTCTCCCCCAAAAAGACACAAAGTTTTTCTGTGTCATCCCCAATTTTACATTTAATATATCATTTTATCCGTTAATTTGCAAGTAAATTAGTATTTGAAAATATACAACGCACATTTTTATCCGTATATTTAATATATCGTATACAGAAAAACCATATACTTTTTGTTGCAAAAAAATTTTTCATTAAAAATATATATGCAAATATGTTATAGAAATATTTGGAAAATCTCTCTATAATAATAATTGTGAAAGAAAGGAAGTGCAGATTATATGTTCAGAACTGCAACCAATGAGGAAATCGGCAAATATTTGTCTAAACTCATTGATGAAAAAAGTGATAAATTTAAGTCGGGAAGGGATTTTTGCAAGCAGTATCTTTTGCTTGAAAATGGAGAACAGCCGAGTGATGATGAAATTCAAAAGCAAGCAAACAGGCTGTCCGGAATAAAATCGGGTAAATACGGACTTCAAATTCAAGATTTAGGCTACTATACGGAGCTTTTGGAGATAACCTGCGAGGAGCTTTTGAGCGCAGGTAAATCAAAGCCTGCATTCCCCGACAGATATTCAAACTACATCTTTGCGCACTCAACCGACAGAGGCTATTGGGAAAGGTACATAAATAATGACGACAAGCTTTTCCTTAACGCCGACGAATACGGAAAAACTATATTGGATTATGCTTTTGAATGTGAAAATTACGGTCTTATAAAGTTTTTAACTGAAAACAATTACATAACTATTGTTGACAACGATAGCACAAAGGATTACGGTATGACCTTTATTCCTTTTAATAAGGCAATGCAATGCGTGTCGAGAAACACGAACAAGCTCAATGATGAAATTATAAATAACGATAAGCTCCGCACAACTGTTGTTGCATTGGCGATTAAGAAAAACGATAAGTATTTTTTGACAAAGCTGCGTGCGAGAGAAATACCTGCTCTGTATACCATTTGCGACTATGGATTTTCATCACAAATAGACAATTTCGAAGACAGCTATAACGATAAATTAACAACTGCCGTTGCAAATGCAGACAAGGAAATACTCGACTACTTTTCAGAGCCTTTCAGTATAAAAAGCGAACATAGTGAAGGTGTTTTCATTTATCCGTTTTTAGGTCGTTTGCTGGATAAAATGATAAGCGAGAACAATAAAAATACCGTTTATGTCCTTGAGAGAACTCTTGATTATAACAGAAATGTGCTTGATGAGCTTAGCAAAAAGATAGCACAGGCTTATATAATATTTAGAAAATACTGTGACGATAAAGAAGCTTTTTCAGGTGCGGTAAGATATTTCGATATGAACGATAACGGAGTTTTTTCATTTATGAATTACGACCCGAGTGACACCTCGAAGCCTATAAAAATGAAATCGAATGTCATTCATATAAGCAAAAAGTCAAAGGATGAAAAGATCAATGAGCTTATAAGCAAGATAAATAAGATTTATTTTGCCATAAAAAATCAAAGTAAAGATTCTTTACTTAAAACAGATTAAAAAAGGAGTGGGTTTATATGTATTGTAAAAATTGCGGATGCAGTCTCCCTGACGATGCGACAAAATGTGAAAATTGCGGAGCTGTATTGAGCTACGGCTTTGAAGCGGGTAAGACTAACCCTGTTAAGGAAGAAAAAGGCTCTGTACTGCTTGGAATTTTAGGCTTTATATTTCCTCTCATTGGCTTGATTTTATATCTTGCAATGATGCACAGCGAACCTAAAAAAGCAAAATCCGCAGGCAAGGGTGCGTTAACCGCATTCATTATTTATTTAGTTTTCATTGTAATAGTAACAATTTCGGTTATGATTCCCGTTATAGATACATACCGTAAATCATCGCAGGCCGACGACTCATCTTACGTCGAAAGCTATGATTACGACGATGTCAGGTACTCAAACGATTATGATTACGATTACGACTATCCAATCGATTGCTGATAAGCTATAAACAAGCTAAGCACCTGTAACAAAGTATTTTAATCAAGATATAATGATTGTAGATACTCGGTTACAGGTGATTTTTTATGTTAAGAACAGTTTTGTCAATTCTTATGCCGTTTGTCGGCACGTCCTTAGGCGCTTGCTCGGCATTTTTTATTAAGAATAAAATCAATCAAAAAATCAACAGAATTATACTCGGTTTTTCGGGAGGAATAATGCTTGCGGCAAGTATATGGAGTCTTATTCTGCCGTCAATAGAGCAATCGGAGCATTTGAACAAAATGTCCTTCTTCCCTGCTGTGTTGGGGATTTGCATTGGAATAGCTTATCTGATTTTAACGGATAAGCTTATAAAACAAGCAAGGGGAAAATCGGACAAAAGCAAACTGCTGATTTTTGCGGTTACGCTTCACAATATACCTGAGGGTATGGCGGTTGGCGTAGTTTTCTCGGCGCTTGCTTCGGGAAGCCCTAACATAACCTTTGCTTCGGCTTTTGCACTCGCACTCGGAATTGCAATACAGAATATTCCGGAGGGAGCAGTTGTCTCCCTGCCCGCAAGAGCGAAAGGCTATTCAAAAACGAAGTCGTTTATTATCGGCGTCCTGTCCGGTGCGGTTGAGCCTATCGGCGCAGGACTCACATTTTTAATGTCGAGTACGATTACCTCGCTTTTGCCTTATCTTCTGTCATTTGCCGCAGGTGCAATGATTTATGTTACGGTAAATGAAATTATCCCCGAAGCAAAAGACAATAAAGACGACTGTATTTGCGCTCTTTCGTTTGCGATAGGATTTTTAATTATGATGATATTGGATGTTGTTATGTAACAAAAAGCCTTAGAGATTGAAGTTATATCTCTAAGGCTTTTTTTTAATACTGTGAATAATTTTTCAGGAAATCAGCAAGCTCATCCGTTGCATGTGTAAGCTCTTTTACAGTCGGCAAATAAACAATTCTTGCGTGGTCGGGTGTCGGGTAATTAAACGCCGTACCCTGAACAAGCAAAATCTTTTTCTTTTTAAGGAAATCAAGAACAAACTGCTCGTCATCGTTTATATGGAATTTATCCATATCAAATTTCGGGAAAATATAGAAAGCGGCTTTGGGCTTCACAACGCTGACTCCGTCAATCGAGGAAAGAGCGTTATAAACGCATTCTCTCTGCTCATAAATTCTTCCGCCCGGTTTTAAGAGCGCGTCAACGCTTTGATAACCGCCCAATGCAGTCTGAATAATCTGCTGCGAGGGAACATTTGAGCAAAGTCGCATCGATGAAAGAAGATTAAGTCCCTCAATATAGCCCTTAATTCTTGATTTATCGCCGCTTATAACCATCCAACCGCATCTAAATCCTGCAATGCGGTGCGATTTTGAAAGTCCGTTAAGGGTAATGCAAGGAACATCAGGTGCAAGCGAAGCGATTGAAATATGCTTCAGTCCGTCCATAACAAGCCTGTCATATATTTCATCGGAAAATATAATCAAGCCGTGCTGTCTTGCCACTTCGGCAATTTCAAGCAGGATTTCCTCTGAATAAAGAGCACCTGTGGGGTTGTTTGGGTTGATAATTACAATACCCTTTGTTCTGTCTGTTATTTTCTTTTTAATATCCTCAATGTCGGGATTCCACTCGTTTTGCTCGTCGCACATATAGTGTACGGGTGTACCGCCCGCAAGCGAAACGGAAGCGGTCCAAAGCGGATAATCAGGCGCAGGAATAAGTATCTCGTCGCCGTTGTCAAGTAAGCCCTGCATAGACATTGTAATAAGCTCACTTGCACCGTTGCCTGTGTAAATATCATTTATATCAACATTCGGAATTCCCTTTATCTGACAATACTGCATTATTGCTTTTCTTGCCGAGAAAATACCCTTTGAGTCTGAATAGCCTTCGGAGTCCCTGAGAGTGTATATCATATCTCTGATAATCTCATCGGGTGCCGTAAAATTAAATGGCGCAGGATTGCCTATATTCAGTTTCAAAACCTTTATGCCGTTTTCGGTCATTCGGTTTGCCTCGTCCATAATCGGACCTCTGATATCATAGCAAACATGGTCAAGCTTATGTGATTTTTCAAAATTTCGCATTACATCATTCCTTAACTTTTGTCTATTTATATTATATACCACTCTTATTTTACAATTCAATGTCAAATATTCATAAAAAAAAACGGCGCAAAAGCACCGTTTATGTATCAATTTTTTACTTCCCTTTTAATTCCGAAAACCATACGCAATAATCCGCCTATTACCTTAGGATTGTCAAACACGATAAATTTCATATTGTTTTCCTCCTAACAACATTTGCACAACACTACGCCGCTTGCGGCAAGCGCAAAGGACAGGACAACGACAAGCGCCTTCGCAGGAATTGTAAAGGCAAGGGCCAAGCCTAATCCAAAGACAAGGAGAATTGCCCCTATACCGATTTTCTGCTTGCGTTTGCCCATAAAATACACCGCCTTTTTTCTTGTGCTATTACACTATATTCAAAAGCGATGAAAAGTGTTAAAAAGCTTCTTTTGAAACCTCCATAACAAGCAATGTTCCGTCTGTTACGGTTATTTTTGCATTAGTGTCAGTAATTTCATTGCTTACGCCCATTGACTGAAACGGAGAGAGCTTATACTTATTTAACGGATAAAACACGCCTTCAAGAGTTACCTCGGCAAAGCCGCCGAGTGCAAAAACCGATAAAAATCTGTTGTTTTTCTGCACATTGTGAGCTTCGTCTTTTAATGTGTAAATCTTGTGATAATCGTCTAAAATTGTTATATTGATTCCTTTTTGCTTGAAATCGCCCAAAAGTGCAAAATTTGCAAATGTATGGTCAAGCCTGCCACCCGTAGCACCAAGAATAAGAATATCGGACAAGCCTTTTTCAACTGCCCTTTCCACGGCAAATTCCATATCGGTACAGTCCTTAATAGGATTCAATGCTATAACCTCGACATCAAACTCAGGAGTATCGCAGGAATCAAAATCGCCGACAATCAAATCGGGTGTTATGCCCAAATTTGTCAAAGCTTTGTAACCTGCATCGGCACCGATAACAAAATCATCGTAAAAAATATTCTTTTTTAACAATTCGCTGTTTTCAATTTTAGCGGCGCCGACAATTACGCACCGTCTTTTATTTACAAGTTCCATTCCTTTATATCCTTGACCTCATTATAAAGCTGAACATAGCTGTTATGCCTTGATTTGCTGATCTTGCCCTCGTTTACCGCTTTAACAACGGCACAGCCCTTATCGGCGGTATGAGTGCAGGACGGGTAAAATTTGCACTTTTCAATATAATCGGAAAAATCTCTGAAGCAATAAGCAAGCTCGTCCTTCAAAATTATGTCGCTTTTATCAATTTCAAATGACGAAAAGCCCGGTGTATCAACAACAAACCCGTCGCAGACTCTGTAAAGCTCCGCTTGCCGAGTTGTATGCCTGCCTCGACCAAGCTTTTTGCTTATCTGTGCGGTTTTAAGAGCAAGTGTTTCGTCAAGATTATTGAGAAGCGAAGTTTTTCCAACGCCAGAATTTCCTGTTAAAGCGCTGATTTTATCCTTCAAAACCGCCTTGACCTCATCAACACCGTCTTTTGTCTCATTGGATACGATTATTGTCTTAAAGCCTGCAAGAGTGTAAATATCGAATATTTCCTGCGCAGATGCAAGATCCGACTTTGTAATAACGATTATAGGCTCAATATTCTTATGCTCCGCAACTGCGATAAGCTTATCAATCACAAGAGTAGAAGGCTTTGGCTCTACCGTTGATACGACAATAATCAAATTATCGATATTTACAACAGGCGGACGTGTCAAAGCGTTCTTTCGAGGCATAATTTCATCAATGGTATTCTCTGCATTTTCGTTAATACTGATAGTTACCTTATCGCCGACAAGCGGAGACAGCTTTTCCTTTCGGAATGCTCCCCTCGCCTTACATTCATATATCTCATCGGCGGCTTCAACATAATAGAAGCCGCCGATACCTTTTATAATTGTTCCGTTAAGTGTTTTCATATTATTCCGCCGTAAGAGTTATTTTCTGATCTTTGGAATATGTGTTATTGTCATGATTGGGAAGCTGTTCGATGACAGTACCGCTTGAAATTTTATTGTTGTTTTTATCAAACACGGCAACGTTTGTAAATCCTGCCTTTTCAAGCGTTTTAACAGCCTCGGAAACACTCATTCCGACGACATTCGGAACAGAATATTTCTCAACATACGGAGTTTTTGAAATATTGGAAAGATCTGCAGGTGTTTTTGTAAAGTCAATATTACCTGTCATAACAGTCTGATCGTTAATCTTTACGGTAAATGTAGTTGAGCCTTTACCCTTTACCTCAACGGTTTTTGTTCCGCCTGCAAGCAAAACATCATTGTAGGTCTGATACGCTTCGCTGCCGAGATAAACCTTTACCGTACCCGAAGCCGAATTTACGGTCTGCGGAAGATCAATTGTAATCTTCGCCGTGCTTTCAGACGGAGTGCCCGTACTTACATAAATTGTAACCTCTGCACCGTTATCCGCTGCTTCGCCGCCCTTAGGAGACTGGTCAACAACCGTTCCTGCCGCCTCTGCGCTGTCGGAATCGGTTACCTTAACCTTAAAGCCGTCAGCCTTGAGAAGCTCTATTGCGATATCCTTGCTGTAGCCGACAACCTGTGTAACACTCTTCGAATTGGGGTTTTCATCGGTTGAGACATAAATCGTTACAAGCGAGCCCTTCTCTGCATAAGAGCCCTCGGACGGATAAATCTCATAAACAACGCCCGGAGTTGCACTCTTATTATATGAAACGATTGTTTTAACCTGGAAGCCGCTTTGCTTAAGCTTTGCTTCCGCCTCGCTGACAGAAAGGCCCATAATGCCTGAAATTTGAATGCTTTGGTCATTATAAGCGATTTCAAGCTTAATTGTCTTGCCTTTTCTGACTTTTGAATCTGCGTCGGGCGTCTGCTTTATAACCTTGCCTGCTTCAACGTCGGTTGAGAATACAGACTGCGTTTCAAACTTGAAATTATCGGTATATTCGGAATTTGACATAATTTCGTCGTTGTAATTAAGTCCGACAAAATTAGGCACGGTAACCTTTTGACCGTTTTTGAAAAGTAAAACGCCGACAAAAATAGCAATGATTACAATAACGCCTGCAATAACTCCGAAGATAATCGGCATAGTCTTATTAGGCTCTTTTTCTTCCTCTTCCTCCTCTGCGGGAGCAGGCTGAGCCTCATCAGGTTTTGCAACCTGCTGCTTTACTGCATTCGGGATAGTCTTTGTCGTGTCATCAACAAATTTTGTGGGCTCATTGTCAACAAAGTAATTATAATTAAACTTGATTGACGGATTGCGCTTAAACTCATCAATATCAAGCATCATTTCTGCAGCTGAATGATAGCGATTATTGGGATTTTTCTGCATCGCTCTCATTGTAATCTGCTCAAGTCCAAGCGGAATTTCAGGATTTATTTCACGAGGCGGCTTTGCCTCCTGCTGAAGCTGCATAATTGCGATTGAAACGGCATTATCCGATTGGAACGGAAGCTGACCTGTAAGCATTTCATACATAACAACGCCGACAGAATAGATGTCAGCCTTATCGTCTGTCAATTCGCCTCTCGCCTGCTCGGGGCTGATATAATGAACAGAGCCGATTGCATCCTCTGTCATTGTTCTTGTATCGCCACGTGAAAATCTTGCAATGCCGAAATCTGTTACCTTAATCGTACCGTCCTGCAAAAGCATAATGTTCTGCGGCTTAATATCACGGTGGACAATGCCCTTATCGTGTGCGTGCTGGAGAGCAAGAAGTATCTGACTTACAAAATGTACAGCTTCCTTCCAGTTGATAACCTTCTGCTGCTCGATATACTCTTTAAGAGTTATTCCCTCAACATATTCCATTACGATATACTGAAGTCGGTCGCCGAAGCTTACGTCGTATACCTTAACAATATTGGGGTGTGAAAGAACCGCAATTGCCTTTGACTCGTTCTTAAATCTGCGGCGAAATTCCTCATTGGCAAGAAACTCCTCTTTAAGAATTTTAACCGCAACTATTCTGTCGTCGATATTGTCGTACGCCTTATAAACAACAGCCATACCGCCGACGCCGATAATCTCTCTGATTTCATATCTTCCGTCAAGTCTTTTTCCACAATAGTTTTCCATAATAACACCTCTTAATAAGAAATTGCAACAACGGTTATATTGTCGCCGCCGCCGTTTTCGTTTGCCATATTGACAAGCAAATCGGCTATCTCATAATACGAATTATTTTTTATTACTTCGCTGAATTCAGCATTTTCAACATAGTTTGTAAGTCCGTCGGTACAAAGAAGTATAACTTCATTTTCTGACATATCATACTCGCAATAGTCAATTTTTATGTTTTCCTCAACACCGAGAGCTCTTGTTATAAGATTTTTTCTCGGGTGTGATTTTGCCTGTTCCTGCGTAAGCTTACCTGTTTCAACAAGTGCTTGAACGACCGAATGGTCTTTTGTAAGCTGTGCTACGGTATCGCCCTTAATAGAGTAAGCTCTGCTGTCTCCTGCGTGAGCGATATACGCTACGCCGTCGGCAACGACACAGCACACTACAGTTGTGCCCATTCCCTCAAGCTCTTTATTGGCTTTACTCATATCGTAAACGCTTATATTTGCGGCAGTAATCGCCGTCATAATCATATTCTTTATCGATTTCGGACTCATTCCCGTTCTGTATGCAGAATTTATCTTTTCGGAAATAACCTTAACCGCCGTCGAAGAAGCGATACTGCCGCCTGCGGCACCACCCATTCCGTCACAGACAACAGCCCAAGCCACCGAGCCGGGTAATTCGCCTGTTACGTAAGAATCCTGATTGGTGCTACGCTTTTTTCCGATGTCGGTTTTTGCAACAATTTTCAATGCCTGTATCCTCCGTTAGAGATTTTCCTTCTTTGCTCTAAGCTGACCGCAAGAGGCGTTAATATCGCTGCCGAGTGTACGTCTGACGGTAACGGTAAGCCCGTGACGCTCCAAAACAGAAATAAACCTCTTTATGTTCTTTTCGTTACTTCTCTCATAATTATTCTCCCTGACATTATTGACAGGAATAAGATTTATATGACATAACATACCCGAAAGTCTTGATGCCAATTCTTCGGCACATTCAACCGAGTCATTAAAAGAATCTATCATTGCATATTCAAACGAAATCCTGCGTGACGTAACCTTTGTGTAATAACGGCAAGCGGTTAAAAGCTCTTCAATATTCCACTTTGAGTTTACAGGCATAGTCTGCGACCTGATTTTATCATTCGGTGCGTGAAGCGAAATAGAAAGCGTTAAGCCGAGCTTTTTCTCCGCAAGCTCATAAATCCTCGGGACAACACCGCAGGTTGAAAGCGAAATATGCCTCATGCTTATATTAAGACCTTTTTCGTTCGTCACAAGCTCCAAGAAACGCATAACATTATCATAATTGTCAAGCGGTTCGCCTGTACCCATAAGAACAATATGCGATATTTTAATGCCTAAATCACTCTGCGCCGTATAAATCTCCGAAAGTATCTCACTCGCAGTCAAATGGCGTTTGAAGCCGCCGATTGCCGAAGCGCAGAACTTACAGCCCATTTTACAGCCGAGCTGTGTGGATACGCATATTGAATATCCGTATTTATATTTCATAACAACACATTCGACAAACTCGCCCTTGCCAAGCTCGAAAAGGTACTTAACGGTTTCATCAAGCTTTGAGCAAAGCTTCGTATCGATTGTGCAATTCCTGATAACAAATCTTTCGTCAAGAGCCTGACGCAAATCCTTTGAGAGATTAGACATTTCAGAAAATTCTCTGACCCCCTTTTCAAAAAGCCAAGAGTAAATCTGATCTGTTCTGAATTTAGGAAGCCCGAGAGCCTTAACCTCTTCTGCAAGCTCTTGATAATTTAACGAACGTATATCAATTTTTTCCAAATTATATTCTCCTGAATACCGCTATAAAAAATCCGTCGGAATTGTTTATGTGTGGGAATAAAGTCAAATAGTCCTTATGCTTTTCAAAATTAGAATGTTCAGATAAAAATCTATCGCAAACATCTTCATTTTCCGCCTTGTTAAGTGAGCAGGTTGAATAAACAAGCAACCCGTCAGGCTTTAGATATTCGGACGCATTGATTAAAATATTATACTGTGTTTGAGTCAATTTGTCAATTAAGTCAAGGCTTTTATAGCGTATTTCAGGCTTTTTGCCTATAACACCGAGCCCTGAGCACGGAACGTCGCAAAGCACTCTGTCGGCTGTGCCGATTAGATCCTTTCTTAAAGAAAGAGCGTCGCCCTGCTGAGCCGAAATAATATCGATTCCGAGCCTTTCGGCACCCTCCGAAATCAGCTTAACTCTGTGCTCATACAAGTCGAAGGCATATATTTTGCCTTTATTGTTCATATATTGTGCGGCAGTAAAGGTTTTTCCGCCCGGAGCCGAGCAAACATCAATAAAGGTCATATTTTCGTCCAATTCAAGACTTTTCACGCAAATTGCCGAAGCAATGTCCTGAACATGAAAAAGACCGTCTAAAAACTGTGGTAATCGCTCGACAGCACAATGCGTTTTGAATTCAAAGTGGTTTTCAATATTTTCACAGGGAGAAATTTCTGTTTTTTCATTCTCCAAAGACCTTTTAAGGCTGTCAAAATCGGTTTTAAGCGTATTTACCCTTGCAAAAATCCTCTGTTCGCCGATAGAGCAGCTTAAAATCCCCTCGGTATTTTCCTCGCCGTAGTCCTTACAGTAGTGCGAAACTAAATCGTATGGGCATGAATAACGAATACTCATATCGTAAACGGGGTCATCCGTTTTTGGATATTCAAGCTTATCCGCCGATACCTTTCGCAATACGGAATTTACAAGACCCGATGCAAAAGTACAGCCGTTATTCTTTGCAAGCTTTACGCTTTCATTAACAGCGGCTGAATTGGGAACGGAGTCCATAAATTTAAGCTGATAAGCACCCATTCTCAAAATGGTAAGCACTTCCGGCTTGAGTTTTTTTATCGGCTGACGTAAATATTTTGACAAGATGTAATCGAGTGTAATCAAACGCTCTGTTACGCCGTAGACAAGAGCCGTAACAAAGGATGTCGAATAAACATTATCCGCATTACTTTTCAAATAAGAATCCAATAAAAGATTGGAATACGCCTTGTCTTTTTCTATTTTGTTGAGTATTTTGAAAGCTGACTGTCTGTCGTTCATTCGCTCAAAACCGAGCCTTTCTCAATTTTATGTCCTAAAAGAAAATCCTTCGAGCTCATACGCTTTTTGCCCTCAGCCTGAACAGAAAGAATATCAACGCATATTCCGTCTCCGCAAGCAACGGAAATAACGCCGTCGGTTGATACGACAGTTCCCGGTGCAAGAGTTGTTTTTCCGCCTATAACAGATGAATGAAGCTTCAGCTTTTTACCGTTAAGCGTTGCGGTTGCTACGGGCCACGGAGATAATCCTCTTATATGATTGTGAACCTCCTGTGCGCTCTTTGTAAAATCGGTCGGGCAAAGTGCCTTTGAGAGCATTGGCGAGTAATTTGAAAGCGAATCATCCTGCTTTTCAGGCTTCAGAGAATTTGCTTTAACCTCTGCTATCGTCTTACTCATAACCTCAGCGCCCATTATTGAAAGTGCGTCGTGAAGCTCTCCTGCATTCATATTTTCGGTTATTTCAATTTTTTCGGATAGAAGCATATCGCCCGTGTCAAGCCCCTCATTCATAAGCATTGAGGTAACTCCCGTAACCTTTTCGCCGTTTAATATTGACCATTGAATAGGCGCAGCACCCCTGTATGCGGGCAAAAGCGAAGCGTGAATATTTATTGAATTATACTTTGGAAAATATAAAATTTCCTTTGGAAGTATTTTTCCGTATGCCACTACAATTGTTAAATCGGGATTGAGCGTTTCAATGATTTTCAACGCTTCTCCGTCTTTCATTGACTTCGGCTGAAAAACAGGGATATTGTGCTTTATCGCACATTCCTTGACGGGCGAAAACGCCATTTCATAGCCTCTGCCCTTCGGTTTATCGGGTTGAGTGAACACTCCGACAACCTCTTCTCCGTCTGAAACAAGTCTTTCAAGGCACGGCACGGAAAAATCGGGCGTTCCCATAAATACTATTTTCATATTATTAACCTTTCTGCTGATAAGTTTTTAAGCCGATTACAGCTTTTAAGGCTTTTATTAGTCTATGTCGTTTTCCAATTTAATTTGGTTTATAGCCTCTTCGGGTGCAAGCCTTTCGGTGTAAAGATGTCCGTCAAGATGGTCAATTTCATGGCAAAAGGCTCTCGCTTTAAGACCCTCTCCCTTGTACTGACACCATCTGCCCTCTCTGTTTTGAGCCTTAACCTTTACGCACATAGGACGCTTGGTAATGCCGCTTTTACCCGGCAAGGAAAGGCATCCCTCAACCTCGTACTGTTCGCCTGTCGCCTCGATAATTTCAGGGTTGATAAGCTCCAAAAGACCGTCTCCGACATCTACAAGCACAACTCTTTTGAGAACGCCTACCTGAACAGCCGCAAGACCGCAGCCCTCGGCTTTATATAAGGTATCCTTCATATCATCAAGCAAAATATCAAGTCTTTCATCAAAGACCTCAACCTTTCTGCTTGTCTTTTTTAATATTGGGTCATCATTTATTCTGATTTGTCTTATAGCCATTTTATACACCTCAAAACATATTTTCGGGATTTATATCCGCAAAAACGGTTACATCCTTAAATTTTCTGTCGTTCATATAATTTTTAATCAATGTAGAAATATACGCCCTAAAGCTTGCGTTATTCTTACATTTGATTATCACTCTGTTACGGTATTTATCCGCGACCTTTTCAATTCTCGGCGCAATCGGACTTAAAAGAATTATTCCGAGGTCGGGATAACCGTAGCCGTGCAAATATTTCGCACTTTCAAAAAAGCTCTCCGCCGCTTGCTTTGTAAGTGCTTCGTCCTTACCTACAAAGTTTACGGAACAAAAATCACAGTACGGCGGATAAATCAAAGCCTTTCTTATCACTATTTCAGAGTTAAAGAAGGACTCATAATCCTGCTTGGCGGCCAAGCGTATAATCTCATTGTCGGGGAAGCCTGTTTGAATTATAGCTTTTCCTTTTACATCTCCCCTACCTGCTCTGCCAACAACCTGTGTAAGCAAATCAAATGCTCTTTCGGCACTTTTATAATCGTCGTTAAACAGTTGCTGATCTACCGAAACAACGCCTACAAGCGTTACGTTCGGAAAATCAAGTCCCTTTGCAACCATTTGAGTACCGACTAAAATATCATATTTGCCGTCCGCAAAATCTTTAAGAGAGTTTTCAAATGAATAACGTGCCGACGTCGAATCGGTATCAAGCCTCAATACATTTGCATCGGGGAACTTTTCGTGAAGCTCGTCCTCAAGCTTCTGCGTACCGAAGCCCGAATATACAACAGCTTTTTCGCCGCAATAAGAACAGGTATCTGTAAACGGCTCGGAATATCCGCAATAATGGCACATTAAACGTCTGTTTTTTGAATGATAGGTCAATGAAATGCTGCAATGCGGACAAACCTTAACCTTTCCGCAGGCTCCGCAAGAGGCAAAGGTGTTAAAGCCACGTCTGTTTAACAAAAGAATAGACTGTCTGTGTTGAGAAAGAGCCTCGCCGATTGCATTTTCAAGCTCCTGAGAAAGATTTTTACGCACCTTTGAATCGGCAGCATATTTCATTTCGGTTGTAATTACCTCGGGTAAAACAGCATTACCGTATCGCTCGTCGATAACGCTGAGAGAGATTGAGCCGCTTTTTGCCGCCGCATAATCCGATATTGACGGAGTTGCCGAAGCAAGCACAAGCAGGCAATCGTTGTATTTAGCTCTGAATTTTGCAACGTCCTTTGCATTGTATCTCGGAGTCATTTCCGATTTATAAGAGGCTTCCTGCTCCTCATCAATTATAATCAGACCTAAATTTTCTGTCGGTGCAAAAACTGCCGAACGTGTACCGACTGCAATTTTTGCCTTGTTTTCGTAAACTCTTTTCCATTCGTCCTTGCGTTCGCCCATTGAAAGTCCGCTGTGAAAAACTGCGACGTCATCGCCGTATCTCTCATAAAAAATCGAGAGCATCTGCGGCGTCAATGAGATTTCGGGAACCATAAAAATAACGGATTTACCGTCTTTTATCGCATCGTCTATAAGCTTTAGATAAACGGTCGTTTTGCCCGAACCCGTTACTCCGAACAAAAGCGACGTATGAGCCTTACCCTCTCGATATTTTTCGTACAATTCCGAATAAGCTTTATTCTGCTTATCGGAAAGGACTAATTCCTTGCTCTTATGAAGTCCTTTTTGAATTTTAGGCTTACGGTATGTTTCGTTTTCAAAAACCTCAATAATGCCCTTTTTCTGCAAGGTAACGACAACGGCATAGGTAACACCGGTAAAATAACAAATTTCCTTAACGCTTGCAGAGCCGATATCCTCAAGTAATTTTATGACAGACTTTTGTTTAGTCGAAAACTTGGGTAACGATTCACTTTCAAAATAAAACTCGGTAAGCCTTGCGGTTTTAACGGAAGCATTTCCGACTCTTTCTACCGAAAAAGCATTGCTGATAATATAACCCTTTGAGCATAAGTCTTTTACGGTATCGGAATTTTTGTCAAACCCTAAATCCTTAATGATTTTATTTTCAAAGACATAATCCTTTGTTTTCAAGTATTCAATAACAGCACGCTCGTCCTCGGAAAGCTTCATATCCTCATCATATACAAAATTGGGATTTAGCATATATGAGTTTACAAATTTCAGCCCGAAGCCCGACGGCAGCATAGCCTTTGCGCCGTCATATAAAGTGCAAAAGGTCTGCTCCTTCAGGAAAACGGCAAGCCTTAGCATTTCATTATTAAGAAGCGGCGCCGTATCAAGCACCGCAGAAATACTTTTAAGCTCAACACTTGCTTTATTTTCACGAAGTGCAAAAACAATGCCCTGTCTTTTTGTATTTCCACGCCCAAAGGGTACAAGAACTCTGACTCCCGCTTTAACCTCAGAACGCAAAAAATCGGGAATGGCATAATCAAATGCCTCATCAAAGCTGTAAGCTGTGTTTTCCACCGCTACCTTAGCAATGATTTCGGTCATAGACATACCACCTCCCGACAACATTTACCGATAAAATTATAAATATCTGATTTCTTCCGGCTCGATAACCTTGATTTTGCCCTGAACAATTTCTTCAAGTGCAAGGCTTACAGGCTTTTCTGTGAGAATTTCGCCGTTTGCTTCAGCCTCTTCTGAAATTTCTCTCGCTCTTTTTGCCGTTGCGATAACAAGCGAATAACGGCTGAGATGATTTGATAAAACTTTTGCTAAATTTGGATTGAATACCATAAATATTACCTCTCTGAATATTTTAATTATCTAAGATTTTAATAACTTCGTTAGCGGCGCTTTCAAGATTGTCATTTACGATTATATAATCATAATCAACGCTTTTTTCAATCTCGGAAGTCGCAATTTCCATTCGTCTGATAAGGTCCTCTTCGTTTTCGGTGCCTCTGTTACGAAGTCTTTGTTCAAGAACCTCTATTGACGGCGGCATTATAAATATTGCGACAGATTCCTCCGGATACATCTTTTTGATATTTTCCGCACCGTGAACTTCGATTTTAAGAATAACGGTTTCGCCCTCGCTCAACCAATTATCAATGGGCTCTTTCGGTGTACCGTAAAGATTAACGCCGTATTGAGTATATTCGAGAACGCCGTTATTGTCAATCATATTTTCAAATCTGTCACGGGATATGAAGAAATAATCAACGCCGTCTACCTCATTTTCTCTCTTTTTCCTTGTTGTAATCGACACAGAGTGACGAATTTCAGGCCTCTTTTTCAAGAGAATATCAAGTAAAGTATCTTTTCCGACGCCTGAAGGACCCGAGAAAAGAACAAGTCTTCCTTTTTTATTCATTTATCGGTTCCTCCGTATCGTTTTCTTCATTAAATCTGCTTAAAATTTTCTCCGTTTGGAGATAGGACAAAATAACATGGTTGCTGTCGGTAATAATTACCGCCCTTGTCCGCCTTCCCTGCGTGGCGTCAATCAAAAGCTTTTCATCCTTTGCGTCCTGTATCAACCTCTTAACAGGTGCCGATTCGGGATTTACAACTGAAAGCACACGGCTTGCGTTTACCGCATTACCGAAGCCGATGTTTACAAGTTTCATTTTACAACTTCCTTATTCGATGTTTTGGATTTGTTCACGAATTTTTTCTACTTCCGCCTTAATTGAAATTACACGCTTTGCAATTTCAACGTCCTGTGCCTTAGAGCCGATTGTATTCGCCTCTCTGTTAATTTCCTGAACAAGAAAGTCAAGCTTTCTTCCTATTGCCTCATCAGCCTCCAAAAATGTACGAAGCTGTGATATGTGGCTTCTCAAACGAACGGTTTCCTCTGCAACGGCAATTTTATCCGCATAAATAGCGGCTTCGTTTAACAGCCTCTGCTCATCAACCGCCGCATCTCCGATAAGCTCCTGAATTCTCGCTTTAAGCTTTTCGTTATATTCCTTTACCGTCTGCGGTGAACGCTCTTCAACAAACTCAACACATTCAATAATGTAATCAGCTCGTGAAAGGACATCCGCTTTGAGCTTTTCGCCCTCAACCTGACGCATATTTATAAATTTGTCAATGGCGTCCTTTGCGACGACCTTAACCGCATTCCAAATTTTTTCTTCATCGTCGGCAGCCTTATGAACGGAAAGTACGTCAGGATAACGTGAAAGTGTCATAGCGGAAATTGTGCCGTCAATCGAGTAATCCTCGGCAAGAGTCTTAACTGCGTTGAAATACCCTTCGGCAAGTGCCTTGTTCACAACGATTTGAGTTTCCGAGTCCTCAAGGCATTCAATGCTGACATAGCATTCAATCTTACCTCTTGAAACAAGAGAATTTGTAAAGGTTTTGAGCTTTTCCTCAAGGAAGCCGTACACTCTCGGTACCTTTGCAGAAAATTCGAAATATCTGTGATTAACACTTTTTATTTCTACGACAATGTTCATTGAATCGACAGTTTCTTCAGCCCTGCCGTAACCTGTCATACTTTTTATCATAATTATACCGTCCTAATTTAGTCTTAATATTTTACTATTTTTATCAACTAATGTCAATATTATCTTACCAAATACGATAAAATCATTTGCCTGCAAGCTCATAAAGAGAGCTTACCTCATCTTCAGTCAAATGCCTGTATGCGCCCTGTTTTAACATACCGAGCTTCAAATTTCCGACCTTTGTGCGTTTAAGCCTTGCGACCTCTATGCCAAGTGCCTCAAACATCTTTCTTATCTGTCTGTTTCTGCCCTCATAAATCGTAACTTCAACAACCGTCCTGTTCTCCTGTGTCTCCAAAACTCTCAAATCCGCAGGAGCAGTCATTCTGCCGTCAATTTCTATGCCGTTTCTGAATTCGGTAGCCTGTTCTTTTGTGATAGTAGGTCTGATAGTAACTCTGTACGTCTTGGAAACGTGCTTTGACGGATGAGTGAGAGCGTTTGTAAATTCGCCGTCATTCGTCATTATAAGCAAACCCTCTGACTCTCTGTCAAGACGACCGACGGGATAAAGCCTTGTATTTATATCCTTAACAAGCTCTGCAACGCATTTTCTGTCGTGCTCGTCATTCATTGTGGTAATAAAGCCTCTCGGCTTGTTGAGCATAATATAAACGTTTTTCTTAACGCTTACAGCCTTTTTGCCGCTAACGGTAACCTTATCGTGCTTTGGGTTTACCTTATCGCCTATCAAAGCTGTTACGCCGTTGACCTTTACCTTGCCTGCTGCAATCAATTCCTCGGATTTTCTCCTTGAAGCAACGCCGCATTCGGCAAGATATTTTTGAAGTCTGATTTTATCGTCAGCCATCTTTTTCTCCCTTGATTTTTCTTAAAATACTATATATAAAGCTAATTTTAGCCTTCTCTTCGTATTCGTTTTGCCCTATATCGCTTTTAATGATTATGGGCACGGTATCGGCAAGTGTTCCGTTTTGATAATAAAACTGAGAATAACCGACAACGTCATTTTTCTTTACAGGCGCATATAAAAAATGCTCGATATACACCTTTTGAGTAATTTGCCCGTTGAGTATGCCGATTTTCGGTGTCCTTTGAAGCTGTGCGTTTGCGGAAGCTTCTTTCCCACCGACAATACCGATTAAAAAATCTCTTTGGTAATTATCATATCGTTTTGCTATACCAAAGCCGTAATCAAGCAGCTTTTTGTGATCGTTCCAATCATCCGCATCATTCAGTGTAACGCAAATTAGCATAACGCCGTCTCTTTCGGCAGCGGAAACAAGACATCTGCCGCTTTTCTTGGTAAAGCCTGTCTTTATGCCGATTGCCCCGTCATAAATTTTAAGCAGCTTATTATGATTGGTAAGTCTGCGCTTATATGGCGGATTACCGTAATCCACAACAGCCGACGAAGAAGAACATATTTCTAAAAATTGTTCGTTCTCGATAGCGTAAGAGCCGAGCAGAGCCATATCATATGCAGTTGAATAATGGTCATCGGCATCAAGTCCCGACGGAGTTGCAAAATGAGTCGAAAGCATACCGATTTGCTTTGCCTTATCATTCATCATTGAAACAAATGCGTCTGTACTGCCCGCAATAGTAATTGCAGTCGCATTCGCCGCATCGTTACCGGAGGACAACAGCATTCCATAGACCAATTCAGAAACGCTTACCCTGTCATTCGGTAAAAGACCCATTGATGTACCTTCTACCGCCGTCATTTCCTGAGTTACGGTAATTTCCTCGTCAAGTCTGCCGCTTTCAATAGCGATAATCGAGCTCATAATTTTGGTTGTGCTTGCCATAGGCCGCTTTTCATAAGCAGATTTTTCAAACAAAACTTTATTTGAGCCGCTGACGAGCAAAACAGCCGAGGAAGCTGAAATATCTATTTGCACATCCTCGGCGTAAGCACCGACGTTCAACAATAATATCGTTATTAAGCTCAACAATATTATTCTTATCTCTTTACGCAAATCAACCACCTGCCTATTAAAAATATGCAGGCGGTGATTAAATTATTTTATATTTTATTACTCTGCGGTAACGCTTACAACAGGCTCTTCTGCCTTTGCAGCTTCACTCTTTTCTTTCTTTGCCTTATTAACAACGCTTGTAACCTTATCAAACATTTCGGGAACAAGGTTAACAACTCTTTCAGCCGCATTATCATAAGCTGTAATGTGTTTAAGAGTAACTTCGCCGTCAGAAACCACAAGGAATGCAACAGGTGTAATCGTAACGCCTGCTCCACCGCCGCCGCCGAAGATTTCTTTGTTGGATTTTGAGGGGAAGTCTGAACCGCCCGAAGCAAAACCGTATGTTACCTTTGAAACGGGAATAATTGTAATTCCGCCGTCAACCGTCATCGGATCACCGATAATCGTGCTGACGTTAACAAGGTTTTTCACCTTTTCAATTGTTGTTTCGAGAATTCCTGCTGCTGACTGTTCTTTCATTGAATAGCACCGCCTTCTGTATTTTGTAACTCATTATTTATAGTGCCTTTTTTCGGTTTTGAAAAAAGAAATTTGAAAACAACATTAAATAAAAATCTAAACGCAAAAGCAATCACAGAGTTTATTAAGAACAACGGCCTGAACGAACAGTTAAAAACAAACCTTGCGCTGCTTAATGTTCCGATAAAATCGGGATTTATATCAATATCATATCTTTTAACCTTGAAATTAGAGCAAATATAACCCATTGACGGAAATACTTTTTGGCAAATATTACCGTATTCAAGTGCAGTTCCTGCCGCATCGTGGTTTTTCGATACCGTAACCCAAAGATACATATCGTCAATGATGAAATGCTTTTTCATTCCCTTCATCATTGTTCCGAGAGCGTCTGCGCCGTTATTTACAAGCTCCATAACGCCGTCAAAGCCTTGATTTTCATAGAATTTTTTGAATGGGTTCCCCTTTTTTGTAATTGCTTCCTCTTCCTGCTTGCTTTCCTCGGGCTCAGCAGGAGCTTCTTTCGGCTTTTTATCCTTAGTCATCTTATTTATTAGCTTGTCGATTTTTTCATCAAGCGGATAAATAGAAATCTGAAAAAACAGCCATTTGATTTTCAAGCAGAACTCATCAAAATATTCCGCTTCTATCCTAAATCTAATGCTTAAAAGGAGAACAAAAAACAGTATTATCGCAAGTATTATAATCAATGCCTTCATATTCATCCTCCTTTTATAATTGTAATTTTATTCGTTTTCACTGCTGCTTTCGCCCTTTTCGGACTCTGCGACAGCTTCGTCAAGCATTAACTGCCTGTCGGTATTTTGGTCATTAGGCAATTCAGGTAAATCCCCAAGCGAGGAAAATGAAAAGCACCTAAGGAAATCCGTTGTAGTCCCGTATACCAAGGGTCTGCCCGGTAATTCAAGCCTGCCCTTTTCTTCAATAAGCTTTTTTTGACAAAGAGTTGCGATAACGCCCGAGCAATCAACGCCTCTGACCTGCTCAATAAAAGCCTTTGTAACAGGTTGATTATAAGCCACCACCGCAAGAACTTCAAATGCCGCCTGCGAAAGCGGTGCATTTTTCTTTACTTCAAGAACTTTTCTTATGTAATCGCCGTATTTTGTTCTCGTTGACAACTGATATTTGCCGTCAAGCTCCAAAAGACAAACTCCGCTGTGTCTTTCATCAAGCTCCGCCGCAAGATTTAATAAAATCTGCTGCGTCTGCTCGTCCTCAATGTCAAGCACCTCTGACAAGCGACTCAACTCAAGCGGCTCGCCCGAAGCAAACAAAACAGCCTCGACTATCGCCTGTAATTCATTTGCGTTTGCCATTAAATTATTCCCACTCTTCCGAATTCATTTCTTCAATATCGGTTGCGAGCAGCTCAATGTCAGCATCTGCACCGTCACCGATAATATTTATCTTTTTCGATTTTGCAAGCTCAAGTATCGCAAGAAAGGTTGCGACAAGATCCGAACGGCTTTCGGCACCGTTGAAAAGCTCTGTCATCTTTTCTTTTTTACCCGCTTTTGAAAGCTTTGTAAAAATTGATCTGATTTTTGAGCCGACAGAAACTATCTTTTTCGCAACTATTTCACGAAAAACCTCGACCGGCGGAGGTAAATTACGAAGCTTTCTGCCTGCCGCATTGAGATAGGCACGCAAAAGCTCGTTACCCTCATGAAGCCTTGTATATGTATAGTCAATTTCCAATTCAGTCGGCTTTCTGATAAATTTATCAAAGCCGTCGGTCATCTCGGAAAGCTTACCTGCCATAAGCTGACAGTCTCTGTACTCAATCAGCTCTCCCGTAAGCTCACGCTTTAACTCCTCCGCCTCCTCATAAACAGGCAAAAGAGATACCGATTTTATATAAACAAGCCTTGCCGCCATTTCAATAAATTCACTCGCAACGTATAAATCGTCATTTTCCATTGAGCGAACATAGGCAATATATTGATCGACAAGCTCAACAATCGGTATGTCGTAAATATCCAATTTATGCTTAGAAATAAGGTAAAGCAAAAGGTCAAGCGGACCCTCAAAAGCCTCAACCTTATAAGAAATCTTTTCCATTAAATTATCCTTTGAAAGCTCTGAACGGCAAGCTGACAATATAATTAAGTGCCGAATAGAGATGATTTTGCAAAAATGCAAGCGGTGCGTCAAGCACACCGAAAACTATAAGTCCGAAAATAACAATAACAATATATCTTTCGTACTGCGCAAATTTATAATAGTATTTATCGGGAATGAGCAGCTCCAAAACCCTTGAGCCGTCAAGCGGCGGTATCGGAATAAGATTGAAAACGGCAAGTCCGATATTTATTGAAGCGGCAAATGAGAAGAAAACGTAAAATGCCTGAACAAATAATGAGCTTCCGAAAAGAGACAGAACGTTTGACAAAAGCATAAAGACAACAGCCATTAAAATATTTGAAAACGGTCCTGCAAGTGCCGTAAAAGCCATTTCCTTTTTAGGATTTTTGAAATTACGTGGGTTGACAGGCACAGGCTTTGCATAGCCGAAGCCGACAAACAAAATCATTATTGCGCCCAAAATGTCAATGTGAGCCATCGGATTGAGCGTAAGTCTGCCCGAAAGTCTTGCGGTTTTATCGCCCAATTTATCAGCTACAAATGCGTGTGCATATTCATGCACGGGCAAGGTGCAAAAAACAACAAACAAGCGAGCCAAAAAGAGAATTGCAATCTCAATTCCCGATGCGCCACGTAAAATACTAAACAACATATTTTTCTCCTGAATATTATATTATTATACATTTATTTTGACTGTTCTGTCAATATCGTTAAAGTCATACAAGACCGAAATTTTATCCGATTTATCAGAAAACATACTTTTTATATCTTCCGACTGCCCGTCGCCGCACTCGAAAACGATAATTCCGCCTTTTTTTACGCCGTCAAGCCATCTGTCGTGTATCGCTTTATAGAAAACAAGCCCGTCCACTCCGCCCTTCAATGCGGTGTAAGGCTCAAAAGAAACCTCTTTTTGCAAAAGCGGTACTTCATCATCTTTAATATACGGCGGATTTGAAAGCAAAATATCAGCTTTCGGCAAATCGTTTGGGAAGCCGTCAAAAATATCATATTTTAATATTTTAACATTTGAAAGCTCAAGCAAGCCTGCATTCTCTCTTAAATATTTAAGAGCACCGTCGTATTTTTCAAAAAGATAGACGGTTACATTCGGATTATACCTTGCAACGCTTAGACCGATTGCGCCGCTTCCTGCACACAAATCGAAAACAACCGCATTTTCCTTATTTTTCAAAAATTCATTAGCTGTTTCAACAAGCATTTCGGTTTCGGGACGAGGAATAAGCACGCCCTCCCCCACCTTAAAGGGAAGTCCCATAAATTCCCACTCGCCGAGAATATACTGCAACGGCTCGCCGTCAATTCTTCTTTTAACGGCAGAAAAAAAACTGTTTTCGGCTTTGGCGGAAATTTCGTCGTCACGGTTAATAATCCGCCTTATCTTATCAACGCCCGTAAAAGCTGTAAAAAGACAATCGCAATCGAACGAATAATCGGCATTACCGCTTTCCTTGAGCATTTTCAAGCCGATACCGTAAAGCTCATTTACCGTCATTTTATTTCGTCATCCTCGGGATTGTCGGTAAGGACAGCCTTAATAGCCTCAATTCCGACCTCGATTATATCATCGGTAGGCTCTTTTGTTGTAATTCTCTGCATCCAAAGTCCGGGTGCAGAAAGAATTTTAACAAGCAAGTTATCGTGCTTGCCTGCGTATTTGATAAACTCATATCCGATACCCATTACAAGCGGCATAATAAGAAGCTTAATAAGTATCCAAAGCATTCTGTTAATATCGGCAAGGTTCGGGAAAATAAGTACAAGTGCAGACGAAAGTAAAATGCTCAAAAGTATCATTACAAACATAAAGCTTGTACCGCATCTCGGATGAAATCTGCTCTGCTTTCTTACGTTTTCGACGGTCAATTCAAGTCCGTTTTCATAGCAAAAAATCGATTTGTGCTCTGCTCCGTGATACATAAAGACACGGTGAATATCTTTCATATAAGAAACAGCGAGCATATAAAGAACAAATATTATTATTCTGATTATTCCCTCAAAAAGCGGATGAAATTCAAGCAGCTTTCCGAAGGTTACCTTATCGACAACAAATGAGGGAAGCCACATAAACAAAAAGAAAGCAATACCAAAGCCTAAAACTGCCGATATTACTCCGACAACGTTCATCATTTTTTCGCCAAAGTGCTTTTCAATCCACTTATCGAATTTTGAAAGCTCCTCTTCCGGCGGATTTTCAAGACCTTGCGTTGATTTTTCGGCAGACTCCATAAGATAACCGTAGCCCGTAACAAGCGACTCAACAAAGCCGACAATGCCTCTTACAAGCGGCAAGGAAAAGAATTTATTTTTTTCTCTCCACGGCTTAACGTCCTTATATTCAGTCTCAATCGTACCGTTCGGAAGCCTTACGGACATAGCCGCACCCTTAGGACCACGCATCATTATACCCTCAATCAACGCCTGACCGCCGACGGAGGTTTTATGCTTTTTGCTGACTTGATTACTCAATTTTATACCTCGCAATAATTATGAATTTGGTTTAATTGTCACTTGAACGGAATAATCTCCATTTGCCCAACACGACGTGTTATCACGTATTGAAATATTAACGGGAACAGTAACCGTTCCTGAGGTTGCGTTGACCTGTGAAACGTCAATATCAGCATATACGTTGTTTGGGTTTAGAGAGTCAATAACACTTGCAGGTCCGACAATTTTTACATTTGATATTGATTGCTGTGCAACAGTAGCTTCATAGCCTGCTTTTTGCTTTACAACAGAAATATTTGACGACGGAATATTAACATAAGTTGATACAACATTGCCCATATTCACGCTGACTCTGAATTTTTCAACCGAGTCGGTTATCATATAATCTGTAATATCATCCTTCTTAAATGTGAATATGTTATTACCTGCATCAAGGCTGTTAAAATCAATAGTTCCTACGCTGATTTCTTTAATATCATCAATTTTTTCAACAGGAATACCGACCTTAACGCTTGACGGATGCAAAGACATATTCATTGAGCCCAAAAGATAATCGGCAGGCGCATTTTTAAGCGTAACTGTAGTCGGAAGAACAACCTCCTTGAGAACAGGAACTGTAAGTGTAATTCCGGCATCTCCTATATCGACAGAGGTGTTGGTAAAATCCGAGCTCGGTGCACCGAGAAGCTGAATATCGGGTGTAAAGGTAGTTGTGCCTTCAATAACCTTGTCAACGTTAACGGTTGCGGCAACGCCTGTAACCTTGTTAACCTCAGTTGTCGGTCCGCTGACTCTGACGGTGCTTTTTGAAAATACTACATTGCCTTGAATACAGCCGTCGGGAACAATACTGCTAAGCTCGGTAACAATATTTGCCTCTAACGGAAATTCCTTTTCTTTGTAAGTATCAAAATATACGGAAATATAGTTTTCTGAAAGCGATACGATTGTAAAATCTTGATTTTTTGCCGGTGTAGCTTTCAAAAGCAAGGATTTATTTCCTGCCGAATCAACAAAGTTTGTTTGTGCCGTAACTTTAATATCGTCTGCCGTTAGTGAAGAGACAACGAACTTTTTGCCCGAAACCGTTACATCAACCGTATAATTTGAATTTCCGAAAACCTTTAGTCCGAGCTGAGAGGGTACGCTGTTTTCCGTTTCAATATAAACGGGAACGGAAACTATAACGTTCTCAACAATCGGGCTTTTATCAATGGAGATCCACAGCCAAATGCAAAATGCGGCTAAAAGTGAAAAGCAAGCAACAAATTTGTTATTTGAAAACCACTTATGGAAATTAAAAAAGCGTCTGAATTTTGACATTTTTTCTTTCATTATTTATGACGCCCCTTTATAAAAGATTTGAAAATTCTTTTTTCATCATTGTCTGCTGGAATAAATGTTTTGGTAAGCAATTCACGCAAGTCACCGTCTGAAAGATTTCTTTTAAGATTTCCTTTTTCGGCAACTGAAATAGTACCCGTCTCCTCGGAAACAACAACCACCAAAGCGTCGCTCTGCTCACTCATACCTATTGCGGCACGGTGTCTTGTACCGAGAGCGCTGTTGATATTTGTGTTTGCAGTCAACGGAAGTATGCAGCCTGCCGCACAAATTCTGCGGTCCTTTATAATCATTGCGCCGTCATGAAGCGGTGCTTTCGGGAAAAATATATTCTCAATCATTTCAACAGACGGCTCTGCGTCAATTCTTGTGCCCGTTTCGATTATTTGTCCGAGCAGCGAGCCTCTTTCAAAAACTATCAAGGCTCCAATTTTCTTATCGCTCATTTCTGCGCACGAACGGCATACTGAGTTAATCATTCTGCTGACAGGCTCATATTTCTTAGTCTTGTCATTACCCTTAACGATATTGACAAATGAGCTTCGTCCTACGCTTTCAAGTGCGTGTCTTATCTCGGGTGTGAAAATGACAATCAGTATTAAAAACAAATTTGGGAAAAACAAGGAGAAAATATATGAGCTTGCCTGCATTTTAAGCAAAGAAACAATAGCATAAACGATACAAATCAGAACAAAGCCTTTTGCAATCTGTATAGCTTTTGTATCCCTAATCAAAATCAATGCGCCGTAAATAATCAACGCAACAAAAAGAATATCGAGTATGTCCGAAATTCCGTTAAAAGATAAAATGGCGTTTTTTATTTCATAAAAGAAGTCTGACACAGCCATCATTTTTTCCATTAAACCACCCTTTTCGACAAAAAATACAATATATCACGTTAAATAAAAAAATAATAGTATATAATCGTGATATATTGTATCATAAATATCAGCCTTTTGCAATTTTAATTATTGATTTTAACAATAAATTAACATCATTTTTATTTGTGAAATACGACGGAGCAATTCTGACCGTTCCCGTTTCGACCGTGCCGTAGATTTTGTGTGCCAAAACGGCACAATGCAAGCCCGAACGAACAGCTATTCCATTTTCATTCAGAAGCCTTCCGACCTCTTCGCTGTTCATTTTTTCTATATTGAAGGAAATAATCGGAGCAAAGCTCTCATATTCGGCTTCAAAATCGGTATAAGCTATAACATTAGGAATTGATTTTAACTCGTTGTTAATTCTTTTGACAACGGATAATTCGTGTGAGCGTATATTTTCAATACCTACCCTATTCACGAATTTCATACCTGCGTTTATGCCTGCTATCAAAGGCACGCTCAATGTGCCGCTTTCAAATCTTTCGGGTAAATTATTCGGCTGTGAAAGCACAGCGGAATAGCTGCCCGTTCCACCCTCAACGACGGTTTCAAGCGGAATATCTCCGTTTATTATCATCATTCCCGAGGACATAGGCGCATATAAGCCCTTGTGTGCGGCAACACAAAGAATATCTATACCGTCTCTCTTGCAATTTATATTATATATACCCGATATTTGTGCGCCGTCTACGATAAATTTCAAGCCGTAATTTTTGCAAAGCGATGCTATGCCCCTTAAAGACGGCATTTTGCCGAAAACATTTGAAGCACCCGTACATATTATCGCAACTGTATTATCTCTGATGAGCCTTTCAAAATTCATATAGGTTTCGCCGTCGTATTTTTCAACCCTTGCAATACTGTAATCACATACGCCCCTGTTTTTAAGCGTTTCAAGCGGTCTCACTACGGCATTATGCTCCAAAGAGGATATAATAAAATGCGAGCCCTTTTTAGCCAAGCCTTTAATCGCACAGTTCAATGCGTAGGTACAATTCGGAGTAAAAACAACGTTTTCCGGTTTATCTACGCCGAACATATCACTTGCAAGCTTCCTTGTGTTATATATCATTTCAGCCGTAGAAAACGCCATATCGTGTCCTGCTCTGCCGGGATTTGCACCGTAAAACCGCATTGCGTTTGAAACGGCAGAAATCACGCTTTCAGGCTTTGGATAAGTCGTTGCGGCATTATCAAAATACACCATTATTTCCACACGGCTTCCGTTACAGGAATTCCGTGGCTTTCTAAAAGCGAAACCGTATCCTTCGGTGCGTTATAAACATAGAGTATATAGCTGCACCCCTCTTTCGTTTTAGGTCTCGGATTTTTTTCCACGGTTGAACGGACGCCCTTCAGCTTTAGCGTATCTCTTGCCTTGAGAGCATAAGTAACCGAGGAAAGCTTTATTATAAGATTCATTGTTTCACCGCCCGTAAAATACTTCATTACATTTTATGCATTCTTCCTTATTTGTTGAAAAATGCCCCTCGATTTCTCGAAGGGCGATAAATTATACAGACGGTATGTAAAGCTTTTGATTTTGCTCAACACAATCGGAATTTATATTATTTTCGGCACATATCAAATCAACTCTTGTGTTGTATTTCCTTGCAATTTCCCAAATTTCCTCTCCCTGTTGTGCAAAGTAAATAGTCAGTGCCGCCGAACGCTTTTTCTTTTTCTTTGCTTCGTCGCAGGATATATCCGAAATAATCCGTTTCTTCGAAGCGTCAAAAATTATGCCGCTTATTTCGGTTTCAATTCTGATATCAAGCTTGTTTTCGGCAGAAAGAATATAATCAATGCCCGTCGGCGTAACATTACAGCTTGCGGAAAAGCTTTCTCCCAGAGTCGTTGCACGCTTATATTGAAAATCAAGCTCCCTGTCAAACGATTGCAACTCATCTTCAGAATTAACAGCAAGGAAGCTGACATTGGCCTTACCGCTTATGAGCATTTCATTTCCCGATAACGATACTGTATAATTTAATTCGTTACAGAAAATATCCTCAATCGATTTTACTGCCGAGCCGCTTATCTCAACCGAGCCCTTGCAAAGATAAGTGTCGCTAAACTTTTCAAATATGCTTTTAAGCTCAACGCTTTCTCTTTGAAAATCCGTTTCATATTCCGTTGAATATGCATCGGTAGTATACTGTATTTCCTCATTTTCATAAACGTTTACATCCGCCCTTATTATAGCCGACACATCAATAAGCCGCAATGCACCGCTTGAATCTGTTTTTGCATGCACCTCGACGGACGGAACACTAAGCGTCACAAAATCAGAACAGCTTTCTGTTGTTGCAGCCTCGATAATTTGACTTATAGGCATTGAATTTTCAATTTTTTCCAATACACACTCGCCGTCAGTCAAGAAAACTACCTTGACCTTCAATTCGCCTTTAACAAGGATTTTGCCCGCAACAAGCTTTGTGCTGTCAAGCACGGCAATCGCATTACAACGAACAATCTGTCCGATAGTACCCTGTGAAGCTCCGATTTCAATCGTTTCATTCATTGAAAAGCATCTCGAAACGCAGTCTTTTAGATTTGAAACGTTCGCAGTTTTAGTCCTCAGCTGAATATTTTTATTCTCGCACGAAGAAACAATGCTTTTATCGCATTTTTCATAAGCCTTAAAATCAATTCCTATGCTGCCTCTTATATCAATTCTCCGCTGACTGATAACACGGCAGTTTACATATTGCGTTTTAGCGCTCGCAACACATGTGCACTCCTCAGCCTTTGGCGTTTCGACGTATTTTGAAACGGGAATTTTCTGCTCAAAGCAATGAAGCTTACCGCTTTCACATAAGTAGAGAACAGAAATAATTGCGTTTCCGTCAGCAGTTATACGATTTCCGCCCGAGGACACCGAGACAATATTTGCTTTTAGCGTGCATTTTATTACCCTTACAATATCGGGAAAATAATCGGGTAAGGTTATGTCGCTTTCTATCTGTTGCTCGGCAGCTTCCTCAAAAGCAAGCCTTTTCATTGAAATATCGGTATTTACCGTGTTGATATTCATTTGCGTTCCTCCTTAAAATTTACCTATAAAAATATATTCGGAGAAACGGACAATTATTCAATAATTTGAAGGTTGAAAATAATATAAAAATCTGTCATACTGTTATGGGTGAAAAATTTATGAATGAAATGTACGAAAGAACACAAATGCTTTTCGGCAATGAAAATATGGAAAAGATAAAAAACTCCTATGTTGCGGTTTTCGGCGTCGGCGGTGTAGGCTCATTTGCCTGCGAAGCGTTGGCAAGGGCAGGTATTGGCAAAATAGACCTTATTGACAATGACGTTGTCTCCCCTACAAATCTTAACAGACAATTAGTCGCTCTCACAAGCACGCTCGGTCATTATAAGGTTGACGTTATGAAGGATAGAATTCTCGATATAAACCCAAACGCCGAAGTGAACACCTATAAAACCTTTTATCTGCCCGAAACGGCAAATGAATTCGATTTCTCAAAATACGATTATATAATTGACGCTATCGATACGGTGGCTGGTAAAATTCAGCTTGTTGTCAACGCAGATAAAGTAAAAACGCCGATAATTTCAAGTATGGGTGCCGGCAACAAGGTAAACCCCGAAATGTTTGAAGTTGCCGATATTTATAAAACCTCTGTTTGTCCGCTTGCAAAAGCAATGAGAACGCAACTCAAAAAGCTTGGAATAAAAAAGCTAAAGGTTGTATATTCAAAAGAAAAACCGATTAAAAGTGAAACGGGCGTGCGTTACCCCGGCAGTAACTCATTTACTCCGTCTGTCGCAGGACTAATAATTGCAGGCGAAGTGATAAAGGACATAACAGGCTTTAGAAATAAAGAGTGAAAAGACGGCAAAATGAAATGATATAATGATGGTAGACACAAAAAAGTGTCTACCATCATTTTTTGTGTTAAAATGAGAAAGAGGAGATGAAAAGATAT